>JBHLRO010000019.1:0-69862 GCA_048882505.1 Candidatus Thorarchaeota archaeon
CCATGCGGATCTACGGAATACATAACGTCCTTCAATTGCCAATTACTCAGTAGGAGATTCTGGTACAATTCTCTTTGGTTTTCTGGGAGAATATTATCATGGTGTGCCAGGAGGGAGGCAATTTGAATCCATCCCCCACCCCAATTTATGATGACTGGAAACCGAAAGTTTTTTTCATTTCCCTCCAACGTGTAAAGGATTACAATGGTGTCTCGGATGGATTTGAAGTTTAATCCCATCTTGTTTAACCAAGAAGTAATTTGGCTTGGAACTTGGTCAGTATTCATTTATTGACACTCATCCTTGCTTATTCGGGGATTTCCTGCTTACAGTAATTACTTTTGGCTAATCTTTAGGGGAGCCATTTAGAAAGCAGTTCCTCGCCTCGGTCAAAAATCGCACGACAAAAGGATACTGTATCGAAGCAGTCCTTGATGCATCCAATCTCACTAGGGGTATGATTATTCCGAGTAGCACAGAGGATTGAAAGGGTAGGGACCCCTTCACCTACAGTTCTAACAGGTCCAGCATCGGTACCCCCGATATTCCAAACTTCCGTTTGAAGGTTTATCCCACTGTCTTTTCCGAGGGTAAGTAGGTAATCTCGCACATGTGGCGGTACCAGACTAGACTTGTCGGAAAGCGTTAGTACAGGACCTTTTCCTAGATGAACTGGGGATTCATCATATGTGACATCCAAAACTAGTGCCCCATCGGGCCGAATCTTTCTTGCGGCGGTTTGAGCCCCCCGACCGCCCACTTCTTCCTCTACAGTCCCTACCAGATATGTATCATTGGGAGGTCTTTCTGCAGCAAGCTGTTTGGCGAGTTTAATAATCCCAAAAATGCCAAATCGATTATCCAACCGAGGGGCACGAAGAACCAAATCCGTTGATTTTCCCAAAAGAACAGGTTCATTGGTAAAATGAACGGGATCTCCTGGTTTAATCTCGAGATCCTCCGTTTCTTTTGCACTTCGACTGTTACCTACATCAATCTCGAAGTTACTCTTTTGATCTACAGTTTTCGCATTCATCACTCCATGAACCATCCCATTACTCGTACTGATAGCCACAGGATGGAGATGTAATGCTTTGGTGTCTCTATACCCAAAATTGACACATTTAACGTGGCCATTCGCCATGATGCTATGAACAATGAAACCACAGGTGTCCATATGCGCCGCAACAAGCCATTTACTTTTCTCTCTCTCAAGTCCCTTGATTCTGCATATTACGGAACCCAATTTATCAAACTGAATCTCACCAAATGGGGTCAGTTTTTCTGTCAGGTATTCACGGATGGCCTTCTCAAACCCAGATTGTCCCGGGATTTCAAGACAAGACCTTAAATCATCAGGAATTAAATCTGTATTCGACGAAGGATACGACATATACATACAAACAACCGGAAAGGGTAATGAAAACGTCAAATAGGATTGGTTATAAAAACAGGTTTGCTGTTAATTCATTCTTTACACTTGATGTTAACGCTCAGTTCTATCTTTACTACGTGGAAATGCGCCGTAATTGTAGAACATACCTGAAACCTGACTAATTCGGATAGATTTCATTTAATAATGCTATAATTCATAATTGTTAAGGCGGAGCGGTATATTCAACTGGTGTAAGCTGTTCATGACCTGTTGGGGTCCAATCCGCTTCCTGGTGCCGGAAGTATGTATTGTACAAATCAGCATATTCCCCGCCTTGAGCAAGAAGTGTATCGTGAGTACCTTCTTCAATAATCTTGCCCTTATCAAGGACAATAATCCGATCTACGTTTCTTACTGTACTCAGACGATGGGCAATGACAATGGATGTCCTTCCTCTCATCAGTTCTTCTAGAGATTCTTGGATCATACTTTCGGTATAAGCGTCGACACTGGAGGTTGCTTCATCCAGGACGAGTATCTGGGGGTCTGATAATAAGGCACGTGCAAATGAGACGAGCTGACGTTGACCAGTACTCAATAATCCCCCTGATTCGCCTACTTGAGTCTCTAGCCCATCCTTAAGGTACTCTAATATTTCATTTACTCGAGAAACTTCGAGAGCACGATGAAAATCTTCTCTAGAGGCATTTCTGCGGCCATAAGTTATGTTCTCTTCTATTGTACCATTGAAAAGGAAGGGCGTCTGTAGAACAATGCCTAAATGCTTTCGATATTCCTTCATTTTGAGATCTCGAATGTTCACATCATCAATTAGGATCTTACCATCCTGAAATTCATAAAATCGCGCTAATAATGAGATGATGGATGTTTTACCCGCCCCAGTGTGGCCCACGATCGCGATTCTTTCTCCGGGATTAATTGTCAGCGAGAAGTTCGTTAGAACTGGGGTCTCTTCCACATATCTGAAATTGACATTTCGAAACTCGATTTTACCCTCCATCTGGTCAAGAACAACATCTCCCAGATCTTGGACCTCAGGTTCTGTATCAATCACTTCCAATATTCGTTCGAAACCGGCGAAGCCTGCCTGAATTTGGGCATAAAAATTCACCAACTCTGTTACAGGAAAGAAAAAACGCTCCAAGTATGAAAGGAAAACATAAAGAGTTCCAGCAGATACAAAACCCAGCTCATTAATGGCCGCTTGTCCACCAAATGATAGAATTAATACTGTGCCAAATGCTGAAAGAAAACTAACAAAGGGAAAGAACATCATCATCGATAGGCTACGGCGAAATCCAGATGCAAAATGCCGTTGGTTAACCTGGCGAAAATCCTCAAGAGTCTCGGTTTCTACCCCCAAAGCTTTCGACACCTGTATTCCACTAAATGATTCGGCCATGGCCGCGTTGACTGCAGCCGTTGCTCGGCGAAAGGATTTTGCTGTGGCCCGCGCAATCCATCTAAAAAGGAAACTAGCAATCAGGAGAACGGGCACCACAAAGGCCGTAATGAGCGCCAGAGGAAAATTTATTATTGCTAAAACGATGAAGACAGAAAAAACAATCAAAAAATTTCCTGCAACAGTCATAACGACTGAAACGGCTCCCCCATAGTCTCCTGCGTCAGAGGAAACTCGTGAATTGAGCTTTCCACTTCGATGAGTGTCAAAGAATTTCATATCTTGTCTTTGGAGCCCATCGAACACGTCTCCTCTCAGTGTAACCATGAAATCTGGAACCAGTTTTGAAAACTGGATTCTAATGATGTAGTCTCCTATCCAATTTAGTATACTTAAAATGAAGTACATTGCCCCTCCTGCAATTATAACCCATAAGATCAAGTCAGAGGGATTTGTAAGATTATCAATTATATTTGCGAAGAATAGAGGAGCAAGAAGTCCCGTAATAGTAAGAATAACCATTACAGTGGTTGAAACCAAAATTGGGCGCTTGAATGGTGCCAGACGCTTTATGCTGCGAGTAATTAGCTCTCTATCGGAATATTTTCTTTCTAAATCTTGTCTTTCAATTCCTTCAAAAATCCAACCCATAATAGTTCCTCCTATGATGTCATTGTTGCAAATGGAAGGTCCTCACGTAATGGCGGCAGATCTGCACCCTTGCCAAAGATACGTCTGTAATCAGGAGATGAATAGATCAATCTGGAATGATGACCTTGTGCCACAATCTTTGCTCCTTTGATAACAACCACACAGTCCGCTTTTCGGATGGTCGACAGTCTATGTGTTATGATAAATGTGGTTCGTCCTTGACTAACTGCATTGATAGCCTTATACATTTCTTCCTCTGTCTTAGAATCGACAGAGCTTGTTGAATCATCCAGTATTAGTATACGAGGATCCGTGATAAAAGTACGAGCTAGAGCGATTCTTTGTCGCTGACCACCCGATAATTGTGATCCCCCTTCGCCCACATTTGTTTCATACCCATCCTTAAGAACTGTTGTAATAAACTCATGAGCTTGGGCTAAGTTTGCGGCAGCTTCAATCTTGGCTTGTCCAGCCTGACGGTTTCCAAACCCTATATTCTCTTTGACAGATCTAGGGAACAAGTATATGTCCTGTTCTATAAGACCAATGTTCTTGCGAAGTGATTCCAAGGTATAATCTTTGATATTCACACCATCGATTGAAATTGTCCCTTCATATTCATAAAGCCTGAGCAATAGTTTAGTTAGAGACGATTTACCTGCCCCTGTGGGCCCTACTATAGCGATAGTTTGGCCGGGTGCTACCGTTAAAGAAATGTCTTCTAGTATCCATGTTTTAGAGGAGGGATATTTGAAAGAAACATTCTCAAACTTTATCAATCCTTGAATATTGTCCAGAACTTTCTTGGTTTGGATTTCATTCTCCCCTGCTTCTCGAATCTCCATGGAATGGATACGTCTTCCTCCAGCTATTCCCGCAGCTGCAAGTTCAATTCCGAAGGAAATAATGTAAGTAGGCACTAACAATGTATAGAGAAGTCCATGAAAAGCGACCAAAGTGCCAATGGTCATTTCTTGAGCTAATACAAATAACGAACCAATTGCAACAGACGTACCGATCGCTGCAAAAAGAACAAGAGTGGGAAAATAACGAGCTTGTATTATTTGACGCTTTTCCCAAGTATCTCGAAAATCTAGGACGAATTTCATAAATTTTTCTCGCTCGTAGGATTCTTCCGCGAACGCACGAACAACGGCAGCTCCTGTGATATTGTCTTGGACCGCCGTAGCGATAGCACCCCACTTTCTCATGAATGTCTTGCTGATTGGTGCCATATTCTTGTTATAGCTGAATATGGCCCATATATAGCCAATAAGAAATGGTATAGAGAGCAATACCAATTGGGGAGACTGTAATACGGTAAGAACAAGTAAAGCAGATAATAAAATCGAAATAAATACATCCGCTAACATGCCTATGCCAGGACTGATCATCCCGCCCACTTGACCTAAATCATTGGTGGTAAGGGCCATCAATTCTCCAGTCTGTACGCTATCGTGAAATTGTAACGGTTTATTCTGCATAGAGTCAAAGAACTCTTCTCGAATTCTTCGCTGGGCATTCCAGGAGAGATATTCATTGGCAAGAGTAGTAAAAATGGAAATGATGAGCTGGAGGAGTCCTAGTATTAACAGGGTCACGACGTAGTTTGCCAGTAGGCCCAGTTTTTGGGGCGTTGTAAATATTCCATTCACATCGATAATAGCAGTATCCAACGCAACACCAAGGACAATAGGAATGCTTAGTCTTGTGAAAATGACTCCAGCGGTACCAATCAGAACAACCAAGATGATCATAGGATTGGAGAAGAGGTGCCCGAGTAACCACCTGCGAAATGAAATGGAGGACGGTACTACGTGTGGAGCAGATTCAGTACTCATTTGCTTCAACCATAGCTGGTAGAATTTTGCACTACTTATAAGAGAGATTTTTCGGGCAAAATTAGGGTTTGATTTATATTATTTTAATTAAATAGATTGTCAAAACTGTAGGAACAGTTCTCCTTTATCTCCATTTTAGAAAATCCGCAGCTACTGATAATTCGGATAATCAAATCAGATATCTCCCTCTGGGGCTTTATGATACAACTCATTTCATAAACCTTTACTATTTCCTCCTAAAATTGATCAGGAATAGTATTTTGAAAAATTAATGGATTTTTATTTTGATATTTTAGTAAAAACTTTATATCAATCTTCCTAACCTTAAAATACAGGAGGGCTTGATAAGCAAATTTCGTGAATATCCATTAAATTATTTTTCTTTTTAATATTTCTTGCCAGGCCGTGTTTTTCGGGAATTCTGATTACCACCTCAGAAGGTCTTAAAAGGGCTTTGTAAGTTGCGTAGTATTGCGATGAGTGACCTCAAGAAGGAGTTTATTTACGTTCAAAAAGCAAGGGTTCATAATCTCAAGGAGCTGACTCTCAAAATTCCGCGAAATCAGCTGGTTGTTATAACAGGGGTGAGTGGCAGCGGTAAGTCCAGTTTGGCTTTTGATGTGATCTTTGCGGAAGGCCAACGCCGATACGTAGAATCCTTGAGTGCCTATGCCCGACAATTCTTAGGGAGAATGCAAAAACCAGATGTGGATCTGATTGAAGGGCTCAGTCCCGCCGTCTCGATAGAGCAGAAGACAACATCCAAAAATCCCAGAAGTACTGTCGGAACGCAGACCGAAATTTTTGATTATTTACGCCTTCTTTTCGCTAATATAGGTACGCCTCATTGTACGAACTGCGGTAGAGAACTGAGTATACAATCTCCCCAATCTATTACCCAAACTATTCTAACCTGGGAAGAGGACACAAAAATCAAGATTTTGGCACCGATTATACGGGGAAAAAAGGGTACTCACCATACTCAATGGGAAAGGCTCCTTGAGATGGGATACGTTCGGTCAAGAGTAGATGGTGTAGAATACGAACTTGATAATCCCCCTACATTAGATAGATATAAGATTCATACGATTGAAGTCGTGATCGATCGGTTAATAATTAAACCGTCCATTAAATCCCGTCTAACGGAGGCAGTGGAGCAAGCCCTTTCTTTAGGGGAAGGGGTAGTGATTATTAGTAAAGCCAGTAATGGTGATGACAATAAGGAAGAAGATTTCTTCTTTTCAGAGAATTACGCGTGTGCTGAATGTGAACTGTCGTATGAAGAGCTTAAACCCCGTAATTTCAGTTTTAACTCCCCCTGGGGGCATTGTCCCGATTGTCAAGGCTTGGGTACTCAATTAAGAATCGATCCAGATTTGATAGTCACCAATCCCGAACTTTCCTTCCGAGACGGCGGAGTAATGGATAAACCATTAAAACCTGGCACTTGGCGGTACAGCTACTATACCTCTTTAGGAAAGGCCTGGGACGACTTTGATGTAGATTTACCTCTCAAGGATCATCCACCAGAGGTTATAAAGCGATTACTGCATGGTTCGAAGCAAAAAATGAGTATTGTATTTGAATCCGAACGATCCAAGTGGGAATCAAAGCAACATCAGCATGAAGGAATTATAAACACTATTTGGCGCCGGTATCGTGAAACGAAGAGTGATGGGGCACGTAGATATTACGAGCGATTCATGCGTAAAGATCACTGCGAGGTTTGTGGGGGACGGCGGTTGAAAGCCGAGTCTTTGGCTGTAACAATTCAAGACAAGAATATTATGGAGGTTGCGGAGATGACGATAGAAAAAGCCCGCACATGGTTGGTATCACTCCGACCAGATCTGACTGAAACTCAGCTTAAAATCGCTCGGAATATCCTTCGAGAAATCGAAGCCCGTTTAGAGTTCCTGATATCAGTAGGCCTTCCCTACTTGACATTGGAAAGGGCCTCAATGACCCTTAGTGGAGGAGAAAGTCAACGGATTCGTCTTGCAACTCAAATAGGTTCTGCATTGGTTGGAGTGACTTATGTCCTTGATGAACCTTCTATTGGACTTCATTCTCGTGATCAAAGCAAACTTCTCGGCTCATTGAAGAATTTAAGAGCCATAGGGAATACCATCTTAGCTGTCGAGCATGACCATCAAACTATCTTGGCCGCAGATCATGTCATAGATCTGGGGCCTGGGGCAGGTATCCATGGAGGTACCCTAGTTGCTCAGGGGAGTCCTCAAGATATAATGGAGTCTCAACATTCAATTACTGGAGAGTATCTTTCAGGCCGTAGGAGAATCGAAATCCCAAAGGAAAGGCGAGCAGGAAACGGAAAAGCCGTTACTATCATCGGAGCTTCTGCGAACAACCTCAAGGATATAACTGTTAAATTTCCCCTAGGTCGTCTAATTTGTTTAACGGGTGTGAGCGGCAGCGGAAAATCTACTCTGATGAATGATACTCTTTATCGTGGATTGATGAAGTATCTTCACGGATCGAAAAAAAGGGTTGGAAACCATAAGCAATTCAAAGGTTTAGAGCACATTGACAAGGTGATCAATATTGACCAAAGCCCAATCGGCAGAACACCACGCAGTAACCCAGTTACATATACAGGAGTTTGGGATAATATCCGTAGCCTTTATGCCCAAGTTAAGGAAGCTAAGGTCCGCGGTTATAAGCCTGGACGGTTCAGTTTTAACGTGAAGGGAGGCCGTTGTGAAACCTGTCACGGCGGCGGCCGAATCAAGATCGAACTATCCTTCCTCCCTGATGTATGGATTCAATGTGATGACTGCAAGGGACTCAGATATAATACTGACACCCTAGAAATCCGCTATAAGGGAAAAAACATTTCTGATGTTTTGAACTTGACTGTTGAAGAAGGACTTGAATTTTTTTCGAATATACCCAAGATTAAGCATAAACTCCAGACTATAGACGATGTAGGCTTGGGTTATATCCAGCTTGGGCAGCCCGCAACTACTCTTTCTGGAGGAGAAGCCCAAAGAGTCAAGCTAGCGAAGGAATTGGCGAAAAGATCTACTGGAAAAACGTTTTACATTCTTGATGAACCAACAACGGGATTATCAACCCACGACATTTCCTATCTTCTAGCAGTACTGCAGAGGTTAGTTAAAGAGGGGAACACCATAGTCGTTATAGAACACAATTTAGAAGTTGTAAAATCCGCGGATTGGATTATCGAATTAGGTCCAGAGGGAGGCGATAATGGAGGTCAAGTTCTTGCTACAGGAACTCCCGAAGAAATTGCGAAGATCGAATGTCCCACAGGCTTATATCTGAGAGACATACTTCTTGGAACAACAGAAGCTCCTAGGCATGAGGTTCCCGTAAAAACAGCTAATTAGTCTGTCAATAATTGTCCAGAACCACGAAACTATTATATTCATGATATTTTAATTAGCATCTACGCATTTATTCCATGAGAAATTAGGATTTCTCCCATCTTTCTGGTGTTGAATGCCCCTATGCCCTCATCAACTGAAGAGCTAATCGAATTCGATTCTCTAACTCAAATGACGCGAATGATATTTTCACCCTCGGGATACTCAGTTCAGATTAAAGATCAAGATCATAACATTATATGGGAGGATGGAGTTTTCCTCGAACATAGGAAACCTAAAATTGGCCACAAATGTTATTCAGTTAATTTTGGGAGATCTGAACCATGTCCAGAATGTTTATTACTTCAAACAAAACTATCTGGGCTTTATACAGTAAAGGAAGATCGTCATCTAGGGGATGGCAAATGGTATAGTGTCTTGGCACTTCCGATTCTTTATCAAGGGGAAATAATGACATTAGAGTTGATCAAGGAGATAACCAGAGAAAAACGTAATATTCAACAACTGAAATTTGCAACGGCACGGGATGCATTTTTTACCGATATCCTGGTACATGACCTCTTGAATTATCTTTCAATCACAAATCTTACGTTAGAAGGTTTGGAGAAACAAAAAACCCCAGATTGCAATAATATTGGACAAAGTATTCAGATTGCTAGAAAGAACACGACGAAGACAATGGAAATTCTGAGCGAGTTGCGAAATTTAAGAATTGAAGCAGAAAATGAACTCTATCCTGTTTCAATTGTAACCACTTTACAAGAAACCATTGGGGAACTTCAATCCCTTTTTACTGACAAGGAGATCCAGGTTACTTACAAAATGTATGCTAATTCTCGGGAACCAACAGTTCTAGCCAATAAGCTTCTTTCAATTCTTTTTCTAAACATCCTGAAGAATTCAGTAGTTCATACTCCCTCAAATCCCGTAAAAATTGACATCGAGATTAACCAGGACAGAGACAACCAAGAAATCCTTGAAATCAAGATCAGCGACTGGGGCAAAGGAATATCGCCCATAATGAGACCAAATTTGTTTGATCCTAAAGCAAGAAAAAGAGAAGGATGGAAAGCATCCCCAGATTCTCTTGGTTTTGGCATGACAATCATTAAAACCCTAGTCGATCTCTTTGGCGGAGAAATTATGTACGACAGCAGAGTATCGGAAGATTGGAGCCAGGGAACCATGGTAACTCTTAAACTTCCGCGGATTCAGAGTCTTGAAACCTAGCTTTGTTCATATTTTTCTCAAATTCTGCATACCAAGCAGGATAACCAGAAGGATGAGTAGGATACCTGGCAAAAAGGTTTTCAAAGAACTGAACCCCTTTCGAGATTTTTCGCAACTCCCACAAGATTAAGTAACGGGGAAAAGCTTTGATTGCAATCCATAGCATCTCTAATTTGTTTAATTTTTTTCCTCCATGAAGATTAACAAACTGGTCTTGATCCAGGATTTTTCGTTTCAGAAAAAACTCTAAACCTCGAACCTTAATTCGCCGTAGGGCTGCGGTAAAAAGCTGAATTTTTGTATGACTTAATCCGAAATGTCGCATAATATTAATGTTATACTCCCACAGTGCTTCCTCCGAGACATCCCCTTTTTCAATCGCTTTGGCTGCGGCGGTGCCGGCATAGTATCCAGCAACCAGTGCGGGCCCGTGACCTTCTGCAGATAGCGGATTAACATGAAATGCGGCATCACCTGCCGCCATAAAACCTGGAGCTACTGCATTCGTCATTGGGTAACGAGTGGGAATCCAATAACCACCCGTGTGCTCCAGTTCATAAGATCCAGGTGGATAATACTTGTGCAGAACCTCACGATAGTGTGATTTCATGCCGCGTTCAGCCTTAGTGTCCATAAACCATCCAATCCCGCAGTTGAGCCTTTTCTCGCCTTTCGAGAAGATCCAAAAATATCCTGGTTCTGGAATCGTATCCTCATAAATGAGATAGATCTCATGACGGTAAGGATTATCCTCTTTGGTCGTGATAATCTCTCGATACGACCCCGCAATGTCTCGTCGATCCATTTCTTTTTCTAAGTAGGGAAATTGGCTCTGGGGGATCGTTTTACGAACCTGATAGTTACGGCCCGAACAGTCAATTGTTATCTTTGCCCGAATCTCATACTCTTCTTTAGTTATCCTGTCTTTGACAATAACACCCTGAACAGATCCATTCTCTACAATGGCTGATTTAACCTTAGTTTGGGATATAACGGTTGTACCGTACTCTTCGGCCTTTTTCAACAGACGTTGACCATAGGGGTGACGGTTTAGAACATATCCATCGCCAATCAGGGGAAAATCCACACGGGGAGTCCGAAAGATGAGTCGCTCAACAGTATCCGCTACCTCTTCTCCGTGGGGTTTTTCAATCCCTAGTTTTTCTTCGAGAAACTTGACTGGGCCTAAATCCAGTGCATCCCCGCACACTTTATTGCCAATTTCATCATGTGTCTTCGCATCAATTAAAGTGACCTGTCTGCCAGCCTTCGCCCCTGTAATCGCTGAAATGACTCCAGCAGGTCCCCCACCGACCACAAGAATTTCCGTTTCGATCATGTGAGCCGCATCCAATCCATAGGAGGAGTCCAATACCCAGATTAAAAACGCTAAGCTTTGATATCTTAAACATCACTCTAGGGATCAGAAAAAGACCCACCCACGGTGGAGGAACGGGATCTCCTCCTCAGTATGAAAAATATGATTCCTCTCAATACCGATTCATTCGGTACTCTCCCATCCAAGAAAAATTATCAAGTCAAGTGAACTAGTTTGATTCCAGAATTGTAAAATGGTAACCTTTTCTTCTTCTTAATAAGGAAATAAGTGGAAACCACCTATGTACCGAAGCTTTGTATAGGGAATACTCAGATCCCAAATCGTTCTCAAGCTCCTTTTCCTCATAACTTGCAATAATATCGTACAGTGCAAGTGAAAAAGTCAAAGGAATTAAGGAAATCAATGACATTGACAAGATTGAGAAAGAGAGGTAGATTAGCAATGTCCCACCATACATTGGATGCCGTAAATAACCATATACACCATCTGTGACGATTGAAGTTGGTACAGTTGCCAGAACATTGTCATGAGACGCTTTAATAAAAAATGCCGCACCTATCAAGCCTAAACAGAACAATAAGAAACTTATTATTGGAGGAATGAATCCTGAGAGAGTCATTTTCAATACAAATGTATCTAAGATCCATACAACGAAGAAGAGAATGAAACAAAAACCCTGAATCTGATGACCCCTTGGATGTTCGGCGCCAAGACCGTGGGAGCTTTCTTTACTCATATGAATCCAACGTGGGTGGGTTGAGTAATTCCAATGGATAATACAAGGTTTAAATCCCCATGAATTTAAGAATTCCCACACAAGCACCCAAATCGATTGGGTACCTAAACAAACCAACCTAGTTACCTTATTCCTTTAGTATAGGACAATCACTTGTTCTAAAGGAATATTATTTATCTAATAATTGATATAATGAGTCAGTAACAATTTTAATTGAAAATTATTGCATTGATTTCGCTCTTTACCCTATTATACTGAAGAACGGGTAAAAAAATTCAAAGAGTCCTGATAAACCAGATGTAATCAGCATGATAACTTCAACGCTGGGCAGTGTTCAAACTCCCCAATCCTTGGCAAATATAGTCGTTCAATTGGCGTTTCGGCATTATCTTCTCCAAATAGGATCAAAACCTCCAAATTTTGATACAACGAGCATTTTTACCTTTTTTTCCAAATTAGAATCGAAATTGGAAGACCGTTTCCGCATGGTGAAAATCCTTGACCTAGGAATGGGTAAAGGAAGTTTTCTGCTTTCAGCTGGAGCCATAATGGAGAGAGCACTTGCCGCTAAATATCGGAGCCCTGAACGGGATATGGCGAAAATTCGAAAAAACATTCTTATTCGTAATCTATGGGGAGTCGACGGTGATAAAGAGTGTGTAAATGATTGTAGACAGAATCTTAGAACCTGGATAGGTGGTGATATAGGAGAAATAACAACGCATATAATCGAAAAAACTAGGATTGGAAATGCATTGGTTGGTCGAACCTCTGCGAAGAAAGACAATTTCCCCTATTCAGTTGGCCAAATTCAAAGCGAAAATCTTCCTTGTTTTCACTGGGATGAGGAGTTTCCAACTGTCTTCAGCTTTAAACCCCCTGGATTTGATATCATATTATGTAATCCCCCGTATGTAACCAAAACTTTGACACCAGAATCCATTCGTATCTATCGGTCATTGTATGGTCAAATGTTTGTTAATCGATTTAACCTCTACCATCTGTTTTTTGCTCGTGTAAAGGATTTGATGAATCCACAGGGAATAGCGGTTTTCCTGACGGCGAACTCAGTATTGACTGACAAATACAGTCTGAAACTTAGAAAGTTCTTGAAAAGATCTTTTAGGATTTTAAGCTTGACTGATTTTGTAAGTCGGAATCTGTTTCCCAAGATTCTTCAAGGTGTGTGTATTATTGCGCTCGGATCAAAAGATGGACAAAAAGCATCCTATTCTCCATCATTAGCCCAAGTACTCCAAACCTTTGATGCCACCACATTTCACGCGGGTAAATTCAAGTGGGGAACAATTCCTGAGCCCCATTTGTATTTCCAAGGAAAGATCATTCCAAGCCCGGACAAAAACAATCTGCGAATTCTACATTATCTTCAAAAAACCTGCGTGCCTGCAAGAAAGCAGTTCAAGATCCAATCAGGAGAAATCCGTCCTGCCGATGCGAAGATCCGCCCATTTTATTTTAAGGAGTTTCCCCAAGATCAAGACCAATTGGCCTTTGAGCCCGTTTTAAATGGTAAGAATGTGGGCCCTTTTCTGGTTAATCTGTCCAAAAAACGCCCCAAATCCAGATGGTTTCAACCACCAGCAGGAAAAGACGAGAACCCGATTTTTCGCTCTCAGCATGCTTTCATGGAACGGATTGTATTTCAACGTATTACAGCTAGGGAACAACTTCGACGATTAGTCACTGCTATGATCGCCCGAGATCACCTCTCTCATCATCCTGTTTGGGTGGAAAACAATCTCAACTACCTCCTTCTTCCCTCCTCCAAAAAGGTATTCACCGCAGAATTCCTATTAGGAATTTTCAATTCCCTTTTACTTAACTGGTATCTTCATCAAATTAACTTAACTGCCGCAGTACCGCCATCAGATATCGGACTTCTCCCAATACCTTTGAAACAGAATCTAGAGGTATCACTCATTTCTCAAATCGAAAGTACTGTTGTACAGATTACGAAACAACTCAAAACGGCTGATTCCATGCAGGAAAGACTTAGATTTTTATGTCCAGTTTGTGGGGGACATAATTCCATTGAGCATCTCCGAAAATCTTTAGACAAACTCGTATTTCAACTCTATCGACTTTCTTTGGTTGATCAAACTCTGATTACCAATCAAATGGTGGAACTACACACCTACTTTGGACATCACTAAATATCTTATAATTGCATGGTATTTATTGGAAGAAGGGAACATAAAGTTCCATTAAGTTTTTAACCTACCGAAACGAGAGAAGATTGTATTGCTGCTAATCAGGGTAGCTTTGCCCGACCAGATATGGAATCTGACTAGATCAGGAGGAAAATGAGTATTTGGCTTCTTCCCGTCGCTTATATCTAAATAATTGGGCCATTCTTACCAAACAAGGGGAAGTACAATGGCACTTTGGAGATGTGGAAAACGAAGACAAGTTACTCCAAACTGCAGACTTTGTTATGGCCTTAACTAAGTTAGGTGACCAAATATTAGGCCAGGGTGTCGGAATTGTCCGTCTTCGATATCCCCGCCCTCACCCAACCCAAGCGAACCAGATTCTAATAGTTAATCTGCTCGACAAGTACAGCATCGTAATTTCTGATCCCTTGGTCACAACCCGACTCATGCATCAGATCGAATTAGATCAGGCTCACTTAGATGATATGCGAAGTATTTTGGCAGGATCAGCAGCAGTGATCTATTCTCAACTTTATTCCAGTAATGAATCCAAACCCGTTTTAAGCAGAAGCGATGTTGATGCGCTCTTCCATCAAGCTATTAATGCTGTGACCTATAATACAGATCAGGTGACAGTGGGGAACGGTGAATGCTCATTCAGTGCATTATCACTAGAAGAACTCCTCTTTTTTCATGCCCTTATCCGAGAATTGCTAGAATCATATGCAATTCGATTCAGAAGCAAACCTTGGGGAATAATCCATGGAAAGGCAGGTGTTCCAATATATTTAGAGTATCAACCCCCGGCTGATTCTGCAATTATTTCCGCTTTTGCCTCGGTTATTGTCAATTATTGCTATCTGCTTTTCCAGGCTTACCCGGCACGCCTTGTCTTTGGGGCCCATTCAATGGAGTCTATGGATTTCATTGCCACCGACCAGACGGTTTTCGTTACAAATTCTCCAAGTCAATTGTTACGACTCCAACGATTTGTACGTCTATGGAGGCATGTCCCGGCCAATGTTGTCGCTGACCTTGCCGAACCAATGAAAGACTATTTCATCAAACTTGCTCTCCGAGAAGAACGAGAGAAGCTTAAAAATTTTGAATTGTATCGCGTTATAAATAGATTAACGAAAATGGGGATTAGACGTGCCCGCGATTACCGTTTGCCGAGAAAACCAATATTAGAGGGCGACTAAACGTGAACCCGATTTTCTAGTATTCTTCTTCCTGCCCTATTTCCCTGCCGCATCGTGTACAGCGGTAAATGCGGAATTCATCATACTCTCTTTTTGCGTGCTCTCCTTTCTTCCCTTTAATGATCTTTGTGGATATAGGCCTATAAGAGTGTCCGAAGAGACTACAGATAAGTCCCAAACTTACCACACGACTGTCCTTTCTTTTCAAATGGGAATCGAAATATCAGCGATTAATGGATGTGTACAGTCAAGGAGCTCCGGTAGCATAATTTTGAGATTTGTAAAAGGGGCTCCTCCGCCGGCATAGAGGATTTGTTGATTGATGACCAATTCATCCATTATAACGGGTAGAGGAATACTGATTGGGGGTACATCTCCCACATCATATCCCGTTTGTTCTTTAACCTGATTGGGGCCAGCTAATCTTATGTCTTTTACATTGAGCAGTTTTTTAAGCTTTCTCGTCTTGATTTTTCGGTCTCCTTGGAGTATAACTAGATAAAAATCATTAGTATCTGTAACAACGACAATAGATTTTATAATATCTTCAGGATCACAACCTAATGCAACCATGCTTTCCTCAACCGTTGAAGATGGCGTGTTCAACTGAACTATTTCCGCAGATAGCCCATTGTCATCAATAAATTCTTGGAGTCGCATCCTACTTCATCATCTGTTGTAAATGGCTTTAGTTTAGGCGTGATGCTTACTTTTACGTTTGACTTGATTAAAATATATTTTTGTCATTTGCTTACTTCCAAACTAGGTTGTGGTTAACTGTGCTGCAAAACGATAGAGTGCTATTACGTGGCCTAGAGCTCACTGATTTAGATGAACTGATGAAACACTGGAATAAGAGAGAAGTCAAGAAGTACCTCAATAAAACGTCACCCCATAGCAGAGAAGAAGAGTTAGAATGGATTCGTCAAACATGGGAACGTCGGCGAAAAGGAGAAGCATACATATTCGCCATCATCTTACAGTCGAAAGATCTTTACATCGGCAATGTAGAACTCAGCATTCAGAATCAAGTCAGTCGACGTGGGCTAATTGGGATAGTAATCTTTAATCCATCATTTTGGAATCAAGGTATTGGAAGTGAAACCCTTCGCGAAATTCTAAAGTTTGGATTTCAGGATCTTAATTTACACTCTATTGAGCTGGAGGTTTTCTCGATAAATCAACGAGCTTTGGCCTGCTATCGAAAAGTGGGATTTCGAGAGTCAGGTAGACGGCGTCAAGCTGTTTTTTTTGAAGGAGAATACGTAGACTCAATTGTAATGGATATAGTGGCTACTGAATGGCCCCCAAATCAGGTTGGAACTTGAAAAAAAAAACACAGATCGGTATCGGCCTAAATTCTAATCATTCCCCCTATTGCTGTCACCTCGATACCTTCTTCCTCTAAATTGTCCAAAAAAGGGTTTATCCCGATCGAGTCCGACGCAAGATGCCCGGTAATTATTAATTGTCCGTAGTCCAGGGTCAAAATCCGTGCTAGTTCTGTTGGTGCAATATGGATATATATCACAGTGTCAATATGATTTTGAAAATACAAATTAGCAATAGAAAAACCTCCGTTTGTAAGGGCACCGTGACTAAACACCCATTTTCCGATTCCCTGAGTTGAATCGCCTTTGATGACTTCAATTTTCGTTTTTGCATTTTGAAACTCTGGAAACGTTGCCTCAAGAAACGAAGCAACAGACTGAAGACTTGGATGGCTTTCTTTCTCCATGAAATCCTCAATGGCGTGATTGATCAATCTTCTACCTAATTCGTCTGATGGACAATGAATGTTCAGGAAAGGCATTCCAATCAACTGGGCAAACGCAGGGATTGCAGCATAATTCCGAGCGTGAGCTCCCACCTTTAGCGATGGCAATTTTTCTTCGACGACCTTTCTAGCCTCCTCATGTGGGACACCTTTTTCAACAAGTTGGTCTTGATGTCTTCTGAAGACCTTATAGTAATCCACAAGCCCAACAGGATGATGTGTAATAACAGCATCATACCCCGCGTCTTTTGCATAATACAACTCTGCTGACCCAATGTCTATTCCATATAGAACTCTCTGAATGTCGCTTCCCGGAACATGCACCGCTGAATCGGAGGGAAGTTTCTCCATATCTACTAGATCAAGAGCGATTTTGATAATTCTCTCAGTATTCAATTTATTAACACCTTTAATGTAAAATATGCTACTAAAATTTTGTTTAAGTAGGTTGTTTGGAAACAGATCTATTTTTTATCCCAGATATCTTCTCTTGAAGCTGTAGGCGGGCAGGATCTCCTTCAAGTAGCGTTCCATACTGACAGACAGACTGAAGAGGGCACATATCACATTTTGGATCATGCTTTTGGCAAATATTCTGACAATGAACCACAACCAAAGCATGAAATCGCCCAAGAACTAGGGAATCCCGTGGGAGTTCCTGCTGGATCTCAGCTTGAATCGTCTCATATTTCAGCTTGAGGTATTCCACTCTTGAGTGATAGCGTGCGAAAAATCTCCGTGTATAAGTTCCAACAACTGAGATTGGTTGTTGAAAGCAATAAAGGAGAATAGAGTCAGCTGTTTCTTTTCCAATCCCTGGACAGCTGAGTAGACTATCTCGAGTAGGGGGAAACGTTAAATTTGAAAACGAAACTAATAGTCGAGATAAAACTTGAAGATAGCTCGCTTTTTGTTTATAAAAACCTGCTGGTTTAATCATTTGTTCAATTTTTTCTTGTTTTAAAGATATTAGCTCTTCAAAAGAGCAGATATTCGCCTGATATAGGTTTCCAATGGCCTTATCGACATTTCTCCAATTAGTATTTTGAACTAGAACGGTTCCGATTGCTACTTCAAATATTTCTTCAGCAGTTTTGCCGCTTTTAATCCAAAGTTCCCAGGTATCATGATGTGGATCGAGACGATGATATTGTCGGTTAAGTATTTCAAACAGGTCTGAATAATTTGGCTTTTGTTGTCTGGCTTGCTCATTCCTCATTACGAAGACCCATTCACGTCTAGTGTCAAATTAATTTCGCCGGAAAATTCGGAAAAAGTTTCTAGTTTAGCTTAAGAAGTTGTCGAAAGTGATCATAATCGTATGTCTCGACCCACTTCCTCCTCAAAGGCAGATCGCTTGAATGATCTCGCTTGGGAAATTCTGTGTGTATCCGCGTTCCGACAGTCAGAGAGACAAAGTTTGAACCTAATAATTACCCTTTCTGGTGTTTCCAGCCAAAAAGAAGCATCAGAACTCCTTTCACATTTATTCAGGCTTGTAAGAAAAGGGACAATTTATATCCCTGAGGCAAGGTTAGAGATCTTTAAAGAAGCTCCAGAACGTGTAGACGTTTATTTAACTCGTAACTTCCATGAAACCATGCGAGATCTGGGTGAGGAACTCAGGAAGTTACACATTACGTTAGACAATATAGCAGACGAGTTACCCCAAATTCCTCAAAAAGTATTGATTGATTTGAAGAACCAAGCACTGGGAAAGTATATCGACTCTGTCAAATAAAATAGGGAAGCAGGAAGAACACAGGCAGGTTGCCTTCCTGCTTCCTTACAAATTCCTGATCAATTTTGACCTGTAATTCTTCCTAGAACTTATTAGTCTAATCCGTAAATTTGGTGTTGTTTATCATAAAAGAATGGGATCCAGCTAAGAACAGTTAAAATTCACTCTTCTTTGATCCTCTACTTGCGCAAAAATGTATGATCTGGTTCTAGATGCCATAGTCCTCTTTTTTGCAGTTCCATTGTCTATGTGGAACCTTAGAACGTTTAAAAAAGACAGATGGAACCTTGCGTGGATCGTCCCTTGGTCGCTACTTTTATTTATAGAAATTTCTCCTTTAGAAATCTTACTTTTTGTTCTGGGGATTGTTTTGGGGTATCTAACAGATATCGTCGGTGTCTTGGGCAAGAAGTGGTGGTATCCCCACTATTCCACCCGCCTATATTCCCTATCGGCCGGTTATGGTTGGGGTATTATCACGTTAATCATATTCAGGTTTTATTTCTACATTATAGAAAATCTAGCCGACGTCATTAGCTGGATACTCCTAGGAGCATTTTTTTTTCTTTGGATCGGTGTTGAAATTGTTTGGGGCCATCCAAACCTTTCTAATCCATGGTTGTTAATTCGTACGGTTCTCACAATCCTTTTCCTGTTAATATCCAATGATATTCTTTTTCTCTTGGTCGCCGCGGCGGGAGCTGTATATCTTGAGGTATTGGGAACATCTCTCAGAATCTGGATCTATTATGATAAAGCGCCGTCTTACCTGCATTTAGGGGCTGGATATGCTCAATTGAGTTATGTCTGTCTTCTGATCGCAAACCTAGCCATAAATAATATCCTCCCTTCTATTCTACAGGTAGTAATCCTTCTGATACTAGTAATTCTTTATGTTATGGATTATTCTGGAATAAAACTCTCAATATGGGAAAATAGAAGAAAAAAAACGTTGATTGACGAATTTGAGTGGAAACAACAAAACTTGGATTAAGAAGTGACATCATGGAGAATCTCAAAGCGGTTACTGACTTGGCTCGCCTGAAAGCTAGTATTTTAGTAGGTTTAGCTGTGATTTTAGGCCAGGCCGTGGCTCTTGGTGGTCTGGCACCATTTGATCAGCTAATCCTTGGATTCCTGGTAGGTTTTATCCTTTCTGCCTCTACTAATACAATTAATGACGTATTTGATCTAGAATTAGATCGTCTCGAAAAACCTGACCGACCACTCCCTCAGAGGGAATTATCCGTTTTTCAAGCGATATTATTGTTTGTAATTGAGACCATCCTAGCGATCTTATTTAGCCTATTTCTAAATTTACCTGCGTTTATTCTAACTGTCTTTGTAGCAGGGGTTTCTTTCATATACTCATATAGCCTCAAGAATTACCTTCTTTTCAAAAATACTCTCACTGCTTTCGGTGTGGCCTCGGCATTTCTTGTGGGAGCTTTAAGTACGGGAAGAATTCTTCCTCTTGCTGTAATCCTTTTCTTTTTTCAGATTTTTATTACCGTTGTTGCATTTGAGGTCCATAAAGACATAGCTGATGTTGAAGGGGATTATTATCTGGGCAAAAAAACGATAGCAACAACGTTCGGAACGCAGAAGGCGGCTTTCTTGGCTGTTTTTTTGTATGCTGGGGCTTTCTTGTTATTTCAGGGAATCTTAGTCCAATCCACCTCTTCTCTAATAGGATGGTTATGGATAGTGGATGGTTTGGGTACCATGATCGGTTTTTCGTTCCTTTTTCCGATTATAAGGGAGCAAGATCCGCCCACAATCCATCGGGCCCGAAAGAGGATTATGGCCACTTTGGGTGTTTTTGTCCTTGCATCAATTCTCAATTTTCTTGGTTGAAAATCCCTGGCCAGCTTCCTAGAAACTTAAGGGGGCAAACTGAACTAAATCAGATACGGTATCGCTAAATTCCTGAAACTGTTCTTGATCGATTACGATCCCTGGTTTACTGAGCAGCTTGCCAAAGCTTTCGTCGAAACGCTTCGCATATAGATTGATTAAATCAGCAATAGTCGGATTTATTTCTGATGTGATGAGGTAGAGCACAAAATGATCCGTGGAATGAATATGGATAAGTTTGTCTCCAAAGGCAATGGATGACAGGCCTTCACGGCTCTCTAAGGTCTCAGATAGGCTTATATTCAAGGCTGCTAGCATTCCTCCTAATAATACATTCAGATTGTCATATGAGGTTTCCTTATTCACAAAATCAAAAGCGTACAATGTAAGCCCGTCAGGATTCGCATAAGTCAGAGAACTCAATTTCGCGGAGGTGATTGCTAATAAAGAGGGATATCTTCGGAATGCAGCTGAAAAAGCAATTCCGCCAACCGCTAAGGGTAATGCAAACGTTAATGCTAGTTGGAACTGATCAAAGAATGGGATGCGTTGAAGTAGTAATGTAATAAAACCAAGAATCAAGGAAATGTATGCTACTGGCCACCATCTTGTCGAAAAATCTGTCGGGTTCACCTGAAGTTTCTGAATATTCTGAAGGTTCCGAATATGGCGGAGAGCCACAAGTACCAAAAGGGCAATCAACACAACTAACCCTAGAACTACCAGTATATCATAATCGATGTAAATGGCTCCGTAACGGAGGTCTTGTGGAGTGACACTTGGAGTTGTTTGCGAAGAAAGCCAGAAAAAATCTAAGGTGGTGAAAATGGCGCCGGCTGAAAATCCAACCAAACCACCAATAAATATTTGAGTAGCGGACCAACGTCGTGAGGGATCACGAGGCTGTAAATTCCAAAGTCCGATTGCAAAGGTGCCTATTCCAACCGCCCCTATGCTAAATGTGAACTTATAGAACAAGACAAGAATCTGGTGCGTTTCTTCTGCCATTCCGAGTAATCTTAGCCCTACAATTAACACGACAGTAAGGATGGGGAGCGTTGCCAAAAGAAATCCCCAGGTGAAGAAACGGAGCCCTGCAAAAGGATATTTACGGTACAACCGGTATTGTTGAAAAGATGAAATAAGAAAAGCCGTCACACATATTATCCCTGTCAATAAATCTATCCACAATGCCAATATTTCAAAATTCGCCATTTTTACTACCTAAATGCATTTATTAATTCCAACATAGTGCTAAACCATCCATCGTTCTACTAGCCTTAGTTAAACATGATATCCTTTGCGGAAAACTGACCTGATTTTATACATTTAGAACGGTTCAACTATCGTAGTCTGTTATTGCGTTAGAGAGAAAAAAATGGGGAAAGCACCGTTTAATTGTACACAAAGATATTCTGACTCGCTTTTCTTAAATTTGTATCCATTCATATAACTTCACCAACAGAAATTTCAATGAATCAATATGAATTACAGTTGGTACTATTACTTGATTATATCGGGTCAATAAACTTTAGGAAAATTGGCGTTCTTCCTCATAGTAGGGAAACTCCGAAGAGGCATGGTACCGCTGATGACACAGACGATTCGCATCGCAGGCGCGGGAATTTCAGGCCTTTCTGCCGCCATTTCGATCGCACAGGGAGATAACGGGCGACATATCGAGGTGAGAGACAAGGCTAGTTCCTATCATGCCAAAAAAGCACGTGGGATAAACGCCCTTCGAAACTATCAATCCGAAACTGATGTTCTTGAGGAATATCGCCAGCTGGGATTCAAATTTCAAAAAGGAAGTGTTTTTCACCCAATTCATAACCAGATCTATTATATTGATTCCGATCATTATTTTGATGTCACCTCGGACAAGAAGCCGCTTTTCTACTCTGTCGCACGAGGTACTGAAGAAAGTATAGATGCCCTGCTTGTGGAACAAGCGGAAAAGCTCGGAACTGATATTCGATGGGGAAAAACATTTACTGGCGAAATCCCAGATATCCTGGCCACTGGAGCAAAATACAAGCATTGCTTTGGATATGGGCAGCACTTCGTAGATGTTAATGAGACCGATACAATAATAATTCTCCAAAATTCGAAATACAGCCCCTTCGGGTATGCCTGTTATCTCCCGTCAGCGAACAACGAGGCATCTGTAATCCTAGGATCATTCCATTCTTCTCATCCAACTTCGAAAAACATCAAACAAAACTACTCTCGAATTGTTAAGGAAATCCCAGTGTTTAGAGATTATCTTGCAGGCGCTTCAGTAAAACATCCGTTATCGGGGAGGGGAAATTTTGGAATACCAAATTCTGCGATCCAAGGAAAGTCGCTCTTGGTCGGAGAACGTGCAGGATTCTTAGAAGCTTTTCGAGGATTTGGTATCCACGCAGCCCTTCTTTCGGGATATGCAGCCGGTAAAACCTTAGTAAATGGTAAAAATTATGATCATCAGTGGCAACTACTGCTCAGTAAGATACTTCATCGTGGACTTTTACGGCGGATGGCAGAGAATGAACTAAACATTGGTTCAGAAGATATGTTAAGAGAGTTAGCAGCTCAACTACCCCGTAAAATTAACTACGGCATGTTTCGTCGTGCGCTGCAAGAACAGGAAAAAAAGATGCTCGGAAATCTTGCCCCGAATAAGTTATCCTTACTAACTCAAGCTGTCGAGCAATGGAACCGTGAATATTGGTAGTTTACTTTCCTCTTTCTATAGTTCATTGATTTCAAAATTCATTAAAGGGGGGATAGTAAGGAACTCCTAGATACTAGGTGATTGTGATTACCCGCTCTTACTGGTGATATAATTGTCATTCGTCCTTGATCCTCCCACACTATTTGTTATCGGTATGATTCTTGCGTTATTGAATAAGAAATTCCTCCCTGCTCAATTAACAAGGATATTAGGGTTTCTTGTGGTCTTGATATTTTGGTGGGCTAGTATTGGGTTGTATCTAGACCTTTTTGTATGGCCTTTCAACGTGTTCGATTGGACACCTCCAGACCTGTTTGAACCTATCGGTGGAAAACAGTGGATGCTTCATACCGATCTGACGGGGATAACAGATATCCCGAACATACTAGCAGCACTTATCTTTGCCCTTTATCCCCTCTTCCTTTGGTTTGGTTATGAGATTACCCGGGGAATAATCGATCCTCATGCTATTCGAATCGTATCAAAGCGAGTATATAATACGGATGATGTACGCTCACGACTTCGCGCAAGGCAAAAGACCACTCCCGTTCTTTTATCCACTGTAAGAAATCCTGATCCTAGAAAAGCGGTACGAGAAGCGGTGAGGCTAGTTGGTGGAATTATAAAATTTATAAAACCAGGTGATCATGTAGTCATTAAACCAAACATTAGTGGAGGAAACCCGGAGGTACCAGGATCTTATACATCAATTGAAGTTGTCGATGTCCTAATTGATATGATTCGTGAAGTGGGGGGAATTCCGACAGCTGTCGTCGATTCTGATATGGTTTGGACCGATTTTGAGGATGTGGCAAGAGCAGAGGGGTGGATGGAGTGGAGTAAACATAAAGATGTCCCTCTGATAAATTTGAGAAAAACAGACTGTGTACGATTCGATTTCGGAACAGAGTCAAAGATTGGTGTTTCTGTTGTTTCGAAACTTATGCTTGACGCTGATGTAATAGTGTCCATTCCTACTATGAAAACTCATTTGCTAACAGGCGTAACCTTAGGAATGAAAAATTTTTATGGGACTCTCCCCGAGGGGGATAAAGCTAAATACCATAAAACGGGAATAGAGGACGTGATTATAGATATGAATATAGCTTTCCCCCCCACATTGACCATTATTGATGGAAGTGTGGGAGGTGAAGCAATAGGCCCATTAACATGCCGTCCAGTAAATTTCCAGACCGTTATCGTCTCTAATGATGTAGTTACCGCCGATGCATTAGCTGCATTCATGATGGGATTCGACCCAGTTAATGAAATCGAACATATCAAAAAGGCGCACCATCTTGGTCTCGGAAACGCGAGCGTTACGTTTGATTGGAGTTCTTTTCCGTATCCACACAAAAAGGATGGTAATTGGATTCGGACTGATCCACAAGTAAGTCATTTCTATAATGAAGCAATCGAGCTGGCGCTAGAAATTCCCACGATGAAAAAATTCATGAACGCGGCCTCTGATTTTCTACTATATGATACTGCCACGCTTCCCGTCTTTAAAAATGTGACTCCTGCTGTTCTTGGTGTCGTGGGAGACATAATTGCCGGCGTTTTCAACATATGGGGTAAAATGCGAGGGGGAAGAAAGAAGGCCCGAATCGCAAGTAAAATAGAGGAAAAGTTGTATCCCCAGCGAATCACGGGAGAGGCATGGCCTAGTAAGAAAATTCAGGATGCTTTATTGGCCATCAGGGGTACGACAGAATTTCAACATAGTCCGACAATGGAAAACGCTATTGATCTCACCCCAAGCGAATCTAAAGAAGCTGGTGAGTTGGCGCACACATTCAATCCTGAAATTCTCCTCGAGGGCGTAGAACTGCGTAGTGAGGCCAACACATTCAGTGGGATGATGTATAGAGTTCTTGAAAACCCTCAGAATCTGAATGAACGTTGTATTCAATATTTATACACATGGACGTCGCAGAAATGGTTTTGGAGCAATTGGTACAACATATTGGTACCTTTTTTCTTGGCCGCTCTTGGAATCATCATCTTCACTCAAACTGCCGAGGAAAGCTGGTTTTGGACCGAGTTAACAATAGGGTTCATGGTCGGATTTCTCTTCCTTGCCGGACTCTGGCGCGTTTTAAGAACGCTTCGCGGATGGAGACGGACGGGGAAATTCAAATATGTATACCGCCATCAGTTTATCTTAATCCCGTATGCTGCCCTCTTCTCCGCAATGTTGGTTGAATTGCCTCCCAGGTGGGCAGGAACAACATATCTACCTCCCATTCCAACAGGGGACCCATTAATCGGAACGATCTATATTCCTGCAGTTTCTTTGGTATTTATAATAATCCCATTATTGGTGCTTTTGATCAAGCTCCAACCGTTCTTCTCCATATTCGCACACAAAATCGATTATGCCCCCGTTTTTGTCTATATCAAGAAAGAAAACAATCATTGGGTTTTTGATAAAGTTAGATACGATAAATTCCACCACGATGTTGCCACTAGGCGAAGGAAGGAGTTACGCGGAAAATTACGTAGTCAGCAGCAGGTTAAACTAGCTATACCTGATAGTTGGCATTCCATGGGACCTTCCAGGGGATTTGGAAGATTTTGGTCAGCGATTGGATTTCTAGGCTTTCTAGCTTGCTACGCGATTCTCTTGGTTGCACGAATCCAATATCCATTACTTGTTGAAGGAATGGATCTCGTTGGAATATTGGTTGCCATTAGTCTATTGTTTGCATATATCTTTTTTACAAAGTATCAGAGTAAACTTCATAAAATGTCTTTAGAAGACTTTAAGGAACAGAAGTACAGCCTGACTCAAGAAAAACTTGCAATTTTGTGGAATTTGGCTGATCCTGACCCCGCATTAAAGATCCGGCAAAAAATGCAGGACCCGTTTAATCCCAGTTCTTCATTCTGGGAGAGTTTTTTCGATATGAAAGAAGAGCATTTCGTCCAGGACGAACTGAATGCGGTTCGAACTCGTACAGGAAGACTCTTTAGCTTTGGTTTTGGCCTTGTAACTGTCACCTTGGCATGGGGAGGTTTTTATTTTGGTGGTTTTTGGGATCATTCCTGGAATGTGCTTCAAACCCCCCAATACGGTTGGATATTGGCGTTTCTGATTGGTTTTTTCCTGGCTTCCTTGGGATATTTGATCGCATCCATCAAACTCCCCTTTAGATCCTTTTTTATCTTTTATGTGCTTGTGATCCTATGGGCTTGGGGTGAAGAGGGCATTTTCACCACAGTAAACTTCTGGAATTACTTGGATGGGGATCCCTTCCGATTGATATTCATCATTTTAGGCTGGCCAATCGTTTTTCTCTTGGTCATCGGAATGTCAAATTGGATCTTGAAATACATTCGGTTATCAGATGCCACAGGAGGCATCGTTACTCGGATAAAAAACGTGCTTCCTGTTTTGGCCCTTATAGGGCTATTTAGTGTTTTATCCGTACCTGAAAACCTATTAGATATGATTACATCTTTAGACCAAACATTTATGCTAGTGGTTAGTGGGATAATCGGCCTACTGATCATTTTCACCTTTTTATTCGGTGCTACACATACTTTCAAGCAGAATATAGTTTTAACGGTTATGGCCATGTTTGCAGGGGCCATTCTCGAGATTATTGGTCATTTGGCTGGGTATTGGACCTATGCTGCTCTTTTCCTTACTGGACCGTACACCATAGTCGTACCAAACTTCCTAATTATAATTTGGGCATTCCGTGTGTTTTCAATACTCTTTCTCACCCAAATCCTCCGCCAACATATCATAAGGTCAAGCTAAGAGAACCCTCTTGTGGCCGACCCCCTCCGAGGCCGTTTTTTCGAAAAAAGCGCTGCGCTTTACGAAACCATTCAGTTCCCCAGTTACTCTCTTGGAGAGAAATATATTGGGCCCCTATAGGATTTACCCTCCCGTTTGGCAATTTACACATAGCAAAGGTTTAAAAACCTCCTATGGCTTGCAATCGTGCCATTCCAAAGAAGGATTGAAATGGAATCGAGGGCGGAAGGGAGGACCAGAGGGTTGGAGGGAAGGAGGCGTCGGCGGGGGGTGTTTTTCTTTTTTTTCTTGCTGAAATCCAGAGCTCATCACAGATTTGCGAAATTCATAGCTGTTTTTTACCAAAATGACGCGTGTAGGTGAGTCAATATTTGACAATTTTCTAACCAAAATTAATTAATAGCTAGCTAAGCTTATCGAAACATTTTTAGACCACTTTTTTTAGTTTTGCAACAATAGAGCCTGTAGAGGCAAGTTCATTTGATGAAAATTTCCTGGTGTGAACTCCCGTAAATGATCAAATAAGAGACAATATCATATCAGACTCGCACGGGAAAAATCTCACAAACTGGTGTCGGTAATCAGATACTTTGGGGTAAAAATATTGACATATAGCTATTTTGAACTAGCTTCTGTTTTAAAACAGCTACTAGGTTGGACTTCAGAGCAAGCCCAAGAGGGAGCACGTTTAATTGATAAATTAACTCCTGAAGAAGTTTTAGCGAGTTTAAAAGCGGTGTCAAAACTTCAAACTTCCAAGTCCACGGTGGGAAGACCAAAATCCTATGCATCGGCATGGATTTTGCTTCAAAATAATCTTGTAACGCTCGAAGAGTTCGAAACAATTGTACAGCGCCAATTGGTAAATCAAGAAATCAAACGTGATACCTTTTATCGGGCGATGAGAAACGCTAGGAAATTTATTAGACAACTAGATCAGCTTAGAAGAGAAAGCGATGAGCTTACGAGTTACGAAAGTATCTGGGTTGCATTTCAAGCCAATCGTCTCTCTCCCGAGCAGTTTAAACTTAAAATGCTGGAATTATATAATGATGGAGTAATTGATGAGAAAAAGTACCGTCACGCCCTCGTTGAAATTGAGAAGATCATAACCATCCAAAAACGTATGATTGAACATCAACTCGAAGAAATACGGAAAAAATGAAGGATCCGACACCTCCTTTTAAGGGAGAGGGGGACCGCCAAAACCTATCCGAAAACCCCCAATGGGTTTTAGATCTAGTACAAAAGATGGGCAGGTTAATGGAATTTTGGTGAATAAAGATGTTAGAAGGTCTTATTGTAAGCATTGGGGTTTTTTTCCTTATTGGTCTGATTACCTTGGCCGGTGCTCGATATACAGTGTATATTGATTCTCCTCGGGCCTTGATCGGTGCTTATATTTTATTCCTCACGCTTGCCCAGTTCTTTGCTGCGAAAATTGCGAGTTTTGACTTTGGATTTATAGCAGTAGTCGCACCTGTCGGAGTAATTGTGTTTCCATTCACCCTTCAAATAACAGATATGGTAAATGAGAGGTTTGGGCGACGAAAAGTATATGAGATGATCTGGATTGCATTAGCTAGTCAAATATGTATGGTTGTCCTTCTACTGTTGGCTACCATGCTACCTATGGCATTTCCAGATCCAGATCCGTTGGCGAGTTTTGCCATTGTTCCCTCGATTACCATGGCATCTTGGATAGCGTTCTTAGTCAGTGAACGCTTCGACGCATGGATTTATGATCTCATTAGGGGATGGATCGATTCTCAAGCAGAATGGTATAAGTATCTGTGGATCAGGAACGTGGTCAGTGATATTTTAAGCCTAGCGTTGGATTCGATGATTTTTGTTCCCCTGGCATTTAATCTTCTCCCCAATGCACTTGGTGCTATTGATCCCGCTGCTTTAAACCTTGTTACTCCGTGGGATGTGATCATGACGTTGATTATTGGCCAAATCATTGCGAAATGGTTCCTTGGTTTAATTGACACTCCCTTTATGTATTTAACAAGATGGATTTACGAACTGTCGCCCTCAAAAACTACCTACACTGATACCTAACTTTGAACGCTAGATTAATTTGTCTGCTAATCGATCGAGCACAGTTTGTACAGGTAAAAGCGTGCCATTCAAGTAGACTTGGGGATAATGTAGAGAGTAATGATGTAATCCCACTCCAAATCGGACGACCAATCTATCTTCCTTTCGGATATCTCGCTGTAATGGCAATTTGCTAATTTCTACCATCTTTTCCTCGATTTCTTGTTCAATTACTGGGAGAAGCTTGGGCCAGGAAATCTTTTCCGGTTTTTGCACACGTTGTTTACAAACAAAAATGGCATCAAATTCAATGCTCGATTTCCCTCTAATTTGGGTTGATGTTTTCATTTCAGACCATACTGGATAAACTGCTACGATATAAAAGCCATTTTCCAAAACACTTTGGGTCATCACCGCCCAAGCCTCCACCTTTTTATGATGGAACGTGAAAATCATTAGACCTTCGGGTTTCAGGACTCGTCTGGCCTCGTTGAATACGGAACTTAGATCTTTCTGGAAATCGATGGACGCTTTTTTTCTTGTTATATTCGTGACGATCTCTGCTTTTTTAGGTGAAAGGGGTGGTTGAAACCAGGGATAGGTATCTTTTAGACCTAGCCGGAGCCAAACGTAATAAAAATCTGCCAATTCGCCGTACTGAACATTACCAGCATATGGTGGATCTGTAATAACCAGATCAATTGTATTTGTCGGAACTTCTAACTCCTGAGACGCAGAGCAATAAAGTAGCACAGAACTGGTATCTAAATCCCTTTCTCTTCGGCCCATATCTCGGTGAGATCCAACGATATTTCCCTTAATGGGCCTCTTCATTACTCGTCGTTTCGATTCGCCCGAAGGTGTAATATAATATTCATAGGGAGTTCTGCAATAGTCTTTTATTCGAATAGTTTTTGCAAAGAAATTCTTGAATGTTCCAGTGCCATAACGAGCTCCCCATACATTATTTTCAACTGGATTTAAGGCATTTACATAGGCGTGTTTTCGATAAAGATTATAGACATAGTGATTCTTGCGGTGATATTCACACAAAAGGTTCTGGTATTCTAAGGCAGTAGAAAATGTAATCAATAGAAATTCTCGGATGTTTTCGTCTGTAATCCTGAGAATCGCATTTAATAGCTTACCCAGAGAGAGCAACTGTCGCTCATTGAACATCTCTGCAAATGTATTTATGCCGTGGTTGTGTAGTTCTTTAGTTTTGTCCCCTGGAGGGATTTCTTGAGACGGAACAGGGAGTATGTCTTTCATGGCAGCCCATTCGGTTTTTGCCTTTTCAAAAAGAAGTAGATCGGAGTTCCCTGCACGTTTATATCTACGTTTCATGCACGACGAGCAGTAATATTCTATAGCATACAACCGCATACGTCTTTTCTGGGATAGATTTGCAGACACTATTCTGTTTGAATGGTTACAGGCTGGACAACGGTAATAGCCACGTTTTGCAGTGAACTCGGTAGGATCGAATTCTTTTGCGCATTCAGGACATTTAACTTGCGTTATAGCGCTAGATGTAAAAATTTGCTCACATTCGGGACAAATAACGTGTATAGATGCCTTCTTTTTTTCGTAAGCGAAAATATAACTGCGAAACAAAGCAATCTCCGTTTTGCAATTCTCACAGGTGATTTCCTTTATCCAAAAATAATACATTACGTCAGCTTCGAGAGAACAGACATCACATGGTGTTTTGTAGTATTCTAGCAACTCTTGTCTTAGATCTGCTGATAAATTCTGAAACTCTGCTTCAAGAATATCTAAATCAACGGAATCAACACTTTTTTTTACAGTAAACCATGCTACAGGATTTAAATCACCTCCAATGACTTTTCCAAAGCCTAAACGAACCGCTTCAAGGATGGTAGTGCCCCCACCCATAAAAGGATCCAGGATGGATAGTTCGGAAAAATTGTATTCTTTTAGATATGTCTGCCAGAATTCTTCTTCACTCTCATACACGTGTTGCCCAGATAGATTGGTTGCGCTGTAAATCAAAATCGACCTGAAGACTGAACCAAGACGTCGAGCAAACCATTTATGCAGTGTAAGGACTGGCCTGTAATATCGTTTTGCGTTGCTTTCCCTGTAGGCTAACTTGCTTACTAATGTATAAGGAAAATAGTACTCAATTGTTTTCCTAATTGAACAGGGAGAAGGACTATCTGTCATACTGTGCTCACACAATTGAAATAGTCATAGATTAAACCAAAGCGGTATTAACCGAGAATAATTTTCTCAGGAGGTTGGAATGTGAATTCCAAAGGCTAGAACTGGCAAATATATAAGAGCAGCAAATATTGCTGATACAGGAGTGGTTATAACCCAGCTTAATCCGATTTCTTTTAATGAATCCCTATCAACTTTCTCCTTATTTACAAAACCAACACCAATGAAGGCTGCAACTAAAATGTGGGATCCTGACAGGGGTATCCCCATCAATGTCCCAAAAAACATGATGAAGCTTACTGAAATCGATGCTGATAGAGCGGATGTCGGAGAAAGAGCAACTACATCTGAGGAAAGCTTTTTCACTACCCGTCTCCCAATCAATATGACTCCTAAACACATACCCAATCCTCCCGCGAACAGTGCAGGAAAGGGATCGGCGCTGAACTCTTCTATGGCCATTAAAGGTCCGATGGCCTTGGCTACGTCGTTTCCAGCGCGACTGAAAACCGAAACCAGAAGGAAGACAGCCAAAGCATAAGAGGCTATCTTTTCTTGACGTTCATAATCAGAATACCCCTTCGTTTTGATACGACTCCTACCTTTCATTATAAGCAAGTAAAAAGCAAACCCGCCAAGCAAACCAAGTAAGGGGGAAATAATCCAGCTCATAACTACCCAGAATAATGTTTCATAATTCAGACCACTAAGGCCTCCCCCTGGTGCAAGTAGTACAACCCCAACCACAGATCCTACTACACTTTGGGTTGTACTGATGGGAACTCCTTTGATTGATACGATAAACAACCAGATAGCCATAGAGACGAGTATTACAAACACCATTTCCAAGGTTAAAGTAAAAGTAGCAAATTTACCGCCCACAGTTTTTGACACAGATTGGCCTAGAATGAAAACCCCAAATAGATTGAATATTCCCCCTAGTAATACCGCTAAACTCAATGTCAATAAGCCTGCACCTACTGCGGGTGTCATTGTTTCGTCATTGGCGCCAATTGCAATAGCAACCACAAATCCGAGTATGAGCGAACCATATAGGATAATTGGATCGGTCATGGAAATTCCACTGAGGTTTGATTAGAATATGATTTTAGGAATGCTTAGCAATAAGAACCTTGAGATAATCTGTTCCTTCCTCAGCTTCAATAGTGATACGGGTGGAGGCGTTTAAGAGTCGTGTTGTGCCCCTAGGTAGGCGATCGTTCACAGCATTTTCTAAAACTGTGTAATAAAGATCTCGTACTTCGTCCCTAATTTCTTCTACCTGCATCGAGAGGCGAGCAGCCTCATTATAATCCTCAAAAAACGCCTTATTTGCGTTTATAAATAGATCTATTACAACTGATGTCTTCTCTAAAATTAGGTCAAACTCTTTGGGAAAATAAGTTTCGTCAATCTTCTTGAGACACAAAATCCTGACAGCGCGTTCAATTCTTCCCAGCAGTTTGTCAACATTAAGCATCATAAGATGGCGTTCCTCTCGAATCTGCGGGAGATATGCCTGTTTTCGAAAAATCGATTCGAAAAAAACATCTTTTACTTTATCGCCTTCCTTTTCAAGGTCAATAATCTCATCTCGAAGTGAGAGCCCCGTATCGAAGTTTTGGGTAATCCAAGCCTTGATGGCTTCCACATATTTCTCATATGCTACCTTGACAGCATCCAACAGTTGAAAGAATAGCTCCTCAGCAACTTTCTGGATCTTTTTGTCTTTTATTACGTGACCAAAGTATTCGCCGGACATTTTTTAGTTCGCCTTTAGTTGTCTTCTTTCTAGCACCTAGTCTAAAAGGTGGTTCCAGCCTCTTTTGAAGTTATTTCCTAGAGAACAACGATGCCATGAGGTTTTCTAGTAGTACTGAAGCTTGGTTCAGGTTCTCAGATCTATCTTTGGAAAAACATGCGGAAACAAGAGGTAGTAATTGAGCGAATCTGAATTCATTATTAATGTTTGAAACTGGTACATCTGGCATCTGAGAGTAAGCGTGAATGTGTGTATCTAGCCTCCCCTTAAGCTCCTTAAATGCACGGTTGACAATATTTTTTGACTTAGAGGAAATTTTCCGGCATACTAGAATAAAATCACGATTTAATCCTTTAACGGGGCGTGCTCCAAATTCACTACGGATGGGCAAAGCTGCGGTGACTTGAAAATCATTTTTAGCTAGTGTAAGCAGAATTATATTCCACCCGCTACTTGTTGCATGGTGAAAAGTGAATATAAACGGTGCTTCAGTTTTCAAGACGCGATGACATTCCTTAAAGATCCTAAAAAGTCTCGTCTGGAAGTTTTGATAATCTTTTTGGGATCCTAGGTCTTGGTCGCTTTGGATAAGGTCTGATCGAAAACTAGGATAATCTGAAGAGTACAACATTTGCTTTAACCAGACATAAAAGAAATTAGAGATTTCTGAGTACTGAATATAATCTAAATACGGGGGATCAGTTAAGATAAAATCAATGGATTCACTGGGAATGGATTTCATCAGGCTCTCAGAACTTCCCCATTGAAGAAGCACATCGTTAGTCTGATTTGTTAAGAGATGGGAGAATGTACTTACCTGTCTGGCCTTGATGGAGTCCCCGTCAATAGGAATACGAATTTTTGAGCCATTCTGAACTGAAACTTCGAATGGCGCTTTACAATATGCTTTAGCTTTTCTAATCCGATCCAGGTACGTTAGGAAAGTCCCATTGCCCTTCTTACTTCCCCAAACATTATTCTCTACGAACATGGTAGGCACAAGAAATGTCTGATAATTGAAGACATTCACAATCTGCTTCATAGTATAGTTATATGGACATAAAACTGTGTGAAATTCCAAACTACTTGAGAATGCCGCTGCAAAATACTCCTTATGGTTTCGATCAGGAATTTGGCTTATAGATTTTAGAAGAAGGCCTAAACATAAGAGCTGGCGCGAGTTAAACAAATCAGTAAAATAATAAAATCCATAATTTCGAAGATTGCTTGTCGTAGAAGCATTAACCGGAATTTTCTCTCGTGGAAAGACCAATTCATCAGTGCGATGCTCGAACTCGGATTGAGCACGGTAATATTGGTGTATATCCTCGTCGGTGACTGTTTTATAATCGCGAGTTCCGCAACGGTTACAAAAATACTCAATAGCGATCTGTCGGGCCATCCATTCGTATTGAAGTATTTTAAGGACATCAAGTAATCGAAAAGATTGATTACAACTAGTACAGGTGAACTCTTTTTTACGACAGTTTCCGTTGATAGGGATAAACGTGAATTCACATTTTGGACATGATGCAGTATTTGTAACTGGGGATTTGGAATAAAATAAGTGATCGCACTTCGGACAAATCACCATAGTTTCCGAGCTTTTTCTCTGTTTTTTTCCGATAATATAATATTTGAAGAGATCTTCATTAGAATGACACGAAGGACACCGAATGGTTCTGACCCAAAAGGTATACATAATGTCTGCCTTTTCATGCTGGCATTGAGGACACTGAGTTTGATAATACGTTTTAAGCTTGGTGCCAATTTCTTGATTCAATCCGTCAGCTATTTGGTTGAATAAGGCCAGGTTAAACGGGTCAAATTCCTTTTTCGTCGTAAAAAGGGCGATCGGATTTATGTCAAATCCAATGGTCTTTAGCCCTAGACGATGCAGCTCAACTAAACTCGTACCTCCCCCGCAGAAGGGGTCCAAAGCAATTTTGTTTTTAAACTCGTGGTTTTCATAGTACGCCCCCTTACCAGGAATATTTGAATCAAAAAGAGGCGAGGGAGAAAAGTGGGCCAACCCGATAGCCCGAAAAGTACTTCCTGGTCTGCGTGCCCAACTCTTATGTATTGAATATATTGGCCGATAAAACTGCCTTCTTTGCGATTCAATTTCTGCTAGTATAGATACATGCTCGAGGGGAAAACTACTTTCTAGGGTCACATTGTTCTCCTTTATTTTTCCGGTTTTATTTGTAACGAGAGAGTTCCGTGATAAGTACGGAATGGAGTCCATCCACGAATTTAGAATCCAGACCTAATATCTCTGCGATTATTAGGTCAATCTGGTATAAAGGATTGATTGGATCCTTTTGAATGGATTCAAGGATTTTCAAGAAGGTGGGTCTCTCCTTGACAGGATTTTGAGAAGCAAATTGGACTAATTCTGTTAAAGTTTTCTTGTTTGCGAGAGAAACGTTAGAAAAATCCATAAAGCGAAAGAATTCCATGTCTGGGCCGAGTATCTGTCCATAGTTTCCACTAATCGGCCTCCACAACGCTAGAGTATTAAAAATTCCAAAGCTGCTAGTTAAATAACAAAAATACCAGAATGATTTTTGCGGATCCATCTTAATACTCATAAAACCATCCCCTACATGCAATGGCTTACGTGAATAGAACGCGATGGTTTTTGTTGTATTCCACCCAATTTTCTGTGGGATGGCTAGGTGGGTCGACCGATCTATGGGCGGATATAGGATAAAGGAATGAGCTCTGGGGTCAACATCATTTAATTTCAACCAATCGTTGAAGATATTACTGGATTGATTCACTCTGATATAATAGGTTTGAGGGGTTCCTTCAGGTATCAGATTAGGATATTCAGCCATTTCGTTATATCTTTTCATTGAGCGGACGACATCTGTTTGAGGAAATCTGAATCCCTTTTGCCCCCCTTTCCTAGTTTGAATATTAATGCCAGTTGGTGTGGCTGAAACGATTTCCCAGATTTTATTCGGCAGGCTAAAGAGGCGGATTGGCGCAACACGATTTCCTCTAACGATTTCTGCACAATCAGTGATGGGACTAGTTTTCATCTTAATTTTGCGCCATAAGCGAACAAAATCGTATGATCGAAAAAACACAGTCCAGCGATTGACACGGAACTCTTTTTTCGAAACTGTAAGCAGCCGAAAACCCTCGAAATCGCCATCGGAAACGGCACATTTTATGGTGTTTGTCAAATTATCGATTTCATCTGAGGATCTGGCCGCAAGGGATTCCTGGAGAATAAGTATTTTGATTGGCCCATCGTAGTTCTTTCTTCCGATTAGGATTATTTCCTCAAATGAAGAATCGGAAAACGCAGGTTCCACATCCGATTTGACAAGATACTCGATATTGAATGTCCGAAACAAATATTGAACAATAGGCGCTGTACTTTCAGTATAAAATATTGAAAACGGTAATATAAAAGCAACCGTCCCACCAGGTTTAAGAAAATAAGAAGTTGCAAGTAGAAAATAACCGTGTAGCCCGAGATGCTTCTTATCGATCAATTTATTGGTGGAAAAACCTCGGTTTTCAAACCATGTATACAAATGTTCTTTATACCGGGAATCTAGACGATCGCCTTGGGTAAAGGGAGGATTTCCAATCAATACATTGAATTTTTGTGGCCTCTCACCTTGATCACTCCCTTTAATTGTTGGATTAAAATAGGAACCCAGTGTTCTGTTTCCATTTATTTCAAACACATCTCTACAGACGATCCTTGCACGATCTGTCATATTCAAGGCAGTTTGAATGCTGAGATTCATCGATGCAAACAAGCATGCCAAGGGAGAGATATCCGTGCCAAATGTATTTCGGAGTATGGATTGTTCTGGAAAAGTCGGGTCGATTTGTTTTCGTCTTTGATATGAGGCCACGAGGAGGCCCCCCGTACCACAAGCGGGATCAAAAATCGTGTCAGAGGCTTTCTCTATCGCTAAATTAGCAAGAAATCGGCTAGCTGGAATAGAGGTATAGTATGCTGCCAAAGCTTTGCGATACGAAGAAGGAAAAGAACGTTGTAAACTAAATCCTATGAAATCTTGTTCGGCTACATATGTTTTATAACGATCTAGAACCTTAATGATCAAGTTAACAAGATCAAGAGTAATTTGAAGATTCTTAAGCGCCGAAACAGTTGGAATTGAAAATAACTCAATGTCATTTCCTTCAAATATCCTGCTAAACAGAGCCTTGAGATCAGAAATTGACTCAATTTGGCTTAAGCGCTCCAAACCAAGTTGAGGTGATCGTTCCTGTAATATCAGGTAACACAAGATCTGAGCAATAAGGAGGTGGGCAATGAAGGATTGTGAAAAAGTAGCAAATTCTTCTGGTTTCCATGTGCTAAAGATTCGGACTAAATCCTGCTGGATATGCCTTTTAAAATCCGCGGTTTGGTTAAAATGTTTGGTTTCGACGTACGATACTAGTTCAGAAGTGATGTCTTCAATGAGTTTTGGCATAGGAGGAATTTGAGATTTCTTGGAACCATTAAGGGGTTTCAAGAGATATTTTAGTAACTCGGTTGGCAAATTCTTTGAAATAGTAATTCACTCCGTAGTTTTAACGATCCTAATTGCGATTCAACTCCTCCGCAAATAATACCATAACTCGTCAATCCCTTTACAAAAAGGTCAATTTCAAGTTCTTCGTTGTCAATCATTTCACGTCAGAAAGTATTTTTGAGTTATGTGTTAATGAATGGGTTTAATTTTTTTAAAAAACGAGTGGCAATTTGAGATTGGACTTCTGTCCCTTTTTCTAGCCATTGATTCATAATCGATTCCAGTGTCGTGCCGAGATCAGGGAAATCTTCATCAACGACATTGTTATTTACGATTTTATCTTCAAGGATTTCATCAAGCGCGTTTTCAATCAGATTCTGAGTTTTTATACGGGTTACTGGTCTATTCAACCATGGAATAAGGTGGTGAACCGCTTCAAAAGGCGCGGCTCCAATAAGCTGAGCAAGTACATGCTTCAAGATCCATTCAACATTCTCATTTGATATATTGAGTACAGGCCGAAGGTAATTTAGGGCACGCCGAGGTTGGGAACGTCCAGGTACTTCAACACCGTGAATTAACCAATCTATAAGATAGGGTTCTTGGCTTTCCACCCACTCTTTTGTATTCTCGAACATTTCCTCTGAATAATTACGCCAGGACGCATAAAGGATGAAATCCAATACACGAGTATATGCTTCTTTTTTCATCAATAACAATCTACGATATGATTCTAATTTCTGGAGGTCAGGCTGGGGATTATAGAAATGGTCTACTAGTAGAAGAAAGGGGAGAATTGATTGGGATAGGGATGTAATTTCTTGAAAGGTTAGCGAAGTTAAAGATACTTGCTGTTTTTTCAAGGTTTTTGCGACAATCTCGCCTGCTTTCTTCAGTGACGGGAAGTGATTCCTACGATCCCATTTCTCGAAATCTAGGGTCAATGAGTCGAAGTCTCGACTTCGTATCTTTCCCCAAACTGTTTGAATCTCTTGTCTTATTTCCCTCTCCGTTTCAGGAATCAATTGCGTCAAATCTGGATACAAAGGGGATCCTTTGGAATTGATCTGATTTGGTATCTGGATAGATTCAACCGACCCTAATGATTTAAGAACCAGTAGCTTTATTGTTTCTTTGGTTCCCTTCAAGTGATCAGATTTTTCTTGTAATATTGCTTCGATACGTTCAGATTGCCTTTCAGAGATCCGCCAGCGTTTTCTCTCTTCTTCAGTAAGTCTCAGTGACACATATCCTTTTGAAAGCCATATTTCAATATTATTAGACCAATAAAGCTCTCGAAGAATTGGGATCCATGATGGATCCAGATGAGCGACCAAAACAGAGCTTAAATCAGCAGAAGTCATTCATTTCTACCCTTGCCCCGATATTTGTTCCTTTCATTTGAATGTTGGTTTTCTACTTGGAGCTTTTCGACCACGATTTCGCCCTGGGGTAGGTAGGTTTAGGATAGGAATCCTGCTCTCGGCCGCTTTAGGTAGATTTTATTAAGGAAAAAGCCAGGCCAATGGAGGATTTGATTTATCGTGGCTTTTTGTACAGGGAATAGAGCTATAACGCAATGATCGAATCAGTTCGAACAGCAAATCAGGTACACAAGGGTATCCAACTATGAGATGCGCCCCGTAATGCGTGAATGTTTCAATCCGTGTCTTGAAATTCCATGAAGACAGCACGTAATGTTGAAAGCGAGAACGTAATATCCGTTGAGCCACTTGAGGTAACCTCTCCCACTCTACTGAAAGAGTACGGGGATTGATTTTTTCCTGCTTGAGTTCAAGCAAAATTGGTTTTCGTCGTAAAAGATACTTCACAACTATCCTTACGGCCTCCTCTTCAGGAAGGAGCTGGGCCATCGGCATATATACTGCATATGGCCCCGGGAGATGGTTGGAAAGGACAGCTCGAGGATCGCCATAGAGGAGGAATGGTATTATGGAGCCGTAATGTTTGGCTACCTTACCAATAAGCTTGGATGACAGATTTTCTCCCCCGAGAAAGAGACATTCGTCGGTCAGAGCTCTCACTCTAGTAAGAATGTTATGAAATGCTTTAGCTACTGGGATTTTTGGGTCAACAGACGAGTAGTCTGGGGAACCTGCTACAATATTAAACATCAGATTGGGATATTTGTCAGCGATTCGGAGATAGTTTTCCAGTAGGAAATTTCGGTTTTTATAAAACTCTGCACTCCGAACAGACACTGTCAGCACAAGACGATTCCGAATTTGACCTAAAATAACCCCAAGCTGCTCAGGAGTCAAGAGCCATTCTTGGCCTTCATAATCAAGAAAAATAAATTGATGATATTGATCCGCATATATGATGGTTTCTAAATACTCCCGCGTTGTATGGAAATCTGAGCGTTTAAGCGCAATTCCTGTTATAGTCGGCCCACTCTTAGAGAGGAACGTGATCCCTCATTTGTCTCACACCGATATGAATTGCACCCCCCCAGTTTTAAGAACCCTAAAACAGGTTAACATTTGTAATTTGCTTTAAAAGAACTTATAACGCATATTTTCTTCATTTTCCATAATCTTTAAGGAGTTTGGAATTAGTCCGCGCTCATTGATCTATAATACATCCTTAAGAATTATTTGGGGAAAAAATTTCGAATATATTTATACCTTGAAGTCCCAACAACAGCCAAATCGCATAAACCAGGCTTAAAGTTGCTATTGATAGATTTATGACCCGTGTTACCCGTTTTTGTCCGAATCTTTTTGCTGGATAGTTAACTGAGATACCATATCCGATCATTCCCATAATAACGCCAACTGTGAAGAGTAGAACACCAAAAAGAATACCAAGAAGATCTTGTATGCCCAGAGTTAATGTAAATAGTAATAGTAGCTCATCATTGCTCGCTATGCCATGGATGACGCCAATTCCAACCATGGTGCCGTGTTCGCGTTGTGAAGACGTTGAAAGATGAACATGCAGGTGAGTATGCTCTTTCGCGTCTGCCACATCTGTTACACCATGCGAATGCCTATGAAAATGTATTAGATTGAATTCCCAGGCGATTGTAAACAGGGCAATGACTATAAGCATAACAGGGACAAGTAATTCTAGATTTGCGAGCATGGGGAGAAAAATACTCTCACGAAAGATAAACAAGACAATAGTTAGCACGGTAGCCGTAGCCATATGACCTAAAGCCCAAGATACGCTCAAGGAAATCGTTTTCCTCGTTGTCTGGGAATGAGTCAAGAGGCCAGAGACCGCCACAAGATGGTCCGCATCAAAAGCATGTTTTACACCTAAAAGTATTGCGATGACCAGTAATCCAAGTATATATGATGTATCTAACGTGCTTTCCATTCCTCCAGCATTTAGTTGTCTTAACTAGTCTATGCCACCTCTTATAGAAATCGATTATATATCTATTTTCGTAGATTTCGTTCTATCTTCGAACAAAATCGGACTGGCTAGTAGCCGTGAAACTAGATTAACGCCTTTTGCGCGGCAATACCAATCCAGCCAGGAACATGACGTATTTTCCGAATAACAAGATTTTCATGGTGAAACAATTTTATAAATGAACCTAGTTTGATTGGTTCCTCAAATCCAAAAATCCACTGCCCAGAATGCTCGAGATACCACCTATTGATACGATATGGGATATCTGGAGTAGGAACCCAACTTACGAGCCATCCATCTGGCTTTACATGCTTACTGTGGTTATGAAAAGCAATCTTTTGGATGGATGGTTTGAAATGTTCTAATAATCCATGGGAATGAACCATATCGAACCGAATGGAAAGGGAAAGATTCAGTACATCTTCTAGTATGAAATTCGCTCTAATTTGGGCATGTATAAATCGTCGTTTGGCCATTGCTAGAGCCAATGGAGAAGTATCAACCAGTGTTGGCCGTAAATTGTAACGTTTGGCCAGACGAAGAGAATTCTGCCCTGTTGACGCTCCGATTTCTAACATGCTGCCATGGGGGATTTTTAATCCCTGTAAAAGCCAACGATAGTTACGCCAGACGGTAAAAAAGTAATAGGCCCGAATTATGATCGAATTGGTTGAATGAGCATAAGTATCCCAATCAGCTGGAGGGATTGCCATTATTTTCGAAAAATTAGTTGCGATAATTAAATGGTTTCGCTCCTTAGGACATTTTACCAACAGTTAGGGCATCAAAAAGTATTCAAAGGCTATAAATAACGAATTACTCCCCTTGATTGAACGGATGACCAAAGTATAGTTGTATAAATTGTGAATGCGTTGACTGTTCTCCTAAGGAGATTGCGAGATGCTTTGGTATGTCTGGAAGAGAGATTGGGCTAAATCTCCTGATAATAAGTTTAAATCCTCAATATCAAATCGTGAAAGAAACGAATAAATGTATTCGGGCAAATTAACCTTTCTTAAGTCAATCTGTAGCAGATGTTGTTCAAGTTGTGGAAGAAGCGGACTCGGAATTTTCCCCAATTTATCGATGATGCGAATTTCAGTTAGAAAGGAACCTTGAATCCCGCATTGTATACGGAACAGTCCGCTCGATGTATTAAAACTCCTTTGCACAACAAATGCATCTGAATGGATCTTTACTTTCCATATAGAAGTCTGGGTTTGCGGCGTTTTGCTGAGAGGCCATTCTGTTTTCAGGGGCGTCTTTTGTAGCTTGTACATCAAAGCAAGAGTCTCCGGATGAAGACTTTTTGGTGTCAGCTGAAGATTCAGGTGTGATTCAAAGTATTCCACGAACGTTTGTAACAGTTCATTGCGAGGGGGGACAAATCCGATTTGATTTCGGACGCTGGTAATCCCAGATTCCATTAGTCTGCGAACGGTTCCTCGAAAGTCCTCATTTGGAACTTTCAGAATCCGAGCCATTTCGTCGTATGGGAACTCTAAGAGGATATTACCAACAAGGGCTTGGGCCTCTTCGTATAGACCGGCCGCATTCCCCGAGATTTTGCGTCCATCAACTCGAATTTCGTTAGCTGGATAATAAACAGCGTTAATCCCATAATGTTGGCACGTTTGAACGGCAGGGCCAAGTAGCTTGGCATAAAAACTTTTAACATGTCGTGGTACAATGCTGGAATTGATATGAGTAATCACGTGATAAAAAAACTGATTTGAGTCCAGATAGACGGTACCACCTCCACAGGCACGCTGGTACACAGGAAGATTCTTAGATTCACAGTACTCGATGTCCACCACTTGATCCATGATCTGGTTAAAGCCACAGGATACAAAGGGATGTTTCGGCCAATCAATGATCAAGATATCGTTTTCTTGAATTCCTCGACTCCGAGCCAAGGCCGCCGCATGCCAGATCGTTTGCGTATCAATACCGGCACATGCACCGTAAAGTATCAAATCCCACTGCGGAACCATTGCTTGTGCGCAACTCAATTATCATTTAAAATATTCGGGTTTTCGAAGAAAATGACCCGTATCCTTTTTCTATCTGGAGGAACAGGAACCCCAAAACTTCTCCAAGGAGCAATCCGCGCTCTTTCCCTAAAAGACGTTGCGATAATCGGAAATACTGGCGACGATTGGAATTTTTACGGATTACATGTGTCACCTGATGTTGACAGCGTTTTGCTTACGCTAACAGATCTTATTGACACCGCAAAATGGTGGGGGATAGATGGAGACAGTTTTAACCTTATTGAATTCCTTCGTACCCGACTTCAGGAGGACGTTTGGTTCAATCTAGGTGATTTTGATGCGGGTCTCTGTTTATATCGAACCCATCTCCTTAACCAAGGAAATACCCTCACTGAGGCAACGGATATTATTCGAAAAAGACTGAAAATTGAACCCCAAATTCTGCCTATGGCCAATCAACATATCCAAACCAGAATCAATACTTCCTCTGGAATCATGCATCTACAAGAATTTTGGGTTAAACATCGGGGAAAACTAGAAGTTCAAGACGTTTTCTATGAAGGGGATTTAACGATGACCACCTCTGGGGTCATACACGCCATTGAGAGGGCAGATATTGTTATCTTTGGTCCGGGCAATCCTGTTTCTTCCATAGGGCCAATACTCGCCATTCGCCCACTTCGAGACGCTCTTCGAAACACTTCGGCGCACAAACTCGCAATTAGTCCTATTATAGGTGAAGATCCTGTATCAGGACCAACAGGCACCTTTTTGAACGCTTGGAACATTCCTACCTCTCCTATGGCAATAATAACTCTCTTCGGCGATGTCTTGGACGGCATTATGATTCATACCTCTGATAAGAACCTAAGTGGACGTATTAGGCAACATAATATCACACCTATTATCGAAAATATCCTAATACGTTCTGTTCCAGATGCGGAAAGATTAATGCAAAGAATTTTGGATTATAGGTGACAAATTTTATCCAACAATCGTAGTATCCTTGCTGCCATGGGTGGAATTACCAATCCGTCTTTTGCTTCCACTTGTTTGGAACTAGGAGCGGGAAAGGTGTCAATTGGCGGGTATCCTGTTGGGATCGAAATGGTACGGTCGTGCCATCAAATGATTAAAAGAGGCCGAAGAGAGTTTGTCTTGCCAGTCGGAGAGGAAGCGGAAAGCATCGTTGAGAAAATTGAACCACTCCAAAGAAACATAAATCCAAATGAGCTTATAATCAATCTTCGAATAAGCAATCTGACTGATGCGCAACGCTTCGCCAGGGTGTTTTCAACGCTGATAGGCGCACGGCCCATTATTGAGGTCAACGTTCACTGTCGCCAGCCCGAAGTAACGAACACAGGGGGAGGACAGGCCCTCTTGCAGCGTAACGAAGTTCTAAGACAGATTATTGAGACATTTCACAGAAAGGATTTTCTTGTTTCACTTAAATTTAGGGGAAACGCCGTCTCCGCTGAGAAATTTCTCCCGATGGTCAATCTATTGCCCCTTGATTTTCTTCATATTGATTCCTACCACATCGGAGAAATAGGTACTGACTTGAGTCTGTTAAGAAGCTACTCTCAAGCCACAATGATCCCTATTATTGGAAATAACTCCATTGTGGATCGTAGAAGCGCATTAGCCGCTTTAAACACAGGGGCCCGCTATTTTTCGCTAGCTAGGGCGGCCGAAAAAAACCCCGTTATATTTCAAAGTTTGAGAAATGTATCAAGGCACGACTAATCATCTGCAATTCCATATACTCCGTTGAATAAATGCAGATATTGTCTATATGCAAGCACAAAACGATCGAAAGCATATTTTTTTACTCTATTGACCACATTACTAATTTCCTGGCCTGATAATTGTTCTACTTCTATAATTTTCTCTGCATATCCATCTGGTGTCCGAGCTTTAGTTACAAAACCGTTAATCCCATCCTTTACAACTTCAGCAGCGTATCCAGCGCTCACTATTGGTGGAACACCGATAACCATTGCTTCTGCTAATTTGATTCCTGAAGCTGTATCTGGAGTGTAAAGAAGAGCATCAAAAATAGAATAATATTTCGTTACTTCACGGAAAGGAACTCTACCGGTAAAAGTCGCCCTCTCGACGTTATATTGGGTAGCGAGATTCTTTATTTCAGGAAGGAGCACTCCATCCCCTATCATGAGAAGTGTAAGCTTTCTCTTGGTTTTCTCTTGTGCTATTCCAACAGCGTGAGGTATCAATTCTAATCCATAATGTGGAGTAAATTTGCCCAAGTACCCAACTATGAACTCATCCTCGCCAATCTTGAGTGTTTTTCGTAAATTGCCAGAGACTGTACGTTTCAAGAAGGACTGATCTGGAGATTGTCGAATAACACGTATCTTTGAGGGTGAAATTCCAAGACGGATTACGATCTTTTTGCTCAGCTGTGTTTCCACAATCACAGAATTTGCAAGCTTTGAAAAAATCCTACAAAGCATTACTGCAACGTAAAAACGTAATCTCCTTGTCAAATATATTCGTTGGAGCATGTCTGGGTAATAGTCTACATACTCTGCTATGACTTTTCTCTTTGACAACCTTGAAAAAACGCCAAAAACCACCAAATAGGCGTTTTCAACAAGAAGTATGTCGTATTTTTTACGCAAAAGGCGTGGTATTGTGAGGATAAATCCGATTATGTATCCCAAATAATAACCAAGAGCACGTACCGGAGATATATTGATTTCGTCATAGAAGGTGAACTCTGTGAGACGTTCTTTGATAAAATCTATACGTTGAGGAAGACGGGACGTGATATCCCAAGCAAGCACTCGAAGAGCCAAGATCTTCAATATTACTAACGGCCACCTTTTCTCGATCTAGATCGGTTGTTGAATTATTACGATAATACTAAGAATAATTGGGATAATGCCAATACTTCAGCTGTCACACTAATAAATGTCTAAAGTCCTAGTACTGATGATTTCTGGTGTTTTAAACGAAATTAAGTTACCCCTAAAAACTCAGCATAAAAACCCCTCACTCATGAGTAAATGGACAAAAGAATATCAGAAAGACCCTAAGAGTGAAAGAACATTAGAAAAAATAAATGACATTCTTGACCCCATTGAAAGAGAATTGATATCCGAGTTCTCTGAACCTGAGAAACCTGTCACATTTATTTTTGGAGCACCAAGAAGTGCAACAACTCTATTACATCAGTTGGTGGCTAATTCGGGATATTTTGGTTACATTTCAAATTTTTTGGCACGGTTTTGGAAAGCTCCATATTTTGGTGCACTTCAAGAACAAGTATTTGGAATTAGAACCTCCCCGCCAGTGACCTTCCAATCGGATTACGGAAGGACTTCAGGTTTGAATGAACCTCATCATTTTAGCTATTTTTGGCATCGATGGTTTCAATATGATGATAATCATGTGATGCTAAAGGAAACAATTGATAGCATTGATACTAAATATTTTAAAAGAGAAATTGCTGCACTAGAAAGTGTTTTCAATCTTCCAATGTTATTTAGAAACTTATATTGCAGCTTACAGATCCCTTTCCTTAGCAAAACGTTGAATAAGGCCAGATTCGTAATCTGCTTGCGAAACCCTCTGTATCAAGCACAGTCAATTCTAATAGGAAGAAAATCTGTGTTTGGAAATACTAGTGGATGGTTTTCACTCAAACCACCAGAATATTTTGAATTAATACAGAGAAATGATTATGAACAGATCGCAGGCCAAATCTTTTATATTCTAAAAGCGATAGAAACCAGTTTAGAAGGGATTAGCAAATCGGACTATACGATAATCCAGCTTGAAAGGCTTGTTGAAAACCCAGTTAAGCAGTTGAAAAAGATCTTAAATTTAATTGGTGAGGATCAAGTTACCCCAAATATTAAAGAAAAGATCCCAGGGAGATTTAATAACCGTAATAAGCAAGCAGTTACTAATAAAGAGTGGGAATTTCTTAAGAATTCCGTAAAAAAGTATTTTGGACAAGAAAATGAAGAAGTTCCTTTCAGGAATCATATACTTTATGATGAGAAACATCCCTGAATATTCAACCCCTAAATACCACCAAATGCATTATACGGGTCAATAGGACTAATTACAAACATCAACAGAGGGACATCACATTGATTGACAATAGCTTCGCATCTACTGTTAAAGGTTCTATTATTGCGATCCATCAACCAAATTATTTCCCCTGGCTAGGGTATTTCAATAAAATATTCTGTAGCGATGTTTTTGTTTTTCATGATAATGTAAAGTTCACCAAACGTGGTTTTACAAAACGAACTCTCATTAGAGCACCGATTTCTACTGAGAAGAAATATTTGACAGTTCCATTGGAGAAACACAGTGATTTTTCACTAATAAAGGATTTAAAAGTCGATAATACAAAGAATTGGCAATCAAAGCATTTAAATCAAATCAGGGGTACCTATCATAAATCTCCTTACTTCAAGGAATATTTTTCTGAAATTTCAGATTTAATCCAAGGTTTTTGCGATGTAGAATTATTGATTGATGTCAATGTGAATTCAATTAGGGAACTGATGGAAATGTTATCCATAAAGGTCCCTACGCCAATATCAAGTAAGCTTCCAGTGAAAGGAAAGAAATCCGAATATAATATCAATCTCGTAAAGCTTTTCCAGGGAACAATTTACCTGAGTGGAACAGGAGCACGAAAATACCAAGCAGAGGCTGAATTTGCAAATGCAGGGATCGAATTGATATATCAAGAGGTATTCGATTTCATCGAGAAAAACCCGTATTATCAAGCACAAGGAAAATTCATCAATGGCTTGTCAGTATTGGATGCACTGTTCAATATAGGGGTAGATGGAATCATTAAAATCTTTGAAGAATATCGAAAATCGCTCTTCACATCGTTAAACACCGAAAACAGATAATCTGAAAGATAGAACAAGAGGTTTTGGCAGAAATTAGAGTAATAAGCAGGTAGATCCCCAATATGTACGCGATTTTGATGTGTGCTCGTAATGAAGGAGGTATCATTGCCAAAACATTGGATAATATCCTCAATCAGACTTTGAAACCGGACCATATTGTAGTAGTTGATGATGGTTCCAGTGACAATACTCCAGATATTCTGGAGCAATACAAGGAAAATTATGATGTCGTTGTACTAAGAAGGAAAGACAGAGGGTATTCAGCTGTATCCTCGTATGATATGGCAAACGTATACAACTTGGGATTGCGATTTCTGAAATCGAAGAAATGGGAACATCTTTTTATTGTCCCTGCTGATATGAAACTGCCTGAAAGCTACGCTGAAAGGCTGATTAACAATATGAAAGGATATGGGGTTGCGAGCGGAGTTCCTGACAGGCCCGAATTATTAAATAATTTTAATTCTGATTTTCCAATCGGAGGAGGACGGATGATTAAAAGAGATGTCTTTGATTATCTGAGTGGAGTCTATCCAGTTAATTATGATTACGAAAGTTCTGTAATTCATTGCGCACGATTCTTAGGATATTCAGTTGGCCATTTTAAAGATATCACTTACTCCCTTGATCGTATTCAGGGTAAGGGGCATCCAACCAAATATATAGAATGGGGTAGGGCCATGAAAGATGCCAATTATCACCCGTTATATACGCTGGGTCGAGCCCTTAAGGAAATAATTGTCAAACATAGATTGAAGAGGGGACTTCAATTTCTTATTGGTTTCCTTGCTCAACCCTCTTCTGACTATCCGGATTATTCAATTTATTTGTATGGTCATCAAAAAAATCAGGTAATTCTAGCCATTAAAAGATTGCTAATTAAAGCCGGTTTATACTAATGTCTCTAAATTTGATCACAGATTCGGAAACGAAAGTTTTGTTCGTGTCGGCCCATCCAGATGATGTAGAGTTGGGTGCAGGGGCGACAGTGGCCAAATGTGTACGGTTAGGAGCGACGGTTTATTATGTTGCTTTAACAAATATCGAGGATAATGTCGTTATTATTGATGAAATGAAAAGATCAATTGAAATTCTCGGGATACCCAATAGAAACTGTATACACTTTAGCTATACAAACACGGGTTTTGATAAAGAAAGACATGAGATTTTACATGAACTTGAACGTGTCAGAGACAAATTCAAGCCAAATATCGTCTTTACTCCTTCCTCCCACGATTTGCACCAAGATCATTATACAGCAGCAATTGAAACGCTGAGGGCGTTCAAATGGTCTGCCGAAATACTCTTAGGTTACAATCTCTCTTGGAACATTATTGTGGAACCCTTCAATCCTAAACTATACGTCGAGGTCACGAAGGAGGACGCATCAAAGAGAATAAGTGCTCTACGCTGTTATGAAAGTCAGAATCATCGATACTATATGAAGGAACAAGCGAATGATGCGTTTTTACGCTATTATGGTCTAAAAGCCGGTTTTGAATTTGCTGAAGCCTTTGAAATCTATAAGATGGTTTGGAAGTAAGTAATTTCAGTACAGTATTCTCTTAGAGCGAATTGTAAATTGTGTGTGGGATCTCCTTTCATGCCATAAGCACCTTATTTTCCATTTCTTCTGAAATCTTGACATTTTCAAGTAAGCTCCACCTAAAATAAAAATGCGTTAATAAAAGCTCCTTTCTCCTTTACATGCAAATATCCAGATAGTAAACCAAAGAAACATGGTGATTATCAATGAATAAAAGGTATGCACTAGTTACGGGTACCAGGCCACAGATAATTAAGTCAGTTCCTATTTTAAAAGCTACAAAACAAACGGCTGATATCGAGTTAATTCATATTTTCACAGGACAACATAAAGACGCAAATTTGGTAGATGTTTTCTTCAAAGGCCTTGTAGTTGACCCTCCTGACTATAACCTAGATGTAAGCTATGGGAGTACAGACTATCATATTAGCACGATTATCCAAAGGATTACGCCCATTTTAAAGAGATCAGAATTTGAAGGGGTATTAGTACCCGGAGACACAAACTCTGCTTTGGCCGCGGGCCTCTCCGCGATGTTCCTGTATATCCCTGTGCTCCATGTCGAATCTGGATTAAGAAGTTACGATTTTCGAATGCCAGAGGAACTTAATCGTCGTTTAATTGATCATGGATCCTCCTCTCTCTTTTCTCCAACTGAAACCGCAGTTAATAATTTGAAAAAGGAAAATATTCTCGGAAAAATTATTATTTCAGGAGACACAATGTATGACCTCCTCCTTTCTGAAAAAAAGCAGATTTTTGATTCAACTCTTTTTGATAAGTCTGCAAATACATTCGGAATTAACAAAAACTCATTTTCTGTCCTTACAATGCATAGAAGAGAAAATTTGAACAATCCCATGCGTTTACACAATATTTTCGAAGCAATTGGTGCTATGAAGTTCACGACTGTCTTTCCTATGCATCCTCACACACGCAAAGTCATAGTTTCGGCCAACATTGCAATTCCCTCGAATATTAAGTTAATTGAGCCTCTACCCTACCATGAATTCCTCAATTTGGTCGCCCATTCAAATTTGGTTCTTACAGACTCAGGAGGACTTCAAAAGGAGGCATATTTACTTAACGTTCCGTGTGTAACGCTCAGAACTTCCTCAGAATGGGTTGAAACGTTAGAACAACGAGCCAATGTACTTGTAGGAACTAATTCACAGCTAATACGAAAAGCAATTGACGAAATGTATAATAAGAAGATAAAAACGGACAGTTCTGTATATGGAGACGGAAATGCTGCAAGTAAAATTGTCACTGAACTATTAGAATTCCAGCCACAGATCCCCACTGTCCCAGAAATCTAGTCTCACAATTATTATTATTATAGGGGAATTAAGCCGGAAAACTCCGATAGGAAATTGTTTTAGTGTGAGAAAGCGTCTTCGTAAGCTTCTTTAAGCGTTCCGAGATAATTATCAGCAATAAGAGACTCCGCTGCTATACTTCGAAGTTCATTTGCATCTGGGATAGAATGGTTGTGTAAAATTTCAAGAAATTCAGGTGTTGATGAAAATCGTGGAACATCCACTTCGAAAGGTACACTTTTAGGTAAGATAGGTAGTGCACCCGCGTGTATATAAATATAAATCTTGTTAGGACTAATATATTCGTGGAAGTGATGAGGTAGATAGGCAAGCGCTCCAAAATGAGCCATGCTTGCATGATGGTAAAGTGAGATGTGGGGAATAGTGCCAAGAGACGTAATAACGTCATCTGATTGAATATTGCTATCCCCTATCAGTATCAGTTTTGCAGGTTTTTGTTTTGTCCACTCCTCAAGTATTGTGCCTGTATTTCTGCATGGAACGTTTTTAACTGTAAAATCAGAGCCAATATACACAACTGTTTTTTGTTTTCGTCGTTCTACTAGATTAATAGCGGAACATTCTTTTAATGTCGGCATGTTAGGAATATAACTCACAAACGATGGATTATAATTTTCTTCGTGAGCTTCTGCGATTTTTTTTGATACCGTTAATACAGTACGATTATGTACGAATTTTTTTTCCCATTTTTGATATATCCACGACCTATATCTAGTTCTAATTGCTCGAAACCAGTTTAATGATGAAAAAAATGCACTACTAATTATTTGCATGGATTTTGACCAATATTCGTGATCGTTATAGACAATTGGAGTCACGGACTTTGTTTTAGTAAGAAATCGATTAATAAAATTCAAAAAGTAGATGTTGTGAGCATGAATCACATCTGGGTCAAATTCGATTATTGTTTTTTCAATCATATCGAAATACTTTTGCTTGATTATACCCCAACGGAACTGACGACCAATTTCAATATTAAAATATTTCATAGAATGAGGTAACTCAAGAGCTGATTGTAACGGATCCGATATATCCCCGAAAAATGCATTTGAGTGGCCTAACATCGAATCCAATTGAATAAATCTCTCGACTCTTACATCAGGAAGCTTGTCGCTCAAATGAAGAATTCGCATGTTGGTTCACAAGAAATTAATGGTGTTAAAGACAGCAATTGTTTTGTAGCTATGAGTCATTTGAAATTTCTTAAGGATTTTAAATCCTCGTAGTCGGATGATGTACTTATGTGTGGAATCCTCGGAGTATATTTCACGGATGAGTCAAAAAAAGAAGACAGGCTGAACTGGGTAAAAGATGTAATTGGCAAAATGGCTCATCGGGGGCCAGATGCCGAAAAAGTGGAAGCTTTTGACCACTGTGTATTAGGCCATAGACGGTTGGCAATTATCGACTTATCAGATGCAGGCATTCAGCCAATGAAGTCGTTAGATAAACGATTTACGATAGTATATAATGGAGAAATTTATAATTATATTGAGCTACGCGAAGAATTACAATCAATGGGACTGGAATTTACAACGGAGACTGACACAGAAGTTCTATTATCTGCATTTTCAATTCTCGGTTTTCAGGTGTTTTCCAAGTTAAATGGTCAATTTACGTTTTTGATCTGGGATAATAAAGAAAAAACGATGATTATCGCTCGGGATAGGTTTGGCATTAAACCTCTGTATTATTCACAAATCGATGGAGATTTCGTTTTCTCATCAGAAATGAGGCCAATCATCTCTTTAATGCAGAACAAGGATCTTCAGCCAAATCCGAAAGTGATATACGATTATTTGATGTTTTCAAATATTGACCACACTAATGAAACGTTCTTTAATGGGATTTTTCGTGTACCTGCTGGTCATTATTGCACACTCAGCGGAGGAAAACCAATTTTTAATCGATATTGGGATTTAAAAAGGGATATCTCAGAATTACAGTCTTCCAAAGAATTTAAGCAAAAGAATCTGAAGGATCACATTTTCCAAGTGAAAAGATACTTTACGAGAGCAGTCGAGCTTAGATTACGGAGTGATGTCCGTGTCGGTTCTTGTTTAAGCGGGGGAATCGACTCATCGTCAGTTGTATCTATTGTTAATGAAATCATACAAGAAAAAGAAAGACAGAATTTTGAAACATTCTCGTTAATATATGGTGATTGGTTTAAATTGGATGAAAAACGGTTTATCGATATTGTAAATACGAAAACTGGATTCCAACCCAATTTTATTACACCAACCTTTGAAAAATTAAATAACCAATTTAAAGACTTCTTGTTATATCAAGAAGAACCTATCGAAGGTTTTTCTCCTTTTGGCCAATTCTGTGTTATGGAATTAGCCAGAAATAATGGTACAACCGTATTGTTGGACGGACAGGGAGCTGATGAAATACTAGCTGGATATGAATTTTATAAAGGATATTTCTTGGTTAGTTTATTGAGACGCTTTAAATTTCTGAAGCTAGTAAAAGAGATGGTTAAGGCCAGAAAAAACAAATCAATAATGAAAATCTTTCTGTCCCATTTTATCCCATCGTTCTTATTACGGAAAATCCAGCAAAGAGATCAAAAATTTCTTGGATTTCTCAATAAAGAATTTTCCTCGAATTTCCCTATTAGTGAATCACCAGCATTTCAAAAAAGAACTAGAATGAGAAGAGGCAACTTTAATGTCCTCCTCATAGATTATCTGGAGGAAAGCTTCCAACATCTTTTACGTTATGAAGATCGCAATTCCATGCGATTTTCGATTGAAAGTAGAGTTCCGTTTTTGGACCATCATTTGGTGACTTATATTCTAGCGTTGCCACCCGATTTTCTCATTAAAGATGGAATCTCTAAATGGGTTTTCAGAGAAGCTATGAGAACCATTACTCCTGAAACTATCCTACAGAGGCGGGACAAAATTGGATTTGCCTCACCAGATAAACAATGGCTAATGGAAGACAATTTGGTGTTATATTCTGATTTAAAGCACCCTCATGAGTTTTTACATGATTTTGTTGATTATGAAGCAATCATAAATTTATATGAACGAAAAAATCTTAATAGAGTCACGAATAAGGACTTGGGATTTCTTTTTAGAGTTATGTGCCTCAATGCGTGGTTGAACCTTTATTTTGATGGAGGCTAATCCAAAAAAGTTCTCCTGTTATGGTAATGAATATCAACCTGTCGTATCCGTGCCTGGGCCCGACGGAAGCGATTCTCCAACTTCTGCCTTCGCGGATTTATTTGGTTAACTAATTAATCACGATAGAAGTTAAAAAAATTTGAATTAATGCTTTCAATGCTGTTCTCAGGTAAGTTATTCTTGATCTGGACTTAACAAAATGAATAACACAAGCAATTTACGGAATAACCAAGGCGGAATGATTTGATGCCAGGATTAAAGGATCGTAAGTTATTGGTCGCAGCTCCTTCATTTCCAAATTCAGATAATAGCTCCGTCACTGGTATTTTTATAAAAAACCAAGTTGAAGGTGTCTGTAATTATCTTTCAGATGTAACGGTTATTGTTCCAGTGTCACGCAGGTGGGGTTTGTTCGACAGAGACCCGTCAAGAACTGATTATTCCTTCAATGATGTTAGGGTTATTTTTCCCAAAACATATTTTATACCTAGAGGTGGTTTGAAACGCTTTGCAATCGATAAGTTCCAATTGGGGATAAGAAAAGCTATCTCCAAGCATAATGTTGAATTTGACCTCATGCACTCGCATTATGGAATAATGGGACGATCCTGTTTTCCAATATCTCAAGAACATAAAATACCGCTTATTACCTCTTTTTATGGGTATGATGCTTACATAAATGCCTATGATTTAGAATATTACCGAGACTTGTTTGAGAATACGACTCTAGTTCTTGCTTTAAGCGATCACATGTCGAATCGTCTTAAAAAATTAGGATGCCCTGATCAGAAAATAAGAAAATTACATGTAGGTGTGGATACAGGGTATTTTCAACCAAAGGAACAGCATTCAGAGTTGGGTGATGACGGAGTCCTAAGAATTTTGCTTGTAGCATTCTTTGACGAAAGAAAAGGAATATTGGACGCAATAAACGCTTTTGCAAAAGTTCAGAAGGATATTAAATACATACATTTCGATATTGTGGGGAGAGGCAAGCTTAAAAATCAGATTGAAAGTTTAATAATTTCCTTGGACCTCCAAGATAAAATAACGATAACTAATAACATATCGACTCCAAACCCAATAGGGACTGTGCTGGACTTTATGCAAAATTGTGATATATTTATACTACCGAGTTTCACATCTCCCAATGGCGATTCTGAAGGAACACCAGTTGTATTAATGGAAGCATCCGCTTGCGGTAAACCTTGTATAACTACTTTCCACTCGGGAAATCCTGAAGTTGTATTGAATGATGAAACAGGATTGGTGGTTCCCGAAAGAAATATTCAGGAATTGGAAAAAGCCCTAAGAAAAATGATAATTAACGAGGAATTACGGAAGCGCCTTGGGAACAATGCAAGAAAGCGAATTCTTGCTGAATTCAATACCTCGATTCAATCCAGAAAATTGGCCGAAATCTACGAAGATGTTTTGGAGTAAAGGGTTGATTTATGTAATTTACAAAAAATCCGCCAAAAGGCCATTATTTGGCGGTGATCACGATAAATATGAAAAAAGCAATTAGAATTCGAATCATAAGGAAGAAAATTTTCAAATTGAGTTGAGAAGAGACATTATGAAACCAATGAAAACTGTAATACTTTGTGGTGGGAAGGGAACAAGAATACGAGAGGTTTCTGATAATATTCCTAAACCGATGGTACCGATCGGGAATTATCCCATTTTATGGCACATAATGAATCTTTACGCATATTACGGATATAATGATTTTGTCCTGTGCCTTGGGCACTTAAGTTGGCAAATAAAGAATTATTTTCTCAATTTTAAAGCCAAGATTGGTGATTTCACCCTTCACTTGGATAAACCTTGGGATATTGAATATCAGAACAATCTCAAAATGGATTGTGACTGGAAAATTACTTTTGCTGAGACTGGAGAGAACGCGGAGACTGGGGCAAGAATATTCAAAATCCAACGTTATGTTAAGAATGATGATCACTTTATGATGACTTATGGTGATGGTTTATCAGATGTGAACATTAGGGAACTGATTAAGTTTCATTTATCTCATGGAAAAGTTGGTACTGTAACTGGTGTGAGACCAACTGGCAGATTTGGTGAAATAGAAGTTGGAGACCATAATCAGGTTTTAACGTTTCATGAAAAACCCCAAACGACGGGCGGAAGAATTAACGGAGGATTTTTTGTCTTTGATACTAAAAGAATCTCCAAATACTTAGCCGATAGAGAGAGCCTTAATTTTGAACGAGAATCTTTGAAACAGTTAGCTCAAGATGGAAATTTAATGATGTTCCCTCATGACGGCTTTTGGCAACCGATGGATACATATCGTGAATATAAATTATTAAACGACTTATGGAAAGAAGGTATGATGAAGGGAGACGTTCCTTGGCCTGGGGAAAAGCTAGGATAGCCAGTTTTAATAAGTTTTATAAAAAATTTGGAGTATTCAGAATAGAATGAAGGAATTTGACGTAAATACAGGCAATAACAGTGATTTATTACAGGATATACCAAGTTCCGACTTCGTGAATGTTTATCGTGGAAAGACTGTTCTAGTGACAGGTCATACTGGTTTCAAAGGAACTTGGCTATCAATATGGCTAAAATCTCTTGGGGCCAAAGTTGTTGGTTATTCACTTAAACCCGATACTCAACCAAGTATTTTTGAAGAAACTGAGATGGAAAACAGAGTAACTCACGTCATCGGTGACGTGAGGGACGAAAATAACCTCAACCGTGTTCTTCAGAGTCATGAACCCGACTTCGTATTTCACCTGGCAGCTCAACCATTGGTTCGTTTATCTTACGATGATCCAAAAACCACGTATGAAACTAATATAATGGGACTTGTATACTTACTTGAAGCAATACGCAAGACAAGTTCGGTACAAGTCGCCATAAATGTAACCAGTGACAAATGTTACGAGAACCAAGAATGGGTATGGGGCTACCGTGAAAACGATCCAATGGGAGGAGAAGACCCATATAGTTCAAGCAAAGGATGCTCTGAGCTTATTACTGCAGCTTATAGGAGGTCTTTTTTCAGTTCTAATGAGAAATCACAGGGCGGTGTTGCTCTGGCCTCCGCAAGAGCAGGCAATGTAATTGGCGGAGGAGACTGGGCTCAAGATAGGATAATACCAGATTGTATGAGAGCTCTGATGGAAAAAAAACCTATTAAAGTGCGTAATCCTCTTGCTTATCGTCCTTGGCAACACGTTCTTGAGCCGCTTTCAGGTTATCTATGGTTAGGATTTCTTCTGCATGTGAAAGGTAGGGAATATGCCTCTGCCTGGAATTTTGGCCCAAATGAAAAACAGACAATCACCGTGGAAGAACTAGTCGAACTAGTGATTAAGGTTTGGGGAGAAGGTTCTTGGATACCGCAACGGGATACTGAACGCCAATACGAAGCTACCTATCTAAAACTTGATTCCAGCAAGGCGTTTCGCCTATTAAAATGGTCTTCACTCTACGACATCGAGGAAGCTATTGTTAAAACAATCAATTGGTATAAGATTGCTGACGAAGGCCAAACCGATGTCTATGAGTTTTGCTTAACGCAGATTAGGGAATATATCGCCCTTGCGAAAAATAAAGGTATGATATGGACGTCTGTCCTGGACATTTGATCCTACTCATGTCTATTTGGTGAACACGATTTCATACCAGGCTGAATGATCAATGGATGATTTTTGATGGGAATATTGCCGCATTTAGATGAAATGAAAGAAAAAATTTTCTTGATTACGGGAGGTTTGGGGTTTGTAGGAAGAAATTTAACTTTTGCGTTGTTGAATCATGATATTAGACCCATTATTCTAGATTATATCCCAGAAGGTAAACGACTTGATCGACGATATCTCCCATTTAGTCTAGATGATGTTGAATTTCATAATATTGACTTGACAGATCGGAACGCGGTGTTAGGTTTAATGAGAGACAAGTCACCTGATTTTGTCGTTCACCTTGCAGCTATGACGGATTTGACCAAAGATTTCAAATCTGCTCTTATATCTGTTGAAATTAACATTAAAGGAACTTTACATCTATTAGAAAGCATTAACAATTTTCCAGTATCCAGTTTTGTGTTCGTAAGCACCAGTGATGTCTATGGTGCAGTTTCCCCCCCTTTTGATGAGAATCAAATTATAATTCCAGCATCCCCCTATTCAGTATCAAAAGCATCAGCAGAAATGTATTGCCTTATGTTTAGCAACGTGTTTGATTTACCTATAACAATTCTTAGAAGTTTCAACCTTTTTGGAAAATATCAAGAGACAAATCGAGTTATACCCTATATTATTCAGCGACTCATGAATGGCCAAATTGTTGAATTAACAGGTGGAGAGCAGAAAAGAGAGTTTAACTACGTAAAAAACTTTATTGATGCAATATTCTTATGTTTCAAAAGACCTAGCAGCCATGGAACAATAATTAATGTAGGAACTGGCGAATCAATAAGCATTAAGGACATTGCGATAAGTATTGCGAAAAGATTCGATCTTATCGACAATTTGCAGTTTGGTGCTATTCCTTATAGACCAAATGAAATCTGGGATATGTACTGCGATAATACTCGTGCTAAAACAATTCTGGGATGGGAACCAAGAATCACAGTAGAAGAAGGAATTAATCGGACAATCGATTGGTTTCAAAAAACTTTCACATCAAGGTAATTCGTTTCCAATCACCATTAGTCAATAATCAAAGAATCACGCTGCTGTCCTTAAAATGAGGATTGCTAAATTTGAATGCTCATGGCTAAGCAGTAAGAGCCTTTCCTGTTCCAAATAATCCTCTGATAATCGCAGCAGCTTCAAAAAGTCGTTCGAAATTTCTGTGTACTAAGCCTGCACCGATGAGGAGCAAAACTCCCTTGAGTCTGAATAATACGAACACAGGAATGTAAATAGGCATGAATTGCCTTATTACCTGCATATGGTCCTTAACACTATGAAAATAGAGACTTGTTGCCATGGATCGACTTGTTGATGAATGTGTATCATGAAAAACTTCAGTGGAATCTGTTACATAGCATCTCCAACCATGTGAGGCTATCGCAAAGCATATAGCTACATCTGTGGTGAAATGGATTCTTTCATCGAATCGTACATTTTTCAAGGCTTCTCGGCGGAAAAAAAAAGCAGCACCAGCAACATAAGGAACTTGTGTATTTGTGGGATAGCGTTTAACCCCAAAGTTTCCAATCTTCATTAAGAAGTCTCCACCATTATAGTAAATTCCCCGATTATCACGTACTAACGGACCAACGACCCCAGCCTCAGGACAATTTTCCATGAAATCGCTAAGTACAGTCAGATAATTTGTCTGTAATCGGATATCATTGTTTAGTAGCGCAATATAGTTTTGATCCCTTGTTAATTTAAGAGCCAAATTCATTTTTTGGTTCAAGCCTGGTCTAGACGGATCTATGACAAGCTCCACTTCTGGAAATTCCTCTTGGACCATTTCAATGGAACCATCTTTGCTCCCACTATCAATAACAATAACCCTGTAGGAAAATTTAAAATCCTGGTCGAATAACGTTTTCAGAGTTGTTCTCAGCTTTTCCCGTAAGTTGATTGTTGCTATGACTGCAGCAATTCTAGGGGGGATTACAGGGTTCCTCCTGAATTTCGACGAATTTTAGGACGGGCAATTGATCGAATTTAGATGATTCGAATTGTTAGCTCTTCTTCTAAGATAACGTTATTATTTTTTCTTAATTCTGGTGAATTGAATTACTTTTTTATCTATCCCATCTGGGAACCAACGCCGAAAAAGCACACCACCTTCTTATGATGGTAGGTTTTAACCGATTTTATTGCATAACCCTCCTGGATACCAGGCTTATTTTTGAATTTTTAATTCTTTAAATGTACAAGCACGAATGAAAACACTTGGACTCTCTAATCTTTTAACATCATATGTTTTGTCTATAAAAAATATCAAAGGGCTTGAATAATTCGTTTATTTCACAACCACTCATCATTCCACTTACTCCTCTCTTTTTAATTTCCTTTCCATCTACTTAGAGTTTCTTTTGATCTTTTTCTGCTTCATTTTTAGCCATAATTTATAAAACCATGTAAAGGTGGCGAAATTATCATTTGGATTGTAATATCATTAATATTAACGTGTTTAAGACAAGCTTATGGTCTGCTGCTCTATATTTTATGGAGGATCACCCGAGTTGATCTGTCAGGTATGTGGTAATTCAAAGGGAAACAATGAACTTCAAGTTTCTGAAATGATGTTTGGATTTAGAGATAAGTTTAGCTACTGGGAATGTTCAAATTGTGGGGGGCTCCAAATAGCAGAAATTCCAGAGAATTTAGGTAGATATTATCCTCCGAATTATTATTCATTTGAGCAAAAAAACCCCAAAAAACGGAACTTGATTCGGTATAGACTTGGTATCAGGAGAGACAGGTTTGCTCTGTTCGGACGAGGATTTCTAGGAAGATTGTTGTATATGATATCTCCTAGAGAGCAATTTAGACGTATAAGTAAATTGGGCATTAAGTTAAACTATGAATCCAAGGTTTTAGACGTTGGCTGTGGATCAGGAGCCTTTTTACGCAGACTTAAAGAATTAGGTCTCAAAGAATTAATAGGCATAGATCCATTTCTGCCAGGTGAAGCACACGATAAAGGATTAAAACTTCTTAAAAAGACAATTTTTGACTTTGATGACCAAGATAACTTTGATTTTATACGTTTTCATCATACACTTGAACATATGCCCGATCAAGCGGATGTAATTTTAAAAACATCAAAATTATTATCACCCACAGGTTCTTGTATGGTAAGCATGCCCGTGAAAACGAAGTATATCTGGAAACGTTATGGAATACATTGGGTCTCTATTGACGCTCCACGGCACCTCTTCGTACACACCATAAAGAGTTTCAAAAATTTGGTGGAAAAAACGGATTTAAGAATAAGGCAAATCGAATTTGATTCTTCAATCTTCCAATTTTGGGCCAGTGAGCAATATAAACAAGATATCCCTCTTTTTGCCGAAAATTCCTATATGAAAAATCCCAATAAAAGCATTTTCAGCGAAAACGAAATTTTTGAATTTGAGACCCTGACGCAACAACTAAATGCTGACGGCCAAGGAGACCAAGCAACATTCCATCTAAAGAAAACGACAAATTAAGAATAGGTTAGCCTCTTCAGTGGTTTTAAATTTCATCCCAATTTACCCTTGTTCGTGAGGAATGCAACATAACGGAACCAATTAGGAAGAAATATCGACGGTTCTTGACTGGGGGATTTTCACAAGTAATGGTCTCACGAGCATTTTCTTTCATTTATATTGTAATCTTTGCTAGGATAGTAGCTAGGAATATCATGGATCAGATCATTATTTTAGCTGCGGGATATCAGATCATTGCTGAAATTACTATCTTTAGCATGAGGTATGTAGGGCCACAACGGGCATTATCGGCACCTAATGAGTCTCTGAGCGCGAAAATCCGACATAACGCAGTAATCTTCATGTTAATTGTCTCGGCACCATTGTCAGTTATATTGTCTCTACCAGTCCTTTTTTATGTAACTGAAACGCCAAATTTGGAGCTATATTTGATCTATGCCATGTCATCCTTATTAATGATATTAAAAGAAACCGAGGTTATGTTTGCTCGGTCATCTTTGGTTGTTGAGCGGGCATTATTATTGAACACGCTATACTCAGTGTTAAATTCAGTTTTAGTGCCTTTATTTTATTATATCACTCCTACATTGAAGAGTGTCTTGTGGGCATGGAACATTGCCCTTCTAATCACAGTTATATTGGGTATAAAGCCCTTATTGTTAGTTTTGAAACTGAAGATATTTGATTTAAAGGTTATACAGAACTTATTGCGTTTTGGATTTCCTATTTTCATCATTAGCGTACCAAGGCCGGTCATATTAAATCTGAATAACTTAATTATCTTTGAAAATCTTGAAGAAGGTGCTACAAGCGTTTTTTATTGGCCAAATAGGATCCTTGGAATTGCGAGTGAATTTTTGTTGATTTTTCTAGTAGGAATAGAGGAATTATTTACACATTTCAATACTACCAACAAAGAAACACTCCGAGACAGTTTTCTAGCAATTTTCAGATTACTAGTTGTCTTTTCTACGATCTGTTATTTTCTAATTTACCTGAATGCTGGAATCTTGATTGAACTACTTCTTGGAAGTGGTTATTTGGAAGCTATTTATCTGTTCAGACTATTGTGTTTGGCATGGATCATCACAACAGTCAACACTGTACTCTCAGCCCTAAAAAATGCAGAAGCTCACCGACGTGTTATGGTTAAGGTTAATATATACAATTTCACATCAAAAGTATTATTATTGATAATTCTCATTCCCATTGGACTTCTGGGGGTGGTAATAGCCGAAATATTGACCGTAACAATCGTTTTCATTTATTTTGCAATGAACATTAATTTCTTTAAAGTAAACGACAATTTCATTCGTTTAGGGCTATTTGTTGCTTCTGTTATGCTATTATCAGTTTTTGGAAGTTTTTTTGATATGACTACCTTATTTAGTTTCATAATATTGAATTCACTTTACTTAATAATTACGATGATAGTTTTTTTCTTATGCAGTCCGTTTACTAACCATGATATCGACTTTGCGAAAAAAATTTTACCAATGCGAATCCAATGGGTATTTAGATTTTATCGACCTTCGAAATCCATTTATGACAAGTCAGTTATCGGGAACAGCTATTAAAAATGTAACAGAGGATTCTTCGAACGTATTTCTCCCTTTAAAATCGTAGATCTCCTCAAATCCATTCTGTAGGCCAGGCACATTGAAAAATAATTTTGGCTAGACGTTCGCAAATTAGAAGGATGAAAAAAAAGGAAACTACTAAATAAAGTCCATTTCTGATAAGAACCTATCTGTGGCGTTTTTCCAATCTGGTAGAGAATATTTTATGGTTTCTTTGGTGCCAAAATTATCCAGAACTGAAAAACTGGGTCTTCGTGCAGGTAAATCAAATTCACTGGTTTTGGCTCTCACTAATTCCCCTTTCCACTTGGTTTGACGCAAAATATGATTAGCCCATTCAAATCTCGAACAAAAGCCTGCATTCGTGATATGGTATAGACCAAATGCACGTGTCAGAATTAATGAGTAGGTCGCTTTCGCTAGGTCAACACAATAGGTAGGAGCTGAAACCTGATCATCAACTATTCGTAACTGATCTTCTCCCTTACTCCATTCTAAAACCTTTTTAACGAAATTTACGTTACCTAGACCAAATAACCAACTTATTCTTATCAGGAAATAGTCGTTTACTAGCTGCTGCGTATAAAATTCTCCTAATAATTTGCTCTCGCCGTATTTTGAGATTGGGTTAGGACGATCAAAAATCGTGTATGGAGCACCCTTTGTACCATCAAAAACAGCATCAGTGGAATAATGAACAAAAATGGCCTTGATTTCCTTCGATACTAAAGCTAAATTCCGGGTACCAATACCATTAATTAAATAGGCACTATACCAATCTTTTTCTGCTTTATCAACTGCATTGTAAGCAGCACAATTTATAACACAATCTATTGACTTTTTTTTAACAAAAGCTCTCAGGTCATTTAATTTTGTAATATCCAGGTTATGAGATGCGCCCGTAATGTCAGTATCAACAAAATCAATCTTCTTTTCAGAAAAAAGCTTTTGAAAGTCTTGTCCTAGTTGACCATTGGCTCCTGTTATTAATATTTTCATCTAAAGCTCTACCCGAGTGATTTTGAGGCTTTCGGAAGGTCATCATTATTATTACTCTTAAAGGAAAAGAGTTTTCCTACTTTTCATAAGAGAATTAAGATTTCAAAGTTCGATACGGACCCGTATCAATCAATAATTGTTGGTTTGGGAAGAGGCAATATAAACTTCCCTCCTAACGATTTATATTCTTTTTCTTTGTTCATAATCTCCTTAGCCCAATTCCAAGCCAGTATTAGAGCATAATCTGGTTTGTGTCTTAGAAAAGCACTTGGAGGTTTAATAGGAAGATGCATACCCGGGGAATATAATCCTTGTTTGAAAGGTGTATTGTCAATTATGTAATCCAGATATTCAGCACCAATTTTACAGTAGTTAAGGAGTGTATTACCTTTTGCTGCTGCGCCATAACCTACGATATCTTTTCCTTGACTTTTTAAATCCCGTAACAAAGAGATTAATTCTAATTTTGTTTTCTCAACCTTCCTTTTGAGCCCAAAATATGGATCCAATGAATTCAGTTTATGTTTTTCTTCCAATTTTAGTAACTCAGTTACGGATTTCTCAACTTCTCTAGGAGTTTTGCTGACAAAGACTCTTATAGATCCAGAATGGATTGCCATTCGCTTAACTCGGAACAAGCACATACTAAATTTATCAAAAAGGGTACAAAGTGGTTTTACCGAAAAGTACGAAAGGTGTTCGTGGTAGATTGTATCAAACGCTGTTTTTTCAAGTAAATCAATCAAATATGGTACTTCAAATATGAAAATACCATCCTCCTGCAACATAACATCTAAGCTTTCCAAGAATTCGTTCAAATTATTAATATGAGCAAAAACGTTGGTAGCTGTTACTATCTTTGCTTTTCCATATTTTTTGACGATTTCATTAGCTGTATCAACCGAGACAAATTTATTAATGGTGTTAATCCCTTTTTTCTCTGATAAAAGAGCAATGTTAGTCGCTGGTTCTATATTGAGAGTTTTAACCCCAGATTTTTTAAAATTTGACAGTAATGTGCCATCATTTCCCCCAATATCAATAACTAAATTATTTCCATTCAATTTAAACTCTTTTAATGCCTCTAAGGCAAGCTCTTTCAAATTTAGCTGCATAGATCTAGAGGTTGAAGTCATATAAGGATATTCCTTGAACATAATTGTTGGGGGTACAACGTCAATCAATTGTACTAAGCCACAGTTTGTGCAATGATATACATCTAGGGGGTACCATTTCTCGGCATCAAATTGGGATTTATTCACGAATGCGTTAGCTAACGGTGTAGGCCCTAGTTCAAGGAATTTGATTAATTTGCTACTCTCACAGATTCTACATTCTTTGTTCTTAATCGCTTCGTTAGCCATCTTTGTTTCCCTTTCTTTGTAGGTGTCTCAAAGACTGTCTCGAAAGGTCATTGGTTACTCTAAATCCATTTTCTTGGTTAAATTTCAGTAAACCACCTTGATTTACAGCGCATATTGGTTTCTCAAGAAACTATAAATGTATATGAAACACTATAAAAAATCAGTCACGACCTTTCGTTGAACCAAAACTTTAGTAGAAGTATTTGGATTCTATTCAGGAATTTTAAATTCAATAAACCTGCCCAATCATGAGGGAAAGTTAAAGTGGACAAATTTAGTGTTGAGAAAACGCCTATTCTTGATCTGCTGATCATTGAACCAAAAGTATTCGGAGACTACCGTGGTTTTTTCGTAGAGACCTATAATAAGAAACAATTTCTGGATCTAGGTATAAATGTTGATTTTATAGTTGACGGTCATTCAAAATCGAGAAAAGGAGTATTAAGAGGATTACATTTCCAAGCAAAGCATCCACAAAGCAAAATAGTACGATCTGTTCAAGGAAAGGTATATGATGTTGCTGTTGATTTACGAAGAGGATCTCCCACGTTTGGAAAGTATTTTGGATTGATTCTAAGTGAGGAGAACAAGAAAATGCTTTATATCCCGAATGGATTTGTTCATGGATTTTTGACTCTATCCAGCTACGCAGAAATACTTTATAAATTCACAGATTACCATTATCCCGAACATGATTCTGGAATTATCTGGAATGACCCCGACATTGGAATAGATTGGCCTTTTGCCGATTACAATATTCATAGGAAAATAGTCTCGGAAAAAGATCAAAAATTGCCAAAATTAAGCGAAATTGAAACCCCGTTTACATATTAGCTTTATTTTTTGCTTTTTATCAAAGTTTCATTTTATAGTGTCTCTCGTAAAACTCAAGATACTCACCCGATGTCACTTTTTCCACCCAGGAACGATTTTCAATATACCAATCAATCGTTTTTTCTAATCCCTCTTCAAAAGACATCTGGGGTTCCCATCCAAGTTCGTTCTTTATTTTTCTTGAATCTATTGCATATCTTCTGTCATGCCCGGGTCTGTCTTTTACGTGCTGAATTAAATCTTCAGTAATCCTCTCATCGCCCGTTTTTTCTCTTAATTTCTCAATAAGTATTCTTACAACAGATAAATTTTCTATCTCATTGTTGCCGCCAATATTGTAAATCTCTCCATTTCGACCCTCTTCAAAAATCAAATCAATTGCGTTACAATGATCTTCAACATATAACCAGTCTCTGATATATTTCCCATCGCCATAAATCGGCAAAGACTTCAAATTCAAGGCATTGTTGATCATCAAGGGAATCAACTTCTCTGGAAATTGATAAAATCCATAATTATTCGTACATCTTGTGATATTCATCGGCATTTTAAAAGTATCAAAATATGCTTTCACAATTAGATCAGCAGAAGCCTTACTTGCTGAATATGGACTACGTGGATCCAAAGGAGTTTTTTCAGTAAAGAAACCTGTCTTTCCAAGGGATCCATAAACTTCATCAGTAGAAATCTGAACATATTTCTTGTTATCTAACCATCCCTCATTCCTGAACCAGAAATGTTTCGAAGTGTCCAATAAATTATGAGTTCCTAGGATATTTGTCTTTAAAAAAATCTGTGATTCATGGATGGATCTATCAACGTGCGATTCTGCAGCAAAATTGATAACCCCATCAATTTCATATTTAGAAAAGATCTTTTCAATTAAAGTACGATCAATGATGTCTCCTTTAATAAATGTAAACCTCTTCTTTTGATGTTCTGACAATTTAGAAAGATTGTCAAGATTCCCCGCATATGTTAGTTTATCTATTCCGATTATTTCTCTATCCTTGTGCTTTTCGAGATAATAGTATACAAAATTGCTTCCGATGAACCCTGCCACACCAGTTACGAGTAACTTCATTTTTTTATCCCCAGCGATTGCTACCCTTGAGGTTTAAACGAACGTTGAAGGATTGCTACAAACTTGTAATTGGAACATGGGAAATTATCAGGTTTGCATACTCAAAACATTTCGATCAGCCATGCTCAGCGATGTCAATTAGATATTTACCATAGTCTGTTCCTGAAAGAGATTTTGCCAGGTTTAATAACTCTTGTCTGTTTATATAACCAAGGTGGAATGCAATCTCTTCCAAACATGCAATAAATAATCCTTGTCTTTTTTGTATTGCTTCCACAAAATTATTTGCTTCTAATAATCCATCATTTGTACCTGCATCCATCCAGGCCATACCCCTTCCCAATAATTCAACTTTAAGTTGTTTTTTCTTTAAATACACGATATTTACATCTGTTATCTCAAGTTCTCCTCGTTCAGAAGGTTCTAGATTTTTAGCAATATCGACCACTTGATTATCATAAAAATATAAGCCTGGAACCGCATAATTTGACTTAGGATTCTTTGGTTTTTCTTCTAAGGAGACAACATTTCTATCGTCATCGAACTCAACCACCCCAAAGCTTCTTGGATCTTTTACATAGTATCCAAAGATTTTAGCTCCTGTTTCGAATGATGAAGCACGTCTTAGAATTTCTGTAAAACCTTGTCCATAAAATATATTGTCACCGAGTATCAGAGCCACCTTATCACCATTGATGAAATCCTCTCCCACTATGAACGCATCTGCCAATCCTTTGGGTTCATCCTGTACTGCATAAGAAAATTCCATACCAAGATGACTGCCATCATTAAGAAGATCTTGAAATAACGTTAGATTTTGTTGAGTTGAGATTAAAAGTATTTCTTTAATACCTGTAAGCATTAACACGGATAAAGGATAGTATATCAGGGGTTTGTCGTAGATTGGAAGTAATTGCTTAGATAGAACTTTTGTAATTGGATATAACCTTGTGCCTGAACCTCCAGCAAGAATTATTCCCTTCACTAAGAAACACCTTTAAGAAGAAAGACCTTCGTTAAAATATTAAAAAAATTTTGTCCTAGGATTTCTTTAATCACCATTCTTTTTTAACAAAAAAGTGAAATCCGGTATCAAGGAGCTAGTTATAAATTTGCTCAAAAATTCTAAAGCTATTATTACAGGTTGTGTGGAGCACAGCACAACCCTTTGTAGAAAAGCGCACGAGAAAAATTTAACTGGGTTATCTAAACTTCAATTTTACTAATATTCATTTATCCGGGTGGCTTCAAACAAGATCCAAACTGGGTTCAGGATCTAAATTGACCGCGTCCTATAGACCGGAAAATAAAACCGTGTTTAATAACCGCCTCAGGATCGAATGTTGTTCTTCCATCGATTAAAATCGGTTCCGAGTTCATTAACGATCTAATGTATGATAGATCCATATCTCTATACATCTGGTGTGCTGTCTCAATGATTAATGCATCGGAACCACGTATTACTTCTTCGAAGTTAGAGGAAAAAGAAAATTCGACACTCTTCGGCCTTACAAAAGGATCATGGATACGATATTTGAAACCGTGTTCGTCTAGAACCTTTATCAGATCTCTAGTGGGAGTATTACGGGGATCATCAGAGTCCTCAATAAAAGCTACTCCTAAAACTGCAATTTGCATCTCAGAAGGTTTCTTTACTCCCCTTTGCTGATAGCAATCGATCAAAAGATTAACTACATGTCTGGGCATATTCATGTTCCTATTGCGGCTCGCTTCGATCACATCTAATTTGACTGGAGTCGTGCCATACTCGGTGACTCCATATTTCAACAACCATGGATCTTTTGGTAGACAATGACCGCCGACCCCCGCTCCAGGGGTATGCATATTGCGGTGAGGATTTCCTTTCCCTTCAATAAATGGAAGATTATTCACCAATTTCCTAATTTCGTAGACATCTACCCCCAAGGATTCCGAAACTAATGCCATTTCATTAGCAAAAGCTACATTAACATCTCTGTAAGTATTTTCTACAACTTTAGCTAATTCTGCTGTTATCGCATTAGTTTTGATAATAGAGTTTTTTAAGACGTGTCGATAAAGTTGAGCTGCTCTTTCTGCACTTTCAGTATCAATGCCACCGACTATTCGGGGATAATGGAGAATATTATAGATTAATCTCCCAACCATGACTCGTTCGTACGCATAGGATAAAAAAAATTCTTTTCCAGCTTGCAAACCGGATTTCTCTTCAATGATAGGTTTCACGATGAAATCCGTGGTACCCGGTGCACAAGTCGATTCAACAATGACTGTGGTCCCTTTAGAAAGATTCTCACCAACTTGTTTACTAACCTCTTTCAAGGAGACATAATCAGGAATATGGTTCTTGCCGGTTGGGGTTTGAACATCTATCAAGATATAATCCATTTTTTTTAGTATTGTAACATCATCTGTAACTGTAAAGGTTTTTTTCTTCGTAACAACCCTTGAAATCAATTCTGGAAGATCAGGTTCATTTTTAATGGGACATTTACCTTGATTAAGATAATCTATTTTCCATCCTGATCTTTTAGAACGTCTTTGAATTCCAGTAACCTGAAACAACCCTATATCAGCTAATAATGCTGCGATAGGAATTCCTACATAACCCATACCGATTACAGCTACATTAGATGCCATTGTTATCGGTTCAAAGCGTTTTCCTCTAGAATTAATTAAAGCATTTAAAATCTGAATTGATTATTACCAGTTCAATATCCAAACGATCAGCTGCTATCCCCTATGCAAACCATTGAATTGTGAGACAAGGGAAGACCAGATACCGCCCTCGATCTATTTGTAGGCTCAGCCAAGAAAACAGGA
>JBHLRO010000019.1:69962-79425 GCA_048882505.1 Candidatus Thorarchaeota archaeon
AAGAGCTCGTTGAAGTATCATTCTTTCGTCTCATTGATGCTTTATCTTCTTTATCCTTATTATTTGGTGTGGTCTCACCTTCCCAAAGTATCCTAAGCCAAAGCGAACGATTAGGAGCCTCCTTTGTGTATCTGGATCCAGGTGAGAATTTGAACGAATCCCTTTCCCAAGCAGTTCAAAATCTACCAATGAAGCATCCTATTTTGATCATCATGCCCGATCTTCCTTTTATTACCAAGGAATTCATAGAAACCATAACTACAGAAATCCAGACAGAAGATTTGCTCTTGGTTCCATCAATCTCTGAAGATGATTCTAAAGGGACAGCTATTCTATACATGAAGCAACCCCAATTGTTATCTTTTCAATTTGGCAAGAAAAGCTCTTTGAAATATCAGGCAGCCGCAAAAAAGGCAGCTCTTAGAATACGCGTTCTCGAATACGATCCCTACGCTCGTGATATGGATACAATTAACGATGTCTATTACCTTCAACAAAACCTACATTTAATTAATGATCCCGGTCGTTATATTGATCTTTTGTCTTACCTTTCAATGACGATTTGACTGTGTTACGGTTTTCTTATTATAAAATTCCCCTAATTTTGACGATCGTTAAGCTCATAGACAAAAAAGAATAATTAAGAAAAATAATAAAGGACGTTTACAGTCTCAACGGGATATGTATGTAGTTATATTGGCCGGCGGTGGCGGCGAACGATTATGGCCTCTTTCTAGAAAAAATCGCCCAAAGCAGTGTATTTCTCTTGACGGCCGCCAAACATTGATCCAGAGAAGCTATCAAATTGCAAGTGAGATTGTAGGGCCAAATAAGGTTTTTATTTCAACCCGTCATAACCTTGTTCCTATAATTAGGCAACAACTGCCAGCTGCCCAGCTGATAGTAGAACCACTACCACGGGACTCGGCTGCAGCAATAGGTTTTGTCTGTACACGGTTACTCCACAAAGATCATAACGAAACCACTGTTTTCATGGGGGCCGATTATCATATCCCAGAATTAACTCATTTTAAGGATGTGCTTGCAACCGCAGGGGAATTTGCTCAACAAGACAAGATCGTCACGATTGGAATAAAACCAACACGAGTGGAAACACGCTTTGGCTACATCAAGCCTGGTAAATTGCTTTCTTCGGGATCCATTCGTGTATTTAACGCGCAAGAATTCACAGAGAAACCCAACGAAACTTTAGCCCGAGAATACATTGCTCACGGTTATTTATGGAATTCTGGTATGTTCATCGTTAAACCCGATGTCCTGTATCGTAACGTCCAACGATTTATGCCCGATTTATACTCGGCCCTAGAGCGTATTCGAACAGCTGATTTTGATATGGAAGAGGCTGCCAAGATTTTTGCCCGATTATCCAGGATTTCCATCGATTATGGAGTCATAGAAAAGACCGATGATCTAGTGGTGGTACGTGGAGATTTTATGTGGGATGATATCGGTACTTGGGATTCTTTAGATAGAATTATTAAACCAGATCAAAGAGGGAATATTATAAGAGGGAATTTCCTTGGGATTGATGTAAGAAATAGCGTGATCTTCGGAGAGAAGCCAATTGTTGCATTTGGAATCTCCGATATCGTGATTATTGACACAGATGATTGTTTATTTGTTTGCCCAAAGGATAAAGCAAGGGATATCAAAGCGGTATGCAAGACTCTTGAAAGTCACGATCGCTTTCAAAAATTACTCAATTACCCCCAATAATGTCATATTAATACTTTAAACTTGAATGATATTTTCCATAACGGATTCAGGCAAATCTTCGTTTTTAGTTATGGAGAAAAATACGGCAGGTTTTCCAAGACAATATACATGAATCCATTCAATGCCATTATCCCGTAATGTCCAATAATTTTCCGCTGCTATTTGAAGAGCTGTTCTAAACTGTTCTTTCTTTGAAGTCTTACGTTTTAAACGGGAAATAATCTCATCAGGGAGAGGTACCCCAATTAGATTAGCGATAGTAAAGGTAGGAGGAATCAAACCGACCCCAATGGGTTTCTTGTACTTGATCTCATCGAAAAAACTCATCACCTGGCTAGGGTCGAAAATCGCCTGTGTGATGAAGTAATCCGCTCCTAAAGTGACGCGTTTTTCGAATAGGGTTAACTGACGATCACGGATACTTATTCTTTGATTCCCCCGTCTGTGGAATTCGTTGGGGTCGATAACACTTCCCACGTAGAATATTGCATCATCTATTGGACTCGCATTAGTTTCAGCCAAACTGTGGCTAGTTTTTGAATGATTTTCATAGAGTCGGGGATTGGAAACACCTTTAATGAACGCAAGAACATCCAATGAGTCTTTGAAGAACCTGGGGCTTTTTGGACCACGAGGATCTCCTAATACGGGTAATAAATGTTCGATTCCCAAACGTCTTGCATCAAGTAATTCGTTGTAAGTATCATGAATAGAAAGCCGGGTAGTCAGGTGGAGGACTGGAAATGTGGTGCTAGCCAGTCTCGAATCACGCAATACAGAAAGGATTAATTTCATCGTCGAGATGGAGGACATTCGGAAGGTCGGTCGATTGGTAACGGAGATTAAATCGATAGATGGTCCCATTTGTTGTATTGCCGTAGTAAAACCTGATATTTCTTGGTGTTCGAGCGAACGAGAATGAATCTGGGGAGGTTCTACCTCAATACTTAACGTTGGAGCTAATTTTTCCTTTCTAGGCATGCAGATTCCCCTTTCAGAGGTTTTCTGTTTCTGGAAGATCCAATTCATTTTGTAGGATGGTTCGCGCCTCCTTGGTACCTTTACACATCGCCGAGAGCATCATATGGAGATTTTCAAGACGATTTACAGGACGTAACCCACAATCTGGTGCTGCCATAACCAAGAATGGACCACGATCTCCCAATTGGTCATACAAAGCGCGAGCTGTGTAGATCAACCGATCTCGGGCAAGGGCACTTATTTGCTTTGATGCAGCCCCGCTTTGGATTTCTTCTTTGGTGTAATGTCTATCTGCGTGAACTTCAAGGACACCTAAGGCATACTTGCAGCGACTCCCCTCGTTAAAAGCATTAACGACCCTCTCGACACCTTCCTTAAACGAAGGCCGCTCCGCTGGAGCCGTTCCGTTTATTTTGAGATCTCGATTAGCATATTCCAAGCTCGCATAGTCCCAGGGAAGCTTTGGCAGATCAGAAAACAAGACATCATAGGAATCCGAAAAACATGTGTGAAAACCTATCCGAGTACCATGATTTTTGACCGCGCTCCTAATACCCTTGAAAAACCGTTCATAGGCTTCTAGATAAATCTCCCTGTCGCCAGGAATGGTTGTATAAGCTGGTTCATCTGCAGTGACATATCCAGCTCCAGCTCCGATAACTTCCTTGACCTCGGGTACAAATACGTTGTCTACTAAATCAAATAGGAACTGGTCATCTATGGAGGATTTGATGGTCCAATTAAACGTAGTGTAAGGACCGGTGAAACAGAAGCGAAGAGGTCGCTCTGCAATCGTTTTGGCAAATTCAAATTCATCTTTGTAAATAGAGCTCTTACGTCTGACCTCCAAATCCTTAACTCGAACGCCTGGCTTGTAGAAGCGGTCATCAAAAGACCTAACGTGCTCCTGTTCCAAGTAGATTCCGTCTATATCTTTAGCCACATGTTCATACATCTCACGCCGCCAGGCTTCACCTGTAAAGATGTAATCTAAACCTGTACTTTCCAAGAAACGTACGTTAAAACGCAAACGAAGCTTGAGCACTTCTAGCTCCCAATCAGGCAGGTCATCTTTTGTACCAGGTCTGTTCTGAAGGAGAGAAATGGCCTCCTCCGGATCCCCAAGGTTAAGCCGAGGCCACCAGTACCCGATTTCATCGATATGTTCCGTAGGGATTTTCCTACCCTGTAACGCAATTATAGTAGCGTTAAGCTTTCTCATAGAACCGACTTCGTGAGTTGGGAGTAAAGTATTGAACGTATTATTATTGAATGACATACAAGAACCTCGTTCTGCTACTCTTGGTCTGCTAAGCTCTTAATAGCATGTCCCAGAATCTGTATCTTTAGATCGGCCACTGATCGGGGGATAAATTCCAATCGTGAGGTTGGTGCCAAGATGATCTGGTCGGCCGTAATGTCTGAGAGCTTTTCTCCAAAAATAACTAAATCCTCAGCCTCTTCCACTACAAGATCTCCAGAAGGGTTCCGGTAGTAGGATTGAGCGTCAACTACCCCCGCAATTAATGCTTTCCCTTCAAAATCATATTCTTTCAAAGATGCCATGTCATTTCGGACACAATCTATGCCTACTCCCCAAACTTTCGAATTTGCCAAAAGCTCCAGCATATAAGACTTTAATGAATGGTGAGTATGAATTGCCACTTGCAAAGGGACATCATTGCTTATTCGATTCCAGTTCTCCTCAACGGTCGTAGTAATGTCCTTGTCTGGTGTTTCCCACGCAATTCCTCCTTCGTTCAATATAACATGTGAAAACCCTTCAGCACTAAGAAACTTGATTTCTTCTTCCAAAACCTCCGTAAAATCATCCATGAGTTCATTTCTCGATTTATAGGGAGGATAATTTTCGGGGTCAATCGCAGCTGCGCGAGAAAATGTATAAGGCCCAGGAAGACATACACTCCAGGCCTTTCCCCTAAAACTTTCAGGCAACAGACCCATTTGAAGTATGTTCCCCTCAAGAAATGGATGTTTCGCGGTTTTCAATATTGGTGTATCAAGGTTTAACTTGGAATTCACTATTGGCTGACGATAAAATGTATTTGTAAGAGGCATCCTAGCTACAGGTAGATTACCGGTTTTTTCCCCATTTGTTTGTCGCAGAATCGCTTCTGTGAAGGGACGGTAAATATCCCACCACCCGAGATTGCCAGTTGATACCGCTTGAGGGTAAATCTGCTTCATGATGCTAATGAGATCTAAGATATCTTGTTTGAAAGCCTTCTGCACCAGGTCGGGAGAGGATACCCGACCATACTTCAAATCAAAAATTTGCTTAATGAGGAACTCCGATAGAGGGTGAATACCCGTCAGAAGCGATGTGTATGTGGTCAATGCCGCTCAGGCGAGGAAATTAATGCTTTCTTTTCATATATTATTGAAACATTTATTCCTCTGCCTAAAAAATTCCCGCTCGGAATAATGGTTTAGTTGATCGTTCTGATAACTTTATTAAAGGACACCCAGTTTCCCCATTAAGACGATTTGGCGGGAATGAAAATTGTCGACACCTGTTCTTCCTGATTTGCATGAATTACGCCGCTTACGAAAGATCATCGGGCTTACCCAAGATGAATTAGCCCACCGCGCGGGCGTCTCCCAATCCATGATTGCAAAGATGGAAACGGGCTCGCTTAATCCGTCTTATGAAGTGGTGCGGCGCATTTATCAAGTTCTTGCCGCTGCTGAAGGTCAAACTCAGACCAAGGCCTATGAAGTCATGTCTCCAGTTATTGCCACACGAATCGATAGCACAATTCAGTCTGTTGTGGAATTAATGAAAAAACAAGGCATTTCACAACTCCCTGTTTTTTCTCCGGAAGACAAAAATGTTGGCAGAATCACCGAGCAAACCCTTCTCGATATCTTGTTAGAAGGACGAAATTTGAAGGACATTGCGGACGATCCAGTAGCAAACATCATGGAACCCGTGTTTCCAGTGGTCGGTCATGAAACACCCCTTAGAGCGATCACAGAACTTCTTCGATTTTCGTCTGCTGTCTTGGTATCACAAAAGAACGGACACATCTCAGGGATTATTACCAAGGCAGATCTACTCAATACCTCAAGATAAAAGCCTCACGCAGCGATTTTATAAGGAGCGGGAATTCCAGCTTTAACTCTTCAGGTCACACGATTTCAATTACGCGCTTGTTATGAGGCTTTTCATTGAGTATAACTCCCCCTAAAACCCTTGGACAGATAATAAGCGTTCGGACCTTCCTTTTTGGATTAATCCTCGGCATAATAGTTTATTTGGGGATACTTATACTGGGTGATTGGGAAGCTCTCCTAATCCACCTATTTAGCATCAATCCCTTCATTCTCGTTTTAGCTCTCCTGTTAAGTCTGACAAACTATGTTTTTCGGTTTTTCAAATGGCATCTTTTCACTCGTAGTTTAAACCTAGAAATTCCTGTCATTGAGAATTTTGTTGTCTTTATGGCAGGATTAAGTCTTGCAATCACTCCTGCTAAAGTCGGAGAGGCGATTCGAGCCTTCTTTCTCCAAAAAAAGAAGGTTTCGGATCTATCCAAGGGCCTAGCCTCAACCTTTTCAGAACGTCTTATGGATCTGTTGGCCGTGACTATACTAGCAATTGGTGGAGTTTTGGTTCTAGGCCTCCGTCGTTCGATCGATTATCTACCCCTGCTTCTGTTAATCCTTAGTGGAATGCTTCTCGGAGTATTAATCTTTCTTATTGATCCTCTCTACAAACCATTAAGCAAAGTGTTCAATCTAGGGCCGTGGACAAGATACGGAACAAAAATTGATCGTTTTCGTGCAGACGTGGTCGTGACTCTCCATTATCGTGTACTTGCAGGCTCACTCGGGCTAGGCATAATAGGATGGGCCTGTGAGGGAATAGGATTTATGTTGATTGCCAACGATCTGGGAATTCTTGCCTCTTTGGAAACTGCGGTATTTGTCTACGCAACATCCTCTCTGCTTGGTGCAATATCCTTCCTACCTGGCGGCCTTGGCGTTACTGAAGGAAGTATGGAAGTTTTTCTCTCCAACCTTTTGCAGACAAGTCCTCCACTCGCTGGGGCATTAATTATCTTAACAAGAATGACCACGTTATGGTTTGGAGTTTCAGTGGGACTCGTTTTTCTGGGTGTGGCCAGTCGTTCTTTATTGATGGCTAACCAAACTAGTAGGATATAAATTGATGGAATCGCTAGTAATTATCGAATGCAGAACCTCGCGAAACTAACATTACATAAAGATTATGCGGTGTAAACATTGCCTGAGATTGTTCCACGGATAACAGTGATCGGAACGGGAAGGATGGGGTATTATCATTGCCGAATGCTTGCAAGACTGGGCTATTTGGATTCAGTAGTTGACATTAATGCTGAAACAGCAAGAAAAATTGGAAGCCAATTTGAAAGGCCGTGGTTTAAGAGCATCCCGGACCTGGCCCAGGCCCGTTCGCCAAATGGATTGGTTATTGCTGTTCCTACTCATCTTCACTCAATGATCGCTCGTGAAGCGATGGAAAACGTTCCTGATTTCAAGGCCATGCTCATTGAAAAGCCAATTTCTTCCTCCATAGAGGAAGCTCTGGAACTTAAGGAGTTTTTCGAAAAAAGGCCCGTGAAAGTCATTGTGGGGCATGTTGAAGTCTACAATCCAGTTGTTATGCGAATCCAAGAAATCTTGAACCAGGGGGTAATAGGAACGATGAGATCCATCCTGTTCCAACGGCGAGGAACCGTCGCGGAAGCTCGAATAGAATCCATTGGCGACGTTTACGAGGATATTGGCGTCCACGATTTCGATGTAGCCTCACGATTCCTCCCAAAAGGCAAAATGCAATTATTTTCAGCTGCAGTTCAATTGGAAGGGGTCGACAACTCCAGTACGATTGTTCTCTCACACGAATCTGAAGAACTCATTGTGACTTTTTTACTAAGCCGAGAACATGCTGGAAAGGTGAGAAAGATTGAAATTGAAGGTACCAAAGCAACACTTAGCGCTAACCTGTTAACACAGGTCTTAGAACTGCGTAGTTTAGAGATTGCTCGTGGAGAAACGGAGAGTTCTGCTATAAGGATTCCTTTCTCTAATGGTGAACAGGTGAAAGTCTACGGTGAGCCCCTTTTGCTTGAGATATGGAATTTGATAGATTGTGTTCGAGCTAAGACATCTCCCTTGGTAACCCTTGATGATGGTATTAACGCGCTTAAACTAGTGGAAGCAGCGCGTACAAGTATCCGAACACGACAATTGGTGCAAGTACAGATCTAATCGTCTTATCAAAAAGAAGAACGATCTAGAGTCCGGTGCTTTCTGTCTCTTCCAACACATTCAAAAGTACGTCTGCGACCTCATTCTCGCCGATCCGCTGATAACGTGGCGATAAATAGCGATAATTTTGTTTGAGATCGAGAACTTCGGGGATTAACGCCCGCCATTTGCCTTGTAGGTACTCTTCTCGATTCAAACACCTGCCAATCCCCAGTGTTTCGATTTGCTGGGCCATTTGGATCGACTCTGGTGTCCCAGCGAAGTCCACGCCTAAGATGGGGACTTTTCCTCGGATCGCTTCGGTCACAGAGCCATAACCTACTTTAATTAACGCTAGATCGCTACAAGCTATGTAATCCTGTCCTTCTGTATCTGATGAAGGAATTAATCTAATATTATGACCATTACATGTTGTCTTACCACCGAGGATGAATATGCCGTCACTATCCTCTAGCCAATCCTCGCGAAATGGGTTCCTCATCGACATACCCGTCCCCGCGTAAATTACTTGATCAGTGGATTCAACTCTGAGTAGTTCTCGCATTTCTGCTGATGTTCGGGTGGGAGACCGACATACCATGCTGGTTTCAAAGATCGTTGGAAACACCGTATTCTCAAGATTAAATGGTAACAATAATCCTAGAGAAGCCTGACGATACGCATTCCAAAGGGCTTTCAAATTTCTTCCATTAAATAGGGGATGTTGATAGATGTCAACCCAGGTGAAATTACTGATCGCTACGCCAATAATATTCAACTTTTTCGCCAGTAAAAATGGCTGAGGGGCAATATCTGAGATTATTAAGCCGAGATCTTGCGGCCTTAGCTTTTTATACGTTCCAATAAGATACTGGGTATCCCAGGAATTAATCCATGAATGAATCCTCTCCGCAGTCTCACCATAACTGATTTTTCCGTTTGGTGCTTGACAATACCCTTCGTCATTAAGGAGATTATGAAAGGTAATACGATTGGCGTCTTCATTCAAGGAAAGAGATTGTCGAATAAAAGGAAGCGGTTTAGAGGTATAAACGGCGATCGACACACCCAAATCGCATTCTAATAGGGCGCGAATGATGGCCACGCTACGTGTGGCGTGGCCCAGTCCGTGATCACTTATGAAATATGCAATCGAAGCCATTAAAATTTCCTGTTGGATCGGTAAAAAAACCTGTCTTATTTGTTTTCAAAATTAGTATCATCAGCGTTGATTTGAAAAAGATTGTCACGTTTACTCTATTCTTTTCGAAGGATTTAGGAAGCCTAAAATCTTCATCAAAATTCAAGCCCCTTTTGGGAACACACGCGAAATTATATCGCTCAACCTAGTCACAGGTAGATTGGAGATGAAAGTTACTATTTTCGGAGCAGGGTACGTTGGACTGAGTACTGCAGTCTGCCTAGCTACCAAGTTTGAAGTTTCGTTGGTAGATATCGATGCTGATAAGATTAATGCAATTCATAAGGG
>JBHLRO010000020.1:0-64532 GCA_048882505.1 Candidatus Thorarchaeota archaeon
TTATTGCAGTTTTCACTGGACAGGCTTTAATGACAGCCATTCTTCAGCATAGACTCCAATATCAATATTTTCAACGTGCTTTTTTTGAGGCTATCGGTATTAAGTTAAGAAAAGCCGCCATTAAACGAGTATTTCTCCCTTCTCCTAAGTTTAAAACCTATGTCCGCGCATGCAAACCTAATTCATTTCCAAAAATATCCTGAAACTGTGCTGCGTACCCGACCTCTTCAGAGATCAAATATTTCTCACGGATGATTTTTCCGCCAGCCTCTTCGATATCCAGCAGTTTTTGCTCGATATTGGCCACTTCGAATACGACATTAATCCCTTTCTCAGGAATTCTATCAACCTTAAAGAATCCAATGCTGGTTTTATAGTCCTCAAAGTATGTTAACCCATAATCGGGAAACGAATCGATGTCAATTTTCCATTTAAAAATGGAATAATACCAGGATTTAGCTTTTTCTAAATTTAATACTGGAATTTCAACATGACTAACATAGTCGACCAAGATAATTTCACCAGATTCATCCCCGTAATAACGAATAAAAACAAACAGTTACTAAATGGTAAGTGCCTTTGCTGGAAGTGGGTATTTGGAGCGCTTTTTTCTTACGGATTTGATAACCCTGGATTATAGCTGCTATTCCTAAGATTATTTAATCCATTTCCTTTAGAAATGACTATGATTTCTCCTTAACATTATCTAAGCGAAATTCGGTGTTATTTTTTTGTCTTCAGCCTGCGTAACGACCAACGAATATTAGGATGGTCAGCAATTTGAGGGTGGAACATTTCTCTTTTTCCCAATAATCGCCTCTAAGTCTCTCCATGCCTAATCTGAAGAAATCCTGAAGATTCTATCTATTTCTTCCTTCAAGTATCCTGAAGATTTTTGTTAAGGTAGTGTCCTTGAAATCCTCATCCGCTCCTAGGTTAAGTGACTTGCTGATCTCACTGATAATATATTCCCCCTTACCAATAACATACAGAGAACTTAAGAAAAAAACCACGAAGAAGGTCCAAAAAGGCAATAAGAAAAACCAAAAAACATCAATTAATCCAGGAACACTGAGGTATAAATAGATCGAGAGAAGAACCAAACCCAACAAGAATAAGTCAATGAAAAATAATAAATTCTTAAAAATGTTATTTTTGTACTCTCTCACTTCAAACTGTAATTCAAATAACGCCTGTTCACGTAGGTGTTTTACATGTTCGTTATTTGGAGTAGGTTCATGTTGGCTGACTTTCCATTTACTCTCAAGTTTGTAGACACTTTGAAGCCAATTTCCCATACGTATATAAAAAAAGGCTCCAATAATACTTGTCATCGACACAAAAAACTGAATTACTAAAATAACAAAATCCTGGTTCATATGTGTTCATCGCCCGTATTTTAGGTAAATTGCTGATCCAATAATTAACAGAACTACTAGGACAGCTAAAACTCCCAATGGGCCTGGATCAGGGGTAATAGGCCCAGGCTCAGTAGTACTGTTGGAATCCTTTTCATTGTCGATTTCAAAGGTGCGATCAGAGGTATCTTCTTCTTCCAGGGCATAGGAGTAGGCAGTGACCTTGATAAGATATTGCATTCCGTCCTTAACGGTTGTAGTATCCCAATCCAGCTGATTCGCGGAAATATCTCCACTCAAGTGATACCAACGTTCACCGTCGTTATCTGAATATTCAACAGCATAAACAATTCTATATTCGTATGAATCTCGTGCATGATGCCACTGAATCGTTTGAGTACCATCTAAGGGGTCTTTCACTATATCAGGATGAGTAACTTTAGGTGGGTAAAGGAGGTGAACTGGATTTTCATTGTTTGGAAAACTAACTGGAGTCCCATCAGAATTTTGAGTAACCCGAGTTGTTTTTTCAATCTGATAGGAAATATCTACGATTCCATCCGAATTGGAATCTGGGGTTTGCCAATCATCCCAATAATTGTGAGAAAACATATTGTTTATGCCATCATCGTAAGCCTGAGGCATGGTACCGGGATTATTTGTAATGAAATCATTGTGAGTTATATTATTATGACTGGAGGAAGAGCTTAGAGAAATGCCATGACCTTGATTTTTATAAAGGATATTGTTTAGAATAAGGTTACCATTTGATGAAAGAAAGGTCATGCCATTTCCAGTATTATTCATTATTACAGAGAATGATATTCTTCCACCTATAACATTATTAAGAAGGATTCCAGTCTTTCCTCCATTTAAGATGCAATTAGTAATTACAAAACGAACTGTGGAATTTACTACTTCGATCAACGTATCAGAGCCATTCCCCATTATTATGTAGTTTTCAATAATATAAGGATTCGTAGCTGTTCCATTTCCAGGCCATCCTTCCGCCTTTGCTTGCGCATGAAAACCTGTGTCTCCATTAATACTGATAGAAGAGTGGTCAAGGAAAGTTATTCTTCTTTTTACTCCCCAAATTGGTGAGTTTAAATTATATCCGATTTCCTGGTAGAGAGATTGGAGAAAAGCAAGTGGTTTCGCAGTAGAAGAGCTATTGAGGGTTTCAAGATTTGTGTAGGGTAGAGTATTTTTATCTACCACGTCAATTTCGCCACTATACAAAGAAAGAAGTGCGCTTGCTGCATTTGAGATTAGTTTTATACTAATATTGTTGAGGGAAGGCGCAACCGTTCCCATTAACGTGTGATTAAATCCATTCCACTTTTCCAGCTTCCATAATTCATTTTGCGTATCGAGGGATTTGATTTTATAGGGCCCGTATCCCACGGGTCCGTGGGTCGTATTTCCTTTGTTGAAGACATGGGTATCCCATGTTGTATAAGCAGGACCGCCCATTGCAGGATCTAAAAGGTGTGCAGGGATAATTGGTAAGGTTAAGAGCACTTCCTTAAAGAACGGCTCGAATTTAGTGAGTTCGATTTTCACTGCTGTTTCATTAAGGACGGTGACACTATTGTTGTTTATGATATCGGCATAGGAATAGTAGAGGGAATCAATGGCCGGTTTAAGAATAGCCTGGTAAGTGAATCTTATATCACTGGCATTTAAGGGCTCATTATCATGCCATTTCAGACCAGAATGAAGATTAATAAAATATGTGAGACCATCAGCGGAGACATTCCATCTATTTGCCAAATAGGGCCTAACAAACCAATTCATGAAACTAGAATCATTCGAGGGAGTATCAATAGCGAACAATCCTCCTGGAAAGACGCTTTGGGTTACATAATTATCGTAGTAGCTAGAAATTCTCAGGATAGGATTAAAATCACCTAAATTTTGGGGAACGGAAATCGTAACTTTTGATTGGTTCCCTATTGTCCAATTTTCATAATTCCAAATAAGAAATGGATTAAACCCTTCAAAATACTTATCCAAACCCCACAGTTCGAGATTTTGGTGTAGAATAGACTTGGGAACATATTCTACAAACCATTCTTGAAAATCATGGAAAGCTTGGACACGTTTGGTTTTGTTAGGATTTTTTTCCATTGTATCTATGAGGTTATCTGCTACGGACGAATTTAGGCCGATATAATCCCAAGAACCAGCAAGTACCGGCCTAGTAGGTGACACGTTCCACCCAATATAAACTACATCAAATCCTCCCTCATCATAGCTCTCCCCATTGGTCATGTTTTGGTTAAAAATTCGATTCGCTAGATCAATCCAACTGGTAACTATATTAGTAACATTAATTCCTATCTTCCCCCACTCTACTGAAGTTCTGTTTGCCCATTGGATACGAAGGGGATTGTTATTAGGGACAAGGGCTGTGAGAGCGAAATATGGTTTGCTTTCGTCAACAAACGTAGTAGTAGGATTATCTGTAGCATTAAAACGATATCCAAATACTGATTCCATCAAATCTAACGCTTTAGTCGTGTTAAATGAACGCGCGGATAAACTGGAATTGAAATACATCCCGTTTTGAGGTATAACAGGCGTAGCTAGCGATTGAGCTGAACCACCTAATATTGTATCAATAATTTGTTGTCTTGGTATCGCGTAATCCATTGCCTGACGAATCAAAGTCCGTTCTGTCTCGTTTAAATTATTTGAAAACCAAAGAGGGTTGTTGAAATTGGCTTGCAAATCTTGGATCCATGTTTCCGTCCTGGGATGAGCTTTTTGTGATGTTTTGGTGATTCCTCCTCGTAAGGGATAGATTAAGAATAAAAAGCTGATGACAATAAAAATGAGTAGTAAGGATTCGAGTCGTGTTAACATCGTTTCATTAAATTTTCTCCTTCTTTCCACCTAATCCGCTCCAAGAATGTCCCTGCTAAACTTTTTCCGTAAGATCAAGTACCCTTATAAAGCTAGAAGGCCAATAAAGTCACTGTTTTTCTTGAAATCCTAGTGAAAAAGTTGTCCTAGACTGTATTTAAACAAGCATGCAAAGGGTGAAGAGAGTTCAGCCAAAACACAAATCTGTATCAAAGAGGGTGAACTGAGAGCCAATTTCACGAGCGCCGGTTTAGAGCAGAGGGTTTGAGGAATGAAAGATGAGTGAGGATGTCAAGAAACCACCACGATTGAATTATGTGTTCTACGGTCTAGTTTGTATTTTTCTTAGTGTTATCCTATTACTTATTGCATCACGGTCAATTAATCCCCCTGAAGGGATAATTACTTTGACTGAAGAACCACCAGTCTTAACGGAAGATATGACGGCATTACAGACCTTACGGCTTTTAGGATTTATTGGTGTAATCATATCCATTGCATTTTTTGTTTGTGGAGGGATTTTTTTTGCGATTGGGTTAAGGGCGCAACGAGCGGAATTTGATACAAGTTTATTGGAGGGAATGAGAGCTCAATGGTCAAAAAGTCGTGGATTCCAAATCTTTCTTTTTCTGACATTGGTGTGGACTGGCATCTGGATATTTAATACAGCTACGGCGCCAAAGATCGGGGACATTACCTTTCCCCTCTATTCGATACGAGAAGCTTTTCTTCAACGTGCATTGCCAACCACCCCTATTGAGGATCTACCTCCGAATTCCAGTTACCACATTCAAGGGATAACACTTGATTTCTTTGTCCTTCTCTTATTTTGGTATATGATTTTTGTCCGAATTCGACCTGGAGAACAGTATTTGGAAGGCTTTGTTGACTTTACCATGAGGCGGCCGCTATTTTTCGTAATATTCTGGATTGCTGCATTTTATCATATCGTTGGACATCTACCGATGGAATTCTATGGGATTGGTCTGTGGGGAGGTGGTCTGGAACAGGATTTACTTGGAACGCCGTTTCCATATACGTCGGATACTCAGAAATTATATCTAGAGGGCTGGTTTGCTTTTGATAAGTTTGCCCATATGGCGACCTCGGTGGTTATAAGTATGGCCCTCGTAGGGGTCGTAACGCGACAAATCCGAAAGATGGGTGCTACTAGTGATCAGGGAACAAAATTTATTTTTCTTACAGCCGGACTTGTAACCATTGCAATCGGGGTATTGTGGGAGTTTGCCGAATTATTGATATTTTTTGGCGAACTTCAACTAGATATAGTTACGATTGAATATTTCGCCAAGGAATTTAATGGCTCAATGAAAGATCTGGTGTGGAATAGCAATGGAGCCGCCGTTGGAATTATACTTTCGGTTTTAGATCAAAAGCTAGTGGATCATAACGGTCTTAATGATATTCGTAGAAGGGATGATATTGAAAAAGAAATCTAATATAAATGCTATTTCAAGTGAAGAACAGTATATGAAGGCTGTTTTTTGTATTTTAGATGGATGTAGCACAGAAGGATTTGAATGGGCGCTGAGAAATGAAATCGAAAAACAGCTCATCAAGGCAGATTGGTTCTATAGACAGCTAAATTACGCCTTCTATAGCCATTCAATAACAAGTTTTCCCACAATAACACCAACAGAACATGCTTCTTTATTGACAGGAACCTATCCCGATAATCATGGAATTCCAGGGATGAAATGGTATGATCGAAAAAAGCAGGATATGGAGAATTACTTCTTTATAGGTGAATTAGAAGGGAAACCAGGCCTTATTCCAGCATTAAAGAGATTCCTCAGGTGGATGCCTAGGATTGGAGATGGAATTGATGACCTTGTGGACATAATATCTAACACACACCTGTCCCAAAATGTTTTAACCATATTTGAAGCAATAGATCCCGATAATACTTTTTGCTTCAAAGAATTCATCCGGAGAGGAGCAAATAATTATGATGTGGATCTTATCGCACATCTATTAGATAAGGTTAATCTTCAGACTCTCAAACAATTTCTAAACCATAAATACCAAGATAAATCTTCTCCTGACCTCATTGTATATTGGAAAATCTACACCGATCAGAAGGCGCATCGCAGCGGCCCCCAAAGCAGGCAATTAAGAAAAGAAGTAATTAATGGATTAAAACGAGCCAAAGATATCATCAGTTTTTATCTTGATCGAAAGGAACCTGTCTTACTAGTTGTCACAGCCGATCATGGCCAAAGTAAAATTACGGAAAAGGATCCGGTGGGTTTTGAGAACAGTGTAAAACGATTCAAAAAGACTCAAACTCAAAATATTAAGGTTCAAATAGCTGATAATGGACGATTTGTTTATTTCTATTTGGATCCAGATTCGCCTGCTATTCGCCACGCATTGGTTTCAGAATTAGCGAATGAAAGACCAATTGATCTTATTTTTTATAAGGATACAAATAATCAGATTCAAGTGATACACTGCCTTCAAACAGAGATCATCCGACAACCTCTAGCATCTATTTCACTAAGCAATGACATGTATCCAAATGCGGTGGAAAGGATTACAAGGATAATGGATAGTAAGAGGGCAGGAGATATCCTTATATCTTTAAAAGAAGGGTATTCAACTCATGAGAAAAAAAAGGGGGATCACGGTTCTCTTATTAGCGGTGATTCATTAGTTCCCCTCTTAATTCACCCATTTAAAGGAAAAGACGAGAGATTACCTTTAGTGTCCAATCGTTTCCGAAGAGGATTTCAAATCTACCAAACAGCTATTCAGCAATCACGTATCATTCGACGAAGGCCAATTGAACGATTTGAGCTAGATCCTGAAGAATTCCAATCATATATTGATATTGTACCAACAATTTTGTCATATTTGAATCCTGCGTGTTATTCGGCCAAGTATCAAGAGAATCCAAGGATTTTTCCTGGCGATTCAATAAGAGAGAGAATTGAGGATTATTATCAATCACCTAGATATAAAGTTCTACCGCCATCACTTCATCTCGGGATCTAATTGGAATTTCGAAAGAATGGAAAGTGGAACCCCTAATCACAAGGATAGTCCAGCAGCGGCTGAAAAATATTCCCATCGAAGCAATGCGGGCTACAGGATATAAAAGATTCGGGCTTCATTACCTCCGATTACCAGATCATCGATGTTATCATTATTCAGATCCCCTGTGGGACTATGAGCAGAATACGCGCTAAGCCATTCAGTTCTATCTGTACTGAAAGCAATATTTACCCTGTGACAACACATCAGAGATCGAAGGATAATTTGGACTATTTTTTCTTGGGGCGCCTGTTAATGTATAGAATGATGCCCATAAAAATACAGAAACAACAGAGTACACCTATCCTAGTAAACTGACTGCTGGCTATGTTCATCCTTCCATAATCATTTCATTTCTTCTCTGATCTAATCCCTGCTGCCCGCGAGTTTTTTCTCTTTCTACGGAATGCAAGGATGAGGAGCATCACACAGAACACAGGGCCTGTCACAAATGATGAGGCTCCGGTGGTTGGGGGCATCCAATCTTCATCAAGTTCTAGTTTGAATAACCATGCATCTACTCCCCCTGCTCCTTTAGACACTGTCCTTCCAGCTAGAACAAAGTTACCATCAGAACTTTGAATCATATCCCAAGCGAACTCGTCATCGCTTTCATAACCATGTGTTTGGTTCCAGAGAACGTTGCCATCATTGTCGATTTTTAGGAGCCAATTATCACCATTGCCTGGTCCATATGACTTTGTATGAGCCATGAGAAGATAGCCATCATCGACTTCAAGTATAAGATTCGCCCAGTCATTGAAATTTCCGCTAAAGTATTTATCCCATTCTTTTGTTCCATTTTCAAATATTTTGATGAGCCACAGTTCATTATCGTACCCCGAAACAAACGAATTTCCCCATAGAAAAAAACCTCCATCGGAGGTTTCGATAAGATCATAGCCAAGATCCATATCTGATGTACCGTACGTTTGATTCCATAATTCAGTTCCATTAGCATCAGTTCTATAGATAATTAGATCATGACCATATGGATCAGAGGGTGAATTACCCGTCCGTCCGATTGCAAGGTATCCCCCAGAGGAGACTTCTATCACAGAGAATGTTCTATCAAAACGGATGCCCCCATAAGTGGCATTCCATTCCTCTGTTCCCGTACTATCCAATTTTAGTAACCAGGCATCAGGGGAAGCATCTGGGGATGGGATATACCGACCTGTCAAAATATATCCTCCATCAGAAGTCTGGATTCCCCGATCAAAGTCATCACTACCTGAGCCGCCAAAGGTTTTGTTCCATTCGGGGTCTCCATTGTTATCCGTTTTAACTATCCAAAAATCATTAGCCCCATTTCCAAACGATTGAGTAGCCCCGGCTAAGAGATATCCTGTATCTGGTGTTTGGAAAATTGCGGAGAAGGAATCTGATGAAACACCACCGTACGTCTTGTTGAACTCTATGATTCCATTCGTGTCCGTCTTGATTAACCAGCCATCAGAATCTCCCGCACCATATGAGGTTGTATGTCCTACGATCGCAAACCCTCCATCAGATGATTGGATTATACCACGCGCTGCATCATCGCCAGTCCCTCCATAGAAAAATTCCCATAGAGTAACCATCGGGCCTTGACTGGATAACCTGTAATTCTGATCCCTCTCTTGCGGGGATCCGGTCACGATAGTATATGAAATTGATAGAAGTAGACAGAAGACCAAGATTTCAGCTCTTCTAAGGCTTTTCCTTTTACTAGTCATGTTATAACCTCCTGCTAGTGGCTTTTCATCTTTTATTTCGAAAATCTACTTTTTTAATACTGAAATTTTCCGGTACGGCTTTTTATTATTCAATCGAGCATTCTGGGATCAATTATTGGGGAATAGATCACCTTTCAGGTTTATTTCGAGGTTTCAAATCCCAAACCTTAATCGATTCATAGATAAACGCAACTGTTCCAATTATTAATGCGAATAAAAATAAATTTGCTCCTAGGCTCATAACGAAGTCATCTCCCAAGATAAGAAATGAAACTAGGTAAATTAGAAATCCAATCAGAAAAATAACCAGGTAAACTGAGAAACGGGGAATCATCATATTCCCGACTGTCACATAGAAACTTAGGAGCCCTGATTTGACTTTTCCATTCACAACATATTTCTCACCTGTTTCATCCTTTGAAACTCGACCAGTCTCGATCAGCTTTTTTATTTGATAATACGCGAGTCCAGGGGAAGAAAAGTTAAGAGCTTGATGAATTTCACGTATACTTGCAGGGCCTTTTTCCAAAAGGTACCAGTATACCTGTAATGTTTTTCCTTGGAGGAGCTCATCAGGAAAAGATGAATTAGTGGTTGTGGTTATTTTTTCAACCTTTTTAATTGTCATACTTCTTGTTTCTTCTGTTGAAATTTCTATGATCCCCTGTTCCTCTTTTATCTTCTCTTTTTGGTGCTCTTTTGATGATTTCATTGGTCTTTGTCCCCTTTCCTTATATATTTTGTGACTTTTTGGTTGCGTACGATCGTGAAACTGATGCTCAATATCATAACCAAGGAGATTCCCAATACAACCGGAAAAAAGTTAAAGGATAGTTCCTTAACAAAGTCTCCTAACCGTAATAAATTTTCTCCTCCTTGTAATTGCACTTCAATAAATCTGAGGGATGAGTTCAGATTTACTGTTTCTAGCTCAATCCAAGTACCTTCAATATTGTCATATTTATACAAAACTAATGTTTCCCCCTTCCTATTACCGATCTCCTCAGGATCATAATAGGAACGAAAAGAATAAGTACGCTCTTGATCAGCAACTTTAATCTGATAAAACTTGCCTTGGCCAGCGTATTGAGGAAGAAACGTTTCTAACTTACGATCCATTTGAACAGAGTTGACCATAAGTGGATTATTATCTTCATTCGTTATTATTGCATCAATATAGGGAAAATAGAGCGATTCAGTTTGCATCAAAACATTAGAAACTGTCTTTGATGGAAATACCCGAAAATCAGAAATCTTAAAGTTAATTGTAGCATTATTCTGTGGATGGGTATAATCAAACTGAAAACGCAGATTTGAATCGAACGTGTAGTATGAGGCTGAATCACTAGATTGGTAAAACGTGAAAATCTCTTTCTGAATGAGAAGAAAAGGACATTCTTCTTGAGCTAGTTGTAAAACCTTTTGATAATAAAATTCCCGTTCTTGATGCACTGGGGTGGTTTGCCCCTCTATGATTAGAGTATCCATTAGAGGATTTGAATATCCCCCATAATTTCTTTCCCCTTCAGTATGCATCATTTGCTGTGTTATGTAAGGATCAGTTAGGACATACGGCATGATTCCGATATCAAACTCACCAGTTTCCAACATTTCCGTATAAGAAGGATCCTCAACGATTTCGCATTCAATCCCCACTTGTTCAAGGGATTCCTGGATAAAGGATGCATGAAATCCAGCCGCAGGTACTCTTACCAATTTCAACGAGAAACGAGTACCATCAGTTCCTCTGACATACCCCTCTTGATCTAATAGACTATTGGCCCTTTTTAAATCGAAGGGGTACCCTTCGACAGTTGAGTCATAACCAAAAGCCCCCTCTGGTAATAAGGAACGCAGAGGTTTGCGATTATCCTCTAAAAACATTTGTGTTAATCTTACATTGTTTACTGCGTAGTTGATTGCTTTACGGACATTTTTATTTGCCAATTCAGGACGATCAAAGTTGAAAACGCCAACATAGGCATATGGTGAATCAAGAAGTTCTATTTTCTTCCAAGAGGGATCATTGACAGTATCAATATACGATCCAAAGCCTACAAAGTCGAGTTCGTGCTGATTGATGGCTTCTATGTACTCCGCGCTAAAGGCTTCATAGAAATAATAATGAATTTCTTTAAAGGGAGCAAGGCCCTCATGATACTGGTTAAACCGATAGAATTGCAAAAAGGATGAAGTAGACTCATCTAAGTTAACGTAATAGGGGCCTGTTCCTATTGGAGAAACAAAGTCTGTTCCATTGAAACTATTAAGGGATGCAATTTTGAGATATGGAAGTAAGTTTTGAAATGGCGCAAACGGTTCGGAAAAATGAACTTTGACCTCAAACTCACTCACTATCTCAACAGAAGGATTTACCCATGATGTATTTAAAGAGTTTAAAAACGCATTATTGAGGTCCAAAAAGCCTCTTTCCATATTTAATGCTACCGCCGAGGCATTGAATCTAGAACCATCATGAAAAAAGATATCATCTCGAAGATCAAACGTCCAATGTTTACTGTCGTTCGTTACGAAGAATTGAGTGGCGAGAGTGGGTAAAATCTCGGCTTTATCCTCATCATATTCTACAAGTGATTCATAAATTAACGACATTGGCATAAATTTGTAATAATTGAGAGGATCAAGGTTAAGTACAGAGCCCTCCAGTAGGATATCTTCACCCATACGTAGGATTTCAGGCGGCTCAGATTGATCTATTTTTGAAGGAATTGAATGGAGATTTAGCTGGTTTTGATTTGTTAAAACCGGAGATCTGGACGAAATCTCTCCTGAAATTGTCTCGTGAATTACCACAAGCAATATGACAAGGATTATGAGCTGCCTTCTGTCCATTACTTTGATCCTGCCTTGGTTCCTTTTTTCAAATTCTCCCACTAGTTTGCTTTATCTTTTCGGATGGTCGTAGACGTCGAAGACGAATTATTAGAACTAATGCACCCACAACGAAGAAGAAAATCTCTCCAATTTGAAAGCCAGAAGCAGAAACAGAAGTTTCCATGGCTTTGATCAGCCAAAAATCGTCATTTCCTGCACCTTTTGATGCTGTTCCACCTACTACCATAAAGGTACCATCAGTATTCAGAAGAATGGCCAATCCCGTATCATCACTTGAGCCTCCTAGTGCTTTATGCCATAATTCATTCCCTGAGGCATTTGTTTTAACTACCCATGCGTCAGATTGTCCTGCTCCAAAAGAATTGGTTTCTCCAGTCAAAAGAAAATCCCCATTCGCGGTTTCAACTAAAGCTTTATCGCAGCAAGAATTATCCCAGCCAAAGCCACCGTAAGTTTTAATCCAGTCAACCGTGCCATTTTCAAGCACTTTAACTAAAATAAAGTCATTACTTCCCGCAGCACCATGTAAATCGGATCCTCCCGATAACAGATACGCCCCATTAGAAGTTTGAATGATATTGTTGAAAAAATCATGACCTGCTGTACCAAACGGATTCTTCCATTCCAGGTGTCCGGTACTATTAGTTTTATGGATTCCGTGACCGCCACTAAGGGCAAAGCCGCCATCTGTAGTTTGAATTACAGACAGTCCCCGTCCAGCTCCTAACGTCCGATTCCACGCTACTTGTCCCGTGCTATTCACTTTCAATAACCAGATATTCTGACCACCCGTGCCATAAGACCACGTTGCACCGGTCAGAATAAAGTCTCCATCTGAGGTAGAGACCGCTGACCGAAAAATTTCATCCGCAGGCCCTCCATATGAGTTATTCCATAGATGATTGCCCTGGGGGTCAACTCGGACTATCCAAAAATCTTTCCCCCCTTTACCAAAGGATTCAGTATGGCCAAGCATGGCAAATCCATGATCTGCGGTCTGTAAGACGACAAAACCATGATCGTTGTCTGACCCACCATAGGTGTTATTCCACAATACAGCGCCATTCGCATCCGTTTTTATTAACCAAAAATCTTGCCCCCCTTCTCCAAATGAGTTTGTCGTGCCGAAAACAGCAAACCCACCATCCGAGGTATGAATAACGGTTGAACCCCAATCATCTGCACTGCCCCCATAGGTTTTCTCCCACACAACTCCTAAAGTTTCTGCTTCTACCCTTGTTATTGTGTTTGTAATTGCAACTACTCCAGCGGTTCCAGTCAAAATACTAATCACGAGGCCACTGACGAGTAATTGTGTTTTCAAATTAAATTTCTCGTTCATAGCTCGTATCTTCCTTCAATTGGATCGAATTCTATCAGAAATTAATATTTTTATCATAAGAATGAACTAATTGGCTTTTTTCGGTCTATTTAAACTTTTCCACGGTTGTTTAAAGTACTAACGTTAGTACATGGTTATACATTCATCTTTGTTCTGTACTAACGTTAGTACTCAAAAAAGTAGGAATTCCTCAAACTGCCCATACGAAGATGATACCTGAAATTACAAGCCAGACTCATGGAAGATGAAGCTGTATTGTCAATTTAAAATCATTCTAGTCTCGTGTTACCGGGCGGGGGCGGCTTTTGGCAGAGGAGCAAAAAATATTTAGGAAGTATGTTGGGATGAAAACCAAACCTACTAAGGAAGATGAGGTGGTAAGATGGGCAAGAAAGCAAAGATGACCAGCAAGGCGGCACGACGTATTCAAAGCACGGCAGATCGGTCAGGCAAAAATCGAGATTTTAAGGCGCGTGCTATGAGAGCGGCCGCAAAAAGAAAGAAATGACCCCCATTTTACAGTTAAATTTGCTTCAAGGGTCATTATGACACGAATTCAAAGAGATTGAATAAGAAAGAAAGCGCCAATCGTCAGATCGAATTAGGAGAAATTTCAAAAGTAAACGAAGAGGGGGAGAGGAAAACCACGGTACCATTTCGAGAGATATTCGAGATTAGCAATTTAGTTGCACTAAGAAAATCGTTGGGGGAAAAAGAAACCCAAAAGACCGTACTCCTGGTTCGGGCCGAAAGATTCGGTGGAGGAATCGGATTATCACCTCTTGTTACTCCCCATTGCTGCAGATAATCGGAGCTTCTTTGAGTCGTTATTTAATGCCACCGCTCTGTTAGAAAGTATGACCCGTGCCACCTTGCTGAATGCAACCATTTCGAACACGACGGCCCTTGCCTGGTTCAAATATCAGCAGATTCTTGATGTGAAATATGAATGGAGTGCCCAAACGGGCATTCTAATCCGTAAAGAAATTACCGCACCTTCGGGGCGCCAATTGGTGGTTATTCCAGGTAAAGGTTTAGTTATGAAATGGGGACCGACCTTAGAAGACCTGGTAATACCTGTGGGCCTCCTGGGAGCGGCCCTTGCAGTTGTCGGCGCAACAACCCGATTATTTTGGTGGTTAAATAAGAGGAACAAAATAGGGAGGTGGTGAATTATGCGATGCCTCCTGAAGAGGGCGGTACAGGCCCATTTAAATGACGGAAATAACCGTAAACTGGTGAGAATGGAATTTTTGTTCTTAACTCCATTTTCTCTTTTTTAATCTCTTAAGACGTGTGGAGAAATCCACTGCAAAGTGTGTTTCTGAAACCAATCTATTTGGGGAGTAATTGGGGTATAGTAACTAGTAATAGGGAAGACATTCCAGCCTAGATCGTTTTTTATCCATTTATGAAGAGGAGCAGTTAAATGGGTAAGTACCAGGATAAAACGCGGTGTGAAGAATAAATCAGAAAAGGGGAGCAGCTCCAGAAATCGTTGTAATTGGAAGAGAGGAAGAGAAGGCAAAATTAAGCAGTAATAATCAAGTGAAAATTCCTGTACAAGGTACCAGGATACGAAGCCAACATTCATCACACGATTGTAGTACAGTTGCTTGAGCAGACCAATTTCTGCAATAGTAAGTTGCTTTACAGACCTGTCGGGTCTTATTCGGGAAATTAAAGGAAGGACGGAATAATCATAATTGGGAGGAATTTGGCAATAAAGTTCAATGATCTGTAGAGGGAGTGGATGTTGTGTAAAACTCCATCGGGAGTTAAAAGGAGGGGGATAGAAGAGGGAGGATGGCCCTTTCTGGACGCCTTGAAATGTCTGGGAAGTCAATTCGGGAGTTATACGTCGTAGCATTGTTATTGATGGTTTGGTCCAGCCTGTATTTGCGCGATATAAACGTAAAGAAGCACTTTTTTGAGAAGTTTGTACCTTAGCCATTCCAGCGAGACTCAGGAGATCATTCTCTTCGCAGCGCTTAAAATATGACATTAACTGTTCGATGTTATGGTCAGGCACTAGAAAAATGCCTAGATAGCTGTGTGGTTGATCGCTTACACGATATACATTGCTTGTGCGAAGTGTGGTATTCCTTGCTTGATTGCAGTCAATGACTGATTCTATGGTGACTGAAGGATCGATTTCGAATCTTACAATTAAAACCTCTAATCCAAATGCTGGAGGATACAAATGAAAGAACCAGCGAGCATCTATCAAAGCAAAAAGGCGTTTCAATTCAGGTGTGGAGTGGAGCTTGGAAATTATCGCCTGTTCATCCAAATAAACCCGTAATCGGGTAGGATCCATGGCATAAATCCCCGATTCAGTTATAAATGAATAAACAGCTTCAAGGATTCGAATTTGTTCGTCAGTGAGCGATATTAGACGCCTATTACTCTCATATTGTAATTCTTCCCAGGCAAAATCTCCAAACGATATACCACGTCGAGTTAATTGGTAAATTCCGCTCTTTGGAGTCGCTCCACGAAGAATATGGATCATATAGGTATAAAATTCATTGGCATGATACTTGAAGGTGTTTAATAGAAGAAGATGGGCGTTTTTTAGAAAAGTTCCGATACACCAGTAGAATGGGGTCGTTAAATAAATTTCTGATCCCAAAATCTCCTGTCGAAGGTTCGTCATACGTTGGGCAAGTCGCTTTCGGTCGTAGTTTGCTTCCTTAAAGTGATTGAGAACTTGGAGAAGTTTGTTCAGAATCAACTGGTCTTCCGGTGGATATTGAGCAAAATTTTCGGGGAGGTGGTTCAAAATGGTTAGAAGCGACTGTTGTAGACTTTCCCGAACTCGTGCCAAAGCCGGAGTCTCCGTTTAAACCGTTGAGAATAATACTTTAATAGCTCAAAACGCCTCGTTCTGTATCTTTAATCGATGGAAATGGGATCTACCCTTTTTCTTCCTCATAGTTGAAGTTAGATTTTCGCGATCCCAATTGTTCTAGAAATTAATAGATTCCAGGATTCTATTAACTAGGATGTTTCTGATTTATGGTGTTTCGATTTACGGATAGCGGATACAAGGCCATCCTGAAATTGAGAATATAAAACTAGCAGGGTAATCTTTTCACCTTCTTTTTCAAAATCCTATTGAAGAAATGTTGATGATTGTAGAAAGAGAGGAAGAGTGAGTAGATCCACGAGGAGGAAGAACCCAAGGAAACCATAAAGGACGATATCATCCCTCATAAGAAGGTTGTGAGGGAGAATAATGGAGACGAAGATTACGAAGCTTAAAGAGAACAGGATACCGGAGAATGAAGCGTGCAGGATGATACCTTTTGGTCGTTCTAATTTGAGTCGCTAATGCCCCCAATGCCGTAAGCAGCATGAGAAGGGATATTCCAGATACAGGTCGAAACATATTCGGTTTGAGGAAGGTGATCTTCCCCATCCTAACACGCGTTCTTGTTTGTAAAGCTTGATTAATCTAGCCCACCTAAAATGGATCCGACGAGTCAATGAGACCCGTCCGTACGAAAACATGTCCTCTGTACTGATAGAAAAAGAAGTAATATCTTACTGAACACCAAAGGAGAATATAGGAATTACGCAGGAGCTAAAAGCCATTTTACTGGAATTAGAGCCAGGAGAGCCGATTGCTTTAAGCAAATTGGCCGAACTGACGGGAGAGGAGGATCACATCTGTGAAGCCAAGTTAAAACAATTATTAAAGAGTCAGCAGATCAGGGGGAACTATTCGGACTATCGAAAAGTCTTTATTTCCCAGGAAACAACCTTATTCTGTCAGGTCCATGGGGGGAAATTTGCTAGTCCGTTTCCCCACCATACTTGTCCTGCTTGTGGGCGAAATATTTGCTGGAGCTGTATCGGGCAATTGATGGATGTGGGATTGATTGCTTGTGTCTATTGTGATACGGAGTTTGACCCGAGGCCGCTGATCCGCGCCATGATTTCCTCAAACGATATGAAAGTAAAGAAATATGGGGAAGGGCTCAATTTGATGGATACAGCGAATTTTAAGGGCGCCGTGGAAGCGTTTGGCGAGTACGTCCGGTCGACTGATGAAGATGTATCAGGATTATTCGAGCTCGCCTTTTCATTGAACGAGTCGAAGCGATACCAAGAAGCGATTTCTTACTGGAAAAAGATCAATGGAATAAGTCCCAGGCATGTAAAGACGCTGATTCATTGGGGAAATGCCCTGCAGGAACTAGGTGATTATAAGGAGGCACTTCAGAAGTACCAGCAAGCTAACCGCATCCAACCAAGGAACACAATGATTCTAATGAATTGGGGAGTGGCACTAAAACGGCTGGGGCGTTTTGAAGCGGCCATTCAAAAGTACCAACAAGCGAACAGGCTACAACCCAACAAGGTGGAACTTTTGGTCAATTGGGGAAATGCCCTATGGAATACCCATTATTATCAAGAAGCGCTACAAAAGTACCAGCAGGCCGACCAACTACGCCCAAATGATGCCAACACGCTGTATAATTGGGGTTTAGCCCTTTGGAATGCGAATCGTGCGGAAGAGGCGGTTCAGAAGTATGAACAAGCCAATGGCATTCGCCCCAACCATCCAGATACATTAATGGATTGGGGGAATGCCCTCCAAGATTTAGGGTGTTATGAAGACGCACTACTGAAGTATCAACAGGCTAATAAAATTCGTCCTCACCATGCACATACTTTGATGAATTGGGGAGTGGCCCTGAAACGGTTAGGACGTTTCGACGAGGCCATTCAGAAGTATCAACAAGCTGACAAACTACATCCCGTAAATGCAAGCATTTTGGCCAATTGGGCGACGGCCTTGAAAGCAGCTGACCGGTTGCCAGAGGCGAAACAACTGTATCAACAGGCCGCTGCCGCGTTCCGAGAGACAGGGGATATTGGTAACGCTAAGAGCTTCGAAAAACGGGCCCGAGAAATGGATCTCGCCGAGGGAAGTTAGTCATGCTAGGCTTCTTATTTAGTCATCCCTTCTTTATTGGTTAAAAATTGGTCACGAATTTATAAAGGGAGACTTTGGACTCTTTTGAGTGATTGAACATGATGGATTTCGGGTTTCAAAATGACACTGTAGAATACAGCAATTACCTCAAGAACTTGTTCAATAGATCCTGGGATATGATAGAAGGGTATTGCAATTTCAAGTACAGAGATACACATGGAAAAGCATCACAGTATGATGAGCTAGGGAGAGATCTCTGGAATCACGCCCCAGCGAAGAAGGCATTGGACGAAAACAGGGGAGAGATGTCTTTTATGCAACTCATTGAACTCGTATGTAAAGAGCCCATGATCCCTGACCTACGATGGTTTTCCAAATTATGGGATCAATACCTGGATTGTCCGAGTGACCAGAAAGCCATCCCCATTAGCCTAAAGGTCTGGCACGCCTATAGAGAGCTTTCGAAATTACGAGATTTCTCATTAGCAACGGGTTATTTGTTTGACACTCTGAATGCCAAGGGTAAAGTGGTGAAACCAGCCGATCGGAAGGGTAGAACCTCCTCCTTAACGGATCTCTCCCCTTTTGTCTATGCTATGCGCATATTATATCAAATGCGGTGCAATGTGATTCATCCGGTGCGGCCTGACTTCTTTTTGCGGCCTCGCGAGTTAGTGTTGTTAAATATCGCATGTCTGGCGTTATTTGAACTGCTTACACTGTTAAATCAAATCTGAATTGGAATGGCAAGTGTATGAGACTGAGTGCCTCTTTAAGGGAAATAAGAGTAGCTATTCAGCGTTTCAAATTGCACAAGGAGTTAAACCCAGTCAATAGTCCCGTATTTAAACGAACGATTCAATGGTCGGATACGATTAGGATTCAAGAATAATGCATGGCAGATGAAAGGATGGAAGAGAGTCAGATCGATCTAATGCGTTGTGATAAAACTAGGAAAATATTCTTTTTTGTAAATTCGCCTTCCTATTGATTGATTACAGATCTATCCCCCCAATCCCTCCTTCCATCACCTTCCTCAAGAATGTTTGGATTTGGAATGTTGATCTAATCCAATTTTGGTTTGAAATTTTTTATTGCACAGCTGACATTCATAGGTTTTCGCTTGTATTAACTTTTGATCATGTTTTGATTTATTATGCTGCATTAACGCAAGATCATTTTTGAAGGATCTGTTGCATGATTTGCAGATAAATTTGGTCTGGATTTTCAGATTTTTGTGTTTAGCAGCCTGATGCTGCTGGAGAGCTTGCTGGTTCGAGAATTTTCTCTTACTATGATCACAAGCATTGAGCTTTTTCGGAGCTGCTTCATGAACGTCCTTGCGATGCTGATTTAATGCTTGTTGAGAACCAAATTCTCCTTGACAGGACTCACATCTATGTATTTTCTGCTCAGTTTTTGCATCTACAACTAAAGTTTGGATATTGTCCGTGTTGATTACGGGATTGAGTCCACCTAGAAAAAGTACGAAGATTGGATAGTTAAATTTGAATAGCAAGCGAATACATTGTACTAGAGTATCTTCTCTAAGATAATCTACTCGGTAGAGAATAACCGATTATGAACACAGAAGTTCGCTAGAACTAGGAACAACACTGATAATGAAAGCAGCTGTGATTGAAAGATTTGGGCCCCCTGATGTTATTGAAATAAAGGAAATTGATCGACCCATATTGGCCGACGATGAGATGCTGGCCAAGGTATATGCATCCTCGGTGAACACCGCAGATACCGCAGGGAGAAGTGGAATAAAGGTGCTGTTTGGACTCGCACGATTGGAAATGGGAATTAGAAGACCGAAAAAAAAGATCATGGGAAGTGATGTGGCAGGCGAAATCGTGAAAATTGGGAAGGATATCACGAAGTTCAATGTTGGGGATCAAGTTTATGGATTTGCAAGAACTGGAACCTGCGCGGAATATGCAAAGGTATCTGAACGAGGAGTTGTGACTAAGCCGACTACCATGAGCTATGCCGAAGCGGCCGCAGTGCCTTTGGCGGCGTTAACTGCATTGCAGTTTTTGCGAGACCTCGGAAATATTCAGGATGGCCAAGACGTTCTGATTTACGGCGCATCGGGTGGTGTTGGTACCTATGCTCTTCAATATGCAAAAACCTTCGATGTAACAATAACAGCGGTTTGCAGCGGGAAAAATAGAGGCCTAGTGGAAGATCTTGGGGCAGATAGAGTAATAGATTACACAAAAGAAGATTTCACCAAAATGCCAGAGAAGTATGATCTGATTTTTGATACTGTGGGAAAATCTCCTCAATGGAGATGGAAAAACGCGTTAAAAGAAGACGGAATTTTCCTCCAAGCGGGTAGTCCGAGAATGAGGATGGTACGGTTCTTTTTGCAGATTTTAGGGAACCGGTTTCGTAAGAAGAAAATGCGATTTCTGATAACCAAGACGAGTACTGAGGATCTTGAGTTTCTGGCCAAGCTCATCGATGAAGGGAAAATTAAATCGGTGATCGATAGATCGTTCTCGCTAGATGAAACTGCGGACGCACATAGATATTATGAATTGGGCCATACCGCAGGAAAAGTAGTCATCAATGTAATTGAGGATGCAGCTGAATAAAATCCTGCTGTTTGGAACGAGAAGAAGTCACGCACAATTGAAGGCGTGCGCGGGAAACAAGCCAGTCTGATGTCTGTTGATGTAGTATTTTTCCGATCTTTCCCTTGGATGTGATTTTGAACATATCAAATCAGGGGAACAATAAGTTTTTCAAAGACCTGTCGTGGTTAGAATGCACAAACTCTGTCCCTTGATGCTTATCCGGTGAGAAAATGAATCACGAATTTCCCCGAATGCTTGATAAAACTGTCAAACCAGACTCTGAGGCAATAATATCTTTTATAGGTGACCCGTGTGCCGCAAAATGGTTAGAAATGGAGGAGTTTCTTAAAACTCGCTATGATTTCAAACCAGAAACGGTCTTTTACGGGAATAAATATGGATGGACAGTTAGATATCGAAAAAGCGGTCGTACTTTATGTTCTCTATTTCCGGAAAAGGGAGCTTTTACCGTGCTAATAACACTGGGAAAACGGGAGGCGGAAATAGTATTATCAATGAAAGATGAACTAAGTTCTTCAACATTCAATGTAGTACAAGAAAGCCGACAATTACGTGATGGTCGATGGGTATGGATAAGGATTGTGAGACCTAACGATATGACTGATATTAAAAAGATATTGTCAGTGAAAAGAAAACCAAAAAACAAGTAGGATTAGGAAAAATGAGAGGTAGGGATCCTCTAGTCTCGAAACGACCAGGCCATTCTTAAATATCTAAACGGATACTAACAAAAAAACGGCAGAGAGGCCGCTCTAGGATTATGTTGGACGAAAACTGGGCAATATTCGTTGAGGAAAGCTCCATCAAATGGTCTTATGGGGTTTCTGATATAGAAAAGTTTCAGAAGCAAGTGTTCAGTTTTTTCATTGGCTTAGGAAAGTTGGGGAACGATTTATTTGGAGAAGGGGGCATTGCAAATATAACTTTTGATTTAAAAAGGCATTCAGGATTTAAAGCCGCAGAAATATTTATTGTCTCGTTATATGACAAGTTTTTCTTTATTATCAGTGATCCGATCCAGACTCTTCGGCTTATAATGATTGAAGCAGAAATTCCCAGCGATATTAAAGAAATTATGAATGCGGTTTTGGTGGGACAAGCTTCAATCCTATATGGCGCTGGGATTGATGCAGAAAATGTCACATTAGAGGAAAAAGAACAAACCATCCAATTGTTCAGGGATATCATCTTAGATCTCAACGGGGACTATGGTAAAGATGGGTCAATTAATACAATTGCCAGCAGGTCAGGGTGCAATTTTTCGGCTTTAACGTTTGAAGAATGTTTGTTATTACATGTTTATCTGAGAAAACAAACAAACATCCAAAGTTATTATGCGCGATCAAGTTGGTGTTTGATCTCGCATTTAGATGGGGGAGACCTCCCTTTTTCTTACAATATGGAAGATGAAGTGCTATTTGGGGGATATTTCTCAGCCATAATCAGTCTGATCGAGGTTCTCTTTAAATCAAAACCAAAAAACATTACATTCGGATCTATTAGAATTCGGAGATTACGGTTTATTTATGGAGAATCGTATTTCATGGCTATCGATAGAGCTTTTATGATTGATCTGCTACTAAAACGCCATTTTCAGCAACAATTCTTCGATACACGGTATGAGGTCATGAAAGACCTTGCTCCTGGGATCAAAGAGTTGATTATAGAAGAAATTCTTCAATATAATGAGGAACAGCTGAACCAGTTATCCGGAGAAATCCTGTTGGATACGTATTTTAAGCAAGGCAGTGAAAATCTGGAGCTATTCATAGATAAAAATCTGGAAAATCTCAATCTTCTTCGGGATGAACATAAAAATCAAGTATTACGTGTGTGGGGACGATATTTGAGCAATTTATAGTTAATCGTCGGATCGGATGAGGATATGCGAAGAATCATACACGCTTAGATGAGTGGCGGTTAAACGGAACGGTTGTCTCGGCACTTTCATCTGCCGTGATCATTTTTACTTGATTATTTGTGAACTTACTCTTTATCAGTTGGAGTAAATGTCTTTTACTATTCCTAGGATTATTTGTTACGTAAATACCCCTAGCAGATAGCGCTTTTTTACCGTGAGAATCGATAATTTTCGCTGGAACATCATAGATAATATCAACGGTTTCACCATTTCGTGTATAATCGGTCGTGGTATTATCAATCATATTATCGCTTTTCCATGATTTCACCATTTCCAGAATTTTTGTACTAGCCACCCCAGTGACTGTTGCTCCATACACACGTTTTGCCATTTGTATGGCAAAAGTTCCCATCCCACCTGAAGGACCAATAGAGCCCTTTTAACGAAATCTTCATGAAGAGAGAAGTAAGGGTGCAAACCTTTTTAAGGAAATACGTCCATACATTCCTATTTTCAATAGGCTCCAAAATGCCGCTTAAATAAATCCCAATCTACTTACTTTCTCGCCAATGTGAATAATTTGCAGGATGTTAGTTTCTTAGAAGAACTAAAAGGTGTTAATAGAATAAAAACCATCCTTTATACGAAGCAAGAAAATATCCCGACAATTGACAGGCTACTTCAGCAAGCGGCAGACTCTAAACCTTCAAATTTCCATGTGTGGTATGCATGGGGGGTTGTTAAGAAGTTACAGGATGATCTTCCAGCTGCAGAAAAATACCTTAGAAAAGCGTTAGAAATTGAACCGCGCAATACTCCGGTTCTTCTAGAACTTGGAAGAGTGATGACCTTTAGGAAAAAGTATCCTGAAGCAGAAGAAATATTCAGAGGGATTGTCGAATCAGAATCAGACATTGTAGCAATCCAAAAGATGGATATTCTTTTCTATATTACAGACAACTATATCGATTGGGCATCTGATGGGTACCATAAAAAACACTATAGATTATGGAGAGAAAACGTGAATAAAGCCTTTGACTCTGTGTTACTAGCCATAGATCTAGGTGTTTATGGTAAACGAATTCACGGACTACATAAAAAACTTTGTTTAGACATTGGACTCAGGATGTTTCAAAGGGGGGATAAAAAGACTGGAGCCCGTTATTTACGGCGAGTTATCGCAGATATCAGAATTCATGGACAACTCTTCTCAACCAACAATGAAGCTCTAATGATTGCGTATTATAATTTGGCAGAATATGAACATGCAAAATCACGTCCAAATTGGATCTTAATAGACATATATGTCAGAAAAGGCCTAGCAGTTTCCAATGATGAGAAAATAACCGAATCACTACTGAAGCTTAGAAAGATCGTGAGAAATGAAAAGAAGAGGAAGATTGGCAAAATTAAGAAGTTTGATGCCAAAAGAAAGTTCGGGATCATTACAAGCGACGGTTTAAGTTGTATTTTCTTCCCCGAATGCCTCACATGGTATTGTAGGGATATTGCTGCGTTAATTAATAAGAAAGTTTCTTTCATTCCAGTTTCCTATTCCACCGCCAACAGATCAAATAATTTCAAGGCGACTCAGATTAAATTCGTGACCCCCTAGTCTCGAATGGCTAGGAACGGAAGGGCTCCTTACAGTTCACTATGATTTATACCACAACCCGTTTTTTACAGGATGAAATAAACGGTAAAAGACATAAATGTGATAGAACTAAAAAAAGTAGGAATGACCAAAATAAATGGAGTTTGTGCATCTTGAGTCCAGTATGTAAGAAATGCCGGAATTATGTAATGGATTTCCCCTGTCCCCATTGTGGGAGTGAACAGGCACTCACGGATCGTGAAGAGGATGAAATAAAACCAATTATTCCTTTAGATCTTCAGGAATCGTTTGGAGAGCCTCCACCGCCATCACATGAGTCAGGACAATCCTATACTCCTCCTTATCAGCCGCCTGAGTCTCCAACGAAAGCTCCACCAGTCTCCCCTCCTCCGCCGAGACCATCCTATGCCCCCCAATCCACCCCGACTCCAAAACCATTACAAACCAAACCTGCTCCTCCACAACGACCACCACCAACTCCTCCTCTTCCTCGGGTCGACCAGAAAATAACACACGCGCCTCCACCCACTCCTTCCCCTCCTCGGGTAGAACAGGAAATAAAACGTGCCCCTCTGTCAGCTCCTGTAGCTCGCCCTGAACTGGTGATAGAACAAGTCCCTCCACCAATCCCGCCCAAGCTGTCTATTAAGGGATTAGCGCATAATTCTGGAACGATGGTTCCTCTAGAGGAAATTAAGGAACAATTTAAACAAGTAGAGTCACACTTCAAAGACATTAACTCTCATCAAAAGAAATCTGATTCTGATATAAAGCAACTGGAATCGAGTATTAATGAAATCAACAAAAAACTTGATAAAATAGAAAAAAGCTTCAAGGTACTTTATAACGCCAATAAAAAGCTGGAATCACTTCATAAGGACACCGCGAAAGATCTTAAGAAATTTAAACCATAAGATCCTTCCCGTAGAATGAAATCCATTGAAGATTATAATCGATCGAATTTAGATTTTCTACTTTATTCAAATTTAACACCTTGGAGAACAGAACCGGCCAGCTATCAGATTGGAGGAAGATTGGAGACAATTCCAAGCAAGAATGAAATGATATGGGAGGAAAGGGTCGATCTGATGTAATGGTAGATCTCCTTTGTAAGAGCGACAAGATAAAACCGACTAGATTTGAGATCGCATCAGATCCCGCCATACCCGCGAATGTTTAATCGATTTCTCGACTGAAAATACCAATGAAAAATAAATCGCAGGGTGCTGAATTGATATGAATTTAAAATTGGCAGTTCTAATTGATACGGGCGTTCTCTCAGCAGGCATCTTAAAGGATACCAGTTTTTTGCGGGAGACCTTTTGGTTTGAGACGATCTACGATCCGGAGGTCGTTTCTCCTCCAGTTTCGTGTTTGAATCGTATTCGACAACAGTACCAGGCAAATTGTCTGCTAGCGTATGTGAACCAGCATAGACGGCGGGGTCTGGCCTTATTGGTCGTTTCCCAGGATATGTTTAATCCTGGATTCAATTTTATCTTTGGCATAGGCGCCAAAGGGCAAGCAGCGGTAGTTTCGACTTTTCGGTTACAAAATGATCCTGAATTCTTGAGGAAGGAAATCATCCATGAATTGGGCCACGTATTTGGCCTCAAACATTGCTCCCCTCCCTGTGTGATGACTTATTCGAATAGCGTGCAGGAAACAAGGTTCAAAACCAGTGAATTTTGCGAGGCTTGCAAAAGGTTGTTGGTTGGCCAGGTGTAGAAGTGAATATCAAAAAACAACTTTCTACAAAGAGCAATTATGCGGCCTGGAGAACCAGCTTCAAAGAAGGAATTGCAGCTATCGACTAATGGTGTATGGATTGGTACGTGAAGCAAATTCGCTTGAAGGCCTGAATAGGTATTCACTGGCTTTTTTTCCAAGAAATTCGTCTTAAACCTTGACATTTCGAATACTCAATGATGAACCTCGGAAACCTCTTATAATCGGTCTAAATCAATCCAAAGTCACTTATCGATTAATCTAGCTCCCAATATGGGCAAAAATAAGGATTTACGAAGAATTTACTGAACCTCTTTTGATATTACGGTTATTTTACTAATGATGATTGTTTGATCGAATTAAGGATGTAATCAGAACCATGCAGGATGACAGAATGGGGACGGACCTTCTTCATCTAGTGGCGTTAGCCTCCAGACTGGAAAGTAAAGGTCAGCTCAACATAGCAAAGGTATTACGTGCCAGCGTTACTGCAATTACAGGTCAGGCAGTGTTTCAACGTGGTCTGACCAAGAACGACAATGAGCTGTACGAAGACCTCGAACGGGCGAAGCAAATCCTGGGCAAACACAAGGTTAACCCCCACTTAATTAATGCCTTGGAAACTGGAAAAAACGCAATGAAAGAAAACCGATTAGCTTTTATCACCGAAATCCCTGACCCGTACATCTGTCGTAGATGTGGGCAGAGTACTCTCGGGGTACCGCCCAACAAATGTCCAGTCTGTGGGGCCTGGCCGTACACTTTCCAACACTTCCTACCCGTATATTATCTCAACGAGTTTGAACCCCTAGTGGCCATGGAAAACCTTCGTGAAACCCCAAACCAGGTGAATATGCTCCTAACAGGTTTAAGCGAGGAAATTCTTACAAAAACACCAGCAGAGGGGGGCTGGTCTATCCAGCAAGTGGTAACGCATCTTCGAGATGCCCAGGGTCTGCTGAGTACGCGTGTGAATCTCTTGTTAGAGCACGACAATCCGATCCTGACTGCCGAGGCGGTCTTTGATTGGGCTACGCGAGATGAAGGCAAACAGACCACCACACACGATATCTTTCAGCAATATCGAGACTCAAGAGAAGGAACCATTGCCACGTTGGAAGAAATCGCATGGAAGGACTGGATGCGGAATGGGGAGCATGAGGAGTTTGGCCAGGTGACACTAAAACAGCAGGTGAGCTACTTTGCGGCACATGAGCTGACCCATCTCCGTCAGTTGGATAATCTGCGGCCTTAAAGCGCGTAGTCAAGTAACACCCTTTCGTTAAATATGATCAAAATTCAAGGTAAATAAAGCGTAGTTACCACTGACCGCTCGATTGGCCTGAGAGTTTAGCGATTAGGTGGGTAATAACAACTCCTAAATCGTAGATGTTTAAAACCCCGTTCATGTCGAGGTCTGTCGAATCCAAGGTTCCTTGGGTTTCATGCAGGCAAAATGCCAGCTTGAGAAATTTAGACAACACCAATTGTGGGATCTCGTCAATTCCTTCCTCGCCATACCATTCAAAGATGTCATGGGCGCCTTTGCTACTATTACAGGACTTGCAGGCCCAAACACAGTTATCTGCAGATTCCAGAAGACGCTTCACTCGTGGATCCACTCCTGCTCTTGATGAAGGGATGATATGATCATGCGTGAGTTTCGTTGTGGCTTCACAATAGGCACACACGCCCCCCATTTCCCATTCTTTTTGTTTATCTCGAATTGTTGATGACCATTTCATTTCTCCCGATTTTAGTCTCTTATAGCGCGACATTACAAAGCCATAATTCCCCTCAAATCCTGCCGCTCGTGCAATCAGATTTGCATAATACCAATAGATCAGCTCTCGGATGGTTTTGACGTGCCTCGAAGGAGCCTTTAATACCATTCTCTTCCACCTACGCTTTTATTGGTGAGTGTTTCCACCCGATCATATAACTACGCGTATAATTTGATGATTCACGTTTTTTGTAATCTTCCTCTGTATTCTAATTACTCCTAGTATATAAGGTTTCTAAGATTTACTCGTTTAATTTGACCTGAACCTTATCCGTGAAGCGTTGTCTGGTTCTAAATCGCTCAGATCTATGCCTTTGCCGGAATATTCACAACACTAGTAAACTCTGTTTCGTAGAATAAAACTAGAGGGGGTCGAAGCTTATCGTTTATCGTTAATACTCATCAGATTTAGGAATTACTACGAAAATTATTATAAAAGCTTTAACCCACAGATCGTGATTGGTGGAAAATATGGATTTCTTCTTGCTGGGAACCAACGATTCGTCTGAAGTTGGCCAGGTAACTGCTACATTGGTTTTTAATACATTAATTTGGGTATATGAGGCAAATGGGAACCCGCATTCTATAGTACCTATCCCAATGCTTCGATAATTTCATCTGCGGAGAGAACCCGGGCAAATCCAGCCCTCAAAACTTTTAATTCTGCTTCATGCAATTCTGGGTCATTAGTGGAAGTTACATCACTTCCCAAAACAACTTTGAACCCTCTCTCGTACCCCTGCCGTGCCGTCATACCACAACAATAATTGCTTAAGGTTCCGCAAATGATGATAGTATCCTTGCCGAGATTTCGAAGAATGGTTTCTAAAGGAGTGTCATAGAATGCACCGTAGGAGGGTTTGTGGATGATGATATCCTCGGGCAATGGAGTCAGATCCGCCCAAATGTGACCATCTCTGAAGATGGCGGGATCCTCAATTCTCAGCTCAGGAAACCGATTCGGCATCAAGTCGCCAGTACTTGGGCGATCCTTGCGGAAATACGTATATGCAGACGCAGTATAAACGATTGGAATGTCTTTTTCTCTGCAAAACGTGATTAGCGCCTTAATTCTGTCGACCTGACGTGTTGCTTCTGGAATCCAAAACGGTGTCCAGTGGGGCTTGACGAACTCCTCCTGCATGTCCACGACAAGGAGAGCAGATTTATTCGAGATAATTGGAAACTGCGCATCCCCTTCCTCGTAAGCCTTGTTTGCTAAGGTTAGGATTTGAGATTCAGTGAATTCACCCAGTTTCGTTGGTTACACCTCAGAAATTTCTGTTCTGTCAATGATAAGATTTCATTTTACAAAACTTGGCTTAATTTGATCGATCGCTAGTCTGGCCATTTCCAGATTATCAACACCTAACACTAATCGATTACCAGTAGCTAGGTAAACTAAGTTGATATTGACTCCAGCTGTAGCTATATACCGAGTGATTCTTCCCAGTTCCCCTGGTTGATCCTTAATATCTAGCACAAGAACTTTTCGTTCCTCTATTACTTCTATATTAACTTCTTCTAATACACGCTTGGCTGCAGCTGTATCTTCGAGTAAAAGGTGGAGTTCGCGTCTTCCCTCGCAACGACAACCAGTAATTCCTTCTATATTAATATTAGCGCCGCCTAGGGCGTCTCCTGCATCAGCTAGCGTACCAGGCTGATCTTTACCTCTTATGGTTAAGTCTCTCATCATGATATACCTCTTTTACGTAACCAAACATTTGATTCTACGACCTACATCGGGTTTCTGCCCGAGGAAAAGCTTGGCGTAGTGATGATGGCGAACTATGGTACTACCCCTTTTGCTGTCCTCATCAAGAAATTAATACGTAAAAAACCTTTGATAGGAGAGCACTACACAGTTAGTGAGACGGGGTTACCTGGAGATAGTTCTAACGTCCAGCAGATGTAGAAAGGAGAGATGTAGGTTATTTGAAAGGGAGATGGGCTTACGATCATGCTTTGGACAGACGTGGGGAGAATAAGAGTATGTTTTCCAGTTGGCCCAGAATTTGAGTAAATCGATTAAGAATTTGATCAACTTTCCCAGTGATTTGTCCTATTTCACTAGCCTTGGGTAATTCTTGAGGGGAATCAGGATCTTGGAGTAAATCAATATCCTGAACCAGATTCCTTATCTGCATCCTGATGGTTTGGTTTTCTGTAATGGATTTTATTAAATCTTCTGATTGTAACCAATTCAAAAGGTTTGTGAGGATTGTCATTATCTTGAGCGCCAAGGTAGAAGTGTGGTCTTTCGATGTAGTATCAGGAAGTTGTTGGATTGTTATCATTAACGTTTCAAATTCCGGTTTAAGATCGTTTTGCAGGCCAAGTTGTAGGTATAAACGGAATAACGTGAGATAATGCGCGAATTGTTGATCGGGATTTTCCTTGATTAACACAAAAGGAGTAATTTCGCGGACATCTCCGTCTTTGCATTCTCCCGTTTCCACTGTTTCTCCTATGGGCGTCTTCCATCTGGACTTTACTGAAATTGGTGCACCCCGTGCATACCTAGGATCCACAGGCTCTAGAATTTTTTCTGATAAACACTCCCAATATCTAAACTGACTTTTTTCCTCGTCTTTAACCAGCGACTCACTTCCAGAATGGCAGGATATGCAGGTGGAGACGGAATCGCCTTCTACTCGATTGGTGGTTCCGCACGCAAAACAATAGAAGTAATTAAACTCCGTTAAGAATTTTCCAAATGTTCCTGTCCCCGAGACGCCCGAATCATCTGCAACTCTCCGCATCCGCGCAAAGAGAGACCCCGAATCTGCCAGCATTTCTGTTAAAGATGCCCCAAGTCCCTCTGTAGCCTTTGTTCTTTCCCGTTCTTCTTGCTTTTTTAGGAGATATGCCGTCCTCTCCTCCAAGCTCATTATACTCAACATTCTGAGTTCTTTCACCCGTTCTTGCAATCGATTCCGTTCACTAGTATTTAATGTCTCTAGAAAGCTCTGTGGGAGAGCCGTGATTTCCTCTAGGGTCATCTCCTCAAAATCACTGGGGAATTGGTGGTCGGGAAGAATCGCGGACGGTAAGGTAGATTTAGAAGGAGGGGATGGAGGAACAGATCGCCTCGAGGGAGGGATAGGGGGTGTAGGCCGAGTGGATCTATCAGGAATTTGGACTCTGGATGAGGCCATGATGTTTCGCTGGATCGCCTGGATCACTCGTTGTTCCAGCTGGTCTAGGAATCCTGCTGTTGTAGTAAACTTCTGATTCTGTTCCTTAGAAATCTGTTCAATCTCGATCAACAGGTGCTGAGTTATCGCATCAAGGCGTGGAAAGAGTGCAGTAATGACGTCATACATTGTCCACTGTTCAACCTCAGTGAATCGTGAATAAGGTTCGGTTGGAAACTTGGCCATTTTTGGATACAGATCGTGGGTCTCCATGTTCCGCCGTGCCCAACTCCAGATTGTGGATTTGTTTTTCGAACTACCAATCAAGGATTCCGCAATCATGGCAAAAGTTTCGCCATTTGATCTACGTTCTCGAACGACTTCTATTCGTTCTTCAAACGTCATGGATTTCCACACAGAAGATGCCACTATTTTTCACCAGATGCAAATGTAAACTCTAGAGAAAGTTCATGTGAACTTCGGTTCATGTTCGTACAGATGACGTTCATATTTAACAGTTATCAAATGCCTAAAGGGAGGAAAACCGCCAAGGATATTCTCAGGCGAAGACATAGCATGTCTCATTGGCGTTTTTTCATGGGGAGGCAGCTGAGATAGCAATTTTCCTAAAGAAAAGTTGGGGTGAAAACTTGTTAAGGAAATAAATATACCTGCAGAGGGCGCAATGTGAACAACAGGAAAAGCTTACATTCCCAGATCGGTATCAATATCATATGCGCGGGAGATGGTAGCCAAAATGGTGATCATGGGATTGACGCCCAAAGCGGTGGGCAGAACACTTCCATCAGTAATGTACACTCCAGGATAATCATGCATTTGCATAGTGGAGTCCACGACGCTCGTTTGGGGGTCCATGCCCATTCGTGCGGTCCCTAAGGGATGCGCGCTGAACAAGGAAATATGGTTAGGCCCAGATTTTAAATTCCGAATTTTGGGGATATCCTGGGGTGATTTCAACGAAATGGATCGGGAATGAGTAGTAAACGTTTCCACAGCGCCTGCGGCGAACAAAACTTCGAGGGCATTTTCTAGTCCTTTAAGTAAATGGGATTTATCCTCCCTACATAGTTTGTACGTGATCGACAAACGGTTTTTCCTCCATCGAACTTCACCATTCGACTTTTTATTGGCGCCATCCCGTGTCAGAACGATAATTGTTCCTTTATTTCGCATTTTGCTGACTAGCTCACGTCGCTTCGGCCCTAATCCCGGAAAATACATACCCGCCATGGTAGGTTGCACGGGTGGAACTTCTAACCAGAAACCATACCCATTTCCATCTAAATTAATGTACTCATTACTGTAGGTAGTTTGAGGAATACCATAGGATGGATCGATAATCCGTTCAAATAGCCCCAATGCTAACGTTACAGGATGAATCGTTAAGTATTTACCTAAATTTTGATTTTTAGTCAAACTGGACTTTTGGAGAACAATTGGAGTCCAAATGGCGCTCCCCGCGATGATGAGCCGCTTGGACTTGATTTTCAAGATGCGATCTTGGGACTGGCCATATTCTTTGCCCAAGGTGATCCCAGTAGTTACTTGTTCGTTCTTGGAAACATAGTCGATTTGTTCCGCATTGGTTCCTGTATAAATCGTAATATTCTTGGTTGCTAGGGCGTCTTTTAAATACGTTAAGCGCATATCCTGTTTTGCATCATAATGACATCCCACTCCACAATATCCACAACCGATGCAATTAACGGAATTGTTCCAAGTTCCGGAGCCCTTAATACCCAATTTCTTAGTCCCATCGAGAATGATTCTGTTTTGTGGGTTGTGGTCGTCATCTGGGATTTTATGAACGCTCAATCGTTTCTCTACAGCCTTGAAATGGGTCTCCATCTTTTCAGGGGTATAGTCTTCCAACCCGAATTCGTCCGCCCACTGATTTAACACGAAAAAGGGGGTACGTAAACAGGTCATCCAATTGACTGTCGTCGAACCACCCAGACATCGCCCTTGAAAGATTCGGACCGAGCCATCATCAGTGCTCTGGCCGGCTTGAATTTGATATAATTTTCTTAGAGACTCCCGCTCATTTTGTGTAAAATCCTCTCGAGTTACTTTGGGTCCTCTTTCGAGCATTATGATGGAATACTTATCAGCAAGTTTGGCTGCAGAGATAGCACCGCCTGCGCCAGACCCAATGATGCATATATCAGCTTCTAGAGACGATTCATCGTTCTGAATGGTGGTGGGATCATAAATCATGTCAGTAATTCCTTTTAAATTGTAATAGTTACCTAGATTTCCACGCTTCTTTCCCATGGAGGAGGGTGGGGGTCTCATGCTCGCGTCCAATAGTTTTTCCTGGAAAATCCGCAAATGCACTCTCATGCGAATAATATCCCCAGGCACAAATGCTTTTTAACCCAGTAAAGGCAGATCTGATCATAGGAAGGCGACTGCATGCAAAATTAATGACATACTTCGTCTTTTGGTCGATCTCCATGTTTGTAAAGTTTTTCAGCCGTCCAATGAAGAGGAGTCCCATAATTTTCATATTAAAAATTCTAAAAATTAATTTATACTCGTTTCTCAACCATTCAGGTGAATTGTATAAGTAATCATCAATTTCTGGAAGAAATCCACTCCCCAATTGGTCAATCGGAACCCCGAGAATTGTTTCAGCGGCCTGTTCCAAAATGATACCTTCATGGTGAGAAAGATATTGGAAATCACCGCGTTCCCGTATATTTTCCATGTTCAAGCCTCGTAGGACTGAATAACATGCCATTCCTTATATCTATTTCTGACCTTCAGAGTCAAGCGTGTTCTTAACTCGGCCGATAGCTTTGACAAGCTACCATTCATCGTATGTGGACTTTCGTCAGACTGGATGAGGATTCTGGGCCACCGAAGGATATATGAAGGAGCGAGGGGAGAGCCGCTCCATTTAATATCTGTATACTACATTTCTCGTTGACTAGATCGATATAAGAAAGTCATCAATACGAGTAGAGGAAAGATTAATCTCTTGTGGGAAGCTTTTTATCTTTCAAGAATATGGTAGAAACGAACTAATGTGAGAATGACGGTATTTATCATGAGCCAAAGGCCACCGAAGCCCAAAGAAGGTAAATTTTTCGCTTTTCAGAGGCCTGAAGTGGCATCCCACATTATTAATACAAGGCTGCGGACATTACCATCTGCAGCCAGTTAATGGAACTCAGTTACAGTAATAATCTTTTTTTGTGGGGGGACGAGAAACCGACATCCGTCCTTTGTGATCACCACATTCTCTTCCAACGAGACGGTTCCATAGTGTTGAGTTTTCACATTAAGTTCGAGGGTAAACACGTTTCCTTCCTTGACCACCCCTTTCGGAGTATCGCCATATCTTTCCCATAGGGGGCCCAGAATCAGTCCCCCATCATGGACGTGTCGTCCCACCTGATGCCCGAGCGCATGTGCATATTCCTCATATCCTTGCGATTTGACAAATTCGCGAGCAATTTGATCTACAGCATAACCCGTCATCCCAGGTTTAATGGCGTCCGCGGCTTTAAGAATAGCCTGTCTCACGGTTTCAAAAGCATGCAAGAGTTCCTTAGGAATCTCAGCTTCAGTACCGAAAAACCACATTCTCTGGATATCCGAGCAATACCCCTGAAACTTCACGCCAAAATCATTGTGTAAGGTATGTCCGTGTTTGGTAAACGAATCCGCAGAAGGGCCAATATGTCCAAATTCCTTATCGGGTCCGGCATCAATCGCTGGGCAGCTTTCTTTTTGCCAGGCTTCCTTAACCCCAAACTTTTGCATTCCTTGACGGAACAACTGCTGGATATCAACCTCTGACATCCCCGGACTAAGCTGAGACGAGACCTGTCGATTGATTTCTTCAGTGATTTCACATGCTCGGGTGATCAGATCCAGTTCGGTTTGGGTTTTTCGACCTTGGATCGCCCGAACAATCGGTTCTGCGGAGGTGAAGCAGTCGGTTTTGTCTGCCAAGATCTCGGACAGTTTTAGGTAAAGCCCGTGGGATAAGCCATCTGCTGAAATTTCATCAACTGCATAATTGAGAGCGATCTTCTTGGGATTGATTGCCCCAATAAGGTCAGTAAGAGAGCCGGAAATACCCTCTTTGTAGGGGATAACTTTGTTCCAGATGCCTTTTTGTTGTTCATGAGGAGCGTCAAAATTGCCAACAATCGCTGTTTTTGAAAATGTTTCACCCTTCGTATAAAAAACGAATGCGGATATCCAGACCACGTCATTGCCCACGATAAGATCCATGACAGGATCAGGATTAACAGAGGTTTCACGTACAAAGACCAACCAACAATCTATGGCGTTCTCCTTCAAGATGAAAGGTAACAGAGCATGTTTTTCCCGGATAATCTGCATGCGGGTTTCAATTGGTATTTCTGCGTTTGACATAGGGATACCTCGCCAGTTGAAGTCGGAAGAGATAAAGTGATTGAAAAAGTCTCTCCCCTGGTGAAGTTTTAAAAACTTGATATCATCCCTTTGATCGAACTTCCCCCTGTTTCAGCTCGGATGATTCGTCTAATCAAGGACGGCCAACTAACCCGAGGCTGGCCTTCAGAAAAACTCTAGGAGTTCAAGCATTATATAATGCAAGAATAATTTACGTACCCTGGGTACATGCTTTTTACAGTTTAACCAATGTTTAATGTGTAATTGACTGCAGGAAGAAATTTGTTTATTAGACAGCGAGGGCCTTCATTTTCGCATGAGTTTTGTTAAAGAAAATCTGAAAGTTATTGCAATAATTGGAACGATTGTAGTGGCCTCGGGAGTGGTGATCACCGCCATAGTTCTCAATCCCCCTAATGCTCCAACGGGTAGAATCACAGTCACCTTGTTGTATAATGCGGGAGTAATGATCGAAGTAGAAGCCACCAGGATCTATATTGATCCTTATGATTTACCATCCAGTTATTCAAATTATCCAGCGGATTTTATTCTTATCACCCACGATCATGGGGATCATTATGATCCTTCTTCGATTGATATCATTAAAACCGAGACCACAAAATTGTTTGTGCCGGCCATTATGAGCCAAGAGGCAGCCCAATATGCGGTGGAGTCAGTTCAACCAGAAGATACGGTTGTTTGCGACGATTTTAATGTGAGCTGTTTCTATATGTACACGATGCCAGGATCTGCCGAATCGAGTCATCCTCAAGAGAGTAATTACGTCAGTTATATTATTGAGCTGGACGGCTTTACTATGTTCCACGCTGGGGATTCCTGGAATATCGATGAGTATTCACAATTGAATGGGAAGATGGATCTCGCTTTTCTACCGCTCGGACCGGGATGTCAGACTATGACCGAAATCGATGTAGTAAGGGCAGTAGAGACGATTGAACCCAGCTACTTCATCCCGATCCATTTCACTGCGGATGCGAAGCAGCTCTTCGTGGATCTCTATAGGGCAAACGTCGAGGCCTGCGGGTGTCAATTGATTAATCTCGATTATTACGGGGCCTATGGATTTAATTGATGCCCGAGAATTAGGTCGGGATATGAAAGATTCTGGACATTAGCAACGGAATTGTATCAAGACTATCCGAAGTATAAACAACGAACTAACACCAGGTTCCTTCCGATCATTGTTCCTATCCAGGTTCGGGAGTCATCCAAAAAATATCGGCATCCTACTTTATCTCGGAAACCATACCTGAAAACTAAGGAGCCTAGCTAACTGGCCTTGCAGACCATATGAAAATGTGTTTTCGATTCACCAACCAACTGGAATCCTAACGCGGCGTAGAGCTTTTGAGCTCTGTGGTTTGTTCGGAGCACCTGGAGTTCAACATTTTTCCGAGAGTCTCGTCCCCGCAAAATCAGATCTAAAATGAGGCGCCTGCCTATCCCTTGACTTTGATATTCGGGAACTATTTCAATAACCTCCAAAAAAATCCTTTGCGAATCTTCAGAAACGGAAAGACAACCTATATCTTTATCGTCATCTTGAATAATCGAGAGCTTGGAGGGATCGAAATTTCGTTGATGATAAGCATATTGGAATTCTTCATCCCAGCCCCAGGTAGCTTCAATATATTCTTTCAAAGTTTTTTTCTTGAGAAGATAAAGAAAAGCGAAATCAGTGGGCAATGCGGGCCGTAATTTTATCATAAACTCCAACTTACCATTTCTTTTCTATGCTGAGCAAACATAAAGTGAGGATAAAATTGGGGAGGATTCAAATATCATTTTTTATAACAGATGATCAAAACACCCCCACACAAAGAGATTCTAGCAGGTGATGATATGGGAGAGTATCAGGACAAAATCAAAAAGCATTTCTGGATGATGGTATGTGATAAGATTGGTGAGGTCGGCGATGTGGAGACTTATAGGGAAACGTATGAACCAATATTTCAGATAAGACCAGATAAGGCAATGAAACTAGTTGAGGCTCAGTTTTGGTCGAAATTCTATAATTCGATAAAGGAAATACAAGACCCCGATGAATTGAGATCCCAATTGGAACCAGCAGTCCAAATTGAAGGGCGGCGGGTCAAAGACCATATCTGGAGTTTATTAAGTTTCTCTCTAAGTAAAAAGGATGATAAAGATACCTTCAGAGAAGTTTTAGAACCATTGATCAAAATAAACTACAAAGAAGCGGTCATTTTGGTTGAAGATCACTTATGGAAAACACTTTATAGCGTAACAAAAAAATTAAAGGATCCAAAAGAATTAGGGGCGCAATTAGAACCAATCCTTAAAATTGATATTAAACGTGCTGCAAACGCGATAAAAGAAGAGAATCCAGAAAAGTATAAGTTCCTACAGATCTACAAGTAGGCTAAGGAAACATTAAGAAGGGAGACTAGGGCTGGCCTGCTGTTAGTTTTAATGGGAAGCAGGAATGCGTAAACTGGACGGAATGCCAGGACGCAATCTATGGCATGTGATCGGAAAATTGTCTCATTTTAGATCTTCACACCGTATAAAATGTCTGTAAACCCGTTAAGGTATGTCCTGTATTGATTTTGAAGTCGGAGGAACGGGGACCTGTTCGGTATTGAAAAAATTTAATAAAAATAAACACCGTGATTTAAAATAGATGAGACTTACCGTGTCTCAGCCCGCCTTTTCCCCTCAGATTTGGAAAAAATTGGGAAAATTTGAACGAACTAGTTTCGTTCTTACAATCATTTTCCTATTCAATGGAATACTATTTTTTGTAATAATGATTACCACGGGATTTCCAATAATTCAACACGAGATCGGTACCACCGAAACGTTCGCCTACTCTGTAGGATTAGAAGAAGAACATTATTATCGATTTTTTCTAAAAACAAATTCAAAAAGAGACATACGTGTATGGTGTACGTTATTAACCGAAGATAACATTGAAGTCATCTCGGAATACCTCAGTAACTATCCCTCACTGTCCTCCCCATTCACTAGTCGCCGCCACGATAAAAGTCTGTCATTTTTTGTTCCTCAATCAGGCAATTTTACCATGAGAATACACATTGCCAGCGAAACAGATAACCCTGCCTGGATTATTTTAGAAGAGGCCCCTGTTGTTCTCTTGGGTTTTCCAGATGATCATGTATCCATATTAAGTTTTATAGGGTCATTCGTTATGTTCCTCCTCTTCATTCTAGGGATTTTATCTAATAGAAAGAAGTTGAATCAGGTTTAGTGGTTATGCGGGGAAATGATATCTAAAGGTGAAGGGATTTTCATACCGTCTTTGGTTGAAAAGAAGAAACCAATCATGAAACAAAGTTTGGAGGAGGAAGATTTTACAAGTATTCTAACGTGAAAACGCCTATTCACTCTATACTGATCACTATGCGTCCTTTTGCATGCCCAGTTTCGTAGTGTCGATGGGCCTCTGCAGTTTGGCTAAGCGAATACACCGTATCAATGACTGGCATAACTTTGCCAGCCTCAATCCAGTCTCGCAGTAACTCCAAAGCCTCTGCACTCTCATCAGCCATACATGATTTTAATTTCTTTTTCCGAAATGGGTTGGTCATCAAATTTAAAAGCGTTCTTGGGCTAGTCATCGGATTATTAGTAACGTAGACTCCCTCATCCGTGAGAATATTCTTGCACTTCGAGAGGGTATTTGCCCCTATAGCATCGAAAATGATATCATATTGCTGGCCATTCTTGGAATAATCCTCTTGGGTATAATCTATCGCAAAATCGGCGCCAATCGACTTTACCATGTCGAGATTCGTGGGCCCACATACCGCGGTGACTTCAGCGCCATAGACATGCTTGGCGATTTGGACTCCAAAGGTGCCGATGCCGCCCGAAGCACCAATTATCAGAACTTTTTGGCCTTTCTCAGGTCGAGCTACGTCGCGAAATGCTGCAAGGGCAGGAGAAGCTCCACCAGGTACCGCCGAGGCCTCGTGAAAACTCAAATTTACAGGTTTTTGTGCCAACTTATCCGCAGGGACAGTCAAATATTCCGCACAAGCGGCCTCATAATATCCATAGACCGTGTCGCCCACTTGCCAATCTTCGACGTCTTTCCCGAGCTTTTCGATTTTACCCGCAAACCCACACCCTAAAATTCTCTGTTTGGGCCTTCTGAGACCTCCATAAGAAAATCGTAACAGTAAGCCTATCAGCTGCCTCGCCCCGCCGAAGATCGCTTGTGGTGCTTTTCCCCCACGAGTACTGACATCTATCGTGTTGATTGATGATCCATAATTTCGGATTAAAACCTCGTTATTATTGGGTTGGGGTGTTTCTAATTCGGCGAGTTCCAGAATCTCGGGCGGGCCATATTTGGGACATATAGCTGCTTTCATTTTACCTGCATCTTCCATTTGTCTCACTATTTCACCATAAACGTGGTCTGTTGGTATCAGAGCAGTATTAGCACCTCCGTTTTTAACGTACGCTAGGTAAAAAATTGGAATAAAAATCCAAAGAGATTCTTTTGTGGAAAGATTTGAGGTACTAGCATCCACTTGCCTTATGGAGGGCCGATAAAACCCGATTTGACAATCCAGCAAAAAACTTGGAGAAAAAAGAAAGACTGACGCATCTGTTGAATGGTCAGCCATCGTGGGCATCGAGTATTGTTCCTTCAGCTTCCCAGGATCCAGTGCCCAAATTGAGAACAAACGTTGCTTTGAGATGCATCCCCTCATACATGCCGTTGCCATGACAGTTAAGTTGTCCCGAAATCGAGAGATAATTCCGGATTTTCAGAACCAAAATACCCTCAAACCAATCCGATGCTGTTCCAATTGTGAAGGTCCCCCAGCCATTGCCATTTACATAATGGCCCGCAGCGTCAATTTCTGCGTTCAAATTGCCTAGATATCTGGTGGATCCTTCTAGGTCACCCCATGCCATACCGTTGTGATCTGCCTTTCGAGCATGCAAAATACCTTCAGAAATCCATTTTTTTTCATCAGGATGTCCTCCAGGAATATATACCAAACTAAATGAGAACGATATGGGTGTTTGGCTCGCTTTGGCTTGAACATGGGCAACTGACATAAAAAGGGAACTCCAAAAGACTAGCAGCCCAACTAATGCCGCCTTTTGCTGTAATTTCATAGGTCTAATCACCTCGTACTAACTCACGGTTTCACCCCTTATGACGAATTAGAGGGTGTGAACCCCTCTCCTGACTTTACCACGAATTCTAATAGAGTTTTTTCCCTCTTTTACATCTTTATACAGAAGAAAGTGATTTTTTCTATACTATCGTGGCCGTCCATGCTTTTTTGGCTCGAACGACATGTGAGAGAGACTCCCGATTTATACTTAGAGTGTAGCAGATCACGGAAAAAGGGACAGCCCTTGTGTCAGATCTCGCATTATGCGATTCTGGATGGTCTTGAGAAATTCTTATGGTTTATTATCAGGTACTCCCTTTATGGGGGCTGTTCTAATAAGGTTAGATATAAAAAGTTAAGTACCGGAATGGTTTCCTCGATGGGTTACGGAAAACTGCAGCCAGCGACTTTAACCGAATTTTATGTCGAATAGCTGAAAAGAAGGGACTTTTTCTGATCAAAAAAATTCCAACTTCAGTGATCATCCTCTTAATTGGATCCTCCGTTTTTATCAATTTAATTCTGCTTAATAATCCGTTCGGTGAAAATAGTCTCGTATCTACGGGTACTGAAGGTGAAATGACGACTCCCCTTCTAGCTCCCATACCCCCTGCCAATAATCCGAGTTCCGGATTGAATCCGTCCGACTCACCTATTACATATGAAGAATCAGGAAGTCGATTCGATAATAAACCACTCCAACCTACAAAAAGCCCAACAACAACAGTATTGGAGGATGGAAGTATTATCCAATCGTTAAAGTCCATTTCCGAGGAATCGGGACTTTCTATTTCGACAGAAGATGGAGTTAAGTTGATTAAAGTCACGGATGGCAAGCTGCGGGTGACAGTTGGATTCCATCTGTTTTATGAATTCAGCCAAAGCAGTTATGACTCCCATTTAGCCAATACGAACGCAGAATTCATACGAGAATTAAAAGAGCTGAATGGGATCGTTGTAGAAGTTCCGATTTCGTCTTTAGCCATGTTTCAAGAGTATTGGCAAAACTTAGCTCCCGTTAGATATACCGAGGTCGCTCAAATAACCTCGATTTCTGCCATTAGCACAGATCCCGATTGGAGTCTCCAGTATGGGCCCCAGATTATCCAAGCGGATTTGGCCTGGGACATTCAGATAGGGGATCCCGCTTCGATTTTGGTTGCAGTCATTGACACTGGCATTGATTATAACCATCCCGACCTAGTAGATCAGTACGTCGCTGGGGGATATGACTATGTCAATGACGACACCGACCCTATGGATGATCACTCACATGGGACCCATTGTGCCGGCATTATTACTGCAACCATCAATAATAGTGTGGGCATCGCAGGAGTCGCCAATGTTTCCATTATGGGGTATAAAGTTTTCAACTCTCTAGGGTATGGGTATGATTATGACGCGGCCAGTGCCATCATTAACGCGACAGATGCTGGGGCAACCGTGCTCTCAAACAGCTATGGGTTCCCCACCACCAGTACTGCCCTAGAGGATGCCGTAGCGTATGCGGCAGCCAATGATGTGGTTGTCGTCGTGTCAGCTGGAAATAGCGGCGCACCAGTCTCATCCTATCCTGCATTATATCCTGAAACAATTGCAGTTAGTGCTACCGACGATACCGACACACCAGCCTCATTCACCAGTTACGGGCCTGCCGTTGATGTGGCCGCTCCAGGAGTCACGATTTGGTCTACCGTGCCCGTTTCAATGGGAAGTTATGGTTATAAAAGTGGAACATCCATGGCCGGTCCCCATGTGGCTGCAGTGAGTGCCTTGATCCGTGCCGAATTTCCTGGCTATTCTGCAGATCAGGTACGCCAGCATCTACGCAATACAGCTGACGATCTAGGGCCGGTCGGGTGGGATGATTATTATGGGTATGGCCGGATTAATGCCTATAAGGCAGTGCAGCCTCCTCCCGACCATGAACTTGTCACCTACCTGCTAGGAGCTCCAATGAACCAACTCCCAGGTGAGTCTATCAACTTAACCGTGATTGTTTTTAACTTTGGACAGAATTTGGAGAGCAATGTTGAACTCCAGCTGTGGATAGATAACGCTTCAGTCAAGACTCAAACTTTCACATCATTAACGTTTGGAGACAACGGAACTTTCAAACATACGTGGACGCCAATCGCTGAGGGAGTTCACAACATCACAGCCTACACACTCCCCGTGTTAGGTGAGACCTTTCTGGCCAATAATCGCGTCACCAAAATGGTCGACGTAAGCTTTCCGATTATTACGTACAACCTAGGTGATTACATTCATCTAGATGAGGTCGGTGTGGGGCTTTACGCCAATTTCACGTATGAATATGATATTGACCCGACCCATGTTCGTGTCGGTCTGGGAGACGGATACAGTTGGCTTTCTGTTAATACCTTGAACCGTTTAATTGAAGGGGGGACTAAATCCAGCTGGGACGGAACAAACTATATGGGCCAAATTGAAACGGATATCGGCCCAAATAGCACCATTGATTGGTTTTCAACGACTGGCAGTGTTAATGGAACCGCATTTTACGACTGGAATGGCATGATGTTGGAAGCCTGGAATGTCACGATCGCCTGGGGAGATACTTACGCCTATTATCACAAAGAAACAGGCATCTGGCTTTACTATAAGGAATGGACGGGCCTGGAAGTCCATATGGTGAATACCAGCATGATTGTATGGCAGCCGCCAGAACATGATCTCCAAACATCGTTGGAAACACCGGGATTACTACCTCCGGGAAATACCACTATCATCAATGCATCGGTATACAATGGCGGCGCGAGTAATGAAACAGATATTGAACTCCAGCTGTGGATTAATAACAACATGGTTGCTAATCAAATCTATCCCTCTCTTCTTTCGGGAACTGAGGAAACGTTTTCGTACCCCTGGACCCCTATGGCTGAAGGGTCATACAACATAACAACCTATGCGTTACCCGTGGTGAATGAATCCCGCGTATTTAATAATCGGCAAACTCGTATAATGCAAGTCCAAATCCCTGGTCAGTATCTGATTTTGCAGGATGCTTATCCGTGGAACTATAATTGGACAGTTATCCTCGAATCAAATGGTATTGCTTTTAATGTACTTGAGTCCCAATTCTTTGGGTCAACCAATCTATCCTTCTATCAACGAGTCATTATCCCTTCAGACCAGCCGCAAAGCTATTATGATGCATTATCTCTACATTTGGGGTGGCTTGAGGCCTATTCGCAGGCTGGGGGCATTGTAGAGATACATGCGGCCGATCGGGGTTCTAATTCTGGTACATGGAGCGGTACCCTCCCCTTAGGCATTATTTATCATTATTCCATCCAGAATATCATAGATGTGGAAGATCCCAGTAACCCGATTTTCTTTTCTCCCAATATAATCACCGATGACGAACTGGATTACTGGGGCGTATCTGCACATGGCTATTTATCGAATACTGGCGGAGCCAATGTCATTCTCTCGGGCGCAGGATTACCCATTCTTATTGAAACCACGCATGGACAGGGCTATTACCTGATTAGTTGTCAAACATTAGAACGGGCGTACAACTGGGGATATAGTATGATCTTGGAGAACATTTTGCTCTATAATCCCACACCTGCGCATGAGCTTGGTACGGTGTTAACGACTCCCTCTCTACTTCCAAACGGGACGTCTATGCTAATAAATTTCTCAGTAATTAATCGAGGAATTAATGATGAATTCAATGTGGAGCTCCAATTGTGGATCAACAAGACCCAAGTGGTCAATCAAATTTATCCCACTTTAGCCAGCGGGGCATCTGAAACATTAAATTATCTCTGGACTCCCTCTAAGATCGGGATATATAATGTCACGGCCTATGCCGCTCCGGTTACAAATGAAAATCTCGTTCTTAACAATTACGTGGAAGAGCTGGTGACGGTCAAGGTTCTAGTCAATTATCAGATGTTTGAAATTCACTATAAATGGTTCGATGCCTATACCAACGGCTATAATTTGAATCTCACTGGAGATGATGTATCCGAAGCTGTAAATATCCCGTTTACGTTTTTTTATTACGACGCTAACTTTACTACCATCTATATCAGTTCAAATGGCTGGCTATCTTTTGTTGATTCTACCCCTTGGGATAATATAAATCCGTCATTCCCCAATAGCGCCTACCCCTACGTAATTGCTCCCTTTTGGGAGGATTTAGAGGCCAAAAACAACACGTACGTCTGGAATACATCAACCTTTCTTGTTATTGAATATCACAATTATACCTATTTGGGAGGAACGGAAGTAGGGACCTTCGAAGTAGTTCTTTTTGCGAATGGAACGATTTACTTCCAGTTTCAATCCATTAATTTGGATTCTGGGGCAACGGTTGGCCTTAATTATGGCTATGAACCGACCTATTACACAACCTATCCTACCGCGCTTACTGGGGTTTTTGAGCTGGCCTTACTCTTTACGGGCGGCACTTATGAACGTCATGATTTAAATGCAACAGTGGAAGCGCCCAGTGCAATCATATATAATGAAACAATGGTTATCCAAATCAACGTCACTGTAATCAATGTAGGATCTTATAACGAGACGGATGTGGAGCTTCAACTGTGGATCGAAGATAACATGGTTCTAAATCAAGTTTTTCCGAGTCTTCTAGTTCAGACAGAACAATCCATAACGTACACCTGGACCCCAAGTGTACGGGGCACCTACAACATCACTGTGTATGTCATCCCCGTCACGAATGAATCCTTTACTAAGAACAATCAGCTCACCCAACTAGTTATCATTGGTGACCCAAGTATCGATTTCGCATTAGGTGATTATATCTTGTGGAATTTTGACCTTGGAGGTGGAATCTATCCCTGGGCAAACTTTACGTACGATCATATGATTGATCCAGTCCATGTTTATGTGAATGCTTCCATATTACTAGCAAATGCTACTGAATGGTTTTCGGTGAATATCGTCACCCGCTTGATTGAAGATGGATCGATCTGGGTCGGGAGTTACTATATGGGTCAGATTGAAACGGATATTAACATTAGTGATCCGATTAACTGGCTAGATTCGACTGGGATTGTAGAGGGCACCGTCTGGTATGAATGGAATGGCGCCCAGGTCGAAGCCTGGCGGATTAACCTTGATGATCTTTTGCCAGGTACCTACTGTTATTATCATAAAGCAACGGGTGTCTGGTTATATATGTGGGATCCCCAGCTACCCTCTGAAATATTCATTGTAGATACATCCTTGATCGTTCCTCTTCCCCCCACGGTGTTGGTGACGTACCCCAATGGTGGCGAACTAGTGAAGGGTACCATAACAATTACCTGGATTGCTAACGATCCCGATAATGGAAGCTTAACCTTCAGTGTCTATTACTGGAATGGAACTGCGTGGATTGCATTGGCTAGCAGTATAACCACGACATTCTTCAACTGGAATACCAGCTCTCTTATAGACGGCGACTTCTACAAAATTCGAGTGATCGTGCACGATGGCAAGTTCCAGAGTGAGGATGACTCGAATACTCCATTCATGATTGACAATGCCGCTGACCCTCCGACCATCCAGCTTACTTATCCCAATGGTGGGGAAACCCTGAGTGGAACCGTCACAATCACCTGGAGTGCCAGTGATCCGAATGGGGATGAATTGGTCTATATCCTCTACTATTGGAATGGGAATCGCTGGGTTCTAATAAAAACGGGGATAACGACCAGTAGCTACGACTGGGATACGACCTCAAGGCCCAATGGAACCTTCTATCGGATAAAAGTGATGACATCGGATAGTCTGTTCACAGTGGAAGACGAGTCAGATGCGCCATTCAGACTAGAAAACCCCCATGCCCCTCTTATTGCCGTAACATCACCAAACGGCGGCGAAACCGTGAGTGGGACCGTTACAATCACGTGGACTGCCAGTGACCAAGATGCGAACCCCCTGACATTTGAGCTGTATTATTGGGATGGAGCCACCTGGAAGGAAATAACATCTGGGATATCCACAACCACCTACGTCTGGGACACTACTAATGTGCTGGATGGTGATTTCTATCAAATCAAGGTCATTGTGAGCGATGGGGCCTTGGAAAACGAAGACATCTCAGATGGAAGTTTCACCATAGATAATGATGGACAAGTAATCACGAATCCTTCGACTCCGACAACTCCTTCAACTTCGGCATCTCCTTCATCAACTACTACAACCACCTCGACATCAGGGTTTGAGCCGTTTCTTATACTAATCGCTCTTCTGTCTCTTGAAATGATTTCAATTGCCAGGAGAAAAGAGTGAATATCTCTTCTGCCGCTAAACACGAATTCAGGAGATAAAATCGGGGGACATGCATGGTAGAGGAGGATAATATCTAAAGGAATAGGGAAAATGTCAGACGTTAGTACTCGATATTCCATCTAATCATGCCACCTGGGCCGTTAGCAATTTCACATTAGGGACAGCTCGAAGCTGTTTTTCATGGTGTGTTTGTCATACATGCGAGGGGACGTTTATGCCATCTGAAGGCCGAATGTGGATGGCTTTTGATCCTGGCATTAGAGTATACTTGATAGTACCTAAGTCCTAGCGGTCTAATCGTAGATCAGAGGGCAAAATAAAAAGGGACTATTTACGGAATGATCAGATGATTTGTTTTCTTGAAAAAGGAAGAGTTGGTAGTTTATGGGTGATTTAAACAAAGACGATGATTATATTCACAGATTAGGCAAACTGGTGCCTGTTTATGTGGTTGCATTCGTTGCTAGCATTGAGGGATTCTTAACAGTCCTGACTGATGTATTATTTCAAATCGCAGGACTAGGTCTGGTAAGCCTCATCGCAGTTGCTGCAGTATACATTATGGAGTTCAGAAACCAAAACTTGACCATACAAAATCAAAAAATCGTATTAGTTATCTCTACACTCATCTATCTAGGTTTACTTTGGCAAAAAACCTTACTTCCCCTTGACATTCAATTTAATGCGTTGGTTGCCATAGCTATAATGGGTTACACTCTTTTGGTTCCTATGGCAATGAGGGAAGGCACTGTAAAAGAAAACACTGGATAAAATCGGGCCGCTTAGGTATACTGCGGGGGTACACAATCCGCTCCCCCAGATTTTTTGAGTTACGTGCCTCTAATCTAACCATAACTAACGAATTTGCTCACGAAATTATCTTCGTGGATTATGGCAATAACTATGAACCTGTGTTTCGTGAGAAGAATAACGAAAAAGTATATTAGGGGAGGAAGTATGTAAACCTGGAAATTTTCCGCAGTTATATTCATTAGGAAAAGGGTACCGAGGTTTCCAAATCATGGTAAAAAAAGCGTTCATCTTGACATTAGGGCTGATTTTTTGTTTTTTCTTGGTAACTGACGCTTCTGGGGACGAGCTTGAAGTTGATTCCCAGATATGGACTTGGACAACAACCAGCGTTATTTCAGATACGAGTGACTGGAGTTCTCAATGGGCAGATATTAAGGCTGATCTTCAAGGAAATCTCCATGTGGTTTGGAATGATGCTGATGCACCGTTTCCTACCGTTACCCAGGATGTGGTATATCAAAGATGGGATGTGAACACAGGATCTTGGGGTGAAATCGAGTTGATTTCGCCATTAGAAAATTCTAGTTCCATAACCCCACGCTTGGATATAGATTCTGATGGCAATGTCCATGTGGTCTGGAGTGAATCGTTTACCTTCTTCAAAGATCAATATGATAGGGACACATGCTATTCTATTAGAAATGCATCTACAGGTGCCTGGACGGGGGTAAGAATGGTTTCGGGAGAAAGTACGGACACATCCTCACCTCCCGTAATTGATGTAAACGATAATGGAATTGTAGGCATCGCGTGGGCAGACCCGACTGATTATGATGGAGCCGGATCAGATTATGATATCTTTATGAAGTATTACAATGTGACTGCAAACCGATGGAGCAGCTTAGAGGTGGTTTCGGAATCCGCCTATAAATCTACATCGCCTGATATCTCGGTAAATCCCGATGGTGATATTCAAATTGTGTGGATGGAAGAGAATGTGGGTACATCCTCCGATATAGCCTATAGATACTTTGATAGTGAAAGTCAATCTTGGAGTGCGCAGATCGATCTAACCACTGAAGTAACCGCTAGTGAGGCGGAGTTTCCCTCCATCATCACGGAATCCCAATATACTCATGTGGTGTGGAACGACGGATACGATGATCTCTTGAATTCTGGGGCCGATCGCGATTTGTATTACAAACGGTTGGACAAATCCTTGGGCACCTGGACTGATCTGGTACTCCTGACTTCCGAATGCAGTGGCCATTCAGATGATCCGCAGCTGGCCTTAGATGCCTTCGGAAACCTTTACGTGGTATGGGATGACAGTACCAATATTGGGGGGACAACGGGGAATGACGTCGATATCCTGCTGAAATTTTGGAACAAATCGACCGATAGTTGGAATCCCATCAATGTAGTATCAACGGAAAGTGGCAGGAATAGTGATCAAGCGAAGGTTTGTGTAGATCTCTTCAATTTTGTCCATGTGGTCTGGACGGACCTCAGTGATTTTGGGGGAGCCGACCTCGATGAAGATATTTTTTACAAAAAGTTTACAGGTTTACCTTATCCACCAGTCTTGTCTTCGATCAGTCCAAATCCTGACACTGATGGCACCGTAAAATTACAATGGAGTCCCTCATTTGGGGGCCACGAATATTCCATCTATCGCGATTCAGAGGAGATAAGCTCAGTATCGGGGACAACACCCCTCCACACGACCGTTGAAACTAGTTATACTGACGCGATTAATACGAGCGGTCTTTATTATTATACGATTACAGCCAATAATCCAGTTGGGGAGAGTCCATTATCTAATGTTGAATCAGTGATCATAGATCTGCCTACAACGTCAGGACCCACTGGCGTGAGTTTTACAATAGTTTTCATGAGTCTTGTTGGAATTGCAGCTGTATTCGAAACCAAACGGAAGCATCCCTAAGAGATGCTTTTGTAAATAACGCTACTATTACTGGGGATTATCGAGGCTTCGGACATGAAACTTGAACCCATGATTTATACCACTAATATCGAAAATTCTATACTGTTTTACCGGAACGTTTTGGGGTTTGAAATCGATGAATTCTATCCAGATAGGCAAAAACCGTCCTGGGTAGCCATTCGCATTGGAAATGATCGATTGGGTATTGGGAAGACCTTTACTGATATTAATCACAAGTTCCATCCAAGAGGAGTGGATGGTTCTGGAGTCCAATTTTATATTCGGGTCACAAATGTGGATCAGATCTATGAAAAACTACAAAACAAAGTAGAAATAATTGATGACATTGAGAACAAACCATGGGGAGACCGAGAATTTACATTCAAAGATCCGAACGGATATTTGATTTCCTTCTATTCAAAACAAAAACAGGAATCTAGGGATTTATGATTGAGAAGTAATAGAATTCCAATCACCTAACGACTCGAACACATTTAGGATGTAATCGAAAAATCTAGCTCAGAATGGTGACAGAATCTATGAACAAGAGGCAAGTCAGCCGGTTCCTGACTAATAATCATGAAAAATTGAGAAAAACGATAAGTAGATTAGAAAGGCATCAAACTACTGAAGATATTATTTTAGGCAAATGGACACCAAAAGATATCATCGCGCATATTTCCGCCTGGAATTTTGAACTTAAAAAAGCCATTGATGACCTGCTAAATGATGAAAAACCTTGGTTCATCAATGAAGAGGAGCTTACCGAATCAGTATTCAATGAAAGGGCAATTAAGCAAAGAAAAAACTGGCAGTTAGATCAAGTCCTAGAAGATTGGCAGATTTCATTTGACCAATTAATTCAACGGATACAAGAACTTGCAGATTCTGAATGGAACTATCAAACTCCGTTTGAATGGACCAAAGATATGCCAGTCACTGTAGACTCGTTGTTTGAGTATAAATATCGAGGGGAGGGACACGAAGGGGGTCATGCGAAGCAGATTGAGGAGTTTTATCAGCGCTAGACGGTGAATCTTGGCAATATTAACATATCCTCACCCATATACCTATCAAACCTAGAATTAATTAAGTGGCGTGGCCAATCACAAGGATTAAGAAAATGGACGCAAGTAGGTGTAACTCGCATTCCTATCCCCTCGCTATTTATCAGCGTCAATGATTGTTACATTACGATAAAACTGGCACATGAAGAGAGAACTGAACATGATGAGCTGGCAGAAATTCACGGTTTGGTAACTCTTGGTATCTTGATAAGAGTCCGTTTAGATGACGCCAAGAATCCTTCGATTTTAGATCCTACGGCTAACGGTTCATCGAGAAGAGTACGTGGAGAAGAAGCAGAATTACTGTCAGTTGTAAATAGTCAACAAGATGATTTTATAAACTCAGGATGAATACTACGATTATGCACAAGCCATCAATTACTGCAGTTAACAAGGAACTGTCGCCCGAACAACGTGAAGAATTGCTTACTGTATTGAAAGCCCGTTTTGAAGACAACATGAACCGCCATGAAGATCTTGAATGGGCTAAAATACACGCCAAATTGGAAACTAATACTGAAAAGCTGTGGTCACTCAATGAAATGGAAAGAACGGGCGGTGAACCAGATGTTGTTGGTCATGATAAAAAGACAGGTGAATACGTTTTTTATGATTGTTCAGCGGAAAGTCCAAACGGGCGCAGATACGTTTGTTACGATCGTGAAGGCCAGGAGGCGAGAAAAAAACGGAAAAACGCGAAAGGCGGGAAAGGCGGAAAAACTGGGGGGCCAGAAGGTAACGCGATTGATATGGCCGCTGCTATGGGCATTGAGCTTTTAACGGAAGAACAATATCGAGAGCTGCAGAAACTTGGAAATTTTGATACAAAGACGTCGAGCTGGGTGAAAACACCTTCTGATATCAGAAAACTTGGCGGCGCCATCTTTGCTGATCGCCGTTACGATCATGTCTTCGTGTATCATAACAGTGCGCCCTCTTTCTATGGCGCTAGGGGATTCCGTGGCTCTCTAAGGGTCTAAATTTTTTGAAGGTCGTCAATTATCTTTCGCGACATTGAAGGTTGAAAAAGAAAATAACAATGTCCCAAGAAAAGGATTCGCGGGATTTTCCATGTTCATGTGTGATTATTCGTCTTTCGAATCTATTCGTGTCTATCTGGAAAAAAGAACCTTAGGCGTCAAAGCTACGGTACACCAAGCAAACCTACTGCATTTTTGTAGTAAATTTTTTCTAACGCCAATTTAGACAAATTTAATCCCTTTATTTGCGTCCACTCTGGGTTATCTTTGTCCTTAAACGGCAGTGGCGCCTGATGAGATGTTTCCCAAAATACCCGTTGCGCCCAATACCGACTCCCCCAATAATACTGGCGGCGGTGTCGACTAAGAAGGAATTTCAGATTGAATTCGAAGGTTCCAAGATCAGAGCCAAATAACACACGATTATGGTATTTTTCAACCCATTCTTTAGACCTGATGACATCTTTTCCGAGTTCACGTATTATCCACCGAGTAGAGGCAGTATCTACAAACAATCGGGGGTGATGATCCAAGAGCTCACCTAATCTAGTAAGATTTTCAGGGGAACATCCTAAATGGGCAGAAATCACTGTAAGCTTAGGAAAATTGCCAAGTAGCGCAGAAAAATCTGAAAATCGATCTTCTTTCGATCCATATTTCTGTGTTTTTCCGTATCTTGTCATGTACGAAATGTCAGGATCTGCCACATGCACTAAAACAGTCATATCATAATCTGCGATTTGTGAATAAACCAAATCTAGTCGAGGATCGTTGATTCGAAATGGATCTTTATTCCTGGAAAATTTTTGAAAGAGGGGGCCAAAAAAGACCTTCAAAACGCGAATACCTCTGGTGTGAGCCTGATCAATCTGGGTTAGTAGTTTATGGATCTGAAATTTTAAAAAATCATATGGACTGAGAGTTGCACAAAAAACAATATTCTCAGCCATACCTTTCGATTCTAATTTGCCTTTTAGCTCTCCATCGCCTATTCCTAATATTTGTTCAATCCCAAATCTTTGAATATATTCCAAGAATTCCAAAAGATATCTGTGACCCCATAAATGGACATGCGAATCAAAAATTTTGTACGTAGGCTTATCTTCAAGATGGATCAATGGATTAGTAACAGAGAAGATCTGCTCTACCGTCCTTCATATGTTTGAATCAATGAAATCATATTGCGAGATTTGTCTCCAAACAACTCTTAATAGATCCTTCGGGATACAAATATCATTGTATCCTGATAGAATTCTGAACGCGAATAAGGGAAAAATGAGGCAAATGACTCAAACCCGAGGTAATATAGTACAAGCTTTTCTCAAAATGAACCCAGAAGATACAGGAATGGCCACGGTTCATATCTTTCGTTTCGAAGGTGGCAAGATCATAGAACAATGGGGTACCCACCAAAGTCTTCCTGAGAATGTGGTTCATGAATACAGGGAGTTTTAATGTCTAAAGTCTTAGTTAATCGATCACTGGATTTCAGCTGGAGGTTTCCAACTTAGACTCCAAATCTAATTATCCGCAATCTTATGTCCAAAATCAACTTTGATTGTATACTACAGGATTTTCCTCCTCGGGAAAAAGCAAGACATTATGATAATAGCGTTTTCAACTGTCCATGAGGGCGTGGTTCATGCCAATAACTGAATATCCATTCTATTACTGCGGTTACACCGGGTTGATATTTATAATCATTCAAGTTTATATCTGTAACAAACTGGATTCGCTCATCAGCATCCATGAATAATACATGGGGAGGTGGCGGCGCTTGATAAGGCGGACTCGGCTCCGTTTGAGGTTTAACTCTAATTTCGTCAAGGTTTATGATTCTTAGATTAAATATGTCGGGAGAAGGAAAGATCGGTACTTCGACTGTAAATCTGTTTGTATTTTCTAACCAACCGATTAGGGTCAGATAAGATTTCCTTCGTTCAATTTGGTTATGAACTGTGAAATTGAGGCCGTCTGGGGTGGGGGGGATTGAATGGTTACCCTCATTATCCCACCAAAATTCCCGGTTCATTTTCCAAATATTCCCATACTTGGTGTCTTTTCCAAAAATTTTAACAGTCATGAAAATGTATCCTTTTAAGGTCATAAGAAGAAACAGAAGGGGGAAGAGGAAAAACAGTGATTTTTCGTGAATTCCATAATGACGGGCCCCTTAGGGAGTCTTCTTTTCGGTTCTTGACTCGATAAGCCCAAAGATGATTACAACGAAGATCGAGAGTCCTAAATATAGAATGGCTGAGAACTCGGTGGAATCGTTAAATACAAACAAAGCGCTCTGAAAATTAAATAGAAAATGAAAGGGGATCAACAATAGATTCATGCTAGATACATATCTAACGACAGCAAAACTTAATCCTGTGAAGATCATTATTACGACGACGATGACTCCTGACCTAATATGAAAGATTCCAAATATCACACTTGACCCGATTAAAGCGACATATTTTGACCAAGATTCAAGGATATGATATACAACTCCCCGGAAGTATAATTCTTCGGTGATGGCAACCAGAATATAAAAGACGAAATAGTATGTCATAGTAAAAGAAATCTCATTTATAACTTGTACCCCTTCTACAAGGTATTTAACAAGAAATACAACGATTAAGAGGGAAAAAACTGACAATACATGCAAGGAAAACCGTGATTTCTTGTAAGCTAGTCCCAGATCTTCTTGGTTTAAATTCAAATACCAAATTAAAATCAATGTGGCGATAAGCTGACCTGTGGTTAGAAAAAAACCGGTATATAGACTCTCAATACTTAATGCCGTGACTGTGACCAAAGCTATTATCATACATAAGACAGCGAGCGACAAAGTCAGGATCAGCTGATAATTTTGGGTCTTTAGATTTACCAGATATATCAATTCCTTAATTGGTGGACTTATAAGCCAGATGTCAGAAGTTTATAAACTATTCCGAGGTTTTATTTGAAATCGCAAGATCCATGGCTTTCATAGCTGCCGTTTTGTGATGAGGTTTACCATTGGAATGTTAAGCTGGAATTTTTGAAAATGGCAATTTTAGCTGATCAAACGCTATTGGTATTCTAAAGCCACAAAAAGACTCTTTTCATTATTCACAAGATTCAGCGGGAAAAAGAGGGAAAAATCATCGAAATCCTATAAATCCAAATCCTGAAGTTACTGCTTCTATTACCCGCATCAACAACTATAAATATTCCATACAGAATATTTTATACGGAATATTTCATTCAGAATAAGTGACCGAAACATGTCAAAAATAAATCACAGAGAAAAGGACTTGGATTATGCAATCTTAGGATTACTGAACCATGAAAATATGACTGGATATAACTTAAAGAAGTTTTTAGGCATTCAATTAGGACTTTTTTGGGATGAACCGAGTTATGGAAAAGTCTATCGTGTACTCGGGCGATTAGAAAGCCAAGGACTGATTAAAGGAAGGCCAGTAGAAAGTGAAAAGAAAAAAAGAACGATTGTAACAATCTATGAGATTACAGAGCATGGACGGCGTAAATTGTCTGACTGGATACAAATCCCAATAGAGGAAGAGATTTCCCTTGATCATTACACAATCAGCGGGCCCAATGGAAGTAATATTAGTTTTGAGAGTGGAAACTTGTTAAAATATTTGTCTTATTTCTTATTAAAGTTCTATTTCGGTGCAAGTTCAACGTGGAATACAAATCTACGGCAACTTGCCAATTTTGAGGAAAAAATTGTGGCCAGGATAAAACAGGTCCTCGAAGTCGTTGTTCACCAGCTAGAACAATTATCAACCGATTCTCAGGGAAAAAACGAACACCTATACTATCTCTTGACAGCGGAATTTGGTTTACAAATGTGTAAGGCCTTTTCTGAATGGAAAATGTCTGCCCAACAGCATCTAGTAGATATACAAAAACGAGGTACTCAAAATGAATGAAAACCAGGCTTTTTTCAGTTTTTTGGATAATGAAAAATTCATCAGCTTGACCACGTACTATAAAAGCGGTCGAGGTGTTGCTACTCCTGTGGAGTTCGTAATACGAGATAGTAAATTGTTGGTAAATACTAGAAAGGACTCATATAAAGTTAAACGAATCAGAAATGAGAATAAGGCGGAAATCGCACCCTGTACCATGAGAGGGAAGGAAAAAGACCCGAAAAAATCAGTCTATGTGAGGATTTTACCCGAAGGAGAAGATGAGGATGCAAAGATAGCCTTCGAAGAGAAATACTCAGGCTTCTTTTACAAATTGGTTAGCAAGCTCACCTTTTGGAGACAACAAGAAGAACGTGTTTACCTAGAGATTGTTCCAAGGTAGTAAGGAAATCTGATCTCAGTGACCATGGATAAACCTGATTTTATAAATAAGTATGATATTGTCTTATTTTTCTTACTGGCCTATTCCATAACGTGGATAATCCTCGGACCGTTAGCCCTCAAGGGATTAGGCATAATATCCTTCGAGGTTCCGTTCTGGTTACATGATTTAGGCCCACTCGGCCCGACATTAGCAGCTATGGTGGTTTTAATATTGGTTTCTGATGAAAATGCATTGAACGATCTTTTTGATCGGATTACAATGTGGCCAGGTGAGAAGGTATGGTGGTTGGTCGCATTTTCCCCAATTTTCATTTTTATTGGGTCTTTTCTGTTAATGTTGATGATAGGATATCAAATGCCACCTGTTAATCACATACTGGACTCAGAACTTATAAAGGGCAACAATTACGTAATAACAATCATTTTTCCAGCTCTGATGTTTGGAATCTTTGAAGAAATCGGCTGGAGAGGCTATGCCCTCCCGAGGTTACAAGAGAAATTTAACGCCTTGACTTCCACACTAATCTTGGGAGTATTATGGGCAGGATGGCACATTCCTGCATTCTTTTATCGCTATTCCTTCTCAGATCCTTTTAAAATCTTTGGATTCTGGTTCGGTATTCTAATGGGAGCCGTGTTGTTAACGTTTCTTTATAACGGATCGAGAGGTAGTGTCCTGCTGCCTATGGTTTGGCATGTTTTATTTGACATTTTCAATATCCTGGGTCAATATTTCTTCGAGGAAGTCAACTATGTCCAAAGCTTTGTTGTAATATCTTTTGCTGTCATAATCATATTCGTGTGGAAAGCGGAGGCTCTTTCTCCGAGAGGAAAGCATTCATTAGCTATTTCGCATGGATAAGTCTCACAAAATGGCCTTCACGCAAGATTGGCATTTGACCTAAATTTTGAAAATCACGGAACTTTTTCTGAAACAGTCAAAGTAGACTTTAATACAGTAGTTCGTCATTTCTTCATGCAAATATGGCTGACAATCATCATATTGATATCACAATCTCCAAAGTAGAGAATGAAGTGCCATTCAAACTGGAGATGAGTGAAACAAGTTGTTCATTAACTGCGGACCTGGGTAAACTGGAATTCGTATCTTTTACAGATGACCTACTTACCTTTAGTTTTGCAAATGGACAAATATGCATCGATATGACACTTGAGGACATCAAACAGCATATTAGCGAAAAAACGAAAAAGGAATAACAGAAAATGGAATTGAATTGGAATCTTCTCTTTGTTCTGGCAATTATTGTACATGGAATTGGCCATTCTCTCGGGCTAATGCACACCACCAATCTGGTAACATTATCAGGGATGCCAACAAACGAATCGTGGTTATTAGCAGGACAACTCAAGTTGGATAAGATGGTTATCCAGTTAGTTTCTGTCCTGTGGTTTGTAGCTATCGCCGGGTTTTTGTTGGTAGCAGGAGCTTTTTGGTTTGATTTAAGTTTGTGGAAAGGTGCCGCTTTGGCAATGGTTGTTCTTTCGGTCATGTTGTTCGGGATCTGGTTTACTTCATTTCCTTTGAACACACAAATCGGAGCGGCAATAGGGAATCTGGTAGTATTAGCAGGCCTTCTTATGACCAACTAGTGAGATAAATAGGATAAACGGTGCAAAAAAAGGTGTGTGATAAACATGTAAGATCCTTAGCGGCCTATCTATTTTTAAATTTGAACAAAAATTCCTATCATTGAAATGCGAATTATCAAAAGAGAAAGAGAGACAGAAGAACGTCTGAGATCAGTTTTTTTGGAAGATGGCCTCCCTAATCCTTTAAAACTAATGAATCGTGATTCACGGTCAAGCTCCTCTTTCATTGAGAAAGCTGAGACCGAATCATGATGTGGATTCTTAAACATCAGAAGAATAGTGCGATTTATACCAAAAAAGGATGGCCAGATAGTGAAAAGGGAAAATTTAAGTAAAATAGCGGTCATAGGAGCAGGCCACATGGGCCATGGCATTGCCGAAGTAGCTCTGCTCTCAGATTATATGGTTTCCCTTGTTGACATTAATGAAAGAATCCTTTCCGAAGGAAAATCGTTAATTGAATGGTCCCTTAAAAAATTTGTAACAAAAGCACAAATAACCGAAGAAAGGTATAACCAACTTATCAACAAGCTTGAAACCATCATTGACATTAAAAAGGCTGCTGAAAATGCCATTCTTTGCATTGAAGCAGTACCGGAAAAGTTAGAACTAAAAAAAGAAATTTTTAGAACTTTGGATCGCTTTTCTCCTAAACATGCAATTCTAGCATCAAATACATCGACATTAAGCATCACGGAACTTGGGAATGTCACTCAACGACCTGATAGGGTGGTGGGATTACATTTTCCGCCCCCTCCGGTTCTGGCGAAAGTAATCGAGATCGTGAGAGGAAACGAAACCTCTGAAAGTACAATGGAATTTGCTATTAATTTCGCGAAGAAGACTAGAAAATCCTATATCATTTCCAAAGACAGTCCTGGGTTCATATGTAATCGTATCATGGCTCCTTCAGTACTCTTACTTCAATTAATACTTGATAAAGGGGATTATTCCCCAGCAAAAATCGATGCAGCTGCTTTGAACTGGGGTATGATTATGGGACCATATGAGCTCCTTGATTATATTGGACTCGATGTTGTGTACGATAGTTCGAAATCCTTTGCAGAACACCTTTCCAGGGAATATGCTCCTACTCGAACTATATCGCAATTAGTGAGGGAAAGTAAACTGGGGAGAAAAACAGGTGAGGGAATCTATGAGTGGCGTCCAGGAGGTAAACGACCGATCATCGATCAGTCAGACCCCGCAGATTTTGATCTTATGGATTTGATACGTGTTCAGATTAATGAAGCGGTAAAAGTCTTGGAAGAAGAGATTGCTACGGTTCAAGATATCGACAAAGGGATGAAACTCCATTATCATAATCCATGGGGACCGTTTGAATTAGTAGAACAGATGGATTTGGGGGAATTAGCGGAATTCCTGGATAATTTGGCTGAAAAGTATGGAAAAAAGGTTTTTCGAGCTCATAGGTGGATTCGCGATAAGACACTTCTTGAACGAACTAGATAGTGCTAGTTCGCTGATATTTGATGTAGGTACTTCGACTGTCACCAATTTGATATTGCTATTAAAAACAACTGATCAATGGAAGATTCATCCTGTTCATCACGATTCTGAGTTAATTCGTTGTCTCAGAAAAAATTATCACGCGCTGAGTCCAGATTTCTGAACGTGAAGGTGATTTATTCAAATTTATATTCATCCACACCGATAATCGGCCTATAACCAATTTTTTGGTACATTCTGTTTGAAACAGGATTCGATAAGTCAGTAAAAAGGAAACAATATTGTTTTCCCGCGTCCAAGACACTTTGACTGACCTTTGCTACTACTTCTGTTCCATATCCTTTGTTACGCTGATCAGGTGGTGTATAGACACCTCCAATTCTCCTTCCATTGGGAGTTTCTCCCCATTTACCTGCCATAGAGACGATTTTCTCTTTTATTCGTAAGACATAAATTAATTCGTGCTTTATTGCGCCATTGATCCCTTTTTGTGCTTGGGAAACAGCCTGAGGGGATGCTTCCGAAGCGGCCTCTAACATAAAAGCACGGATCCACCGTAAGATGAGGTTAAGATCCTCAATGGTCGCAGGTTCTGCGGAATTCGAGCCAAATGTCTCTGGATTAACGGTATCTAAGCAATAAATTTGCTGATTCATTTTTAACGTCGCTGTTTTCTGGTTTTTAATTGCATATAATTGTACAAACTTCTCTACTCCCTTTGTGAATCCTAATACTCCAGGAATATCCATTTTATTCTCATTTAAGGTATTTACAAGTAAAGAAATCGAATCCAAATCTTCAGTGTACGATATAATTTGATTATAGGGCGGAGTGCGAATTGAGACTAATTTCATTGTTTCTTCATCTGAAATTGAGAGCAAAACTGGCGTTTCCCCGTAATAAGTAATATTTTGCTTTAGTCTATTCAAGATACCAAAAATGAGATTGTTTTCCGCTTCATACTTGATTAAAAATGGATAGCAGAGTTGGATAAATTCGCTGAGATTAGCATGAAATTTTACTTCTTGCCTCAATCATGACCCTACTCGAATTTCGTGAGATATGTCCTAAAATACTTTTACTTAGGTTCTGAATTTCTAGTACCAACATAATTCCTAGGATATCTGGAGACCGCGTACAATGTTACAGTTTTTTGTTAACTGGATAATTTATGCAGATAAATCGAATTTATGTTACTTAGATCATTTAATAGAAAATGCTCTTATCTTTTTATTGTCGGGATCTGGATTCAAACCCAGTCCATTGGTTTCTTTTCCTGAATTCCGAATACTTTAACTATAATGGTTCCAGAAACAACTAGCCCGCAATAACTCCTGAATGTGACAATATTCGGTCAGAACTGTCAATTTTGAAGAACTTAGTTCTTTATTAAATTCGGTTGTTGAATATTTCATGCACGGGAAATCTATTGAAAATGAACAGAGTCAATCCCAATAATATTTGGTGTGTGAAGGAACGGCTCATTTCTGATTTAATAGCAATTTCCGAGCAAAATAAGATTCGAGAGGCCAAAAATGACAGTATATAAAATTGCATTAATAGGAGACGGTGGAGTGGGTAAAACGTCCATCCGTGAACGTTTTTTGGGAGGAGGATTTTCTACACAATATAATTTAACGGTTGGCGCGGATTTTGCCATGTTCGACGATGTCCTTCGGGGAATTCCGATCCGTTATCAGATTTGGGACTTGGCAGGCCAAAACCGATTCGATTCCGTAAGAGAAGTTTATTACCAGGGCTGTGTGGGCGGACTATTAGTTTATGACGTGACTCGTCCTGAATCGTTTTACAATTCGCCAAAGTGGATTAATGAACTCTGGATAAACAATGGCCGAGGTAGAGTCCCTCTTGTCGTTGTTGCAAACAAGATCGATATGCGTGCCATTTCAGATTCTACAATCTCCGCACAAGATGGCTGGCTATTCTCGGAAAATCTGAGTAAACTCACTGAACCTCAGGGCTTTACCTGTCCGTACATTGAAACATCCGCAAAAACTGGCGTCAACATTCCGCAAGCGTTCGCACTACTTGGCGAGAATGTAATGAACTTCATAGGTATTCGAAAACCATCACTCCTCATTTCCCATTGATGTTGTTGGGCGAATTATTCGCCAAAATCATTACGAAAGAATCCGTAGTGTAGATCATATCCTATGGAGGCACGATAAAAAAGGGAAAAAGGATAAGGGGGAAAAAACGGACGTTAAATACGATATTATCCATTTTCCAAAGTGATTTGGTCATCTAATTTTACTATGGCATCACTAAGTGTTAAGAAATCAGCAATTGATGCGCCATTGGCCCCACAGAGGTAGTTATTGTCTCCGATACGAATTGTTACCACGCAGAGGAGGAGTGAACAAAGATTGGAATATGGCTTCCTAGACACGAATTAGCCAAGGGAATTATATTTACTTATAGAAACAATGGAGCCGCGAGGATCCGATATTCCCAGGCGAAATCAGGTTTTAAATGAATCGATTTGCCACATGGGATGGAAAACCGCTAGAAGAAAAGGATAGGGAAGGCGGAATCAATCACTAAATTGCAAAAATGTAAAAACACAGAGTAATCGGATGTTTCTAGGTCTATTTACTCGCAAAACTCCTCGATAATCCGAAAACCGTGGATTTCTTAGACTTGAAATCGGAATACCCTCTATTTTTCGAGTAATTGATCATAAAAAATATCTAAAATAAGTCATTTAGCCGCCTAACCAATGTTTTCGTTACAAAATCCTCTAAATGGACTAGATGCATGGATCACTCCGGTTGTTGATACCCATCTGCACTTTTGGAACGAGAAATTGATACCTTTTTTCTTCAAATGGGCTAATGTCTTTTTTAATGACTATTCTGTTGTTTCTATGATGCTTCCAGAGATGATCGCCAAAATTCCCGAAGAGTATCGAGAAAAAACTACAATTGCTCAATTTTTATCAACCAAAAATCTAGGAGAGTATAATACCTCAGAATTAATCAAGCAAATTGACCAGGCGTATTCGGATGGTGTGGAAGTCTTTAAATTATGGTTAGCGCCAAGATTTTTAGATTTTAATGAGCTAAACGGGCCATTCAACTTATTAGATGACAGACTTGAAGCGGTATTCTCACGTTTCGAAGATTATAGATATACAATTAGTGCCCATATCGCAGATCCAGACCTATGGTATTTATTTCAATATCAGAACCGTAAAAAGTATGGACAGAAGATAGAGCACATTAGGCGTTTTTTAACAATTCAAAAAGGGTATCCCAAGATCAAATTCTTTGCTACCCATTTCGGCTGTTGGCCGGAAAACTTGAAGGAATTAGGAAAAATCCTAGACAATCATCCCACCTTGTATATTAATACGGCATCGACACGATGGATGATAAGGGAGTTGGGGAAAAACAATGGGCAAACAATTGAATTTATCACAAAATATCAAGATAGGATCATCTTTGGAACCGATCTGCATGTGATAGAGGAACCGATGAATCCTGAGTACTTTGCCACTCGGTTTTGGTCGCATAGAATATTCTGGGAGACTTCAGTAGAGACAAAGTTACCTTTTGATGACCCAGATGCCCCGTTTGGGATACATTTTACAGGTCTAAATTTGTCTCCTGAAATATTACAGAAGATTTATGGCAGGAATTTTTTGAGATTAATGAAACGGGGATGACCGATTCTTCCAATTTTCTTTCTAGAGAGAACCTGAATCGGTCAAATCCTATCTATGGGCGACATTCGATACATAGTACTATTATCTTCCAACAATAATCACAGAATGCAAATGACGCATTGGTTGCATTTAGAAACGGAGGATAATCTAGAAAAAATGTTCTCCTTTTAACCAAAAAGTGGGGCCTATGAGCTTATATCGAAGTAGGATCTAGGGAAGAGTGACAGGGCAAGTATGACTTCCTCGGGATCCCCACTCCTCTATTGGTTGGCCTCGCTTCGGAGTGGGTCAAGATCTAGACGGAAGTGACACTATCCCTGGTCTCACCCAACTCTGCCACCCTAGGGGCATCGTATTGGCAGTTGGTGGGGAGCTTTGGCTCTCCACCTCTTTTTTTTTCAGTAAAAGAATGCATTAAACAAGATGTGAATAGGTCCGTGCAAGGGATAGATTCCATTTTGCAGGGGAAGGTGGCTCAAACGTGTAATGAAGGGTTATATCGGGGAAAGTATCGCGAATTGTACGCATTCGAGTCACGAACTCCTTGACCCAAATACTTGGCATATCAATATGACCGTAATAAGTGGTAGAAGTCTTACTTTCCATAAGAAATATATCAATCCGTGGTAGGGCCAAACATTGCTGAAGGAAAGGGAAGGCTTCAGAACCCCGAGGGACGTCGATATACAGCGATGTTGTGAGGTCGAGACCAATATTGAAGAACTGGACGACACGGTGGAGCAGTTGGTGCTCCCAATATTCTGCCATGAGCTTTACAACAGTCTTATGGTGAAGTTGGAGCTGTGTACACATATCTTTAATACGTATTGTATTTCCGACAGTGGTTAGGAAAGCTAGTAATTTCAAATCAGCGGGGGTTAAAGGACGAAAAGGGTCAAACATAGGAACCAAAGATATGTCCAAGGTAGGGGGAGAGACACGAGGGGCAGTATGTAGGTCACTGTAAAAAAATTCTACTGGAAGTTCCCAATAGGGATGCCCTCCAGTCAAGGAGGTTAAATTCCATGAATGAGTTCGCCAGGTGAGAGGTTCCATTATTGCACTTGGGGTAGGATCCTGCCTAATAAAGGCTTGGAGTTGAGCAAAGAGAGCCGAAGTTGCTGTTGGAAGTTGGAGAAGGGAAAGACTTTCGGGACCAAAATTGACTGTCGATAGGCGATAGGAATCCAGCTCAGCTGGGAAGGAACGGACATGAGATATTAAATAGGTTTCATATCCTAGTTTACTCATATCTGGAAAAAACATGTCAATTGCGAGTTGAAAGAATTGAAAATGCTCTAACTTGTTCCGAATCGTCTCTGGTGTCATATGTGGAAGATAAGTGACGAATTCTTTTATGGTTGGTCCTCGGAAGAAATTCGCACATCGATCAAATACCATTTGAAACCCTTTCAATAGGGTTACGTCATATTCCGAGAGAGGAAGAGCGAACTGGTAAAGGCGTGGGAATAGAAAGGCGAATAAGGTCTCACGATCTCCAGGAAGGGTGCCTGTAGAAAGATGGTGAAGATAGGTTTTAACCAGGTTTTCCTGAGGATAAGCTAGCTCGTAAGTGATGAGCCGGAGCGGAAATGCGATCCAGCCCTCCTTCCATTGAAAACAGATAGCACCTAATCTATCCCAATAGGCGGGGAAGCACTCAACGAATTCATATACTTTGTATTTCTCGTAAAAGGGGTGAGTATGTGTATCTCGAAACAAACGCGTCAGGGCCGCTGTCTTAGAAATCTTGGGGATCCGCTCTTGTTGCACTACATCGTAAATATCAACCCAAAATTGACAGAAATCCAGAACAAATGAATCTACGACAATATTAGAGGTCGATTCCGAAAGATGGCGAAGTTGACGAAGTAGGGAATTCATATCCTGCAAAAAATCACCCTTTTGCGACCTCAATGTATGCCTTGACATCGGGATTCCCTATTACCTTATGGTATCCCCAATACTTACTGAAATCAC
>JBHLRO010000020.1:64632-69195 GCA_048882505.1 Candidatus Thorarchaeota archaeon
TTTTGCGACCTCAATGTATGCCTTGACATCGGGATTCCCTATTACCTTATGGTATCCCCAATACTTACTGAAATCACGCCAAAAAGACCTTTACAATTAACCAAAAACTGGGGTATCTGAGCTTATAGGGAGGGGTAATCTAGGGAAAGGTGACAGGATTAGCCCCTGGTTCTCACTTCGTGCAGGAAACACCACCACCAAAGGAGTGGACGGGGAACCTACTTTCAGAGACCTTGCTTTGAGGTCACCCCTTCCACCCCCATTTGATAGAATGATCCATAGAGATTTCACATTGGTTTTTTTTGTTGTTTCATGCTTATTAATCCTGTTTGGAGAAGGAATCGCGGAAAATTACATATCTTATTGATTAACGGCTGTCGTGGCCACGCTGCTCGAAAAAGAAGATCGAAGTAAAGTTTCATCTGTTATTTCTCTGCCTTTGATGCCTAATGTTTGTACCATTATTCAGATCGTGGATTTATATATAAAGAAAAAAAGACCGCAATCGACCTGGGAAATGGGGTGTGATCGTGAAATCTCAACCCATATTTGGTTGGTGGGATGCTAGATTTGATTACACACAAGATGAATGGAAATCTTCCTCTATAGAGCATTTACGGGAAAAATCAGACCAGAAATTCGGCCCAGGTACCTCGGAGGGTACCGAGCATTCACGAGGAGAGAGACATGCAGCTTAATATGGGACGAAACCGCTTCGACCTAATACTGTTTCTTTCTCTAATTTCCATAAGTATCCTCCTGTATCAAACGATTGAATACTTATTAGGCGGGTGTGGGTGCGGAGCCACTATGCCTGAGGTTGTTAAGGCTTTTCGACAATATGGAACTGTTTTCGGAGTTCCAATCTCCTTTTTTGGGTTAATTAGTCTTGGAGGAGTTTTATCTCAAATTCTTGCTCTGAGTTGCATACCAATTGATTACGAACTAAAGCTTGCGCGATCGACGATCAACATGAGTTCTGAAAGGCTAGAACGATGGTACATCCTTTTATTGGTTCAATACGGGGGGATATGTCTTGGTATCGCCTATCTATTTCTCATAGAATTATTTATCGTTGAATCAATATGTTTGAATTGCACGATTTCGCAAGGACTTATCCTCATCATATCGGTCTTAGTCTGGACCTGGAATCCTGAATTTATAGACACAAAAGGGAAAAAGATCTCAATTAGTGAGTGATCTTGTAATGATTTTGAAATGATGTTTAGAGCCTGAACACTTTAGAAAAAAGCTGTTCAGGGTCTGTACGAATTTGTTCAGTGTGTAGATTAATAAAGGTTATAACTTTGATGTTACCCACAATCCGATACGGATTTAAAAGGTGTAAAAAATGAGCGTTTTAATGAATTCGTTTGTGAAGTCAATTGCTGTTACTATAATTGTAGTAGCGGCTTCTCTTGGATCTGCATTTCTTATAGATCCTAATGCAATCTTCATTCCGCAGCATCAGTTTGAATTTGACTTGACAGATGCTGAAGGGGATGTTAATATTGATTACATAGATATTGTTGAATACGGGTCATACCGAAAAGGTTTGACGGTTGTATTATACCTAGAGGTGGCCACTCAGATCAACCTCAGTGCAACATACCAGCTGTTTATTGTTGCAAAATTCCCAAATGATGATACAGCTCATATCTATAACAATGAAGTGTCTATGGGCATAGAAACCAATTATCAATCGAAGGTTACTAGCGATGGCAACCGCCTCGAGGTAACTTTTTCCATGACCCGTTTTCTCGCGAACTCTTACATGGTTGGACTTGAAACACGAGCCTTAGCGTTTGCATCAGAAGATACAACTTCCCCAGCGAGAGACAATCCCCTGAAAACCCGTTTTTTGGGAATATTCTAGGGAGAGGTTTTTCTTTTTTTTGATAGAGATGACCAATAATGGACCGATTGGCAAAAGATGAAAAGAAACTGGAGACCTTTCTGAGCAATAGACTCATCACCTCCATTTTTTTACACTTGAAGACCGAAAATAAACCTTTAGGAGTCCGTGAGATTCAAAGAAATCTCAATATCAATAGCGTGGGGAGTACTCATTGGCATCTACAGAAATTACTGGAGAATGAGGCTATTGAACAAGTTGAAGGGAACAAATACCAGTTAGTAGAAAAATATGAAAAAATGAAGAGCATTCCATTAAGAGTGGTGATGAAACATTATTTTGTGGGAAATAGGTTGGTCCCGAATGTCTTTTTCTTGCTATTTTTCCTGACTAATGTCCTGGTGCTCGCGGTATTCACAATGCTCCTTAATCTGTGGCTTTTAGGATTTTTCATTAGCTTTGCAGGGACAATAGTAAGTTTGGTTGTTGTTTATCGCTTTTACCAGCAGATATCAACAGATAACCAGTAAAAATCCACAATATCCTTTTTTTCCTTATCATGAGACCCGAGTGGAAGGGGGGGAGTATCCCCTTTTTCCTGTCCACTTGCTTCGCACCAATGATTTGATTGTGAACGAAGTGGTAATTCTAACGTCTTGGAACGGAATCTGATTTCTCTTTGTATATCCGAAACAAAAATTATGACATGGTCCAATTGTTTAAACATGTTTAATCCAATATAGCTTAATCCGGGGGCTTTTCAACAGCTCTGGACTGAATTTCGTACTTTCTCGGATAATGAAAGGGCTTTGATGACGACAAAAAGAAAAACCAATTTCACGAAGCGGAGACAATAAGACAATGACAAGGAATAGCAATTTTATCTTAAATTTTTATGATAAAAACGTCACATTGGCATTGGCAGGGGGAAAGGGTTTAAACCTCGCTTTACTCGCAAGATCGAATTTCAATGTTCCTCGGGGGTTTATTATCTCAACATCTGTTTATGATAAATATGCCAAAGACAATAACCTGGGGGAATTCATTGACAAATGCTTGAAAGACGCTCCTATGGATGATTTCAGTTCATTAGAAGTACTTTCAACCACGATTCGGAATCGATTTCACGAGGGCGAATTCGCCTCAGAGATTCTTAATTCAGTATACTCTGCGTATGATAAGATGGGATGTCCCCCTGTTTCAGTTAGATCATCAGCTACTGCAGAAGATCTAGCGGATCTTTCATTTGCAGGTCAACATGATACAATTCTAAACGTCATTGATAAAGAATCCCTTAAATCGGCAATTATTAAATGTTTGAGTAGCCTGTGGACATCAAGGGCGCTCCATTACCGTGAACGCAATAATATAGATCAAAAAGGATTGGCACTGGCTGTAATCGTGCAAGAAATGATTCCCAGTGATATTGCGGGGGTTTTGTTTACTGCTAATCCACTCACAGGGAAAAGAGCTGAATATGTGATTGATGCCACATTTGGTCTCGGTGAGACCCTAGTTTCGGGTCAAATTGAACCAGACCACTATGTGATTGATGTGCCATCTGGGAGGATCCGCCATAAAACTCTCGGATCGAAATCGATTGTCATAACATGCCAACAAGGTGGAGGCACAAAAAAAACCAAAGGAAAATCACATAATGTGGAAACACTGTCCAAGGAGATGGTATCGGAATTAGTACAACTGGGACTGAAGATAACAGATTATTACGAGACTCCGCAGGATATCGAATGGGCATTTGTCAACAATGAGTTGTTTGTTCTTCAATCAAGGCCCATTACATCGCTCTATCCGCTGCCCCGTGAATTCCTATCAAAATCAAAACGGGTGTGCCTGTCACTAGCAACCGTACAAGGACTCCTGGATCCCATCACACCTCTGGGACAGGATAACCTAATATTCTTTTTACTGGGCATCCCAAAGGGTTTTGGATATAAACCGTCATTTGACAATCAAAAAGTAATCTGGAAGGCAGGAGAACGATTATGGATCGATATGGCTTTTCCTTTACGAAACAAGGTAATGAACAGAGCGCTGCTCAAAGTTTTGTTTGCCTTAGATCGTCCTACTCAGCAGATTTTTGAACAGATTACTCATGATCCTTGGTTGTCTCTCCGAAAACGGCCCAATTTCAAAGCTTTTCGTAGGGCGTTTCGGATGGTCCTATACCTTTTGAGCTCGGTAAGGTCATTTGCATTTAAACCAAGAAAAACGCGAATAGAAAAACAAACTTTTGTAGAAGCCGCATTACGGGCCATAGAATTGCAGAGTGCTAGATTACTATCCTTGCAGGAAAGGGTGGCCTATTACAAGAAAATCGCAGCCCTGACTGCTAGTATTGTTTTGCTCACAATACTTGCTGCAATACCAATAGGATACGGTCCGATCTTTATAGCACAACATCTAGCATCCAGTATGCTGAATAATGGAAGTTTAGGTTTTGAATTAACTAGAAGTTTGCCCAATAATCCTACAACCAAGATGAATCTCGAATTGGGCAACACGGCTGAAAGGTTAAAAACAGATAAGCAGTCAATAAAGGCTTTCTTGAATTCAACAGAAGAAGAGCTTGCAGCACAATTTTATCAAAATCAATTACCCCAGACAGCTCAAAAAGCTTTAACCGCATTCTTGGAAAAATATGGAATGCGGGGTTATGGTGAGATAGATATAGGAGTTCCTCGGTGGCA
>JBHLRO010000021.1:0-66994 GCA_048882505.1 Candidatus Thorarchaeota archaeon
CACAAAACCTACAGTATTCCGTATCTGACTGGTTTGTAAATCTTCTCAAGAATCTTAACCGGTAACCTATCCACGAACCCTTTTGATAAAAAACCAAAACCATGTGGAAGATTAGTTTATAACAGATCTGTTTTAATCATCCCTTCATACCCCCGTTACGGGAAAGTGAATGGCTACTGGGAAATCTTTACTAACTTTGGAGACAGATCAGGAATAACGCATGAGGCTTGGTTTAGAGATTGGTGACCTTAATACTATTTGAATCTGCCCTGGAGCTAATTCCCCCCCCTCTTAGGAATCACCCGTTCATCAGAAAAGAATGGAGACTAGCCGTCAAGAAAAAAGATCGAGGAATCCTTCTTGACAATACAATTCACCGTCCGATCATGAATTCCCTTGATGAGAGACAAAAACGTGGACGCCCAGATATCGTACATATTTTTCTTCTCTCTGTTTGTTATTCCCCGCTAGTGAAATCCGGTGAGGTTCAAGTTCTTGTTCACACCAGAAATGATCTTTGTATATCAATATCTCCTGTGTGGCGAATTCCTGTCAACCAGAATCGGTTTTATGGGCTCCTTGCACAACTTCTCCTTCATGGACGTGTCCCTCTATCTAGAGAGCCAATTTTATCTGTTCAATCCCGTTCAATTTCGCAGCTTTTGGATTCATTTGGAAGGACTCCTATTTTTTTATGTGAAAACAACGTAAATCATCCTAAAATATCACAATTTATTGTCGATTTGAAGGAAATACAAAATCTGTCATCAGGGGTATTTTTAATTGGAGGCTTCCAACGAGGTGAGCCCAATTTTTATTCCTCGATCTCTGATCGTACCTGGAGTAGAATCAAAGGATTGAAATTATACGATGATGCCAAACCGGCATGGACAATTGGTGCGAAAATTATCCATTGGTTGGAAGGATCGAATTACCTGTGAAACAAAACAAAATAAGTGTACTGGTCACATCACGGAACCCTGTTAAAGTTCATGCTACCTATGAGGCATTTAAGCAATTTTTCCCCGATTTTGTAGTCAACACCCCGGACTTCGGAAGTTCAGATACGGATAATAATTCAATAAAAATACAGCCTATCGGGGAAAAAGAAACGTACGTTAATTCTAGGAAGCGTATACGAGACTCTCAGGTTAAAACACCCGATTACGACTATTTTGTGGGAGTCGAAGGAGGAATAGCAGAGACTTCAAATGGACAAGCACGGATTATTATCTATACGTCAGTGGGTTCCGCGACGCACATCGAAACGATTCGTGGTTGTGAGATTCCACTCCCTCGAGCATGGTACGATGAGTTGATTTCTGGCGCCGCCAAGGAATTAGGCGATGTTGTGACCAAAGCTAGCGGGATTCCAAATATCAAACAAAAACAAGGAGCTATTGGATTTCTCACTGGATCTGCTCTTACGCGTGCGGCAGTGATAGAACAATCCATCATCTGCGCACTTATTCCATTTTTAAACCCTGATTATTTTTCCTCACCTCACAGAACACCCTAATTCGTGATTTCCAAAGATTCCGACAAGGTTACTCTAGAACATACCTAAATTAGATTGAGTACGCAAAAAGATAGAAAACCGAATTCCCGAATTTCTCAATCAGGACTGCAGAGAACAATGAGGCCAATCAACTCCGATATTACGCCAATACTAATACCGAAACAGATTCAACAGGTCAAACATTGGCTCGAACTTTTGAATTTAGAACATATCCTTATGGTTGAGCCAAAAGAGAAGACATATTCATTTCTGCTCCCCATTAAGGACAGTCCTGACATTCATATAAGTCTAGACAAGGAGTTCACACATATTTCCTTCTTTTCCAATGGTTTAACGTTACTTTCAGTAGAAAATGGTGATAGAGTCCTTGGGTTCCTCCGTGATATTTTGGAATTGCAGAGTAGCTATTTCACGAGTCGTGTGATAACTACTGGTAAAAAGAAGGAGATTCGTGTTTTTCTTGGCTTTCGTTTTCTTGAAATGTCCATGTATCGTTTTTCTCGAAAGATTCGAGAACTTACTCAATTCGTTAAAGAGATCGCTGATCTTATTGAAAAACATGAATTGAATGAATACTGGCGAGACATAGAACAGGAGCCCAAATACCCCAATATCGATCTTCGAGAACGGGTTCGTTTTCTATGACATTAGAAAGGTTTGTTCCGCCAACTCAGTCCAGTTTCGATCCAACAAATCAAAGTAGAAACAAACCCAAAAAGTAAGGCAAAAACCTCTCCCGTTGAAATTGGAAAGGTCAGGAAGAGTAATATGTATCCCCCAAGTAGCACAGAAACAAAAACTGCATAAAAAAGGAAACGAGGAAGGGCGAAATTTCCCACCAATATGAATTGATTTAAAGTAGCAATATCGACCTTCTTAGATATCTCATAATTACCGAAACGATTTTTACGGACAACCCCCAAAGTCTCGAGTTTGTCTAGATGGTACGCGCTAACGCTTGGAGATGAGAGGTTTAGTGCACGTTGGATTTCTCTAACGCCTGCTGCGGCCTTTTTTCTGAGAAGAAAAAAATAAACGTCCAAAGTTGTTCCTTTGATCACTGTCTCGTAGTTAATTTCGTCCTGATTTGCCTTCTCCGAAAATCCCGTAACCTTCCTGACCAAGCTTCTTGCATTTGTAAGTATCATCGGTGGACCTCAATCTAAATAAAAAGCATTTTTATTTTCATTATGTACCTAGAGCAAAGAATCTGTTCAATATGATAATTGTGTAGTTTACAACACCATAAAGGGTGATCAAATACCAAATAACTGGTTTAAAGAGAAGAATAGATATGGTAAACCAACACAATGAGGAACATGATACTCCTGAAACTCTAAAGGATATCCTGTCCTCTCTCAAGACTAGCGCAGAGGTGCGGCCAGAGCTCAAACAATTCACCAGTTCGCTCCACCAGCGCCTCTTCAACTTAACTCAGGACTATTATGCGGGACTCATATTCCTATTCACCAATCCACTTACCTTTCATCAACGATTGATTCTGATGCAGCTAATCGCCATCCACCCTGTCGGAAGCTCTGGAATAGAACTGGCAAGATCCCTCGGAATATCGGTGCAATCTAAATCTATTTACAGAGATTTGTCGACCTTGGAACGGCTTCGGTTGGTCAGAATGAAAGAAATTCATTCGAGGCTTAAGTTAGCATATGCAAACACCGAAAATAGACTGGTCCATAGATTGGTGGAACTAGTACAACTCCACGGCGCTGAGCTAACGGAATTGCTTAAGAAAAGCGATAGGAGTCATGATTAGTGTTAATTCTTCCTCAAAAAATCACCAGGAAATTCAGATTCAAATTCCTGGGTTTATTCATAATTGGGTTATTTGTCGTTGGTATAGGTATGTTAGATATCGCTATTCTAACAACAGCCGAAAATGATAGAGTAGATCAATTAGAAAGGTTTTCAGAAGATGTATTTGGGGATGCTGCTCCGTTGGTTACGGGCGGTATCTTGTCGATAAAGTTTATTCAGCCATTAATTCTCAGTTTTGGAGTTCTTATCTTGTTTATATGCTATTTCTCGTGGATGCCCAATCTTATGCCCAAATCCTTTAGTAACATCCAAGGAAAGATGGTTTGGAAACTGGGAAGATTTAGAGTTCCTAAACGCTACCTAGTCTTTAAACTGGGCTCAGAAACGATCCAAATTAGTCGAAAGATCACAAATTTCAATGGTATTGTGCTACGGGAGCTTCTCTTTGAAGTACACCTAGAAAAGAATCATTCTCGTTGGAAAGAATATGCAGATTTTGCGGTCTTTGGACAGATTGAGGAAAGATCGGATAAGATTGTACTTCAAAAGTCGATTAAGCCGCAACATATACCTGTTCAGCTCATCCTAGCACAAGCACTTTTGTCGGTGCCAAAGAATAACCATCAAACCTAATCAGTTTGAAAGGTAACATCTAGGAATCGGCAGCAGGTTTTAAGCATTTCTAAAATTTCGCGTCGATTAGCCGACTAGAGAAGAAGGTACACTTTTGACTCATTTAGTGGCATATCAGGTTCAAGATGACGGTAACTGGGATCCTGTTGCTTTCAAAAAGGAAAAAATGAAAGCAAAAGAGGTCTTTATTCTGGTTAACGAACTAAAGAAAGAGATATGGATATGGGTGGGTGAAGAGGCTGATGTAAAGACCAAGTTTATTTCTAGTACAGCAGCACAAGAAATCAGGCGTCTTTATGGTCTTACATTTAGAATTCACGCCGCTGATCAAGGTAGAGAACCAATCGAGTTTCAAGAGGCAATTATCGACACGGTTCCAAACAAAGGAATTGGGCCCCTAGATAAAAAGGCCATAACCAAGAAAAAACCGTCAAAAAAAGCCCCCTCTGTTAAAGAAGACACGAACCCAGGTCAAAAAAAACCAACAAGGAAAAAAAAGACATCAAAACCTCAAAAGCCGCGGTTCTTGCTTACAGAAGTCCCCAAATCCCCTTCGAACATGATTAAAGGGGCCAACAATGGACAGCCCTCGTTAATTGCAACTCCTGCCTGTCCTGTTTGTACCAAAGGTCACCTGTTGCCCTATTCTACAATTGTCAATGTTACGGCACGAAAAAAGGACATCTTACCTATCGGAAAATGGGTTTGCTCAAATTGCAAACATACTATCGAATTGGAAGATTGAAATTATCTATTTACAATCATTCAGTCTTTGAAGCAGTGGACTTCAAGAGTTCATCCAATTGCTTCCTTTTATCTTCTGGCATTTCGTCCATGACTTTCCTTTGCTGTTCCAGAATGCTTTGCATGAAAAGACTGTAGAGCACTGAGACCATCATTTGAGAATCGATCCTTGCATCAAAATCGGCTTTGGCTGCATTCCGATCTTCGATCAGCCGCTCTCTGGTCATTGTGCCATTCCCAAGACCTGGTACAGATTTATCTTTTATATAGTAGTTCTTTCCGTTGTAACCCAATGGAAAAGCCTTACATTCTAGAGGCAACGAGTGAAATATGTTACAGAGTTTGTTTGTTGCGTCGTACATAGGGCAATGGTTATCCTCTGTTCCTTTCAAAATAAGAGAAACAAATTCCTGAGGTTGTTGTTGGTCTTCTCCTACTGAAGCTTTGAAACTCTGGATACGTAGATGGGGCAACACGGCGTTTAGGGTCCCTGTTTTAGCCCAGAGCTGGACATCTGTAAGAGTGATTGGCAAGAAAGGTCTGTTTTCACAACATTGGCCACATTTGGTACAATTAAACACATATTTCTTTTTCTGAGGTGACTCTTTTTCGGAACCAGAGGTCGATTCCGGTTCTGGAGTTTCTTGGTCTCCTTTTTCCCCAGAAATTTCCTTCTTCTGTTCTGATTCTTCCTCATTTTCTGACATTTAGATCGACCTCAAGGGGAAACACTCAATTTGAAAGATTTTTCGTATTTGTTCTTGATTTCTCAGCTTGTTTGGCGATCAAGGCCGCGGTAGCACCCGCGTTTATCCCGTTGTCGATATTGACCACTACTAAACCAGGAGAGCATGTCTGGAGCATTGTCATTAATGCCCCGACCCCTTTCCCACCGTATCCATATCCAGTAGAACAAGGAACACCTATGACCGGTATATCCACCAAACTTGAAACAACAGCTGGTAGGGCGCCTTCCATTCCAGCTATAACAACAATTGCTTTCACTTCTTCTTCGACAAGCTTTCTTAACGGTTCAAATAAACGGTGAACTCCTGCAATTCCAACATCATGGAATTGAACCGCTTTTACGCCCATTAGTTGAGCTATTGCTCTGGCCTCCTCAGCGATAGGTAGATCGGAAGTACCCGCTGTTAGAATGCCAATTTTGGATTTAGAAAACTTAAATTCAAAATTCCTGGTTGTGAGGAGAACTGAATACGGTTCAAAGGAAGGAGCGGCTTGAATATCGAATTGATGGCCGAATTCTTTCCTTAGCATAATTAAATGATCATTAAACACACGAGATAACAAGAGGGACCGGTTATTCTGTAAATGAGATTTGACAATGCGTTTCAAGATTTCAATAGGTTTACTTTCGGCAAAAATAACCTCAGGTATCCCTTTTCTGATGTGACGACCTTCATCCAAAGTTACCCCTGCTTCAATGTAATTCAGAGAAAACAGTCGAAGATTCTTAATAGCGTCTTCAAGGGATATCTTACCGCTCTTAAACTGTTTTAATATTGTTTCGATGTCATTCATTAGCTTTCCCTTCTTTAAAAGTTGGATTCTTTTCTTTGAGTCTAGAAAGTTCTCTTATAACACGTTTTCGCGCATCTTGGAGTGATATTTCTGCATTTCTCGCAATTCGACTTAGATCTTCGAATTCTACCTTGTATGATATTTTCTCGTCACCTAAGTAACCGATTTTAACTCGAACTGTTTCATTTTTTTCAAAGATTTTGATCTGGTGAGTTTCCTGCCTACGAGACACAATATGACGGAAGCCTGGCAAATATCTTACTCCAAGCGTTCCAAGTTCACTGGAAAGAACCTTAGTAACCTGCATTATCTTTGAGGGGTCAACAATAACCCTAACAAGATATCCAGGTCGATTCTTTTTTGTTATTGTAGGGAGTATGCTCAGATCGAGAACCAGGGAGTTTTTCAAAAGGATTTCAAAGAGATATCCCAAGGTTTCCCCGTCCACATCGTCCACATTGGTTTCCAATACTGCTATTTCCTCCCCCTGAAGTAAATCCTGCCTGACCGCGGTTATGATCTGAAGGTAAAGAACAACGTCACTGTCATAGCGACGAGTTCCAAAACTTCTACCAATCTTTTTGATGACCACGTGGGGAAAGAGGGTTTGTGACACCGGCTGGATGGAAGCTAGAAGAGCAGCCCCTGTTGGTGTGAGTAATTCACTTTCTATTGGACCTCCCTGGACATACAGACTCCCTTTTCGAATAATCTCCGCGGTAGCGGGAGCAGGTACGGATACTTTACCGTGAGCTAATTCCACGGTTCCACCTCCTACTGAAATCGGAAGTACGATTATCTCTTCTTGATTATAACCCAAATTATCCCAGAGATAAAAAAAGCCAATAATATCAAAGATTGTATCTGTGGAAGCCAATTCATGAAGACGGGGGCTATCTGAATCTGCATTTATTCCATGCACCGCTATTTCCGCGTCTACGAGCATTTCAAATGCTGATTTAGCAAGCATTAGAGCATGGCTTGATAAGGAGAGATCCTTACCAAGCTGGTCCATGTGTAGACGAATCTCGGATACTGAAAATACCTTAGAACACTTCGTGTTTAATTGTGTTCCGGTTATACCTCCATTATTTATCTTTTGAAGGATTATTTCAAATTGGGGATCAATTCTGCGGACATTCGACTGTAATAACTGACAAAAATTGGATCTCAGCGTATCAGAGTGCATGTCAAGTAATGCGGCAATAAGCATATCGCCCGAGGCACCTGACAATCTTGGATCAATGATAAGAGGAGACATTTGCCTGTATAAACCAAATTGGCAACTTCTTTATCTATTTTGATCCATTGATTCTTAAATCAAGGTAATTAAAAAAATCGAGTGTACATCTCTAGGAGAGACAATTATAAACCTTTGAACCCTGAAAACTTATGTTTTTGGTGTAATTAACGTGATAGGAGTTAATATCACATCGAAAAACGGCCTAATGCTTTTTTCCCATTTCTTCGTGCCTGGATTTTCTGATGTGGATGAAGATCTCCGAGCAGGACTAATGACCGCGGTTTTGAATGCAGTAAAAGAGACCCAAGATGGATCCGAGCTACGAAGCATAGACCAGGGCCGATATTTTGTTCACATAATCGAAGGGGAGTATACATATGGTTTGTATTTTGGCTTTGAGAACGATTTAAAAGAACATGAATTTGCAGAGGCTACTTTGTCCAAATTCGAGACTAGTTTCCGTAAACAGTTGATAGATGGCCTCTCTTTTAGTTCGGAGATGTTTGATGACTTTCATGATTATTTAAAAGAAAAATATTCCGAAATAATTTCCATAGACGCAGTAGGACTTTCTAAGATCATCAAGCTTATGGAAGATGCGATTTACTCCGACTATATCATTCTGGCAAAACCGTGGTATCACCAAGTTTTCACTGCGATTACAATCCCAGAGATAAATCCCATAGCCAACTCGCTAGGATTAATGTGTAAAAATCTGCTCGAAAGTGGGCTGAAAATTGGTCTGGAGATTTCACGAATTCGATTTAGGATACGTTCAGCATATTATGTATTTGTCGATACATTGAAGGATAGGTTTTTTCTCATTCTAATTGTCCCAGAAAAGGAATTTGAAAGAGGAGAGCGGGAGCTCGCGAGGATCAAAAATCGGATCGAAAGAGTAATATGATTCCGAATATAGGCTTTGGCGTGCTGAATTCGAGAATTGAAGTCTTAAAACGTGATTTCATAAGTATTCTCGCTACTGCCGTGAGTTCTTTGGAAGAAGATTATGAAAAATCATTGTTTACTCGAGGATCGTTTTGGAAGGATTCTTATTTTCTCTCCATAGGAAGCTTGGTCGATGCCTGAACTCCCAGAAATCGAAGCGATTCGACAATATTTGGGTAAAAATCTGGAAGGACAGGTCATCAAACAAGTGTTTACTTCATTGCATACGGTTATCCGTACTCCAGGTGTTGAAGAGTTTGTTAACGAACTCCCAGGAACCAGATTTTCTGAATTCCAGAGAACAGGAAAAATATTGCATGTCATCACGATCCAAGGATCAACAGGATTTGAAATATTCCTAGATTTTGGATTGACTGGCCGCCTTTCCTGGAGGAGAGAAAAAAAGAACCTTCCAGCCAAGACTGTTATTAGATTTGTAATCGAAGGTGGTACTGAGCTCATCTACCATGATCGGCGCCTGCATGGAAGCATATGGATCTTTCGGTTCCACTTGGGTCAACCTCGTCAATTGCCTCCGGTATTGACGCGTTTTGGGCCAGATATCCTTTCAATTGACACAAATACATTTCATCGTAGGGCCGCACGTTATCGGGGAGAAATAAAGTCAATTTTAACCAATCAACAATTTGTAGCTGGTATAGGAAATGCCTATGCGGATGAAATTCTCTTTGAAGCTCAAATTCATCCCTTTACAAAACGAACTCAGCTTTCTAAAGAGGATTTAGAGAAACTGTTTCAAACCAGCAGACTGGTGTTAACCAACGCGACAAATCACATTTTAACAGACTTAAATTCTAATCACAGATTGAATAACGAAAAGATTTGGCGAAAGCAGCTCTTTCAGGTTCATTTGCGTGGAGGTGAGCCGTGTCCCATCTGTAAACGTCCTTTAAGAGAGATTAAAACGAAAAGACTTACCAATTTTTGCAGAACCTGTCAGCCTACGAAGAATATCGCAGCCTTTAGGTAGGCCCCCAGCTGATGCAACCACCTACCTCCAGAAGGTATACTTCTACAAAATCCTACATATTTGAGATGAAAATCACGTGCTAGAGTCATTTTTCGCCCCCAAATCCGTAACCGTAATTGGGGCCAGCAGTGATGAGAACAAATACGGGAGACTAATCTTTAATCATTTCGTTGTGCCCTTTCATGGGCGTGTATACCCCATCAATCCTAATACTGAGAAAATAATGGGCATAAAATGCTATTCCTCAGTTTTCGAGCTACCAATAGTCCCTGATCTAGCTATAGTAGTAGTTCCAGCAAAAATCGCTGTAAAAGCTGTCTCTGAAGCCGCTGAATACGGAATCCCTGCAATAGTCTGCATCACAGCAGGTTTTTCAGAAATCGGAAGAGACGACCTTCAGGCTGCTTTGGTTCAAAATCTTGGAAAGTCACGGTTGATAGGCCCCAATTGTTTAGGTGTAATCGATACACAAACACAGCTGAACACAATCTTTGCTAACTTTGAACTTCCAGAGAAAGGACCTGTGAGCTTGATCAGCCAATCAGGGTCATTAGCCATTGATCTGTTACTAGCTCTACAACGAAATAAGATCGGATTAAGACGTTTTGTATCATATGGAAATGCGGCGGATTTAAACGAAACAGACTTTATTGAGTTTTTTGGCCAGGATCCCAATACACGGGTAATTGGGGCGTATCTCGAGGTTGTTAAGGCAGGTAGGAGATTTATAGAAACTTCAAAGAGTATCGCACAAAAAAAACCAATCGTTGCTTTAAAATTACCTATAACTGAGGAGGTGACTATGGCTGCCAGAAGCCACACTGGTGCAGTTCTCAGTTCCAAGAGTATGGGCCTGTATAAGGAAATTCTTCGAAGATCAGGGATTATTCAATGCGATTCAACACAACAGTTTGTAAATTCTATTAGAGCTCTCTATAAGCAACCGCCTGCCCTAGGTTCTCAAATAGCAATAGTGACAAACACGGGCGGCCCCGGAGCAATGGCTTTATATCGAATGACCAGGTACAAACTAAAGCTAGCGACGTTAAGAGCAGAAACAGCAAAGGCAGCAGAAACTATCATCAGGAAACATAACGTACAAACTTTTCTTTCCAGGGCTTCAGATAATAGGCCCAGGGCCTTTTTAGATCTGACGGGAAGTGCAACCACAGAAGTAATTGAAAGCATTTCTCGTGTTTTTTTGAAGGATCCTTCTGTAAGCGGAATCATACTTGTTCCAAGATCTGATGCTCCTGTTGTCTCCCATGACACTCCTGCGCGGGTAGCTGTTCTACATAAAGAATTTCCAGGCAAACCTGTACTCGTATACAACCTTCCTGATCCTATAGTCAATGCCAAGTTTGAGAATTATGGAATCCCAGTCTTTACTACAGCGGAAGATGCCATTGATGGAATGAACGCTCTAGTCGAACGCGGAAAATTTTTGAACCAATGAATTTAGAGGACTGCAAATCATGAGCATCGTTGATCCCACTGATGAGAAGCAACGAAAGATCCATGATAGGGTGAGGGCCTTAATCCTTCAATCTGGCGATAATATTACAAAAAACATCCGCATTGAGATAGGGAGAATTTCCGATACTCGTATGAAACAAATCAGGGTATTTAGCGGAGCTGGAGGAAAGACGTACGTTATTGAGGCAGGATTGACAACTTCCCTTGCGGGCGAAATTGATGGAGGTATCGTTATCAAGTTCGCACACGATCTTGATGCCGAGGTTAATAATGCAAAACAACTCGTCGAGCTTTTAAAGAAACGACAGCAGGATTGGCTGGAATGGAAAAAGCAACATGAAATTCCAAAACAGATAAAACGATTTTCAGATCATGTGTTTGCTCCAGAAGTGATACATGTCATTCCGGAGGCTAAAGCCCTGATTCTGGAGTTCTTAAGTGGATATTCATCCTTACTTCAAGTGGATCTGCCGCAAAAATCCCGCTGGGAATATGCAGGCTATGCACTGGCCCGATTACATGGATCCAAACGACAATCTACCAACGTTCAGCTTTATTCTCCTCTAATAAGGATGCTTAGTCCCAAAATAGACCAAAAGTGGTTAGATTACTGGGAACAGGTTTTGGAACAGGCAAACGGTGGTGTGGATTTCATTCATGGAGATTCCCATTTATCCAATCTATTAATCTCCCCTGAGGGGATTGCTTGGATTGATGCAATGATGCTACCCAAATTAGATCGAATGGACGACATCGGGTACATTATTAGCCATGCAATACAGGAACACGTTGTGAACAACATTGGTTTCGGTATCAATGTTTCAAAACTTGTGGAAACCATCACCAGAGGATGGGTACCGCTAGTTCTGGCAACGTACAAACGTACTTATGACATCTCGCAGTTATATACGCAACTGCCTCTTGATTTCTTCTTGGGATCGCATTTGATTATCAGAGGAGAAATTTGGGAAAAAGAAATCGCAGAGATCCTCTTTCGTGTCGGACGGCATTTTATTTACAAGATGCCGATAGCAAAAATGCTTCATACAGAGTGAAAAAACCATTTCTTTTACAAACTTTCGTAAATATGCATAATCGGGGTTTTTTAGTTTTGAGAATAATGATTGAAAACAAGTATAGGGATCTTAGAGCAGTCTGGCTAGAATTTGAAGATACTGGAAATCAAGCTCCTGTAAAGATGATTGACCAAACTAAAATTCCTTTTAAGGTAGAAATCGTTACTTGTCCTACTTATCGCGAAACAGCGGAGGCTATTCGATCAATGGTTATACGTGGAGCACCATCGATTGGTGGTGCAGGCGCATTTGGTTTGGCTCAAGCGGTGGCAGAATTTTGGGGTTCTCCTGGTTTTGAAGATAAACTCAAGGCCGCTTATCAGCTGTTATTAGCTTCTCGTCCGACAGCTGTGGATTTAAAACATGGACTCGATTTTGTGTTGAATACGCCCAACATTCTCACTCCAGAGCGCGCCATAAATCGTGCGCAACAATTTGCCGATACTGTGGTTGAGGAAGGCCGAAAATTAGGAACTATAGGAGCAACGTTGATAAAATCTGGGAGTAGAATACTGACGCATTGTCACACTGGAGCCCTGGCGTTAATCGATTACGGAAGTGCACTGGCACCTATCGTTTGGGCCTGGACAAACGAAGGAAAACGATTCCATGTATTCGTAGATGAAACCCGTCCTCGTTTACAAGGACGCATCACCTCGTGGGAACTAAGTCAGTACAATATTCCTCATACTGTTATATGCGACTCTATGGCAGCCTCCTTAATGGCGCGTGGAAATCAAATAGATCTCATAATAGTCGGAGCCGATCGAGTTGCAAGAAACGGAGATGTCGCTAACAAGATAGGGACATATGCCCTTGCAATTGCAGCCCACTATCATAATATTCCAATGTACGTCGCTTTTCCAAGATCAACCTATGATCCGCTTACCCGTTCGGGGAAGGATATTGAAATTGAAAAACGATCCTCTCGAGAAATAAGGACTGTTAAAGGTCTTTCCGTGGAACTAGGGGTTATGCATCAGATTTCAATTCATCCTGGTGAAAATAATTCGCGTAAATTCCTTAACCCTGCATTTGACGTTACGCCTAATGAGCTTATTTCGGGGTATATTACCCCCGAAGGGATTTTAACTAGTAAAGAACTCCAATTAAAAATGGCTTGATCGCTATTGTAATGGTTTGATGGCAAAATGGGTCTTAATTTGGATATTAATGACTTTCCTACCTGCAAAAGTGTGATGTATTTTTCGACAGCAAGTATTGGTCTTGTTCCTGCTCTCGTGATTGATAGGGCCGCCAAATTTCTAACTGAAATATCGGAGGGTGGTACTATCGCCCTAGATGAAGAAAGAGAGGAAGGAATATATGAAACACTTAGGGAAAAGGGTTCTAAGCTATTTAAATGCAATCCTATGGATATTGCTGTCTTTAATTGTGTGTCTGAGGCCTTAAATGCAATAGCATGGAGTTCCAAGATTAAGAATGGGACTGTTGTTTCCATCGGGCATGAATTTCCAAGCGTGACCTACCCATGGATGAGACTGGCTTCAGAAAGAGCGTTAGCCGTAAATTTAATCGAAAGCCCTGATTGGATTATTACGAGGGATCAGATTTTAGAGAGAATTGATGACAAGACAAGACTTGTTGTTTTCAGCCACGTAGAATATTTAACTGGCCAGAAATTCAATCTTAGAGAAATCGCGAACGCGTGCCACGAGGTCGGAGCCCTATTCATCGTGGATGGAATTCAGGCCGCGGGAACTATGCCCCTAGATGTAGAAAAATGGGACGTTGACGCGTATATAACTGGATCCTATAAGTTTCTCTGCGCCCCTTTTGGATCTGCAATTGCTTATATCTCCAAAAGATATTACGAGGAAATTAACCCCGCGTTTGTTGGATGGAGAACAAGGGAGAATATGTGGAAATTTGAACCTATGGAGCTTACCTATGCACCAACTGCTAGGAAATTTGAGTATGGTACTAGTGCGTATGTGGCAAAACTAGCTTTTGGGGAGTCCCTCGGATATTTTCTAAATATTGGCGTTGAAAATATCGAACAACATAACGAGAGATTAGTAGAACTTCTTTTAGACGAACTAAATCGAATGGAATTGGTTGAAGTTATATCTCCGGAAGAAAGAGGTTCGATTGTTAGTTTTAAGGTACGATCACATAATCTAAAAGAGATTAATGCAAGATTACAAAACTTAGAAAGGCCCGTGGAATTGAATATAAGAGAACCCATGTTACGTGTATCCCTCCATCTATATAATTCCGAAGATGATGTTTTTACATTTATAAAGGAACTAAAGCAGATTTTGTCCTAGATAACTATGGACTTTAAGAGATTCCTATGATCCTCGTCCTGACGCCATTCTTTCGGACGATTAGAAAAGCTCTGTTTAAATACAAGATTGGTGGGAGATATTTCGAGAGATATACTAACATAAGGCCGTTATCATGGCAAGACGCAAAGACGCCCTTCCACCTGAATTTCCTATATTACGGGAATTAAATACTGGTTACTCCATTGTAATCAAAGGACAACCAGGCACGGGAAAATCTACACTGGCCTTAGAAATGGTAGCTGCATTGTCCAACTCATTTTTTATTAGCAGCCGGATTAATCCCAAAACAATATTGCAAGATTCCCCTTGGATTCTATCACAACTATCTAAACACAGATCTTCACCTTTTTTCATCGATGCCACGCGATCCAGTGATGAACGGAGCGAAAGAAACATCCAGGTTTTAAAATATGAAACAATGCCAGAGTTTGTACAACAGTTATTTTCTTTGGGTGAAGAGCTTGCCAATAAAGTCATTGTGATCGATAGTTGGAATGCTCTTACCATAAACCTTACTTCTAGTCAGATCAGCCACTGGGAATCTGTGATTGTCCAACATTTGAGAGCTGAAAACTCTAAAATCATTTTCATTATGGAAGGTATTCAAGACACAAGTTTAGATTGGGTAGTTGATGGTATTGCAATATTGAGCAAGCGTTCGATCACTTCCCCTCAAAGAATCGCACGGCGAGTTCGGGAATTGAGTTTTCCCAAAATGAGGGGCCGAGAGATCCAGAACGAGACCTATCTAACTACGCTATACAAAGGACGCTTTCAAACCTTTTTTCCATTTGTTCATCGCTTTCCAGCTATCATGATAAAACCATCACCCATAGGGGATCCTGATGACCAGCATATTTCATCGGGATCAGTGGCTTTTGATGAACTATTTGGAGGTTTTCTTAAGGGATCGTGGAACCTTTTTGAGGCAACAACCGCCGTGGGAGGCGGATTTGAACTAATTTTATTTCCACTGTTGACTAATCAACTAGTCAATGAAAGGCCAATCGTTAGTGTATTTCGGGAAGGTGTCACACTGGATGCCAGAAGCCCTTTTCTAGATGTATTTACTGGAACAAAGACATGGATTCAAAAAACAGTCAATTTTGAACGATTCATTCCTGAAAATGCTGCTCATAGGGCGGAACTCCCTGAAACTATCGAAGAATTATTATCACAGTTTGAATCTGCAAGAGAGAATCTTTCCCCTACTAATGGAGGCCCATGTCTAATAAATCTTGGTTTGGATGTTCTAGAAAACAAGTATGGAATTCCTGCCTTACAGACTCTTATTGCTATACTGGTTTCGAAAGCTCGTCTCAGAGGTGACATTGTGGTGGGTTTTTTACAAGAGAAACAACAATTCCGTGGAGGGACAGCAGTAGCGACTTCTCAATGGAAAATTGACCTAATCGACCGTGCACTTGTACTGGAGGGAATCATACCTGCTACGGAATATTATGCCATTGAACCCGTTTTGTACAAAGGATATGTTGACTACACAGTTACTCCAATTCAATAGATACAGGAAAGTGCCCTGATTACTAAACATTCCAGTTAGTTAATGCGAAAATCTTCCTGAATATTAAAGAGAAGAAAAAGCAGGGAATACGGGGACCTTCTCCCCTGCGAGAACCTTGGCCGGCCTCAATAAAAGAACAGCTCTGAATGGAAAGATTAATTCATTCTTTCTGAACTCCGAGGTATCCCCTTATCGATGTGACGTCATCTCATCCCTTTAGTCCCTCTCAAGATGGATGAAAAGATCATTCTGCTCTGATCTCATACCGATCTCGACAAATCGACTTAAACTTTGTTTCGTGATAGGATCGACGTTAAAAATGCAAACAGAATGTATTTCTGATTCCCTAAAATGCCCTATATAACGTTTCATTATATATGTCCATACCAATTACCTTCTTCATGGTTAACTTAAAAATAGAAATAGATTACTAATACTGGAATGGATTAAGTACAATTTGATTGGAAAGAATTTGAAATAATGGGATTTAATTGGTAGAGATATGAGAAATGATCTCAAGAGTTTGTACCTCCAGGGGACGAAAACCTGAAAGAAAGGATATTGATACAAATCGTTTTCGGCCACAAATGTTACAGAATAAGGGATTCAAAGGATTTCAATGAAATGACCTTTTCAGATCCAGTTGTTGACCATTTACTGAGGAGATTTGATGGCGACCTTACTTCTCAGTCACAAGACGAAATTACTGCTCTAATTCAACCTCTTAACCGATTTCAACGAGTTCTTCTCTTCTGTAAAACTAAGAAGAGTAAATTAAGTTATGTTTTTGCGTCCAAAGCACTAGAAGAAGAACGAACATTGTATGAAAGGATCATTGATCTATTCAGAGGGAACTTATCCGCATCCGAATATCTGCTTCTACGCATTGACCACCTTCTTGAACTAATTGAAGTTGGACTCTATGAAGAAATCTTTGATCTGGAAGATTTTCGTACAATTTTCCGCCACCTATACGTGAAAATGGAGGATTTCCAGAAATCTATCCTGCGGATCAACCGCTTCCTACTACGTTATCTTAAAAATAAAATCGTGGATAAGCAAGTTGGTATAGACAATTTCACTTCCTTACTACACTATCTGGGAGTACCTGCGGCAGCTCCAGAGCTTCTTGAAGAAGACATGAAAGTTACTTTTCCAATTGATTCTTCCACGATAGATAGACTTGTGGAATTACCCATATCCTCTGCTCAACGTCATCCTGATCACATCAAGGATTTGGTGCAGTTTTTTAATTTTGAAAGTGATCTACCTCTTCTACTACAGTGGCTGGATCACGAATCGCTTGCAATTCTGGAGAAAGCAACACGTGACTTCATCCTTCAAAACTGGAAACCTGAAGAACCATTTACGATGGAGAAGTTCGTGGATTCTGTGCGTGAGGTACTCCCTACCGAAATTCCGATCGCGTTTGAAACGATTATAAAACCTTACACAAGCTTGTTGTCACCTCAAGTGCTACGAGCAGGGGACATTGGATCCAATGTCCCTCCCGAAATATTACAGAACTATGTAGAGAAGATAGCTTTCCCCGTACCTAGACAAGCCTCTGGTAAAACCCGAGTCATATTTCTGGGAGGATCTCACATCGGTAGTATGGCGATCCTTATTTCTACAGGTATTTCTAACATTCTTATCGACTTTGGAATGAGTGTGGCCAATTATGGTGTTCCTGCTTGGCACCCAGCATTAAATCACTTGGATGCGATCTTTATTACCCATGCCCATCTTGACCACTCTGGAGCAATTCCTTATCTTTTTGGATTGGGATACAGGCATCGTGTGTTTGGTTCCGCCCTTACCAAGGCCTTGACAGAGATATTACTATTTGATAGCCAGCGGATGATGCAGGATAACATCAATCCCCCAATTAAAGAAACGGATCTTCGTTTTCGACATCTTTCTCGATCCAAGTGGATCCATAGGTACTTGGATAGTTATGTACCGGTCCGTCCGAATGAAACCTACCAAATCACTCCTGATATAGCCGTAACTCCTATCCCGTCGTACCATATTCAAGGCGCAATGGGTTTCCTTGTGGAAGCTGGTCATAGAACGATCTACTACACGGGAGATATGAACCTAGAACCCTCTGTACTTTTCAAAGAGAGATCCCCTGATCTGCCTACAAATGCGGATCTAACTATTCTAGATGCTACTTACTTCGGACAGAAGGAATTTAATGTTTCTCAGAGAGATTCCATTTTAATCCAGACTGTAAAGGACGGAAAAAGGGTAATTATACCTGCTTTCAGTGTTGGTAGGGCTCAGGAAGTAATGATTACACTAGATCAGGCAGGATTAACCAAGGAAAGAAAGGTGACTATGCTGGGTCTGGCTACGAAAGCCTCACGGCTAACAGGGTTGAAAAGTAAAGGATTTTTTGATAATTCTCTTACAACTCCTTTTGAAGACGAAGTAATTATTACTGGAGGCGGTATGCTGAGTGGTGGAATTGCTAGAGAATTGGTTGAACAAACTAAGGATGATCCAAATACAAGCATACTCTTATGTGGATATTTGGCAAAAAATACCTTGGGATATAGACTATTGCATGGTATGGAACCCGGATATAAACAGAAAGTAGCCTATGCAAGGTTTAGTGGGCATTCTTCAAGTGATAAATTGAAATCCTACATCAATTCAATATCGGGAACCAAGGCTTTGGTCCACGTTGGGGAACTATCGAAAGACCCGTATACATCAAATAAGGCCAGACAATCCATTCTTGCTGCTTTCCCCGAATATTATATTCCCACTCCTGGATCAGTTCTGGAACTTTAATTCACTGTGTCTATTTGCCCCTATGTGAGTCAAATTGTTGTCTTTACACGGTAGAAGATCTAGCTACTTGTTGTGTTGGCTTGAGTCGTCGGATCCAGTAATAATAGACGATCCCGAGGATTATCGCTGCGCCCACAACAGATGCAATGATTTCTACCAAAACCTTGAGGGGATCTTCGTAGAAAAACTCTGCACTTCCGATAAAAAGGAAAAAATCCCAAAACCCATGAATCACAGTTGGAAGAATCAAATTATAACTAGAAATCCTATAAACATACGAAAAAGCAATTCCAATAACAAAAGCACTCAAAGAGACCGCTATCATGTTATTAATATTTTGAGACGGAGTAATCAGCAGAAAGTGGAGCGTACCAAACAGGAACGCTGACACTAAAGTCCCAGTTTCAAATGAATAGCGGGTTTCAACGACATTTTGAATGTACCCACGAAAAAGAATTTCTTCTCCAAATCCAATAAAAAACATCGTGATGATAAATGTCAAAACGATTCCCAGGGGATCTAAGAGGAGGGGGAAATCAACAATTTGAAACAGAAGCTCAATAACCACTGTCGGAATCCAGCCTGCTAAAGTTATGGGAACTCCGATAAGGATCCACTCTTTTCCCCACTTTTTCTCCCAGGAAACCCCCACAATATCCAAAGTTCTTCGGTCAAACTTCAGAAACGCGTAGACAAGCCCCACACCCACAATACCATTCATGCTGCGTACCAAATTCACTTCAAAAATGAGAGGTAACGCATCGCCGCTATTTAATACGGCGCGTGCCAGTGGAATGGCAAATACTTGGAAAGTGAAGATCAATGTAACGCAGATCGCGAAGAAGAGGATAACCCTCAACCATAAGTCAGTGTTAGAGTATTTCCGCATAAGTAGCATCCTCATTTAATCTTTTTATCAAGTATTAAGTACAAGAAAGTGCTCTTAACGTATAAATCTGCCCTAAAATGCTGAAAAACGTAATCTCGGATTTATGGCCCTTTTTTTTCATAAACGTGCTTTGTTTGTGCACTTCTCAAAAATCTTTACTCTGTGCGTCTACCATTTTGGATAGTTTTTAAAAGAAACCTATTCACAAACTAAGCAGCGAACCATGTCGGATCTTCCCCTCAGTATACATGTAGGGAGCTCTATTGTGTCGTTCGCCAAGATAATCGATTTTTATATCACTTAAGCTTTAATAATTGCAATTAGATCCAACCAGTGACCAATATTGATACCCCCTCTCATTGCATTCGCAGGTTTAACGGTAGCAGCTCTGATAAAGCAAATAGTCTTAGATAGTACCGCTAATATGGCAAAGAAAGCATTAGCCAGATCATATCTCGTAAAGCGGATCGACGCGAAGTTGGAAAACAAGTATGGGAAAAGCTTCCTGAAAGAAAAGCTATCTGAAGTAAATATGGAAGGAGTGCGTGAAATTGTCCATGAGGAGTTATCTGCCTATTTTCCCCGCCAAGTTGATGTTGATCAGCTAATTGTAAACAGCATTCAAACCCTTTCGGATGATCATCAGGCAATTTTGGAGAAGCTGGATAACGTAGAAACCCTGTTGGAGAAGATCTCTATTCCCCTTGCATTTGGTATCAGCAAAGGCAATCTAGGCGAGGAAGAAATACCAGAGTCTCTTTTGACCGGCCTTCTAGAAGGTGGCATTTTAGGAAAGGAGGCATCCCAACGGATTTTAAAGGAACTTACAGAAAATCAGTTGATTTCGAAGGAATCCGCGCACGCTGTTGAAAGTGTAAAATTCATCCAAAGAATCAATAGAGTAGCTGACACAGAGATTAGCCGTCTTGTAAGGAAATTTAGAAATACACCTGAAGAAATCAATAGCTTGAATACTTTAATGGAAATTTCTGCGCTTTTAGCTGGGTCCAATGAGCAGTTAGAAGACGTAGTATCAGAATTTGTTTTCAAATTGATATCAGATGGATTAGACACCAAAACGATTGAGAAGGCTGTTGTATCCTTTAGTTTCTTGGTTCATCGACTAGGGAAATTAAAGAATCTATCAAAAAGCGACCAAATTTTACTCGGCACCTTCTTACGTAGGGGGATACAGCAAGTGGAAAACCCCACACGGATGATTGAATCTTATTTCTTATTGACCCAGTTAGATCAAGCTAGTGATATTGACCCCCAGTTCGTCATAGAGGTTTTAGAAGCGTATCAAAGACGGGGAGTCAATACCACGCGGGAGATGGCCGGCCAACTTCGTGTTACTGGGAAAATTGCCCGTTTCATACGCCGACTTGGCTTGCGGAAAGCCAAACCTGAGGCCTCCCTTAGAACAATAAGTATTCTCATCAAAAAACTGGACAAGAGGAAATTCGTAAGGACTACCAAGCTCCTAAAATATCAATTAGAACGGCTTACGAGCGAAATGAATTTGATGAGCGCCTTCTTCGATTCTGAGATGAGAACCGATCCCTCTCAAGAAAATTTAGATGAAATGATACACCTTCTGCAGATATTATTTGAAATATTAAGCCGTAAAGAAGTATATCAGCTAGATATCCCCACTTTAAGATTAGTGGTTGAATTGTTGGATTCTGCCTATTATCTCTACGATTTACTTGCGGTTCGTAATTCATGGGCTCTTTTAACGAAATATCAGCTGAATGTTCGTTCAATTTACTCGCCCACCCTGGAACGGTACAAAAAGATCGCCCCAGATGAAACCAAGCTTAATATTGCTCTACATGAATTCTCTCGAAAGCGTATAGTGGAGGTAGAACAAGAACTGCCGAGTCCTCCTCGCCAAACAGTGAAAAAAAGGATCAAGGGCTAGTTTCCTTCGTTTTATTAGATCTATATCCATTTTAACCAGCTACTGAATCGGTTCTGATTGGAAACAGTAGGCCGTGACCACGAGAAGAATGACAAACATTTTATATTATCCAGAATATGGGGTCACTCCGCAACGTTCAACAGTTGTAATCTCAAAGAACAAGCTTCTAATTGAGTCTGAGGTTTCAGTAGCGGTCGTTTGGTGTAAAAGAGTTGCTATTTGAAGGTATCCTCCTATCAGTTATGTCTGATACTGGTCCCTCCCCCGAAATAAATCTCACCAAATTGGATGAAACCACAGCCATGAAACTAGCTATATCACTTCTTACAGCACTCGGATTAGGTGAGAGTAGAGATCAGCTCAATCAACTACATGGTTCTTTTCCTGTTCCAGGACGTAAGGAACTTGCCTTAGCTTATCCTTTTGTAATATCTGGTGCAAAATCGCATGATCCCAGAATTAGAGAGCACGGTAGATACTGTACGCTGTTCTTGTTATTTAAAAAGGAGAACAAGGCTCAAGTACTTTCACAATATGAAATCATTGAGCAGATTCTCGGGAATGCTGTAGAAACCTTGAATGCCCAAGAAGATTTAACCCCAGAACTGCTCCAGCAAGTTCATTCCTTTGTAGAGGGTAAAATTACTTCTGAAGCTAAAGAAAAACATAATATAGAACCAACAACGGTTTCTGCGGAAGAGATGGCTCGCTTTCGGGAGGAACAACTCCGTCAACAGCAGCTCACCAGTCTGATTCGTGATGTAACACAGGTACAAACTGCATTGGCAAGAAAACTAGATGAATACATGGTGTTCACCGATACCCCTGTTCGAGAGGGCAGTTTCTATATGCGACCCCAGATAAAACCCTCCGATTACCTCTCGGTTTTCCCGCTAATTACGAGCTATGAAAAAAGTTTAGCTCGATTGGACGGGGAAGATGAAACTACTGTTCGTGAGATCGTCGATATATCTGTCCTCGTAAGGATGGGGAATCTGTTTTACTGGAAGGCTCTTTCCTCGCAACAAAATGCCGAATTTGAAAAAGCGATCAGCTATTACCTTCGTGCAAACCGACTAAAAGATGATTCTATACTATATCTTACCATTGGGTCCATATATCGTAAAATGGGGCGACCAGAAGAAGCGAAGGATTGGATCGAAAGCGGCTTTAGCCGAATGCGCCAACGGGGTGAATCTATCCGCATCAGTCGAAACATGCTTTTCGGTGATCTAAAATAACCGCTTTTCTCTATTATTTCGGTTCCACGATTATTGTGAAACCATTTTGCAACCATAAAATAGACCTGAGGATTCCATCGGCATTGTATGAGCAAGAGTTTTTAAGGAAAACGAGGATAGCAGGGAGGCGTCAGGCAATTCATTTCTTTGAATTTACCTGTATGGATGTTCTATCGGTTCTTGCGCTATCAAACATAGTTCCGATGAAGAGCAAAAAACACCAGTATCGTCTCTACTTGTGGGATCCTCATGTTTGATCGTATTTTGATAGCAAATCGCGGAGAAATCGCGGCCCGCATCATTGCATCTGCCCAAGAAATGGGCATCTCAACCGTGGCGATATATTCTGATGTGGATGTAGATTCGGTTCACGTTCATGCTGCAGATTTTGCCTATCCATTAGGGGATCCTACACCAAGTGAGTCGTATTTAAATATGGATAAAATCATTGGTATCGCTCTTGAGAGTGGTTCCCAAGCCATTCACCCAGGCTATGGATTTTTGTCCGAGAATGCCGAATTTGCTAGAAGAGTACAAGACGCGGGTCTCATTTGGATCGGTCCAAGCCCCGCTGCCATCGACGCGGTTGGAGACAAAATTCAAGCCAAAAATACAATGCAAAAAGCTGGAATTCCGATCATTCCAGGTTACCACGATGGGAAGAGGGGCCAGAAATTCCTCCTGAAAAAGGCCGAAGAAATCGGATTTCCACTACTTATAAAGGCGACAGCTGGAGGAGGGGGAAGAGGAATGAGAATTGTAAATTCTGTTAAAGAATTTGGCTCAGCCTACAATAGCGCTCGTAGAGAAGCCCAAGCTGCCTTTGGTAATGGAGGTGTTTTCTTAGAAAAATATCTTGAGCACGTTCGTCATATTGAATTTCAGATTTTGGGTGATCACTTTGGCAATATCATCCATTTAAACGAGCGTGAATGTTCTATTCAACGTCGACACCAAAAAATCATTGAGGAAACGCCTTCACCAGCGCTCGACGAAAGTCTAAGAAAAAAAATGGGTAAGGTTGCAATCAACGCCGCGCGTGCGGTCAATTACACGAACGCTGGTTCAGTAGAGTTTATTCTAGATAAAGAAAACAACTTCTATTTTTTGGAGATCAATGCTAGACTTCAGGTTGAACATGCCATAACAGAAGCCACGACGGGAATCGACCTAGTTAAATGGCAGATTCGTATTGCCAATGGGCAGCAGCTAGAGCTCGCTCAGAAAGATGTATCTGGACGTGGTCATTCCATGGAGTTCAGAATATATGCTGAACGTCCGGAATCTCAATTTATGCCATCAGCTGGTAAAATTCATCAGGTTCAGGTTCCAGTAGGTGTAAATATTCGAAACGATTTGGGGATTCCCATTTCAGGTGGCGAGGTTTCTACCTTCTATGATCCTATGATAGCCAAACTTATTGTTCACGCCGAAACTCGAGAAGAATCAATACAGAAGATGAAATGGGCGCTCAGAAACTATACGGCCCAGGGGATACCAACAAATATCGCCTTTTTAAAGGAGGTATTGGAAAACAAAGACTTTTTGGCTGGTAATACCCGCACTGATTTTGTTAATGCCCATTTTCAGAAATGGCAAGGAAGGCAAGTAACTCAAACAACTCCTTTAGAAGTGATATTAGCGGCAGCATTGTTTGAAGTTATGGAATCCTTTATGACGGCTGGTAATGAAATAGATGCGGTTAGCCTGATCAATGGTGACGATCCACACTCTCCTTGGCAGCGATTGGGTACCTGGGGTCGTGAGAGCCTTGAAGTTCTCACAGATAAGCTTTCAGGAACGCTGGGAAGGGGAAAAAATGCTTTCAAGAAGATTCTCCCCAAAAGGGGAGGAGACCTAAAATCATCCTTCATGCGGAATACGAACGAAAATTCACCGTGGCGGAGTTATAAACGTAATAAATAAAGGTTACTGATTCATTATCATATTTGGGAATATTTATGAGTGAATTCTTCAGATTTGATGATGGATTACATAAATATGAAGTTCGTCTTCGAAAAGAGATGGATAATTACGTCATCGTAATCAGGAAAGATGGGGAGGACCCGGAAAATGAAGTCCAGGTAACGGCCAAGATGTTGGGGTCAGGTCAGTTTCAATTTGCCTTGAAAAATATCATATACAAATGTTCGGTAGCCAAAGATGGTAACGTAAGGTTCATCCACTTAGATGGGGAGGATTATGAACTTACCCGTATTTTTGGAGTAGAAGAAGATTTTGAAGAAACAATAGATGAAGGAAACCTTACTAGTCCTATGCCAGGCCGTATTGTAAAGATATTGGTAAAAAAAGGGGATCATGTTCATAAGGGCCAGGATTTAATCGTGATAGAAGCAATGAAAATGGAAAACAGAATCACTGCTCCCCATGATGGCATTGTTAAAGATATCTTTTATGTCAAGGGAGACCAGATTGAAGCTAATGTAGCACTACTCGAATTAGAGCGTGGAGAGAGTGAAACATCTAATGATATTTATTGAGTATAAACCTCACTCGAAATTAGCTCCGAATTTTCTATCCTCATTTTGGGGATAAAGAAATCTTAAAGAGAATCCCCCACATCATGTGTATGCATATTCTTATTCATTGCAGACAAGGATTTTCCTATCCTTCACCCCAATTCAGGCAGGTAAGTATATGGTTGTGTTAAAGAGCAAGGTGGATATTGAATCCGAACAATACAAGCAAAACTATGAGTACTATCAAACTCTGTTAAAGGAGTGCAAAGAAAAGCTAGAAGCGGCACGGGAAGGAAATCCGAAATATGTCCAGAAACACCTCGATAGAGGAAAGATGCTTGCTAGACAACGGATTCAAATGATCTTAGATCCTGAAACACCTTTTATGGAACTAAGCCCTCTCGCAGCCAATGGAATGTACAATGACGAGGTGCCTTACGCAGGAATTGTGACAGGCATAGGTTTGGTCGCTGGCAGAGAGGTTATGTTTGTAGCTAATGATGCCACTATCAAGGGAGGATCTTATCTCCCAATGACGGTTAAAAAGCATATAAGAGCCCAAGAAATAGCAGAAGAGAATTGTTTACCTTGTGTTTACCTGGTAGACTCTGGAGGAGCATTTCTTCCGTTACAAGCCGAGGTGTTTCCCGATAAACTCCATTTTGGAAGAATCTTTTACAACCAAGCTCAGATGTCCATGAAGGGAATTCCGCAGATCAGTGCGGTCATGGGATCTTGTACTGCGGGCGGGGCGTATGTCCCTGCAATGTCGGATGAGACCATAATTGTCAAAGATATCGGTACGATCTTTTTAGGAGGCCCTCCTCTTGTGAAGGCTGCTACAGGTGAGGAAATATCGGCAAATGAACTAGGAGGTGCCGATGTTCACTGCCGAACCTCTGGTGTCTCCGACCATTATGCCCAAAACGATGAACACGCTTTACGTATAACTAGGGATATTATAGATCATTTAAACCTCCCCCCAAAAACCAGATTGGATGTAAAAACCCCAGAGGAACCATTATACGATATTCATGAGATTTATGGCATATTACCAAAAGATCCTAAGCAAATCTACGATGTTCATGAAATAATAGCTCGTTTGGTGGACGGATCCCGATTTCATGAGTTCAAGGCCCTTTACGGTACAACCTTGGTGTGTGGTTTTGCCCATATTTTTGGGTATCCAGTAGGAATCCTTGCAAATAATGGGGTTTTGTTTTCAGAGTCAGCATTGAAAGCAGCACACTTCATAAATTTATCTTGTCAGCGGAAAATTCCACTGATCTTCCTTCAAAACATAACCGGATTTGTTGTTGGGAGCGTTGCGGAAGCAGGCGGTATAGCTAAAGATGGGGCTAAAATGGTGATGGCTGTAAGTAATGCAAGCGTTCCCAAGATTACAGTAATCATTGGAGGGTCCTATGGCGCAGGTAACTATGGGATGGCAGGTCGGGCTTACGCTCCTCGTTTCCTTTATATGTGGCCAAATGCACGTATAAGCGTTATGGGGGGAGACCAAGCTGCAAAGGTTCTGGCAACGGTTAAAGAAATACAATATTCATCCCAAGGCAAGGAACTAAGTTCAGAAGAGAAGGAGGAGATTATGAAACCAATTATTGAAAAGTACGAACGCGAGGGCAGCCCTTACTATTCCACCGCGCGGCTTTGGGATGATGGGATCATACTGCCGCATGACACGAGGAATGTACTGGCGCTATCTATCTCTACGACACTAAATGCTCCTATTCCTGACTCGAAATTTGGAGTTTTCAGAATGTAATTCGTAGGCAAGGTGGAATATTGAAATGACGTTTTTCCAAACAATTAAAATGGAAATTATCGATCAAGGGATCGCTCGAATTGCACTGGGTCGGGGAGACATCCATAATGCTTTTGATTCCCGTATGATTCAAGAATTGACTCAGGTGTTCACAGATCTTGGTACAAAGGAATCCATTAGGGTTATTATCTTAACTGGAGAAGGTAGGTCGTTTTCTGCTGGTGCTGACATTAATTATATGAAAAAAAGCCAAACCTATTCTTATGAGGATAACTATAACGATGCAGTCCGATTAGAAAACCTTTTTCATACCATATATTCAAGTCCGAAACCCGTGGTAGGCCGCATAAATGGTTCCGCGATTGGGGGCGGCATCGGTCTAGTTTCATCATGTGATATTGCAGTTGCAGTAGAGCGAGCCAAATTTGCCTTTTCCGAAGTTAACTTGGGCATTCTTCCCGCAGTTATAAGCCCATATGTGATCCAAAAAATCGGATTTTCGCATGCTCGCAGGTACTTTCTTACTGGAGAACTCTTCATAGCTCAAAGGGCGTTAGAGATAGGCCTAATCCAAGAATTGGCGAGTGATGAAAAAAGCCTGGATGCAAAAGTAACTGAAATCATTGATAACTTACTTACAAGTGGCCCAGTGGCTATTAAGGAGATCAAGAAACTTCTAAAAGAGAATTGGATCATGGATCTGGATTCACTCCGAGAATATTGCATCGAAGCAATTGCAACCATAAGAACCTCAGATGAGGGAAAAGAAGGATTGGCAGCTTTTCTTGAGAAAAGAGATAGCTACTGGAAAGCTGCCTCTTTGAGAAAATCTCCATAGACATCAGACGAGCGGTTAGGATCGGGTTAAAACGTGAAAACACTGTTAGAATATGATAATGTTCCACCAGATCCCAACGTGACTTCGGCTCCCTATTTAGTATTTATACATGGGGCAGGTGAGGACAAAACTCAATGGAAATACCAGATACCGTTTTTTCTACAACTTGGATGGGGAATTCTAGCGCTGTCTCTTCCTGGACACGGGGGCAGCCCGGACATTCCATCAACCTCAATTTTGGAGTACGCTAAGATAGTATATGAGATTATCACTTCCTTGAATCTTCGAAACGTGACACTAGTTGGTCGTAGCATGGGAGGAGCCGTATCCATGCAAATAATTCTCAAATACAAATCGCTCCGTATAAAAAGAGCCTCTTTAATCGCAACAGGAGCAAAACTTAGAGTTGCGCCGCTTTTTTTCGATTTGATATCTGAGGATTTCGATAATTACAGGAGAGTCTCTGTAGAATATATGTTCGACAAGGACGCCGCAGCAGAAATCAAAGAGGAATACGATAAGGAACTAAAAAGAAACGGGAAAGAAATACTTGTTAAAGATTTCAAGGCCTGCGATCAATTCGATGTTCTATCAAAACTTCCACAAATCCAGATACCGTCGCTTATTATCTGTGGAGAAAATGATAAAATGACACCAGTTAAGTATTCTAAATATCTGCACAAAAACCTGGGAGGAAAATCTCGCTTGGAAATTATTTCTCGTGCCGGTCACTACGTCCATCAGTCCGCATTCAATGTTGTAAATCAGTTAATCTACGAATTCCATCACGGAAATGGGAATTCCTAAGGTATTTCAACTCAAGAGGATTTTAACATGTATAATATGGTTGAGGTACGATTTGTCGATATTAATGGCCGTCTAAAGGCAATGAATTGCCCTCTCGAAAAACCCGTGGATAATATTCAGGATGTAAAAGAGGACTCGATCTTTATCGAAGGTGTAAACATTGATGGCAGCTCAGTATCTGGTTTTACTCCGTTAGAGAGTTCAGACCTTCATTTAAAACCTATTAGTGAAACTTTGATTGATTTACCTTATACTTCCGATCCCAAACTAGCAGTTATGTGCGAAATCACTCAGGCTGGAGAAACTTTTGCAGGAGACACACGATCACGGCTAGTAGATGTAATTAAGGAGCACTTAACACCAAGAAGTTGGGAATTAAAGATAGGGCCCGAACCAGAATTTTATCTTTTAAAGGATGGGGAGTCAGTGGATAGCGGGAAATATGCTGATGTGTTTCCTGATAGCATTGCTGCTGGAATGATTAAAAGATTTTCGCGTTATATGAGCAAGGCTGGCCTATTTCCGAGAGTACATCACCATGAGGTAGGACCAGGACAGTATGAGGTGGAAATCGGATTTATGGACGCAGTTAGCATTGCTGATGCCATCGTCACCTATAAAGCTATGATCCGTGCTCTCGCTCATAAAAATGGTCATGTTGCCACCTTCATGCCTAAACCTTTCTTTGGGAAAGCGGGGAATGGGATGCATTTTCACACCTCGCTCTGGAAGGGGGTGGATAACCTATTCGGTAAAGAGAAGGCTAATGAGATATCCCAATTAGGACAACATTTCATGGCAGGAATCATGGAACATGCTCAAGCGCTAACTGCAATTGTAGCTCCTACTATTAATTCCTATAAACGATTAGTGCCGGGCTATGAAGCTCCAGTGTACGTAGCATGGGCCCCCTTAAACCGATCTGCTCTGATTCGTATACCCGAGTTTGGTAAACCCAATCTGGCACGTTTTGAATATCGTTGTCCTGATCCCAGTACTAATCCATATTTGTCATTTACCGCTCTTATAGCAGCAGGAACCGATGGTATTGACCGTGAGTTAGAACTACCTCCCCCTGTCGGGCAAAATATTTACAAGCTTTCTCCTAAAGAACGCGAAGAATTATCGATTCAAACTCTTCCTGGCAACTTGTTCGAAGCAGTGGACCACTTGAAACGAGACAGACTCCTTAGAGCTGCTCTTGGTCACCATATATACAACGCCTTTGTAAAAGCTAAAAAAAGAGAATGGGAACAATATTCCACGCAAGTAACCGATTGGGACTGGATAAACTATGTGAATGTCTAGAAAATCCAAACGGCCCTAAAGGTCAATCATAATGAGGATATCTATTGTAAACGACTTGAATCCCTGAGATAAAGTAGTTTCAACAGCAACGTGATGGTTCCTTACAGCTGAAATGGCTTTTTGGATTTTTTAGCTGCATTTTAGGATCACCTACACATAATCAATGGTTGGTTTAAAGGAAAAGTTGAACATTATGAATTCGGAACGTAATTTAGATTAATGACCATGAGGTGTCACAAAACGCAGATTATATATAAAAAATGGGCTTAATTCCCTAATGGATGATGGATAGAAGATGGAGATTCAAGTAGCTGCAGCACAGGTAAGGTCTGTCCAGGCCGATCCTGAGGCGAATTTTGAAATAATGGAAGAAGCGTGTAAAAGGCCAGAGATATCTTCATATGATCACGCCCTTTTGGTTTTCCCAGAAATGTGTGTTACAGGCTATCTAATGCATGATGACATTTTTACACTGGCGGAACCAGTACCAAAAGGAGGGTATTGCGAAAGGTTGGCAGAACTTGCCAAGGAGTATGATTGCCATATTATAGCAGGAATGCCCGAAGGACCACTGCCTGGAGTAATTTATAACACGGCGGTATGTTTTGGCCCGAAAGGATATTTGGGGAAGAGCCGTAAGATATTATTGCCAAATCATTCTGTTTTCAATGAAAAACGATATTATAGAGAAGCAACTGAAATTGGAGTCATAGATACTCCTTTGGGGAGGATTGGTATGCAGATTTGTTATGACATTTTCAGTCCTGAAATAACCCGAGCTCATGCTTTCCTCGGTGCTCATACAAGTATTTGTATTTCAGCATCTCCTGGAGTTCGTAGAAAATATTTTGAAACATTCCTCCCTGCAAGAGCAATGGAAAACACTATCAATTTGGTGTATGTTAACCAGTCAGGAGTTCAAGACGATTTGATATTTTGGGGGGGCTCGGAAATTCGGACGGCCACAGGACAGCGAATCCTCAAATTGAAGTATGACGAACCCGATTTTGGGATCGCACGATTGGATACCGAAGCTGCACGGGTGGCACGACCGTTTGTACCCACTTTGAGAAATGTCCCACCTTGGATTTATGAAAGCTTGGAAAAAGGAAGCCGTCAATTATGAAACTTCCCTCCATCGATATTCCTAGGACGATTCGGCTAATTCAAAACTTTATACAGGTTCGAGTCAAAGAAGCGGAGGCTGAAGGAGTTATAATCGGTTTGAGTGGGGGTATTGATTCCGCAGTTGTTACAACACTTGCCGTTAATGCGTTAGGATCCGAAAATGTACATGTTCTGTTCTTGCCAAGCGTGAGCACTCCCAAATCCGATGTTGAGGACGTAAACCAAATTTGTGCTGGATTGGGATTGATCCCCACGATTGTAGATATTCAAAAAATAATTGAGACATATTCTTCCATAATTCGAGAAACCGAACAGCCTTCACGTTTGGAATGGATGAATTTCAAGCCTCGTGTACGGCAAAGTATTGGGTATTTTTATGCAAACCGATTGAATTGCTTGGTTTGTGGGACGGGTAATAAGAGTGAGCTGATGATTGGATACTTCACGAAATACGGCGATGGTGCTGCTGATATATTGCCGATCGGAGACGTATACAAAACCCAGGTATATCAACTGGGTGACGCTCTGGAAATTCCCCAAAATATACTGAAAAAGGTTCCATCAGCGGGATTAATTGAAGGACAGACTGATGAAGAAGAAATTGGGATATCTTACAGAAATTTAGACTTGATCCTTTCAGGACTTGAACGATTTCAAACTCCTAGAGAGGTATCTGCGAATCTCGGATTTGACATTGACGAAGTCAAGAAAGTTGAACGCATGTTATACAGCAGTGAGCACAAACGACGAGGCCCCATCGTCTTCAAGATCGGGGTTAGAACACCCCACCACGATTGGCGAATCCCCCTGGTTCCCCCGAATCGCCTTGAAACAATCAAATGAATTACGGCTGGAAAGAAATTCCTCTTTCAATCTGGCTTCAGACGATTCAGTTACGGAAACCTATTTTCATCACATTCTCTCCGAGCTGAATTGAGCGGAAAAGGCTCCTCCTGAACCTCTTTTTAGGTATATGATCGTGATTTATGAATCAAGGTCGGCCCCATTCAGCGCCATCAATATTTCTTTTCTAATGGTTCAGAACTGCTTTTTGTTTGTCAGGCCAATCAGAATCCTTCCTATTATACGCTATGCTATGCACACCTTCCTATCGCTGTCGAAACCTATTCTTACATCTCGGATTACTCTTTCGAAATGGAAATTTGTCCCCAATTCATCTTTTGTCCTGATATCTCGTATCCTCCTCATATTCACACCGTAGTCGGGTAATCAACACCCTTCAATATGGGAAGAAATAGGTAGCGGTGAACACTATTTGAAAACGTGAACGCGGATCTCGCATTTATTCATTATTGAAGTCCTGGTCTTCAACCGTGGCCCTAATTCGCATAAGCCCGGTACCAATGTTCTTCTGTTTTTGGATCCTAAAATGGCCAATTTCCCGTGTATTCAAAACATGAGGGCCTGTACAGATTTCTTTAGAAAAATCCCCAACAGAATAGACGGACACATCGCCTTCGTAACGTTCCTCGAAGAACCCAAGAGCGCCTGCTTTTTTTGCTTCACGAGGAGACATGGTTTCTCTACTGACTGGAAGTTCTTCTTGGATTTTTTTATTAACCAAATCTTCGACCTTCTTTATTTCCTCGGGTGTCAGTTTTTTGGCATGAGTGAAATCAAATCTGGTCCTTTCGGGAGTTATGTTACTACCGCTTTGTTTAACATGAGTACCTAACACAGTCCGAAGTGATTGTTGAAGGAGATGAGTCGCCGTGTGTAGACGCGTGGTTCGTTCCGAATGATCAGAAAGCCCGCTTTGGAAGGTTCCAGCAGTTGCTTTTCTCGACAAGGTTCGATGCTGCTCAAATTCCTGGCGAAATGCATCAATCTCAATCTCAATCTCTTTCTCTTCGGCCAATTCCATTGTGATCTCAAGCGGGAAACCGTAAGAAGTAAACAAAAGAAAAGCATCCTTACCCGTGATTGAATCCTTCTCTTCAAAGATTTGATTAAACTTTCTTAATCCACGACGTAATGCCTTGGTAAATTTTTGTTCTTCCTGTTGCAATTGCTTTATAATGAAACTTTCATTACGTTTCAATTCAGGATATGGTTCTTTATAGCTATCGATTACAATACGAGCTAATTCGGGAAGAACTTGTTCTTTAATCTGTAAAAGATTGCCCTGACGGATTATTCTTCGAATAAACCGTCGTAAAACGTAGCCCTGCCCTAAATTTGACGGCACCAAGTGTTTGTCATCTCCAAGAATGAAAGTAGATGCTCGGATATGATCTGCCATGATGTACAGCGCACGGGTTTCTTCCAAAGTTGGATTCTCCCCTATCTTTGCATATTCCTTGATTCGTGTAACTATTGGAGCGATAGTCTCAATTTCATGAATGGACTGCTTTCCATTGAGAACAGCTACTGTACGTTCAATTCCCATTCCTGTATCCACGTTATGCTGCTCTAATTTCTCATAGATACCTTCCGAAGTCTTATTGTACGTCATAAAGACATCGTTCCAGATTTCAAAGTATTTCCCACAATTGCAACCTGGTTGGCAGGTCTCAGAGCAGGGAACCTTACCTGTATCATAAAACATTTCAGTGTCGGGACCACATGGTCCCGTAGTCCCTGCCGGGCCCCACCAGTTGTCCTCACGTGGAAGGAAATAGATACGTTCTTTGGGAATCCCGATTTTAAGCCAGATCTCCGCGGATTCATCATCTCGAGGCGCCTCTTCATCCCCCGCAAAAACCGTAACTGAAATCCTATCTGGATCCAGTCCAAGCCATTTGGAATCCGTTAAAAACTCCCAGCTCATCGTTATGGCTTCTTCCTTGAAATAATCGCCAAGAGACCAATTACCCAGCATTTCAAAAAAGGTTAGATGAGTAGAATCACCTACTTCATCAATATCCCCAGTTCGGATACATTTTTGGCTATTCACCAACCTAGATCCAGCTGGGTGTTTTTCCAGTCCCATTAAATAGATCTGCAAAGGATGCATACCTGCAGTAGTGAACAGAACGGTTGGATCATTTTCGGGAAGTAGTGAAGCAGAGGGTATAACGGCATGCTCCTTCAGTCGGAAGAAGTCAAGGTACTTTTTCCGTAGCTCATTAGAATCCATCTAAAATCTGGCCTCGAATTATTTTCTTTCGTATACAGGGAGAAAACGCGCTTTGGTAGGGGTTTTGCATTCCAGTTATCTAGTCTATGTTGATTTACTGAACAATTGGAGCATAATCAAGTACGATTCATATCTGGTTCCCGTAGAACATCTTAAGTTATATCCATAATGGTCTGAAACAGATAGTTTAAAGATAACTTTTGAAATAGAACGGTTTTCTGAGTACGAGGCAATCATTTCACTTAAAGATCGGGCACGATCCAAATACCCAGCCACGATCTCGTTCCAATGCATGAAAGAAACCAGGCAAGGCTTGAAACCAAGGCTTGGTTGTTCATCCATCATCAATATTGCGAAAATACACAATGTCCACGCGATTTCGAACAAACCCGATACGAAAGACATCCAAATTGTCCGAAAGTTAAAAAAACAATGGGAATGAATCTGTCTCTCTTGAGACAAAATTGTTCCTTATGTCAAAATGCTAGCTCGAGAGGGAGAAGGTCACAAGATCCGTAATAGTGTCCGTTACCCTGTGATAATGATCTGGTTGTCCGTTGTATTCGGTCACAGATGGCATCAGGATTTCTAAGAACGGATTAGCTTGCGGGGGAGGCGGATTGGGAACACTTACTTCCTTCAAAGTTACAGGCACCACGTATCCTTGGAGGCTATGGAGATTGATGCGAGTTAATTTCGGACAGCTGAATAGGGGACTAATGTCTAGCTCTACGAGTTGATTGGCAGCCAACGAGAAGCTCTGGAGCGAAGGATGGTGGGAGAAAGGGGTCAGGTCTACAGTTTGCACCCGATTATAATCAAATGCGAACTCCACCAGGGCAGGCCACGATTGAACGATCGAAAAATCGAACGTGTCGATTCTGCTATTAGAAAGATTGAATCCCTTGATGTGTTTACACTCCCGTAAGACCGACACATCAAATTCAGTCAAGGGGTTGTCCCCTAAAATCTCGAAATACTCAAGGTCTCTACAACTACCCAATGCCTCAAGTTCCGATAACTGGGTAACCCCTGAGTACATGAGCGATATGTTACGCACCTTATTATAAGGAGGGTGTTTGAGGCCCTTGAGTGAAATCAGTGGATAGGGAGTGTCCCCCCATACAAACTGACTTTCATCTGAAGGATCATATTGGCCAACCTGAAGTGTCAACCACGATCCATCGTCGGACAAACGAGCAATCTTGGTTAAATCAACAGAAGTCTGCATGAGATCCAACCTAATCCATCCCACATCCTTATTTAAATGTTCCTATAGGTCTCAACAGCTCAGATCTATTGTTCTGTTTCTAGTTTCTACACGGATTAAATAAGTAAATTGAAATTAGCTGTCCAATCCTCTTTGATTTTATTATCCTGAATCTCCTCAGAGGTGTTTGTCCAAATTAGACCGCCATGAAAAATTAAATAGAAGACGCAGACCATTGGCGACATTTCTTTGAAGAAGATTCTAGAAGTCTTATAACTCGACCGGCAGCTGCACTAGCCTGTGTAACACTTTCTCTGATGTCTTTAGCAGCTTCGCCGACAAAACAACCGGATCAAATTCTTCCGAAACCAACCTTCCCTGCATCACTGCCTATCAGTGTCATTAATGGACAATATTGATCTGTACTTCCCGAGTATTTCCCGTAGGATCCAGGATTGTCCATTCCTTGACAAGTCCTTCTTTTGAAATTGAAAACTCAACATGAGAAGCGAGAACTTCCGTTTTAATAAGTGTGGAGTAACTTTCGATTACTTTCGCTGTTTGTTGGTCAACCTTCAGTTTCAGGGCGATTTCCGCATCATAGGGGAGCTGCAGATCTTTTCTCATCGATTGCACCCGCCTTATGAGATCACGAACAAATCCCTCATTAATCAATTCCTCTGTAAGTTCTAAATTTAGGAAAAGGTCACCACCTTCGAAAGAGGCTCCAGTATATCCTTCTTTTTCGGTGATCCGAATCTCTAAATCCTCCTGATCTATTGTAACCTCTTCCCCATTGATTTTCGCTTTATAGAACCCTTTTTCATTAAGTATATCTGCAATATCTTTGGAATTCTGTCCTTTTTGATTCCTCATCCACTTAGCAATGTTATTAGCTTTTCCTTTGTGTTTTGGACCTATTTTATCAAAATTTGGAGAAAACACAATCTCCTGAAAAGCCAAAGGATCATCAGTAAAGATCATTTCCTTGACATTTAGCTCTTGGACAACCAGGTCCTTTAAACGCGTAAGAGCGGACTTACCTATGTCATTAGCAACAAATACAACCTGTCCAAGAGGCCAGCGAACCTTGATATTCTTCTGAGCCCGAATAGCCCTTCCAGTGCTAATTGCATTTCGAACAATGTCCACCTGGGCCTCCAGATCCTCCTTGAGCAATCGCTCATCAACTTGAGGATATTCTTCAAGGTGGACGCTTTCAAATCCAAGATCCTGGCTCTGTGCCAATATTCGATACATTTCCTCTGCAAAAAAGGGAAGAAAAGGCGCCAGCGAACGTGAAAGTGAAGTAAGGATCTCGTACATCGTGGAATACGCAGATCTCTTTGACAATGATAGTTCCTTCTCCCAGAAACGTCGTCTCGATTGCCGTACCCATAAATTTGACAAATCCTGGTTGAGGAAGTTTTGTAAACTACGAACTGCTAGATGGACAGAAAGATCATCAAATGCCTGGTGTACATCCTGTAAGGTGTGATGAAATCTTGATAGGATCCAGCGATCCATAAGTGGACGTTCATTCACTTGGACCAAATAATCCTTATCAGTTGGAGTATATGTGTCTAGATTCGCGTACGTAACGAAGAACGATAAAACATTCCAAAGAGGGAGGAGAAACTCTTTCATACTCTCTTCAACAAGATTAAAACTAAACCGGACGTCATTCCAAGTGGGAGTACTGAATAGCAACCAACGAGCTGGATCGGCTCCGTATCTCTCATACAACACATCAGGCGAATCTACGTTGCCACGAGACTTGGACATTTTCTTTCCTTCCTCCGTTTGGATGTGGCCCATCGTTAAACAGGTTTTATATGCAGGTTGTTCGAAAATTACCGTCGATATAGCGAGAAGCGAGTAAAACCAACCACGAGTCTGATCTATTGCCTCAGTTATGAAATCAATTGGAAAATGTTTATTGAAAGCCTCTTGGTTTTCGAAGGGGTAATGCCATTGTGCAAAGGAGGCGGAACCTGAATCATACCAGGCATCAATGACATATTCCTCTCTGGAACACGAAGAGCTGCATTTTGGACATTGGACCTCAATTAGATCTACATCAGGTTTGTGGAGGGAAAATCCCGTCGGTAATCCCCCTTTGGTCAACTTCTCCAATTCCTTGCGGCTCCCGATGGCAAACTCGTGTCCTTCGTCACATGTCCAAATAGGTAGTGGTGTTCCCCAATACCTTGTTCGGGAAAGGGACCAGTCCTTTAATTCGTCAAGAAAGTTCCCAAAGCGCCCATCTTTCAGATGATTAGGTTTCCATCTAACTTGTTGGTTTAGCTTTTGTATTTCCTTCCTTAACCTGCTCATTCCAATGAACCATGATTCCAGGGCATAATAGAGTAAGGGTGAATCGCATCTCCAACAGAAGGGATATGTGTGTGTAATTTTCTCTTCGCGGAGGAGTTTTCCTTCGGACCTTAGTTGTTCTGTGATCAATGGATCGGCTTCCTTTACATGCATTCCGCCGAAATCAGGCATATCCTTTACGAAGGTTCCATTTTCCAAAACAGGATGGAACATTTCGACTCCAATCTCTTTACAGAGTTCGTAATCTTCTTGTCCATAAGCAGGAGCACAATGAACTACCCCAGTTCCTTCCTCCATTGATACAAAATCAGCCGCTACAACAAAATGAGTTTTTCCTGTCTTGTTATCTGCTGTGTATCGAAATAATGCCTCATACTCCATTCCTAGGAGGTCTTTCCCTATATATTCCTTAATAATTTCCATTTTACTATCAGGAAAGACCCTAGACAGGAGTGCTTTCGCAAAAATTAATCGTTCTCCTTCATGATTTATTTCAATATACGTTTCATCCACAGCAATTGCCAGAACCAGATTGGATAATAAAGTCCAAGGCGTTGTCGTCCAGGCAAGAAAATAACGATCTTTCTCGCTTCTGATCTTGAACTTGAGATATATACTGGGATCTTCCGTTTCCTGGTATCCTTGAGCCACCTCGTGAGATGATAGGGATGTCCCACAGCGTGTGCAATATGGAAGAACTTTATAGCCTTTGAACAGTAATCCTTTATCATAAATGGTTTTTAATGACCACCAGACCGACTCAACGTATTCTTCACTCATAGTAATATAGCTGGAGGGCATATCCAAATGGAAACCGCCCCGAGTAGACATGTTTTCCCATTCCTTGACATATCGAAGAACGCTTTCCCTGCACTTCTGAATAAACTTCTCAGCCCCGTATGCCTCTATGTCTTCTTTGCTTTCCAAACCCAGTTCCTTTTCAACCTCTATTTCGACAGGGAGTCCATGACAGTCCCAACCACCAATCCGGGGAGTAACAAAGTGGCCTGTCATTGTCTTGTATCTTAAATAGACGTCTTTTATAACGCGGGTAAGTAGGTGGCCTACATGGGGAAGCCCGTTGGCCGTGGGAGGCCCTTCCAAAAATATAAACGGGGGGTATTTTGCAGATGAATCTTGGACCTTTTTTTCTATGTCATTCTGTTTCCAATATTCAAAAACCACAGTTTCAATGGTAGGAAAGTCAGGTTTTTGTTGTAACTCTGGAAATTTCACACGATTTGCCTCTATATCAGTAGATCTGGAGGATGTCCAAGTATCTGGCCAAAAAAAATAGCATTTTTAACCCTTTTCAACAGAGAGGGAGAGAAATTAACCTAACATGTGGATTTAGTCAGAGGTATCCGACCGCGGTGAATCCCTCAGGCGAAATGATTTCCTTAATCTAGAAAAACCTTGAAAGCATAATAACTAGACTAAAACCAGTCAATAAACCTTTTATCCATCACTTTGGAAATAAAACTTCCAAAATTTCTTTCTTTTTGCTATTACTATTACATACTTTTCCCCATAAATAATATTAGCAATTTAGAGACATAAGAGGTAATATTTCTCGTATATAACAGTTTAGTCACGACCCCTGGGTTTGCATCTTTATATTACAAATCTTTTTCAATGTGTCCAAAATACAACTTTCAATATAGTAGTCCACCTCTTGGGAATGGTAATATTGAGTGAAAGAGCCCAGAAGACGATTGAAGTAGTCGAGAAAGTCTTTGATAGCAAAAATGTCAAAATACCACTATGTATTTCTATTGTTTCAGACGAAGGTTTCGAGTTGTTTTCGAGTGAGCAATGCAATCCAGATGAAATGGATATCATCCATGGATTGGGACTTGTGGCCTACGAAGAGTTAAAATCAAGTTTCCATACTCGAACGGATCAAGAGATAAATATTCTAATCTTCCGTACCAGGGAGAGAGAGTTCTATGTCGCACCGGTTGCAGCAAGTGTCTTTTTGGTGGCCTCATCAGATAAAGGAACGGTCGGCAACGTAATGCCATTTTTGGACGGACTGAGCGCTCAAGTAAAGTTTGAGCTTTCCAAACTTGAGGTTTAAGGTGATTTTTTTGGATTTTGAACATTTGCGTGTCGTCGCTGAAGAAGCAGCTCGAATGGCGGGCTCTTTTCTTCGAATGATGTCTTTTAGTGACTTAAAGATATTTCGAAAGGGCTTGAGAGGTGAGGATGTCTTCACTACCTTTGATCTGGAAAGTGAACGTCTAATTACAAACCACATTCTAATGCATTTTCCCGATCATGCAATTTACGCAGAAGAGTCGCAACGAGATTCAGAATCAAATGGCTTTACATCCATTGGTGATAAAATAGTTTGGTTTATTGATCCACTTGACGGAACAAAGGCATTTTTGAGAGGTAATTTTGCTTTTGTTTGCATGTCGATTGCAGCTTGGGATAGAAATGGTCTTCTAGCAGGTGTAGTCTATAATCCTTTCACCGACATGATGTATTCTACTTGTCGAAGCGGTGATGTCTGGTTAAACGGATCAAGCATTCCCCCTCCAGGAACATGCAGTATATCTGAAGCTCGAATCCTTGTCGATTTTTCAGCTAGGCTACCTTTCCCTCTTAAACAGACTTTGGCTGTTGCTGATCTTGTAGGAAGTATAGGTCGTTCATACCGCTTAGGTGGGGGAATTTCCCAACATCTCATGTTGGTAGCTCAAGGTACTCTTCATGGGGGAGTTTTCTGGGGAATTGGACGAAAAGGAAAATTCTGGGACATTGCAGCTGCTGCATTAATTCTAGATCAGTTGGGCCTTCGTTTCACGAATCTTGAGGGTAAAACTCTACATCCAACTGATACTGTATTTGATCAACTCGTCGTGGCTGCGCCAGATTTGCACGAAGAGCTATTAGCTTGGGTGAGTGAACTAAAACCACTCTCAGGTCCAAAAAAACTCCATTGACTTAATATTGTGGGGATTTGATAAAGAGCTCCTATGTTTACTTTTTGAGGGCCTCAGGTCTTAAAACAATGCCTGTAACCTCTCTTCCGCTTTCAGGATCCTCAAATGCCTGAATATAAAAATCGGGCGAGTTTGCTAGTTTTTGGTAGAGTTCTCCTCGCAGCTTATCATCCAAAGCGAAATATCTTCCAAATGTGAAAAACTGCAGTTTGAGTTCCCCTGCTGAACTCTTGAACTCATGGTAGATCCATTTCTCGACCTGATCAATTGTATCTTCCACCGTGGACAGAGATTGTAGCATAATTTTGGCCTCTTCCTCAGTGATATCTTGATATTTTTTCCTCAACCTCTCTATGATATTTTCTATGGTCAAGGATTCAGCAAAATTGGCCGATATAAACCCTCCCGCGTCTTTCTCTTCCTCAAATAATGTGAATATTCGTTTTTCAATATCCTCCAACGAAAAAGCCAGGTTCTCGATATCAATTTCAATGTGAATCTTTTGATGCCGTAGTTTCCAATGTTTGACCTTTCGTTTTCCGTCACTAATCGCTTCCATCTCATAATACGCAAGCTTTAGCTTTTCTAGCCTATCCAAGTGATGGAGGATAGTAGGAATCGATTTGTTGAGTTCACTTGAAAGATCGGAGGCCGTTAATCCTTTAGGGGAATATTTTTTCATTAAACGGAGCATATCCATTCGGGTCTGGTCTGCTAACACATTGAGGGCCTCAATTGCCTCATGGTTGCGTAAAAAGAAAGGATCCACGGAAGTCCGCTCCGATGATTCATTCCCTTTTTCTATTTAAAAATCAGCATCTTATGGCATAAAATACTAGTAGGCATCATCTTGTTTTGTAAAACATCTTAAATTTTCTGATTCCTGAGGCAATCACAATCTGGGATTGTTTTACTATTAGTATGATCTCCATTTACATGAGTTTCTAATAAATGTACGGGAAGAGAGGCCAAAAAGCGATCCGATGTTACAAAAAGCTGTTCTCTCACCCATCTTGACCGTAACAAATCAGATTTTGTTCATTAAATGAAAGACTTTTTCTTCAGAAGTTATCCAAGGTTTTTCTTTGTTTCCCAACTGTAATATATTCACATATTGAAGGATTTGCGGCTCCACTATGAGGGAAGGTTCAATCATGATATTAACATCTTATGACGAAATAAGAGGATATTCGGGATATCGTGGGGAAAAGGTGAGATTATGCCCGAAGAGTGCCAAACCGACTTTATTGGGAATTTTAGAGTGCGGAATTTCACCCAGGAGAGCCTTGAAAATGAAAATCTACATAGTTTAGTCTCTTTTTTGGCTTCCTTAGACATCTGCAAGAGCTGCCTCGCATCAATTCCAACTCTTGAGTCGGATTTTAATTCAGAATTGAATTATAAGATTAATTTTGAAACTAAGACCTTAGATATTCGGTACGCTAAGAATTTTGTCAAAAATGCGTGGTGATTAAGGAATATCGGGTAGAAACGAGACTATCTACCAAGAAATCTGTTTATAGCAGGGAGCAAAATAGATATCAATTATTTCCAATGCTGTGTTACGTGGAATTTCGGTTGAATGAGAGAATTATAACTAGAGAATACCTAAAAAAGAACCCTAATGAAATTTTCGTCTTCGGAGACAACTATCACCGTAGAGGAACAGGGGGAGCAGCAATCTTACGAGATGAACCCAATGTTTATGGCTTCATAACAAAGAAGACGCCTGGTTCTAATTCTGAAGACTATTTTACTTTGGAGGAATATCACACAGTCTTTGAACGGGAGCTTAATAAGCTCATCGAAGAAATTTTACGAAACCCGGATAAAACATATCTGATTTCGCGGATTGGGGCTGGAATCGCTAATCGTCACGGGATCTTTGAAGGAATTATCGACCCCCAAATTAAGAAAGCACTAAAGAAATATAAAAATGTGAAATTTCTCTGGTAAGATGAAACTATCCTCCTGCGGATTCAAATTTTCTTAAAGCACGACTCCACACGAGTTTTGTTAATAGAAGTAAAACTAGAATCCAGAAAAATCCTTGGAACAGCGAAATAACGAATTCCTCGATCGTTAGCCTTCCTAATACCCATTGAGCTGGGATATAACTAATTAGATAAAATGGAAGTATTTTAACAATTGGTTGATATGCTGAAGGGAGGAGATCTACAGGTAAAAGTTCACCTCCGAGAATTTGCATGATGGCCAAAAATGCAGCTCGAATCGGCCATATTTGTCTAATGTAAAAGGTCGAAGCGCCAACCATTGCAAAACAGAGGAAACTTAAGATATAACCAATTCCTATTGACAACAAAAAAGCCCCAAAGATTAAGGGATCAAACGTTATTGGCAGTGCCAAGGTAGCAATTATTATGAGGATAACTGGCAATAAGCTTGCTGCACTCAATAATGATCTGGACAGAATTTGAGCAAAACGAAAGCTAAGATAATCCACTGGCCTGCATAGATATATGGTCATTGTTCCATCCAAATTATCATCTTGAATACCCCACGCGATCTTGTACAGGAGAAGGGCCTCCCCAATGAATGTGACTATCAAACTATAACTTAATATTTCTTTAAGAGAGTAATTAAACGATTCTGTGGCTTGTGGGTTTGATGAATACACTATTGACCAAATGATCACTAATAGGATAAAGTTCATTGGTCCCCACGCTAAAAAACCAATGAAATCGCCCCAGTACGCTCGGAGATCAGTGAGTGACGTTCTCATAACCCTAACATATTTACTGATCACAACCACCGAGACATCCACCTAGTTAGAGGCGCTCTCATATCGCTTTATCCCTAATCTCCAGATAAGGAGGAAAGTACCAATCCAAAATAAACAGAGAGGAACTTGAAGTACCAAAACCCAGATGGCATTATCCAAAGTGAGGCGTTCCAGCAAAATCTCAGTAGGAAAAGCACTGAGAAACGCGATTGGAAATCCTACCATAAGAAATGTAGTGATTCCTCTCGGAAGGGATGTAGCAGGTACTCTGACAAAACTAACCTCAAGAGACTCAAAGGCCTCTTGTACAAATTCAGCTCTTCCAATCGTAAAACCAGCCAATGCGGTAACAGAACCATACAGCAAATAGAGGGTAGTCATACCGATTACTAAACTGCAAAATGCAAGGATCAGGTTTAGAATTTGGAATTGCAAATGGTAGTAAACGCTAACCAACCACATTAAGAAAATCGAAACAAACAGGAAAGCACTTCCCCCAACCCATACGTCCTCGAAAAGAACCCCTAATAGCGGATGTCTTAGTGGCCGACATAACCACCGTTCTATGTCACCCTCTATAATTTTATAGGGGAGCGCCCATACCCCTGTAAAGAATAATGACGCCAAACCCCATGCAAAGTATCCAAGGGCCGTGAAAATCAAAATCTCGTGAATTTGCCATGTACCAAAGCTTTGACCAGCAAGAGTAATCTGCCAAAAGATAACAAAGGTCAAAAGCATTGCTGTGCCTTCAATAAATCCGCCTAAAATCATAAAAGGATATTGATATACCATTTTATAGGACATGACAATAAAACGCCATTGAATCCTCAAAATTTTACGGATCATGTAGGCAGCCCCTTGTCTTTGTATAATTCTTCTATAATATCTTCTAAGTCTGCATCTGCGATTTGTATGTCAAGAATCCGGTCTACTCGGGAAACAAGGTTTGGAATCAGATCATCTAGGTCTAGGGCTTCAGTATTGAATTCAATCGTGATTGAATTATCCAATCCATTAAGTGAATCGAGAGGGCCTCCTTCTTGATTAATTACTCGGGCGATGGTAGATAAACCCTTCAAATATTGGATGAGTTTTGAAATTGGTTTTTTTTCAACTCGAAACGTGAATCGCAGAAGTTTTTCCCTTTTCAATACCGTAGCTAATGTTTTGGTTGGCCCATCGTAACGGATTTGTCCTTTCAAAAGTAAAATTGCCCTAAAGCAAATCTGTTCAATATCCCGGACATTGTGTGAACACAGAACAACTGTCGTTCCATCTTCCCTGTTCCGTTCATTGATGAATTCTCTTATTCGTCTGGCTGCCACGATATCTAAACCGATAGTAGGTTCATCTAGAAACACGACAGGGGGATTATGAATGAGGGAAGCGACTAACTCGCAGCGCATACGTTCTCCTAACGACAATCTCCTTGGCTGTCGGTTCAGAAAAGGTTTTATTTCCAGTACATCAATGAATTCTTCTAACCGTGTCTTAAAGGTTTGAGTATCTAAATCATAAATATCCCTATACAATCGAAACGATTCAATTACCGGAATGTGTTTCCAAAGAAGGGATCTATGTCCAAATACAACGCCAAATCGATAAGCGGTCCGATATCGTTCATGTTGCGGATCTAGTCCGTCCACCCAAGCTTTCCCCTTATCGGTTTGGATTATCCCGGTTAAGATCTTAATTATTGTACTTTTCCCCGCGCCATTGGGACCAAGAATGGTAACCTTTTCACCTGGTTTAATTCTGAAAGATACATCATCTAATGCTTTTGTGTAATTATAATCCCGACGAAGGTACGCACGGAGCCGGGCAAGCGCATTGGGGTTCCCTGCCAAACGACGGTATGTTTTCTTTAGATTGCGTACCTCGACAGACATAAGACGTCCCAACAACACTTTTCATGATGATTGGTAATTGGAAAATCAATTAATATCGAAATAGGGAAGTTTTTTTAATACCTAAATAGGATATCATTTTGGTAAACAATCCCCGTGCATGGAAATGCCTCGAGAAAAGCCTAAACAGACGATTAATAGGACATTTCATGAATATTCAGAAGTAGAATGGGAGTTATTCGTTTCGTTTCAAGAAAACGCTTTGGAAATCTTGATAGAGTTGGAGAAGAATGGTTTAACTGGAGGATTTGTTCATGGAAGTGTTGCTCGGGGCGACGTAAAGGCGACGTCCGATATAGATATCTATTTACCTCTTGTAATTCCGTCCTTTTTGATAGATCTTCTCCCGACCTTCCGAAATGCAGAGCGTCGGATCATGATGGCCACTCCCAATTCCGTCATACGGGGAGTCCTCTCTCGAAATGACAATGTTTCGATCAGTTTTCCTTTGACGGTAGCGAATGAACGAGACATAGAGTTTTTTCGGTTCTCAGGCCTTGCGAATCGGCTTCAACTTCAAAACCAACAACGTACACCAGGAGTCACGAAAAAACTTATACTAATTGAACCTGAAGGAAATGGTTATTGGCAAACGCCGGTATTGGAGGATAAAAAAAGGGTTGGTCAGTTACTAGGTATATCTCAGCGTATGATCGACGAAAGAGTTCGAGTTCTTAAAAGAAGAGATAGAATCGGACGAACAGGGGTGTTTATAAATGTTCAAATTCAACCTGACGAGAATTATGAGCAAGCACTAAAAAAACTGACAGATCGGAACCCAATCGTAAGACGTGCCCTTAGATCATAAACAAATCAGGACCCTGTGACTTTATGGGGTTTAATCTTGTATATGATACGTTGTTCACTAGGAGATAGATTTTGATATTTGGGTGTTCCCATGTATTTTTTGGCGAGTGCATTAATGTGAGCAACCGCCCCTTCAATCGTCCATTCAGTAACCTCTCCTCGAACCAACAGCCTAAAATATGGATTATCTGGATCAAGAATAGAAAGGGCTACTCGGGGATCACGCTTCATATTCCGGTCTTTTTGCCGGCCTACCGCCGTATTGATCCAAATCAGGCCACTATCAAAACTAAGCCAGACGGGGGAAACCTGTGGAGACCCATTGGGCATTATTGTGGAAAGATGAGCAAATACCTTCTTGTTTAGGAGTGGTTCAAACGGTTCGAGCAAATTCCTTGAGGACATCTTTAATTACCTATTTGGTCTTCTGTTACTTGCTGTTTTAAAGCGTTATATTCCGAAGACAGCATGAATAGTTATGAAATCCGTAATATGTTAAAGAGGAATCTAATGCTTCCTAGCAAAGAAATCGATAGACGATATCTACTGAGAAATTTTGATGGCCAGAAGGTTTTCATTATTTCTGATCTCCATCTAGGCTTCGAGGAGGAGTGGACGGAAAAAGGATTAAATACGCGTCCCCCCAGTTGGACATATTCTGTGATCGATACCTTATATGCTGATTTAATCCAAGCTAAACCGGACTTAATCCTAATTCTTGGCGATTTTGAACACAGTTTCCCTCATTTTAGGAAAAAAAAAGGCTGGGTATCAAACAAATGGCAGAATGAACGGATCCTGGAATATCTCCTGGAAAAGATTAAGTCTTTGGCATTTTTAAAGAAAATTATGTTGATAAGAGGGAACCAAGATACTATCCTCTTAAAGTCCCTAGAACCTCATCTGGATTTGATTCCCTCCAAAGGTGCAGCTCTATTCGACAATGAACTGGGTGCTTTTCATGGCCATGTGGCTCCCGATCCTAAGATCTTATTTACCTCAGAAATCGTTCTGGGTCATATTCATCCTTCTATTGAATTAACAGATGAATTAGGAATTAACCATAAACTTCCAGTATTTGCCAAGCTGACTCTTCCACGGGAAGAACTTCTTAACATCTTTAAATTTCCTGTTGACTTGGAGGATGACGTGGGTTTAATCGATACTGTTCAGATAACTATTTTACCCGCATACAATCCGTTTTTGGGCGGATTTACATTAAATAAACCGAAAAAACGAGTATCTACCAGACCTTCGTTTCCCGTTCTCCGCCAGGTTTTAGAGCACCCCAATTTACGCGTCCAAATGACAAATGGGATTGATTTAGGCGAGCTCCATAATTTTTAGTGGGAAGCCTGCAATTAGTCCCAATATTCTCTGGTACGAGCAAAATTTGCCTCAGCAGCATACATTAAAGCCAATAGATCCTCAGTGGTTTTTTGTGGAGATCGTAAAATTCGAACCGCGGTACGTGGCCCTATCCCCCTTCCTGCAAGTACAAAAGCTGCTCGTTTTCCAAAGGATAGAATTAAATCAGCCGATCTAGTTGCTGCATCCAAATCCTTCTTTTCTTTGGGTGTTAACTTTTTGTTTTTGTCTATAGACCGCGATAAGAGCCCCTTGATCCCTGTTTTTTTCTGGTGGACAACAGCAACAAACCGAGCGCGACATTGAGGACATTGAATATCTTCTTTCAGGGTCTCAATCCTTTGCACCTTTTCGAACTTGCATCCCGGGCGCATACAGACTAATCGAACCCAAGTGTTACGAATTCGTTTCTCCACCTTCTCCAAAATTAGATGAGAGGGTCTGATCTTTAAAATATTAGCTGAAATCGGTTGAGTAGCTGCGCGAGAGAGTGGAGTATCAAAGGTTCTAACACCGATTTCTTCTACTTGGAGGGTGCCAAGGTGAATATTTTGAAAGAAGTCTTCGACGACTTCAAGATCCAACAATTCTGTTAATATTTCATTTACGGTTTCAATCCCGATAATGGTATCCTGATATCGGGATACAAGGAGTTTGGTCATCATGGGGGAGCTTTGCAGAGATTCAGAGATGGCCCCGAATCGCCTTGCAACGTGCTGTAGCCGCCATGCAAAGAGCTCACTGCTTTTCAATCTATGTTCCAGTAATGGTCGCAAATGTTTTGGGTCTATCTCCTCGATTATCGGTCTTATTTTGGCAGGGCGGGGGAGTGATAAGAATACTGAATAGGGATCAGTACGATATTCAACAGAATACCCTTGTCTAGCTCCTATGACAGTCGATAGAACGATACCTAGCGTGTCATTTGCCCGCGATCCTAGAAACGTATGTAATACCATCTGGCGTCCAGCCGTTTCAATGTAGATTCTGTTTCTTGAGGGGACAACATTCGAATCCCTATGTTCTCTGATTAATCGGTTCAGTTCCTGACGAATGTGGCGTGGTTCTCCTTGGAGGAAAGCATGATCTGAAAATAACTCATACGTGGTTTCTGCTACCAGCAATGAAACAGGGATTAATTCCCCCTCCCAGGTGGGAAGCGTGGCATCTGTGGCTCTGACTTGGCGCACTTCGATTCGATCGTCTTTTATTGCAAGCAGCTCCCATGCTAGACCATTCAATACGAATACAGCTCCCTTCTCGCCTCGGGTTGAGACAAAGCCTTCATCCAATTGCCCGACCCTACTACGGGTTCCCACATCAACTACAGTAAAGTTTTTGATAGATGGTATTGTACTGAGATTGGAATAGTAATAACGATAGCTTTTTCTCTTCGCTTTGAGGGAAATCACTCCATTGTCAGATTTGTTGATATAAAAGAAGTGGTTGTCTCTTCCATACTCTAGGAGTGGGATTAAATCCGTTGGCGTTAAGTGTTGGTAAGGGTTTGCCCCTGTTACAATTTTGAGGATTTCTTTGACCGTCACCTCCCCGAAATCCAAAAGAATCCCTATTATCGCATGAAAGAGAACGTCCCAGGAACCATGCGTCAGGACACGAGTTGGTTCTACTGATCCTTCCATCGCCAATCGCTTTATGAAGAATGCTTCCATAAGATCTCTGGGTGTTTCCGCGATTATTATCCCCCGACTTATCGCAGCCAGCTGATGGCCCGCCCGACCCACTCGTTGAAGAAGCGTCTCGATGCGACGGGGACTCATATATTGGATAACGAGACTGATAGATCCTATATCAATGCCCAGTTCTAGTGAGGAGGTAGCGATGATAAGATCAAGTTTGCCATCTCTCACCTCCGCCTCCGCATGTAATCTAGATTCGGCTGACAAACTCGAATGATGCACCTCGAACCTGATTTTCTTTTCTGAAAAGTCTGAGGCTATTTGTTCATTGTACCGATTAAAACGATATCCTAAAACTTCCGCCTGCTGACGGGTATTTGTAAACAATAGAACAGTTTCGTCTTCCGAAAGTATAGTCTCAACCAGACCCATAAACCGAATAGCCGCTTCCTCGGTTGTATGAAGTTCCTTTGCAAGGTGTTCTGTGTCATGAGATGTGGAACTAGTAGGATATTCAAGTGAAATCTGTATTACCTTACTCGAGGGGATCTGAACAAGCTTTCCTGATGGATTATTTGGAGACATGAACTCTAAAACATCCTGCGGGGTTCCTACTGTAGCTGATAATCCGATTCGCTGAACTGGATGACCAACACGATGAACAAGCCGTTCTAGGGCCAGGGAAAGCTGCACTCCCCGTTTTGTACCAACCAACTCGTGAATTTCATCAATAACCAAAGTTCGTACATGTTTTAGATGTTCCCGACCGAAAATCTTGGCTGGGAGGGCAGCCTGAAATAGTTCAGGAGTCATGATAAGCAGCTGAGGCGGATTTTTCGTTTGACGATTGCGTTCACTTTGAGGGGTATCGCCATGCCGTACAGCGATGGATACGCCAAGCTTCTTGCCAAGCATGGGCAGAACTCGTCTGAAAATATCACGATTAAGGGCCTTGAGTGGAGTCACCACTACGGTAGAAATCGGATGAAACTCTTCCGTTAGGATCCTATGGAGGCAGGCAAGAATAGTTCCAAATGTTTTTCCCGATCCTGTTGAAGCAACAACCAAAACGTCTTCTTCTTGAATGATCGCCTCTAAATATTCCAATTGACCTGGAGTGGGGGCGAATCCAAGTTCTTCCAGCACGGATTGCAGACGGTGGTCTAGAAGATCGAAAGATTCACTTTGATTTTTCGTGAACAATATGGTAACAACCATAAACGATGTCTGCAGGATTGCTAATTTAGGGAAATTGAATGGTGATCATTCGTACTTTAAGCGTGATAGCCTCTTCTAATATGCTGATTTCAGGGGTGGGGCTTGTATTTTACTGTGCACGGACAATTCAATACCGGGATTTTAAGCGGAAACGGCAGGAATTTGGTGTCTATCTACTCTTTTACCTATTTGCTGTAGGGGCCAACATCGGTAATTGGCTTATCCTTAATTTTATACCAATTTGGGGTAAAAATACTGAAATTATGTCGATCTTATACCGAATCACTGTAACTCTGGGAGGAATCAGTGGAGTAATCCTAGCTCTGACTTTACGTTACGATTTCGCACCCAACTCATATTTGAGACGGTTCTGGCAACTCCTAATGTTCTTTGGAGTAATCGTGAATCTGCTTCCTTTGCTTCAACCTTTAAGAATTCAAGGGTTTTCCGACCAACTTCCGCTTTTCGATTATTCCCTAAGCGCTTTTGGGATGTATGGCATGACTTTTTTCATCCTCCTGGTTCTTTTTTGGTACGGTATACATACCTCAAGAGTCTATTTAATGCGTTACCGTTCACAATACGCCATTTCGGTTTTCCATTTCCTCTATCTTATCATCTCATTTGGTTCTTTGTTACTTATTTCTTTCATCGTCAGTTTGAATCTCATCCTTCCCATGACAAACCAGCTGGTTGCTCTGACTCTTACTCTTATCTCAACGGTAATCCTAGTTCATCCAACACTTCGATGGACCTATCTTTACTTCTATAATCGAAGGGTCGTCGAATTTGAACGAAATGCTTTGTTGGATGTCATTAACCATGACCTAACTAATATTGCCCACATTCTAAACCTGGTATGTGAAATGAGAGAGGCAGGATCATGGGATGATACCGTGATGGATTTATTGGTCACGCAAGTTGAACGAATGGATGAACTCATTCAAAAAGCTCGTAATTCTGTTCGTTCAGGCCTGATTGAAGATATCCAAACCTTAGTGCGGATAATGGTATGAATTTTCCATCGTGATCAGATGGAAAAAGCAAAAATCACGCCCACGTTTTTGGCTTTTAAATAATCCAACAGACGATAGTTTCGTGATCGCGCCGTCAATCATATCATGAAATCCAGTGTAAAATATCTAAAAGGGGATATCTGGCATTGAATAGGATCGATAAAAGTACGAGAATCACTGTGATAACGGGAGCGGGTTTCTCCCAGGCATCAGGGGTGCCGACGTTCCGGGGTAAGGATGGCTTGTGGCGAAATTATGATGCATCTGAACTCGCAACTCCGAATGCATTTCGTAAAAATCCTGGATTGGTATGGGAATGGTATCATTGGCGGATTAATCTTATTCTAAACGTAGAACCAAACCAGGCTCATCATGTGTTGGCAAGTTGGGAGAGGAAAGGGGGAGATATCTCTATCCTAACCCAAAATGTTGATGATTTGCACGAGCGCGCTGGTTCGCGTAACGTCATTCATCTACACGGGGAAATTCGAGAAAGTCGATGTCCAGAATGTGGCGATAGATCCCGATGGACATTAGAAACACTTGAAAAAACCAAACCAATCCCAGATTGCCTGCAATGTGGTTCAATTATCAGACCGAACGTCGTATGGTTCGGAGAAAGCCTGGATCCGTCAATAATTGAGGCTTGTTTGAAACGCCTATCCTCAACCGAGGTTCTAATCGTCGCAGGAACTTCGGGGGTCGTGTATCCCGTTGCAAATTTCCCCTACATTGCTCGACAAGAGAATCCAAATATAGAGATTTTCGAATTTAATATGGAACGTACACCTATTTCGGGTATCGCTACTCAAACAATCTTAGGGCCAGTTGACGAAACTTTGGGGAGGTTTTTCACTATACTATCAAGATAAATATGATTAATGGGGACTTAAAGCAAGACGGTAAATTTGGCATCGTTGATGCTTTGGTCTAGTTGATCCAAGGCCTAAACGATTTTAGACAACCAATCGAGAATTTTACCATATGCCTCGATTTTGTTCTGTAATTTGGTTATTCCATGCCCTTCATCTGAAAAACGTAGAAGTTCCACTGGAATTCCCTTTTCTTTTAACTTCTCATGGATTTGTAGGGACTCAGTCAGAGGGACACGTTCATCGTTCTCTCCATGTACAATGAACAACGGAGCCATAATCTTATCAAGCTGATGGATTGGACTTATACGTCTTAGTGTCTCTAGATCTGTTTCAAGGCTTCCGTATTCAACTTCCCGAAGTTTCCGTCTCCATTTCGCGGTATTTTCCAAAAATGTAACGAAATTTGAAATACCCACAATGTCTACACCCGCTTTCCATAGATTTGGGTACTCCGTCATGGCAGAAAGGACTGCGAAACCGCCGTAACTCCCCCCGATAATCGCAATGCGTGCGGCGTCCACCCGCGCTTCATTCTCATTGACGTGTTTAACAAGATGTGCAATATCTTTAACGGAATCCAGTCGTTTCTCTATGTTATCCAAATCTAGGAACGTTCGACCATACCCAGAACTGCCACGGATGTTAGGGGCAATCAAAGCAAAACCCCCTGAAATTAAAAATTGTGCAATTGGGAAGAAAGAGGGGCGAAATTGGGCTTCCGGACCGCCATGAACGAGTATTAACGCGGGCCACCCATTGGGAGGCATTTTTCCAAAAGGAACATGGATATAATATGGGATTCTAACTTGATCGAAGCTATAAAACTCCTGTAACGTGCTTACTGCAAATGATCGGGAATTAATTCCTGCGGTACTGGAATCGGTGGCTTGCCACAATTTACGAGATTGAATGTCCAAGATCCAAATGTTCGTTGGTTTATCTGTTGAGCTAAATGTAAAAGCTACTTGTTTCCCATCTGGACTAAGTGATATCCCCTTCTCAAATGAGCGGAGATCACCGTGCATAATGACTCCCTTATAGGGCAGGGGAAGGCTCTGCAGCTTGACTCCCCCATTTATCGTGAATAATCCTTGATGTAAAGTGTTATATCCATCTTCGTTTAAGGTAAAGTAGACAAGGGGAGACTCGGGTATCCAAGCTGTACTTTCAGTCTCATAACTAATGTCTTCTTCTATAACATCAAGGGTTTCGAACTGTCCATCTAGTGAAAGGATAGCAAAGCGATTGTATTCGCTTTGGTGATCTGTTATGACCAGAAGATGATTGTTGTCTAACATTCGTACCGTCCTCCATCTTGTTTCCTTGGTTTTTGATATTTGGACGGTTAGACTATTCAATCCTTTGGTTTCCACGTCAAAGAGGAAAATTTCTTGGTTGTTATTCCCATGATAGAGATCTAAAATCAATTGGTCTTCTTTTGTGTTCGCTCCCGTTGTTAAATATACACCTCCTTCGGGTTGAAAAAGAAGTTCCCCAGAATGGGTTTGTAGGGGAACTTCGTGACGATAAACGCCAAAGACGCTTTTGTCCTCTATGTTAGCAGAATAATAGAGATTTTTGCTCGTAAGAAAAGTTGGTCGGTGTTTGGCTTTTCGATCCTTGGTAACCCAAGTCAATTCGGAAGAGTCGTTCAAGCACCCAATCTGAAAGTTCTCGTCACCCCGCGAGTCTTTGAGGAACATCAAAGATCCATCTGATAGGTACCGTGGATTTGTGCACCGATCAGCATCGAATACCTCACGATGAGGCCAAAGTAGCAGTTTTGGTTTAATTTCGACACTGAAAACTTGAAAATGCCCTGGTGCATCATATACAAAGGCGATTTTCTGTTGAGAAGGATGCCAAGCGGCGCCTCCCGCAGTTTCAATAGCTAAATATCTTTCGAATCCCAAATAAAATCACGTCTCGTCACGGGGAAAATTCATTCTTTCTGGAGTGCAGAACTAATCAAGACATTTTTAGCCTTTTTCAGAATTTCGCGTAATAACCTTACTCACCAAACTTATGTGATTATCCAAAGAGATTTAAACTGGAACCACCCCATCCTGATTATTGTCGTGTTTCGTAGCTATTTTATTTCAATAAGGTTAGTGGAATGGATTCTCGCGAGCGTGTCATGATAACTTTTGATCATGAGGAGCCAGATCGAGTTCCAATTCTGGAACCTTGGATCGAGACAGAAGTATGTACGTGGTTTGGAGGCGATGGTTACCATATTAGAGCGGTACTTGACCACGATTGTTTTCCATTGTATCATCATCCCAAAGGAAAAACGCAAGCTTATGGTCACGGGATAGATGAATGGGGACGAATTTTTAAACATGGGCAGTATGAAGATGGATTAATTAAATCGGAATCGGATCTGGAACAATTCACCCCACCACTAACCCACGCAGAAGATTGGTTTCCTGAAGACCATGTCAGAACAATTAAGAATCGGTTTCAGGAAAAATACCCCCTCTACTTTGCCTGGCACGATTGTTCACTAGGGATGGCATATCTATCAATGGGGATAGAGAGGTTCTTTCGTGGACTTTACACAACGCCTGAATTGGTGAAAGAAATCATCGAAAGGAATACAGAATGGACTATTGCATTGGTCGAACAGGCTAACGCTAACGATGTAGATTTCATAGTTTTGGGCGATGATGCGGCAGGCAAGGATCGACCCTTAATTTCCCCCAAGATGTTTCGAAAATTAATCCTGCCCGAGTACAAAAAAATCATGCAGGCCTCTGATGTTCCAATAATCTGGCATAGTGATGGTTACGTGGTTGATCTCCTACCGATGATCATTGAAGCTGGTTTCGCAGGAGTTCATTCTCTGGAACCGCAAGCTCTGGTCGATCTAAAGGTCGTCAAACAACGGTTTGGCGACAAGTTAGTCTTATGTGGAAATGTGGACACAACCGGTGTTCTTTGTGGAAGTGACCCCAGTCATATTCATAGAGAGGTTGAGAGATGTATCCGAGACGGCGCGCCAGGTGGGGGCTATTTATTCTCCTCAAGTAATAGTCTGTTTGAAGGCCATGACTATGATGCGATCATTGAGACCTATAAGCACGCGAGAGCCGTGGGATTATATCCCATTAGTTTATAGCCCAAAAGTAACAGGAAATACTAAAAAATGACCCTACTATTTGGTATACGTCCTTTTGAGTTTGAAGATTTTCTTAAGATGGTTGTTGACGGACGTTTGGATCTGTCCCAAGCCAATTACCTTGATGTTCTTCAAACAACTCTCGGGAACGAGTTTAAACACTTTGAGATTACAGCCGATCTTGCTTACGTCCTACCAGGATTATTGACCCCGGATGTGGTTACGGGTTTACGGACCTACAAGGATAAGCATAATTATACTTGTTCTGTCCATCTTCCGCTTTGGTCAGTCGAACTTGCATCTCCAATTCCACATATTCAACAAGCATCTATTGACTGCATGATTGAGTCAATTGAACTAACTAATCCATTGAATCCTACATGTTGGGTAATACATGCCACAGGTGGGATCGTATCAGAATTTACTGGCTTTGATCTTCCTGATTTCGCAAAAGAGCTAATGAATAACACATTTGCAGATCGTGCATCCAAAAGCTTGGCTCAGATCCTTGAGAAAACCAGAATAGATTCAAGAAGACTGGCCGTCGAAAATATCGAATTTCCATTCCGAGTCATGGATAACCTAATAGAGGAATTAGATCTGGGAATCTGTTTTGATACTGGACACTTATTGGCAGGATTCTCTGGTCAATGGGGAGACAATGGAATAATAGATTTTTTTGAGACTTACAAAGACAGAATTGTGGAATTACATCTCCATGATGGCGCATCCTCACCACGAGTTGATCATAAACCCCTTGGAAGTGGGGATCTCCCTGTAAGGGGTTTAATGACCGGTCTTTCTGATACAGAATTTACTGGTCCAATAGTATTAGAGCTGAGTACAGAGGACGTGACAAAATCAATGGATTTTCTGCGAAAACACACCCCTGATGTGATCTAAGGGAGTTCGCGAGGATTCTACCTCGATTCTTAGGTACCTCAAGGATTGAAAAACCTAGAAATTGAATAGATTTCCTTTTATCACGCTGTTAAGGGATCTTTGGGCTCGGCGTGTGATTGAACAGATTTAGAGCTTCGTATCCAACCGAATAAGAGTAAGAGCAGGATTGTGACGTTTAACACGAAAGAGACAAGTAATAATGGTTCACCCCCTTGAGTTTGGTATATAAAACCGATAATAGGACTAGATATAAATCCTACAAAAGAAATAACCATGGCAAGCATCGCCATAACTTTTCCAGTATGTTCACGTGGGAGTTGTCGACCAACAGCCCCCCATGCGACCGTTCGCCAAACTACGTCATTCCCAGACTTGATTACAACAGCTATAAAGGCGGTACTGGATATTACTTGCCAAACCTCTTCCCCTGGTAAAAGAGTTATCCATTGGGAAAATATGGGGGAATAGTATAACAAAAGTACGGAAAAAGGGAGGAGAAAATACACCTGGAACATGATCTTTGCCTCATTCTCGGTACGGTCAAGAAGTCGCCCTGCAACCAATCCACCAATGACACCAATACAAGAAGCCCCTATCATGGTATAATTTATTGCAGTATAGCTCATCTGAACAGTTTCGTTTAGATAAAAGTTCTGGGCAAATTGGAAACTCGTATCACTGATTACATCAATGAAAAAAACCAAAGCGAACAGTGGAATAGTCACCAAAAATACATTAAGACCAGTTCGATATTGGCCGAACATTTCGCGTAAAGGATTGCGTGCCGGTGGAGACTCAAAGTGATTGGTACTTACTTTTAGAAATTTAAACCGAATGAGGAAATCCACAAAGCTCGAGATCGATGTTAGAAGGAAAAAGAGCCTAAGTCCCTCAACGAAATCCCCCTGGATTAGAACACCAACTGAAACCAAGCCTAGGATTGAAAATATTCCACCCACTGTAAATAAACTGGTACCAATACCCATCTGTTTAGGAGGGATCGATTCAAACAATATAGGGTCAATGGCAGCTTGACAAAATTGGCCAAGTCCAAAAATAGTCCATACGATGAGTAACCCGTAGATATCATTAACTAATGTGAGGAGGAGAGCAGCTATTCCAATGAAAAACTTGTTGAATGTCGCCATTAATCGTCGTGCCGCTCCACCGTGTCTATCAGCCCAAAAACCTCCAAACAATGTTGCAAACATCGCAATGAGAAAGAAAAACGCATTTGCGATCCCTAATTCAAAATAGGAAATACCAATATCCCGAAAAAATAGATTAAAATAAATCCACGCAGCGAAGAAAAAACTACCCGTATAATTTGTAAGTAGAATGACAACGAAGTTTCGAGATCTAAATACGATTTTCAAACTCTCAAGTAAACCTATGTTTTCTTGTTTTAGCTCGGTCATTAAGGATCAGCATACAACAGAGTCTTTGTCGTTACAATAAGGTTTCAGGGTCCGGAACGTTTAGGGTTTAATTCTTACAAATAAAAGGAAGATTTTTATGGTAAATTCCCTGGAATCGGGATTCCCATGACACCATGAGTTTCTCCACTGAAAAAGTGATCTTTGTTTACTCCAAAATATTCCCTTATCAGAACCTATAAAATATAGCACGAAAGTCCAATTTCATTCAAAAATGGTAGGAGTATTTGCGATTTGATCAAAACTGGACTGAGTGTAGCTCAGGAACTGCGGATAGTAGACCTGATTTTTATACTATTAATTTTTTTCTTTGTCATTCTTTTGATTCGCATTGGCATTCGGCTTATTTTTCATAAATAAGGGAAATAGCGAGGTTGGCGCGATATTTATCTTCCTTGTCAGCTTTCTTATTTTTGACCGAAATTCCCCAGGAACTTTGATTTTTTGCGTATAACACCAGTACCTCCTCCTTAGGCGCTATAAATAAACAAGATGAACACATTTTGTCGAAAGAATCGCTAGTACCGTCCTTGACTCAACGAATACAGAAGACAAGGGATAACACGGAATATAAAAGCCGGCTGGCAGGCTTGGGAGTATTTGTGAATATCATCTGGATCTTGAGTGTTTTTATCCGGCCCGTTATCGATCCAACGATGCTATTGATACTAGGGGGAATTGCTATTGTAATCACAGTAGGAACCCGACTACAATCAAGAAACCTAAAATCTAAAGTGGCAGGTGACGTAAGCGGAGGAAATATTGTCGGTTATGTGGTTTCCTGGTTTTTTGTGTATGAAGGGTATCCACTCAAGCCATTAGAATTTGTGATAAGTCCTGGTATTTCATTTACGGTCAATCAGATTTTAATTTATTTCCTCGTCATAATATTCTTCGCTTGGTTTGCAATACCTGCTTCAAAGGATTATAGTGAAGTAATCTTTGAATTATCTCCGCTAATTTCCTATTTCATCCTTAATTTTTGGAAATTAGCGGTGGTACTTGAAATATTATCCCTTTTAGACCTATTAAGAGCATTTCATCCTTATGCCAACCTTATTTTCTTATCTACTGGGTTTATTGAACTTGTTTTGCAGTACTTCCGCGTTTTCAAACTACCAATTGCCGATATTATCCTAGATCCAACTCAATTGCTCTTTAAAACCGTCGAAGGGCCACTACAAGCGTTGAAATGGACATTCTTGGTAATTTTGTTTTTAATCATGGATATTTTAAGTTTGGATTTATTTTCCGCAGGATTGATTGCATTTTCGGTCACCATGGGAACTATATCCTTGCTTACGGCATTATCTAAGATCGCCTTAGACAGCGGACTAATCAGATCAAGAACCGACCAGATTGTGGGAAAGAGTAAAGTGACGATCCCCAAAATGTTCGAGGAATTAAAGCAGCTTAATGCAAGTGATTTACAGGAATTCTATCGTGTTCAAAAACGTATTAATATCAAAAAGAAAAACGGTCTTGTCAGCTATGATCCTGGAGACATTTTACTTAAGCTGCCTTTCTCAAATAGCATAGAGGCAGAGACAGGGGTTTTTCTTGCAAGACTTAAAATTAAAGTTCGCGGAAGTAAAAGAAAATCCAGCAAAAGGAGAAAATCTGTGACGGTGTCCAGCGATAAACCTCATAGAGGAATTAGTTTTTCATCTCTACATAGAATTCCACTTGAGGATTGGGAACACCTCTCAAAACAAAAGCAAGTGGAACCAGTTGAACTTGAAATCATCACCAAAGAAATGGGTTTTGAAACACCTGAGGAATTTGAAAAGATGGTTGAGAAAGGGATCCGAGGAGCCGTCTCATTTCAGGAGAATATTCGTGACAGAATTCGTGGAGTCCCAGTAACGGGAAATAGTACAAAAGCTGCGTTAGTAAAATTGAAAGATAAGCATATCGAACTTCCTGATGCTTTTCTAGCCCAAATTAATTTACCAAACGATCAAGAACTCGAGATTATCCCAGGGAAGGAAGAGTTCCTTTTCTATGCAAGAATAAAGAAGAAGAAGGATAAATGAGCTATAAAACATCATAATTCAGGACGATTGCATTCAGTTCTCATTCAGTAGGTTATCTTTACTCCCCGTTTCACACGATTCATCTGAAGACTACGGAAGGGGTGGTTTGGGTCTTATTCTTACACTTCTAAGCTATCACTATTTCCAATCAGAAAGGAAATCGTATCTAAGATGATTTCTTTTCCAATTATGCCACGGATTTGAGTTCACTTTACAATGAAATTACTCCAAAAACTTGTTTGATCAAAGATCTTTTAAGCAACAAACTCCGAGATTCGTAATTGCTTCTTCAATGTTTCTAATCCAAAGATGCGAATCAGTCTTTATGAGGTGATGATGTGAAGAGGAGAATTTCAATTATTTTGTCAATAATTATGGTATTTTTAATGACTATAGGAAGTGCAACCTCGTTTCCAGCGGAGTTAACAGTTGTTAACCAACCAGATTTCACTTATGTAAGCTCATCACTTACCAACGTCGAACAAGGAGTTTATGAGTTTAGTGTAACAGTGGAAAACATCGGGGACGACGCAACCACCAGTACAGTCCCGATCTCCTGGGAAAAGATGATGTATACTCTCCCCATGGTGAGTGGCAGTGGGACTCTTGACGAGAGTGCGGTGGATCTAGATATGGATCTGAATGGTGACGGAGACAAGGTGGATACCTTTAGTGTTACCTGGTTCCAGAATGCTACACGTAGTTCAGACGCGACAATAAACAATGGAACCCACGATATTCATGTCTATTCACTTAACGAAGGCACCTTTGGTTTAGGGGTTAATCGGACGTATTACATCAAGGGGCGACCAAAACTGTTCCACCTTGGTAGTGAAACCCATACTCTCTATACAGCAGGAGATACTAGCGCCATCTTCGGATTAGGGGACGCCAAAATCTTACAACACCCCAGTCCCAACTTTGAACTGGCCTTGTATGACAAGATGGAAGTAACAGACTTGTCGATTAACGGAAATCCAGTTCGCGTACAGCACACCTGGACAGGAATCGATTCAGGGAGAAACCTCTCAACCTTCATTGTTCCCAGTGTTGCTTCAGGTATCGCTGCTGGAGAACAATCTACCTTTTCCTGCAAGTTGTACCCCGGCAAAACGAAGTCGTCTGAAATCCTATTGATCATGAACTGGTCTCCTGACGGACAATCTACAAGACATATCTGGGTTCCCTATGATCAATATGATCCTGTAGAAGCGATAAACCGCCCGTACTTCCTCCCAATCGATTCTGCAATTACATCGGTTAGCACGGGGGTTTATCAGCTTGAGGCAACGACCAAAAATGTGGGGGCTCCAGCGACCACTGGAACTGTCCCGATTCATTGGGCTCCCCTTTATTATGGACTACAGCTCACCAATGGTGTAGGGACCTTAGAGGAAAATGATGCAGATTATGATCTCAATGGTGATGGGGACAAGGACGATACCTTTGACGTTTCTTGGAACAATTCTATCAGACCTTGGGATGCCACCATAGATGGTAATTACGTATACGCCCTTTCAGACCTCTCACAAGAAGTCGGGAATATAAATCGATCATATTTCATTGGTGGAAACCCTAAGATCTTCACTTTAGGTACTGAATCACATATCCTCCAACGTGCGTGGAATGATATGGCTTGGTTTGCGCTCGGCGCATCGATTCAACAGCATCCTAGTCCAAACCTTGAACTTGCGTTTAACTTGAACACTAGTGTTACTGATTTTAAAATCAATGGAAATCCTGTTGATGTAAACCATGCATCAGTGGAGGAGGAAAGAAACCCTGACGGGACTATAAACAATCTGACGGCTTTTATAATACCAAACGTGGTATCCGAAATCAAAACTGGCGAAGAAGTAACCGTCTCCTGTACCCTCACCCCTCAAGAAAGTCAAATTAACCTTTGGTATTTCATTGTAAACTGGTCTCCTGATGGTATTAGAAGAATTATGTGGATATTAGTTGATGCAGAGGAGTTTACATTTGTTGCAGCCTCGCCCACCGCCACAACCACCACTACGACGACAACTACAACAACTAACATAGGGACTCCAGGATTTTCGTTTATCGTGACAATTCTGATAATGATTCCACTGTTTTTCTACAAAGGCAGAAAGAAAACCCTCTAAATCCTGCCTCCTTCTTTCTTTCCTTTTTTGGCTCTATTTATCGTTCTAAGGTATAGGCCCGCGAAATACCTGCAATTTTCCTTTCCTTTTCTCGAAAATCGTACCCTGATTCATAGATGGATCGCAAATTCGTCATGAAATAACTCCACCCCAAGTGACAACTCATATTATGCGTGACGTGACCATATTCGTTATCGGCCATATTCTCTTGGAAAACCTCTATCCTTTGCTTATCATTATAATCGTGAAGGACGACAGTAACAATTACATCCTCGTCTAAATTTGGTTCTTTTTTCCCAAAAGTGAATTTAAACAGATTGGGCTCGTTCACTTCCAACACCTTTCCGACGATTGACAATCCTGAATAAAAAGTCCAAGTGTAACGGTCACCGCCTTGAACAATTTCTTCTGAGGCTCTAATCCGCCCCTTATCATCTTTATACTCCGCTGAAGCGAGAAACCATTCCGTTATTCCCTTGGGGGTTGCCCATTTTCTAAATAGCTCTTCCCTTGGGGCGTTAATATATTCATTCTGACGGAATTGAGTCCATTGAAATTCATCCAAAGTTCTACCGCTTGGCGCATCCACATGCATCCGTTTTTCGTCAATGACACGTAAATCGTGCCCTGTTTCAATTATCGATTTCAGATTATTCACATGAAACACCCATCCCATGTTGCAGCTAATGTAATAGTTAACTTTGCCAAACTGGCTCTCCGACATATTCTCTTGCAGTATATCAAACCAGTTATTGTTATTTTCCTCATGAAAGGTTACAGTTACGACAACGTGTTCTCCGGAACCAGGATCGTTCTCACCGAACGTGAACTTGAACAAGACGTTCTCTTGGACCTCAATTACTTTTCCCGTCACTTCTCTTCCCGTATGAAACTTCCATAAATATTCGTCTCCAGGGTTCACGAGGTCATCTGGGCCTCTCAATCCTCCATTTTCATCCCTATATTTTGCAGAGGCGATAAACCACTCCGTTATTCCCCTGGGAGTGGCCCATTTTTCAAATAACTCCTTCAATGTCGTGTTTTTTATGTAAATTCGTCGTTTGAAATAAGTCCAATCAAATTTACTGTTAGACACATCATCACCTTATCTCTAAACCCAGGATGTTATTGGAATTCTATTATCTATCGATACGAATCAACCCACCTGAGGATTTCCTACAAATGCCAGAGGGATAATACTGGTTTAAGTCAAAGAGAATCTCTTGGATTACCAATAGTAACAAGCAGTTTGACAATTCTAATCTTGGTAATACTCTATTCATTATTTTCGAGTTTGGCTTGTCACCTGAGAGGAAAAGAAACTTGAAAAAGAATTCGGGACCGATTATCTTGAACATAAACAGTAAGACAAGCGACGGTTTTGAACGAATCGGAGGCCCAGTTGTTCTTCATCATGCAATTATCTGTTTTCTATGATTGTTAGAACATTATGGCTCCCGTAGCCTTCTATCCGTGTCTCGGATCAATCCCATCTCAACTAGATCATCTAGATACTGGTTGATTATATCCTCGTCATTTGATACAAATGATGCCCGGCCTATCAAGCGTAAATAGGCAAATGTATCGGGAAGCCAGTTGGAATAAATGATCTTATCTTCTTTGAATTTTAGAACAACGAACGCCCTGAGCTCAAACGGACCAAGAACAACCTCACTCCAAGTTGTCCCTTTTAGGAATCCCCACCCACATACCGTGCTGGCCTCGCAAATCATTTCCTCAATGGTAAATGTGACATCGTTAGAAGCCCCGAAATTGGACTGAAGAACAGATAAAATTGCATCAATTCCACGAACCTGCTGGAATCCGCCTCCCGGAGTAATTATATGGTGTGTGGCATCCTGATGATAAAATTGCTTCACACGTTCGAATTTTTGCTCATTCAACGATTTTGCCAAGTCTCTGACTAGACCTTTGTAGTGAGGGGTCATTTTAGGTTCAATCCAGAAAATCAACTGATCGAAGTGTTTTATACGTTTGGTTACGCATCCGCTCCTAATTATCTAAACGGTACTGATGTTCCCGTGCGATCTAAATCGGTAGCTTGGACTACCCTATTTCTCTTGAACACAATCTGCGAGAATATACTTGGTATCCATATAGGTTACGTTATGAACTTGAAAAACGGTTACTTTGTACTAATTGACCAATGCACATGAAAATAAAAGTTGTTTGCAATTCATAGTGATTTCAAAGATAAAAATCCCGCCCTTTCTCCCGATCAGCCCTTCGTGGCCGGTATTCTATCGAGATACCATTCTCCTATCTTATATAGGATTTCATTCATCTGTTCAACATTTATTAGATCAAATTCGTAATAATTCATTCCCAATCGCTCTGCTAGGTTTACTCCTTCCTCTTTTGTAACGACCTCAGGCTCTTCATTGATTGCGATTAGTGCAAAGTTATCTTTCGAAAAAAGCCTGATAGGCTTTCCATTATGTTTCTTGAATCTTTCAAACCACCGTGGAACATCACGAAATGAGTCTCTGTCGTTTTTTTTATAGAAGACGAGAAAACCTACCCTCCCATAAAAGTATACTGTTCTAACTGTCCGAGGGGAACCAGCCAGATCCCAAATTTGGAACAGAATTGATCTGTCTCTAACATTCATCTTCCTGTCGACGATTTCTGCGCCAATCGTCATCATATAATTACTGCTAAACCCTTTCGGTAGGTACCTCTTACGAACCTCACTGGATCCAGCACCCGCTAAACCAACTGTTACTAAGAAACCCATGTCGGAAATGGCGGAGGTTTATTCCTATTTAAATATTTGTAGGTAGAAAGCTCTAATCACTCCGCGATTTACGATGGAGTCAGTTGTTTTGGGAGGATAACCCGTTCCGAAGCTTTCGATACCCTAGTCAACGCACGAACCTCTTCAACTTCAGGTTCCAATGGCTTTTGATATGATTTCCTTTTCCCTTAATTTAAAATTTCGTGATCTCCGTTTAATGCCATCGATAATCAGGAATAAACCAACTGTTACAAGAATTAGACCCGTAATGATTCCGCCGTAATAAAAGGATGGTGGGAGCGAAGGAACAAGGATTGGGAAGAAGAAGAACAGGGTCAAGATTATGCATCCGTAGAACAAGCTTACCATCCCAAGTCCCGCTTCTATCAGGTACAAGATGTAGGTTTTGAAGCTAGCTCTACCTGATTCTTTTCTAATTATACGTATCTCATTATATAGGGGATTATAGTTCAAGATGGCTTGCTCATAATTTTTCTGTAAAAAGGCGACAACGGAGTCCTTGGTTCTATCCAGAACTTGTTCTCCCAAAACATGAAACGTGACATCATTTAATACCTCATAATCATCTCTAGCTATGTATAAGGACATTTCCCTGTCTGTGTGATTTATAGTGATTGCGGTAAGCCTTTGTTTTCTGTAAACACGGAAAAGAAGACGGTATAAAAACCGAATATCTAGAAGAACGAATGGAGGATTCATAAGAACTCTCGGATAGAGAGTAGCTATCCTTTCATTGATATCCCAACCAATAATCTCCCCCTTTTTGGCAAGAAATTTTGCATAGTTCTCCATGCTTGATTTAAATTCCATTGGAGTTGATACGAAGTTGTTAATTTCAGATAAATCTGAAAAAAACGGTCTGGGAGTATATCCATCTCTATATTCCATTATATGCATAGCCCGCTGACTAAGGAGTGTAGTAATATAATCTTCGAGGTTGTTTCTCCAGAACAAGGGCTTTTGTATGACCAATAACGAAAGAATGACGATTGACAAAGGTCCAAATACTATATATAGACCTACGGGTAAAATAATCCAATTTGGGAAAGTTCGGGCGAATGTTGGAGCAATAGCAAGAATGTGATAGAACATATAGCAAAGTGGTAAGGCCAAAAACTGCATGTACATAACCACCTGGATGTAGTAATCCCGGCATCTCGTACGAAATGCAATTAGAGAACTTATTCCAAAATATGGAAAAACAAGTATGACAACCAAACCAAACAATATTACGTAAATGACAATCAATTTCGCGATGTAGGTTCCTGTGACAAGATCCAAAAGGAAATAGAGCGCGATGAACGCTGGAACTAAAATCACCATAAGGAAGATCGTATTCTTGAATATTTGATTACGCTTCTTGGTGAACGCTAGAGAAATCTGTTCATGCAGTTTATCTATAGATTTTTTGTCAAGTTTGCTTTGGTTTACCATATACGGCCCGCCGTTACCATTATTCAGTATTTTTCGGATCTGGAACAACTTGCTTAATGATTTCCAATTCTATCATCTTTTGTAAAAATACGTAGGCTTTTTTGATGGTATAATGCTCATTAATTCCCGCTTCTTGGCAGATATCTAAAAAGGGTCTAGCTTGCATCGTTGGATGAGGCAAATATTTCATAAAATCTCCTTCCAGCTCTGATAGCTCTACACGCTGGCGAATCAATCTACGGGCCCGTGTTCGCCTACGATAAGTGATTTTTTGAATACGTCCATCTTCCGTTAATTCATAATCAGTATCGATAGGTAACCTTGAGGATTCTCTGATGACTGGATTAGGAAGGTGTTTTTCTGCTTGTATATCATTTGAAAGATATTGTAGGTCCAATTTTACAAAGAATTCATTTTTTGCCAGAGTATAGTATGTAGGTCTTCCCGGTTTATCCGTATAGACTTTTTTTTTGACAAACTGGTTATTATACAATGCCTCTAGTATTTTTTTTGCAGTACTCTTATGGATGTCAACTAATTGTGAAATGTCCGAGGCACATGCTTTTTTATTTTCCTGTTGCTCAAGACATACCAGGATTTTCAATGTATTTTCACTGGAAAAAAGTTCCTGAAATTCTTGTAAGTTGGGAGTCCAAGTGTTCAAGACATAGTCACACTAAGGTTAGTCTATTTTGAATAGACTAAGATTAAAGAGGCTTTTAAGGTTTTTGATGAAAGATAAATCTTTTCTATGACAATGGATCCAATTTTCTTTTTATCCATTTCTGAAAAATTGTAAATGGAGAGCCTTTGTCCTTTATGTTATCCCAAATTATTACTAAAAGAACTTAAATATTGGATAAAAGGATTTTTGAACATCTTATGAGAAATGGTGGATGAGGTAGCCAATCATGGAAAATCCATAGAGATTAGGTCGAAAGTTCTAGTACCATTTTTCCCCCTTCCATAGTATTATAAACTAGAAATAATTTCCTATAA
>JBHLRO010000022.1:0-63361 GCA_048882505.1 Candidatus Thorarchaeota archaeon
GCGTTTTCCCATCAAGATTTGAGCCAGCTTATTTTTTATTTCCAAATAACAATACAAAGACCTTTCGTTCACGAGGCTCATTGTATTCAATAAAGTAAACGCGTTGCCATGGCCCAAGAACCAGTTTTCCATTTTCAATACCCAGGAAAACCGAATTTCCGATTATCTGTGCTTTCACGTGAGATGCAGCGTCTAACGGAGTTTCTTCGGTATGGTGCCAGTTCCTGCCTTCCGGTATCAATTGCCATAGCACTTCAGAAACATCCATTCCCACTCCCGGATCTGAACCTTCGTTAATAACAACACCAGTGGTAGTATGCAGGCTATACGCGATCATAAGACCTGTCCTGATAGGGGTTGCTTCACTGAAATCTATGAGGTTCTGGGTAATATCATAATATTCCCCAGCCTTTTTTGTTTTTACGATAATATATTTGGTAAAGAATTCAATGTCGGGCATCAGGATCACTTGTTTTATAGATGGAATAAAAAGAATAGCATAGGTTAGTGTGGTTGATTATGTACCTCACTTTATAGCTCAAATTGAGCGGTCTAGTGTGCACAACCTTAGATATTTTTAAAGAAAAGCTCTAACAAAAAAAACAAAATAACCCCCTGAATTGTTCATCAAGAATGATCTTCGATGAACTTTCTGTATCAAATTTTATTTAATTGCGCAAAACCGTATATATTGCTCAAGGAGAATCAAAATGACATTTTTGAAAGATTTATTTCGAGTTGAAAAGCCAGTTATTGGTATGGTTCACTTTCCACCGCTCCCTGGTACATATGAATACGATGACAAAACGGGAATGGAAACAATTATATCTAGTGCTCGTTCTGATATAAACGCCTTACAAGATGGTGATATTGATGGCTTACTGTTTTGTAATGAAGGGGACCGACCATATGCTAAAGGAGTGGACAAAATAATCGCCGCCTCAATGGCAGCTGCGATAGGTGAACTGAAAACAGAAATATCAATCCCTTTCGGCGTGGACATTATGTGGGATCCGATTGCAGCGCTAGCGGTAGCAAAAGCGACTAGAGCCAAATATGTTCGGGGAGTATTCACAGGAGCCTTCGCGGGGGATATGGGTTTTTTTGATCCACCTGGAGCAGAAGCTTTTCGCTATAAAAAGGCAGTCGAAGCTTTTGAGGTTAAAGTTTTCAGCATTGTAAATGCGGAATTTGCTCATCCCCTAGATAGACGGTCACTTGCCCTTATTGCAAAAGGTACCGTGTTCGTTGGAATCGCTGACGCTCTTTGTGTCTCTGGCCCAATGACTGGGATGGAGGCTCGATTAGATGAGTTACGAATTGTAAAAGAAAATTCTATGGGGGCTCCTGTTATGATAAACACAGGGGCAAGAAAAGACAATATTTCAAAACAACTCGATATTGCTGACGGTGTGATTGTAGGTACGAGTCTTAAATTTGATGGGGACACATGGAAAAACGTTGATCCAAGAAGGGTGACAGAATTCATGGAGATTGTAAAAACCAAAAGATGAAATCGGTTAGGGTCGGACAATTTACGATAGAAAAGCGATTCTTTATTAGAAAAACTTGAAAGTATGTCATTTACTCGGTATTTCTTACGGTTTCCGTCCGAAGTGGCTATCTAGAGTTTCTAGGTCCATCTATATTGGAGTTAATAGGATATGAACAAGATTTTTCGAATCAATATGACAGAATTGACTGTGAATTGGGAGGATTTGCCAAAAAAGTACTCAGAATTAGGCGGAAGAGGGTTAACTTCTAACATTATATATGATGAAGTAGATCCAACGTGTGATGCTTTGGATTCTCAAAATAAGTTTGTAGTTGCTCCAGGGTTTATTACTGGGACAAATGCACCTACATCGGGACGTTTATCGGTCGGAGCGAAGTCTCCCCTAACTGGAACGATCAAAGAAGCAAATGCTGGAGGTCTGAGTCCCCAAAAACTAGGACGACTAGGAATAAGGGCATTAATAATTGAAGGAATGCCTCAATGGAATGATTGGTACAATATTTATATCACGAAAGAGAAATGTGAGATCGTAAAGGCCAACGAATATGCTGGAATGGGATTATACAAGCTAATAGAGAAGTTATGGGAAAAATACCCAAATAAACCAGGGATTTTCGGATGTGGTTTGGCTGGTCAAAAATTAATGCTTTCTGCTGGGATTTTTGGAAATAATCCAGACAATACAGATCCAGGTCGGTACGCTGCGAGAGGTGGACTTGGTGCCGTGCTCGGGTCGAAGAAAGTTATAGCGATAATAGTGGATGATTCTGGTACAACAAGATTGAAACCTCAAAATCAAGAGATGTTTGATATCGGCAGGAAAAAGTTGGTAAAGGGTCTAGTTCAGCATGAAGCCAAAGAAGCGCTCGCAGATTATGGTACCGAAGGATTGATGAACGTCATGAACGAATCAGGGGGATTACCCACAAGAAGCTGGCATAGAGGCCATTTCTCAAAGGCAGATAAAATTTCAGGGGAGGTAATTCATGAGCTCGTTGCTCAAACGAAAAAGAAGTTTCCGAAGTCTCAGGCGAGAACTGGTTGGCCGTGTAATCCTGGTTGCGTTATCGCGTGTGCAAACAAAGTCCCGTACCCATTAGATCATAAAAAGGCAGGAGAAGTTCATGTCTCAACTCTTGAATACGAAACTGCAATGGCGCTGGGGTCTTTGTGTGAAATCGATTCCTTGTATCATCTAGCGGAATTAAATCGAATTTGCAATGATCTGGGAGTAGATACCATTGAAACAGGGAATACCATCGCATTGGCGATGGAGGCAGGCTTGTTAGAATTTGGCGATGGGGCTGCTGCGGTAGATTTATTAAATAAAATCGCATCTGATGAACCAATAGGCCTATTACTTGGTTTAGGGGCCTTGAGATTTGGCCAAGCATATGGAATAAGCACGAAAGTTGCTCATGCTAAGGGCCAATCCTTACCTGCATTCGATCCAAGACCACTCAAAGGAATAGGCATAACCTACGCTACTAGTCCTCAAGGAGGAGATCATACAGCTGGGTATACCATTTTTTCAGAAGTCGAAGGCGTTAATCCTGTGGATCCGATGGATACCAAGAAAGGTGAATTATCTCGATTCTATCAATCATTCACCGCTTTTATTGACTCCATTGGATATTGTTTGTTTACAGCTTATTCATTATTAGATATTCCATCTGCAATGGAAGGAATGCTTGAAACGGCTAAAGCGATGCTCAACTTAGATTATTTAGATATTGAAGAATACGGAATGAAAATCCTCAAACTGGAACGTGAATTTAACAAGAAAGCTGGATTCACCAAAAAACATGATAGGATTCCAAAATTCTTTTATGAAATTCCTCTACCCCCGCATAATGTCGTATTTGATGTTCTAGAGGATGAAATAAGAAAAGTGTTTAGCGACGATTAGTGGACCGTTAAAAGGGCAAATCCAGGGTTCATCCATTTTGCAGTTGTAGATCTTAACATTCCTTTTTTCAGGTGCTCAGAAACTAGGGCTTCCATTGTTTGGGATAAATACTCTTTTTTTCTACTCGCCTTACTTCCTCTCAGAAATATGTCGTAAAATGGGGGATGTTCCGACAATATCTAGCCAATTATCCTTCTGGTTTACATCCCTTCGATCTAGGTTGATCAGATCTTCTCCCCAGTTGTTTGCATGACGCAGGTTTCGCGTTTAAAGGATATGTCAAACACGGATTGATTGGCTGAGTATTTATTTCACCAAGGGGTGTGTCATCCAACCCTATTTTAGTGTATTTGACTGAGAAGTCATTTGTGAGATAAATGCTAAAGGAATATGTGGCAATCCCCAAAAAACTAAGAACAATTCAGGCACCAGGAAACAGGATTGAATTATGGATCAATGATAAGCCAATCTCTCGTTTGATAGATTTACCTAAAAATGAAAGGCCATTTGTACGTGATTTTATCCGGAATATGGAGGTTTTGGGTTGGAAAGTTCTGGTAAAAGTCTAGCTGACTACTGAGGGGAAAACTGGGATGATTGTAAATCGTGTATGAGAGAATCTAGCACCTGATGAAGACCGATGAACTCCTCATCGTTTTCTGGGGTATGTTCTTTCAATATTTGAACTAGGTTTAGGACTGTCCTGTCATCTCTGGTCTTGCGCAGCTGTTGGAAGAACTGACCATAGCTTTTGGCTCCTTCTTCCGCTAGGATATCCCCAATTCGCCCATAATAGATCTCGGAAATCGTCTGATCAGCCAGTAATTCGATAAGAATTGGAAAACAGATCTCTTTGTTTGCCAAACACACCGTTTTTATCATAGTATGTTCCTCGGTTTGGGCGGAATCAAGCTGGGCGATCAGTCTTTTAAAGGATGCTTCACTTCCAATGGTTCGAAGGGCGTACAAGGCTTGCATACGTGTAAATTCGCCTTTAGTGGTGTCATTGAGGATCTGATCAAGTACTGGTATACCTTTGTCGTTTTTAATCCGCCCTATTGTTTCAACCAATGACCCACAGATTATGTCGGAATCACACATTTGCAGGGCTTTAACAAGATCCGGAATTGCAGATTCGCCATATCGTGCAACAACTGATTGAACCAGCTTATCTGCTTGTTGGTCAAAACGGCCAATCATTCCCACCAGTGTAGCGATGGCTGAATTTTCTTTCATCTCCTCCAAAGCATACCCTGCGGTGATCCGAACTTGCGTGTCGATATCTTCGTTGTTCAAAACTTCGAGCATCTTTGCTGCAGCGGGTTTGGCATATTCTTTCATGGCGGCCAAGATAAATCCAAGGCGTTGCTGTCTTTCCGCTGTTTCCACGTCAAATACTTCCAAAATCGATGGGATCCGCTCTTGCCAGCACAATTCCCACAAAGGTTGGTTATGGCATCTATTGAAAACAGTCAGATCAAACGGAGCAAGTTGCTCTGCCATACAATTAAAAGTGAGTTGTCGACGTTGTAAAAACTGGCATTTGGTGGGGTAGTTCATATAAGGAAGCTGAGTTTGACTTGCTGCTCTTTGATAGGCGACTGCCTCAAATAGGCGATTGACTCCAGCAAAGGTATAAGGCAGCAACCATAAAATCGCAACGATAACCACTATAAGCCCCAGAATTCCCAAACTTAAGAAGAAGGGCATATATGTAAACAAAATGATCCAGGTAAGTCCACTCAAGGCTAGCGTTAGGAGACCGCGTACAAGATCGCCAGAGAAGGTTGGAACTTTTGCGGGTACTTTAACAGGATCAGGAAGGGAGTGTTCTTCTAATGTCATGTTTCATCTTTTCCGCTCAGCATCATAAAAATAGCTCTCTAAATAATATGGAGATGCCAGAAAGACCGATTTTATTTGAGAGTTTTGAAGTATGAAAAGAAAAAAGCAATAATATTTATAATCTATCGGCTGCACTAATAAAGGTTTTGGTCATTCCTCCTCACCCGAAATGGCTCGTTTATTGAGTAGTGTGCTCTTTAGCTTCGCGACAAAATCATGGTAATCGGTTTCACTCCATTCCTGGGAGATAATTCCTTCCTCTTCGAGCTGGATTAGAGTTTGATCTATGATCTCTTCTATCAAGCTGGACTCTTCACGGCTGGATTCGAAATGTTGTAGTAAAGCGTCTTCGCCCTTCGGAGTTATTTTAACAAACGTTTTTTTACCACGACGTTCCCTAACAACTAGACCATCATCTTCAAGGTCCTTTAATGTAATATAAAGTCCTTTTTTGGAGATCTGGAGTTTTTCCATCAAGGATCCGAAATTGATAATTGATTCTTCCGTCAGGATCTTTAGGAGGGGGAGTCCAAATGATCTTCGTGACAAACTTTTCAGTGAATGATTTTCTACGGACATTCTTCACCCGAAACTTATATAGTTCAAAAATGGGAAAAAGAAAGGTTATACTCGGTCTCAGGTCTCTGAATAGCCTGGAACCGTCTTTAGCTGACTGATAAACCAGTCCTTATCTTCTTTTTTCTTGATTTTAGTACCTGCTTCATTTGCAAGATCGAGGTATTTTTTAACCTCATCTGACTCATTGCCAGAAACAGAGAAGGCTCTAGCCATCCCTTCGTAGGCAAATGCAATGTCGAAATCGCCGATATTGTTTTCCTGACAAATCTTAAGGCACCTCTGAGCGTGATATTTGGCAGATTCGGCGTTTTCAGTGAGGCAATAAACACGGGAAACCTGCCAATCTCCTCGTTCGAGGTTAATGGGCCCAGTTTTCGGGTACTTTCCAGAAGCTACGACAACTCCCCAATGATAACGGGAAGCGTGAGATGAGTGAATCATCTCATCGTTTTCTTCCTGATTTCTTTCTTCTTTATCCATTAAATCCCAAGTTTGATTGAACAGTTTTGCAGCGATTTTTCGATGCCATTCCAATTCTGTTAATTTTTCATTTCCTTCAGACATTTACAAACCTCTTTTTATTCACTTGATATTCACTGCTCATATAGAGTCTTGAACCAAGTTCTTACGTGGAGTACCCCTGAGTACCCTTTATATGAGTACCCCTGAGTACCCTTTTTGATGTTGGAAATACGTTTGTACTTCCGATTTGTTGGCATATTATTTGAAGGAAATAGCGGATTATTGCTTGGTTGGCTTGTTTATGGAATACGAAACAGAGGAATTGACGGATGATGTCAGGGCAACTATTTCGGGAGATTTCATTGAACTTACAGATGGAATCGTTCATTACGAGCTGGCGGGCCCATTAGAGGGAAAGAATATAGTTTTGGTTCACGGATTTTCTTCTCCCATGAGCCCAGTCTGGGATAATAATTTTACTTATTTGACAAGAAAATTCAGGGTCTTGAGATATGACTTGTTTGGACGTGGTTACTCGGATAGACCAAATATTCAATATGATGTCAATTTGTACATTCGTCAACTCGAAGAGCTATTGACTCGATTAGAGCTCACAGAAAAACGGGTAAATCTTGTAGGGTTATCCATGGGTGGCATTATCTGTGTTGTGTTCGCCGTTACACACCATGAGAGGGTTTTAAAACTCTCTTTGATAGATCCCGCGGGCTGTGAGACTACAGCTGAGTTGATTCCCTCAGAAGATATTTGGAAAATGTGGGATCATGAAGTTATGATCGAAGGTCAACGAGAAGATTTCCATAACACTGATCAGAAGGTCATAGACGATTATCTCGTGAAATATAAAGAGCAAACACGGTTTAAAGGGTTCCTAAGAGCAATAAAATCCACAATTGAACACGTTCCATTCACAAAGTTTGGTGCAGCTTACAGGAAGGTAGGAAAGTACGACATCCCTGTTCAGTTGATTTGGGGCAAAGAAGATCGGACCATACCATTTTCCTCCAGTTCCGCTGTGATCAAAGCGATCCCTCACCTCCAGTTTTATCCAATAGAAAGAGCGGGCCACATTCCAAACTATACGCATTCACGTCAAGTCAATCAATTACTTGGGGATTTTTTGTCCTAGGAGGAGGGGACCTCAAGAGAATGGACACGTTACTTTGGCAGCACTTTTTTCTTGACATTTCTTGACATTGCAGAACGTCTATAATCAAGAAGATTCGTTATGCGAGTGGGCATTTAATGAAGACCAAATATGAGAAAAATATCAAAAAGAAACCTCAGCAGACGGTGTCTATGGAATTCGTTCCACAAATATATCGCCTTGGGACGTTACTTTGAACAATTCTCGACTTAATGACACTAAAGTTCCCTCCAAAAGGATCCCAATTCTATTTCGTCATTCGGTGCCCGAAATCCCAACAACTACGTATGGAGCCTTCGCATTATACAAATATCCAGCAAAATTTATACCTCAGGTAATTGCGTACGTTTTAAAGAATTTTGCTGAGCCTGACATGAAAATATTCGATCCTTTTGCAGGATACGGTACTGTTGGAGCCGTGTCACGGGTATATGGATTTGATTATGAATTATGGGACCTCAATCCTTTACTTGGAACTATCCATGACACCATATTGTCAAAAGAGTCCAGTCTTAATTTTACTAGGCTATTAAATGAGCTGAAGCATTCCTCAGATGAGTTCATACCGAAATGGAAGAACCTCGATTACTGGTTTCCTGAAGAATTTCTTTCTACTCTTATAAAAACTTGGGGTTATATTCATACTCTTCCCAAAAACAGTAGTTTACAGAAAAAACTGACGATTCCTATGATTAATGTAACCCGTTACTTCTCCTGGTGCGATGAAAAAGTTCATAAATTATACAAGTCTAAATATTCAAAAAAAAAGGTTGACGAACTTTTACAGGGGAATTGGAAATCAAGATTCTATTTAATGCTGGAGAAGGAGATTCGAGATCTTCTGGCCAAATTGGAGGAATATGAATTTTTAAAACCAAAAGCCGTGAATTACACGATAAGACATGGCGTAGATACCCTCGAAACGGCTTTGGATGATGAAAAACATATTCTTCTCACGTCTCCACCGTATTTACAGGCCCAAGAATACATTCGATCGACGAAATTGGGTTTATATTGGTTAGGATATGATGATGCAACGATTAGGGCCCTAAGCAAAAAAGAAATCCCCTATCGATCCGTTGATAAAATTAGGATAAAATCAAATCTATATTACGAGTGTAAGGATAAGATAGATAATGAAAAGCTAAAGGAATTGTATGAGAGGTATTTTCACTCAATCTTGAAAGCTATTACAAATCTGGCACAGAAAATCAGTGATTATTTATGTATTTTCATCGGTCCCGCCTCTATACGAACCGTGCCAGTTCCTATTGACGATATTATTGTAGAACATATGCAAGAACACGGGTGGATTCACGATGTGACCTTCATCGACACAATAGTTGGCCATGTGATGTTTAAATCGCGAATAAATCCCGCCACTGGCCTTAAAAATAAGCGAATTCAATATGAACATCTTGCTATTCTTAAGAAAGAATGATACAGGCTTTGAGATATGGATACCAGCAGTTCAAGCGCTCATATTGCGAAAGAACGCTTCTATAATGCCCTAAGAGATCTCTTTATTGGGGCAGATGTTGAGGGGATTTCAGGTTACATACACTTCATGAAAATAAAATCTAGATATTTTGAAAATATATTTCGTAAGTTACACCAGGATATCGATAACAAGCTCATGGAATTTCCTGAATTTCAGGAAGAATTTTTTGATAAAATATACAGTTTTTTCAAGCGATATTTCAGTGAAACGGGATCGGTTTACTTTAGGCGAACACCCTTCGGCGAACAAGTCTTTGACCGTGTTTACACAGATCAAAAAGATGTATCATTATTCTGGAAAACCCATATGTTATACTATGTAAAAACCGATTTCATTCTAAAGAGTATGGAAGTAACCATTGATAATCAGACGTTCTTCTTCGATGTATCTGGTTTAGAATATAAGGAAGGTTGGGAAAAGCGTCATTTTGTGTATTCTTTACAAGATATTGATGAATATGGTCGGATAGTATTCAAGGTACAATATTCACGAAGGGGAAAAAAAACCAAAATAAACCCGATCTTGAAAGATCTGAAGGAAACCGAAGCTTTCGCCGGGGACGAAGAACTCTTGGAACGGGCGTTCCGAGTTTTCGAAAAGCAAAACGAAGTCGATTACTTCATTAATAAAAATCCACGAAAATTTCTCCGTGAACAATTTAATCTCTGGTTATATCAGTATATGTTTGATGAAGGGACAAACTTCAGTGAAACAAGAATTAAACAATTGAAGCTAATCCAATATGCTGTATATAGTATTATCGATTTTATTTCACAGTTTGAGGAAGAAGTGTTGAAGATATGGCGCAAACCAAAATTGTCAATAAATAGCAATTATGTTATTACTCTGGATAGAATTATAGAGAAGAAAGGGGGCGCCAATGTTATCGGCATGATAGTTGGTCATTCAGGATTACACCGACAGTTGAATGAATGGAAAACTCTGGGCATAGTCTCGGATAAAACGCAGCCTGAGCATTTATTTCATAAAAGCGGCACAAAAATCCAGAATCGATATCGGTCCTTGCCACTTGATACACGATATTTCAAGGATTTAGAAGAATTAATCCTTTCTCTTTTTTCTAATGGACTGGATAGGGAATTAAATGGATGGCTCATTAAGTCTGAAAATTGGCAAGCTTTGAACACGGTCATAAATAAGTTTAGAAACAAGATAAAGTTGATATATATAGATCCTCCATTTAATACTGGAACAAACGAGTTTACTATGTATATAAATCGTTTTTTGGATTCGGCTTGGCTAACAATGATGGAAAACCGACTTCAACTTGCTAAAGAATTCCTACATCCCTCTGGAAGCATCTATGTTCGAATTGACCACCACGCAAATCATTACGTACGGATGCTCTTAGAAGATATATTTGGAAGTGATAACTTCCGAAACGAATTAATTATCAAACGAACCGAAGGGAAAAGTAGGGTCGAGGGAAAAGCATTTTCAGTCGGAACTGAATCCTTGATGTTTTTTTCCAAAGGATCAGAAACCAAACTGAAAATCCCAGTAAAAAAGACTGATCTCAGCGTGCAAACGCAAGAGTTCCTTTCTCGATTGAAGAAGGTAGAACCAGAAGTTTATACTCATGTAAATGATCTGATAGATGAAATTTTCTGGCTCGATCTTGATCATCGTCCTGGTTATCGATCAACGTCTACGGAAATTTCAGTGTTCGGTCAGAAGTTCAGGGCTCCTGAGGGGAGACATTGGCTTCTTAACCAGAAAAGGATTGACGAAGCAATAAAACAGGGACGTGTAAGACTCTCATGTGACTCATGCGGATCCAAGATTCAAAAGGATTCAGTTAAACATGATGAATCATGTCGAAATCCCCAACACAAGGTCCAGATTTACTACGCTGAAGAAAGTGTCACCTCAAATTGGACTGATCTCCAAAGTTATGCACAGTCGAACTTTTGGGGAAAAAAGTTTTCTACAGAGAATGCAGAGGTTTTATTGCAGAGAATAATACAGGCCGCAACTGAATTAAAAGAGGATATCGTTCTTGACTTTTTCCTCGGATCAGGAACGACCATCGCCGCAGCTCACAAATCTCAAAGAAAATGGATTGGGATTGAGATGGGAGAACATTTTTACGACATCATTCTTCCACGAATGAAGACGGTTCTTGCGGGTAAGCAATCTGGTATTTCACAAAGTGTAAAATGGAAGGGTGGTGGGTTTTTCAAGTACTTCGAGCTGGAGCAGTTCGAGCAAACGCTAAGAAAGGTGAAATACGAGGATAGTGATCCATTGGAAGCGTTCGGTGCTGATCTCTATTCCCAGTATATTTTCCTAAAGGATTTAAAACTCCTCAAAGCTCTGGAGATCGATTATAAGGCTAATAAGGTTCACATCAACTGGGATCGTTTATATGCAAACGTCGATATACCTGAAACACTATCACATCTCTTGGGCCGTAAGATTAAGACTATTACCAAGACGGATTTCGAATTTGAAGATGGCTCAAAGTTTGATATAACAGAGCTCGATTACCAATTGGTAAAGCCGTTACTATGGTGGGAAGGATGAATGGAACCGGTCAATCCCCTGTTACAAAAAATGGTGGAGAACTTAGATTTTGATACTCTCCCTTCTCACTGGCGCGCTATCTGCACGTCTTCCTTTTCCAAGCGTATAAGCCTGTATGGTTATCAGCTTCAGGCGCTTAAAAATATAATAAGGGGCTTATATTTGTTCTTCAAGATCGACAGAGCTGATAAGAGCCAGTTTTATTATAGATACCTAGATTATGGGCTGACTCCAGATACTGAAAGTTGTCTCAATCTCCAGATTGCTACCTACGACATGGCCACCTCAAAAATCATTCAGGAATACCTCTCCCCGGTTCAAGGAGAAGTTCTGTTCCAACGAATTCTCCAACGAGCCGCATTTTGGATGGCAACAGGATCAGGTAAAACCCTTGTCATCATAAAACTAGTTGAAATCTTGAAAAATTTAATGGATATGGGAGAGATTCCGAAAAAAGATATTCTAATCTTAACACACAGGGATGATTTACTCACCCAGATAGTGAATCACGTTAACGAGTTCAATACATCTTTAATGGAAAAGGGTTTTTCCATTGCTTTGATAAACCTACAAAATTACGAGAAATTTAAAAGAGAGGGACTATCGCCATTTTTGGACACCGCGAGAGTATTTTATTATCGCTCTGATCTCATTGGTGATGATCAGAAGGAGAAAATCGTAGATTTCAGAAATTATGATATCAACGGCAATTGGTACCTAATACTCGATGAGGCACATAAAGGAGATAAGAATGAATCCAAACGCCAACTTTACTACTCCATACTATCACGAAATGGCTTCTTGTTTAATTTTTCTGCGACATTTGTGGATCCTCAAGACATAGTCACAACCGTTTACAATTTTAATCTTGAGAAATTCATAACCCGAGGTTATGGAAAACACCTTTTGCTACTTCAGGATGAATCGGATATATTTCGGGAAAAATCTGACTTCAATACAAAGGAAAAGCAGAAAATCGTCTTGAAGGCATTGATTCTTCTAACATACATTAAGAAGATAGTTATAAACATCACACAAATCCAGGAGGATACATATTGGGAACCGCTAATGCTAACGCTGGTGAATACGGTTAACCTTTCCAGAAAACAGCGAAGGCCAGATTTGATCATGTTTTTCAAGGAAATAGAAGAAATAGCGAAGGGGGATGTAGATTCAATCTTATATGGCAATGCTATCAATGAGTTAATTCGGACAGAGGAATCCCATTATCTTTTTGAAGATACGCGCCTCCAGATTGATTATCAACTAATTAAGACGATTTCAATCCAAGACATATTATTCCATATATTTAATTCAACCGAATTCAGTGCAATCGAAGTAATCACAATTCCAGATAGTCGAAAGGAAGTAATATTCAAGCTAAAATCAACAGATAAACCTTTTGCGTTAATCAAAATTGGAGACGTAACCAAGTGGATAAAGGAAAACCTTCCTGGATATGAAATAATTGAAAGTTACGATGACAGGAGTATCTTCTCTGATATCGAAAATCGGAACGATATTAGCTTGCTAATGGGTTCTAGAGCATTCTATGAAGGGTGGGATTCAAATCGTCCTAATCTGATTATGTTTATAAATATTGGAAGGGGTATAGAGGCAAGAAAATTTGTAATGCAAAGTATTGGGCGGGGTGTTCGAGTAGAACCGATTATGGCTAAACGACGCCGATTAAAAAGCCTTTATGAGGTAAAAAAGGATAATAACCTATATCCACAAATGAAACACTTAATAGAACCTTTAGAAACTCTTTTCATTTTTGGGACTAATCGTGAAATTCTCAAACAAGTCTTTGAAACTCTAAAAATTGAAAAAAAACCGAAAAAAGTCCACGAACCCGAAGATGTGGATGTCAGCGCAGCTCCAAAAAGGAAAAAATCCAGAAAGAATGAGATTATACCCAGCAATTTAAGAAGGTTAGAGATCCCAGAATCTTATTTTCGGATCCTATCAGAGCTATTTCAATCGTGTGATGATCGCATTCTAATTTCCATAAGCGGTCTATCTTTAAATTCCGTAGAAAAGATAAGACGCTACCTTAAAGAACCTTCCAAATATTTCTTAAGAACGAGAGATCCGATAACTGACGTTCCTGCAAGAATGGTTATTAAAATCGTGGTCAACCATTTTCGTGAAGATTCAAACGATTTTCTTTAAATCAGAACAACCTTACCCTAGGAGTTAGAACCGCTCTCGGTTTTATTAGAAAGGCAATGTATTTTACCTGTCATAAGATTAGTACGGGCTATCAATAGAATTTAACTGGAATTGTTGTGAATTGAGTATAGATGCATTTTATCAGCATTTAAACAAGGGTAATCTTAGCGAAGCAGATCGTATAGCTGCCATGCTCTACGGTGAAGAAAGAGATGAAGCAGAACTGGTAATGGATGTATATAAATTAAATAACTTTGGCCCAGGACCAGTGGCGCCTGTTGTAAATCGGATCCTCTCAGAAGGCCAGAATATTCCGCGTATCCATAGTATGGCCAGAATTGTATCAGCAGGAATTCTTTTTTGGCAAGCCAAATACGAAAAGGCCCAGGCGGAACTGGAAATAGCCGAAAATTTGTTGAAAATGGCATCAACGACTTCAGAAAAGGCAACTCGGCATATAAGGGCGATCCTTCTTTTTTTTAAAGGAGCTATTCATCACGGCTTAATCGATAGTAATGATGATTTGGTTCTGAAAAATTACCAGAGGGCGCTGGAAATTTGTTTTGAGGAGGGATTTCCTTTAAAGATTCTAGTGGCTACTATTTACAATAATATGTCCGTCTTTTATAAGAGAAAGGGAGATTGGCCGTTAGCAATAGAATATAATCAAAAAATTCTAGATCTCTGCGATAGGATCGGTAATCGAGCAATTCAATTATATCCCCTAATTCAGTTAGGAATTATTCAGTTCGTTCAGGGCGAGCTAGCATTATCTCAAGAATTATTTCAAAAAGGATTACATCTTTCTGAGCTATATCCTGATAAACGAGGAACTGCATGGGCTTTGGAGAATTTGGGCGCGGTTTATCAGAGTAAGGGGGAGTTCCAAAATGCTTTGGATTGTTATCAACGGGCTCTTGAGTTGACTCAATCAATAAAACTTGCGGGAGGTGCTGATCTTTCAGCTATCTATTATAGGCTATTCCAACTTCATTTGGACATGAAAAGTTCTAGCCAGGCACGAGAATATCTGAAAAAGCTGGAGGAGCAGAGTCAGATTGACCAAAGTCTAATTGCACAAATTCATTTTCAAATGGCAAAGGCCCTATTATTGAAAACCAGCCAGCGTTTCAAAGATAAAGCACAGGCGCAAGATCTTTTTAGAACCGTTATGGAGAACAAAGGAACGAGCGAAGGTATAAGGTTCCTGGCGATGCTGCATCTATGTGACTTACTATTACAAGAGGTAAAGGTTTCTGGTGAAGAAAAATTGCTTGTGGAGGCCCAAACGATAACGGACTACGTCATCGAACAAGCACAAGTTTGGAAATTTGCTCCCGATCTTATTAACACCTTCATGTTGAAGGCAAAATTCCTTTTAGTTACCGGCGCTGCACAAGAAGCGTCTAATATACTTAAAGAGGCGCTTCAAATTGCCAAAGATAGGGCATTAATTTATCTAGCTGATCAGGTTAGAAAAGAACAGGAAAACCTGAAAGATGAGCTTAAAAGGTGGAAGGAATTTACGGAACGGAATGCCTCCTTACAGGAACGCCTTGCTTTTGCTGAACTGGAGGATTATCTTCAAATGGCCATCAAAATGCGTGATTTGAAGGCTGATCCTTCAAAATAGTGAACATCTTCCTATAAATCCTGTGAAAAAAGGAAAATTAATGCTTCAAGTCTATTCGTAAAGAATAGCGCGGCTCAGTTTTTGCAGGATTTCCATTTTTTGGTTCGTACTCCCTTTTCTTCTAACTTTGGAAACTTCTTTTACCAATAATCGGTGCAGCTCCAAGCTGGGATCATATTCGGGTAGCTTCAGATTCTTTAGTAACTTTGTCGTTGTGGAGGTACCCAATTTTTTTGCAGATACGAATCTCCGAACTGGAGGCGAATTGACCAAGCCTGCAATAAAAAGCAATTCCTTTTTGCTCGAAAAAGAGGTGTACATTACCTTATTGTTGGGTACTAAAGGTTTTACCCCTAGGTAACTATCTCTTGTTGGTACAACAATAGAGCAACGAAATTCACCCATTTCAGGCCAAAATAACTTGTATGGAGAGAATAAATCGTTGTTAACGTTGTAGATTGAATAAAAAGGATCATCGGGCGTAAAGTATTTTTGTACCCCAGGCCGTCCACGTAGCTCCTGCTTAAACGTTTTTAGATAGGAATAGGTTGCGGGGTACTTCTTTCGCATTGTAGCTACGTCGATCCCCCTCCTCGTAAACGGATTATTCGTCACGATTACGTGATAGTTATCTGTGGATCGGATATTCCATAATCCAATATCTCGGCCACGAACGAGCGGAAAAAGAAGATCAGGCTCAATCTTTGCCTGAACAATCTTTACTTTTTTCCTTCCTATATTGCCACGATTCTCAATCAATACATTTCCGTCCCCAGATCTTCCGAAAATCCGAACCCAAAACACACCGTTCAACCAAGTGCAAATACCTGCTTTACCTAAATACTTGGAATGGCCTCTCAACTTTTTTATGAGTACAGGAACTTCTTCGTCAGAAAAAGGGTAAATTATCCACGGTGATTCCGGCCTTTCTCCTGAAGGTTCCGCTAAGAGTTTCATATTACTGATAGATGCTCTAACGTGTTCTAATGTTTGTGTATTATCAGCCAGTTCAATTTTGTTATTCTTGCTCCAAATACGGTAATTTACTGGGTAAATAGTTCTTTTTCCTTTAGTACAATAAACGATAGCAGTTCGGGTTACGGCTTTGAAAGGTTTGAGACTGACCATATCGTCAACCAAATCGATGCTGAAATACTGTTCATTTCCTAAAGAAAATTCTCGAAATCCTTCCCCTGCCCTCATCGATTGGAACACATTTTGATTAATTAGAAAAATTAACTTCCCTTTCTTCCTAAGATAGAGATCAATGCATCTATGAAGAAAAAGCATAGAAAGATCTTTTTTCCCTCCGCCAAGTCTCGCTTCCGAACCTCTTTTGATTGAAAACAGATTGTATTGTTTCCAGAGGTTGGATGTTTCAGTTCGATAATTTTTTGGCAGGTGTTCCCATCCTACCCATGGCGGGTTACCCAAAACATAGTCGAAACTACCCGCCAACCCTTTTAGTCGCGGATTTACAGCATCTGATAGGAAAATAGGAAGATTCTTTTTTTCTTCTCCGCATGGTATAATATCAGAAACCGCAATTAGATAGTTTGCTCGGGCGGTAGTTACAGCCATTGGGTTAATATCAATTCCAACGATCTTTTCTTGAATCAACTCAAATAGCTCTTCCTCCTTAGTAGATGCCCTAAGCTGCTTCTTCAGCTTATTTATTACATGAATAATAAATGTTCCGGAACCACACGACGGGTCTAGTACTCTGGTCTTCTCTCTGATCTCAACTTGATCAGTAATATATTCAGCAAGCCAATTGGGAGTATAATATTCACCAAGATCGTGCCGAATCCCTTTGGGTATCAGACTCTCATATAGTTCCCTAAATAGATCTAATGCTTCATAAGAGTCTGAACCTGCACATAATGGTCGATATTTATCCAAGGATTTAAGCATTTCAAAAATTTTATTCGCCAGGCCGCCTGACCATTCATCCGTAAACCACCAATAGAAGTTATCAGTTACCATGTCAACTAGATCTGAATATTCATTAATGTATCCAGCAGGTACACTTTCCAATTGTTCTCGCAATTCAGAGGGGTTTTTACCTAATAAATGACGTAAATATCCATGGTCATCCGAACTTCCTTTCCAAAAAACCACTTCGGACGCCAACAATGTCAGTATCAAAGAATAGTACGTATGAATACAGAAAATGATTTCAGTACAGTTGAGATTTCTCTTTTCAAATCTCGTTGCCAGACTTAGCATACTTTTATTAGGGGATTGGAAATTATATCGGCAGAAACGGGTAAGGTGCTTTTTCCAAGCACTGAACCTTTTCAATGTACGTGTTTTAACAGGGTTCTCAATTGCTTGTAACAGACATGAAACCACATTTGTACAATTGGAGGATCCCAGCCCAAAATCATTGATAAGACTCAGTGAGGAATGGGGGTGTCGATCTGAAACGACCATAATTAAACAACATCGTACTGGTTTAATCACGAGTTCTTTAAATACATGCAGAACGATTGATTACGTACTGGAAGCGGTAAGGCATGAAATTGGGAAGAATGGACAAGCCAAAGATCAAAATTTTTGAAAAGCTCCTTCCAATCATCTAATTTTCGAAAATTGAATGGGATGGGCATTTGAGCTGAAAACGTTCGGTTTTCAAGTAAATCGAAAAATTTTAGGAAGTAGTGCTCTAACCTATTAGTAAAGACATCTTCAACAATTATTAGCTTTTTTCTGCTGACTCGTATCATTTCTTCTAATATATTATTAACATTGGGACAATGATGAAGTACAAAAACACCTATGCATACATCAAACGAATTATCCGGAAATGGAATCGGTTCATTGCCATCATAAAGAACCAATGGGACACCTGGAACACGATATTTTGGGTATGCCAAGATATCCAAACCTTGGATCTCTACACCAGTTTTTTCTTGAATTCGAAGTGAAACATATCCATCCCCGTCGCCAACGCTCAACATCGACTCACCTGATTCCAAGAAAAACCGAATATGCTTTAAAATCTGGTTTGCTCTATAATTTCGAATTGGTTCCGCAATTTTTGTGAGTAGAGACAAGCTTTTGGCTCCCGTTAATGTCCCATTGTTTGTGCGAATGTTAAATCAGCACAGATTCAGTTCCTTCTAAGTCTTTTTCTTCGGGTTCCAGATCATAATGGATAACTTCGATTTGGAATGCTCATAGTGTCCTCTTCCATTGGATTCTCTTATTCGAGAATAATGATTCATTTGAAGGAGGAAATTGACATTTTGTCGGTTTAGGAAATGAGATGAACCTATAATGGCATTTTTGCACTGAATATGACAAATAGCTTTCGACAGACCTTCATTCATTAAAATACGGATTTTTCGCAAGCACATTCTTAATCCTTCTACAAAAAAAAAACGTGGTGTAAATAAAATGGTACGGATAGTTCCCTATTTAACCGTAAAAAATGGCAAGCAGGCTATCGAGCTGTATAAAACGATCTTTAACGCTAGACTAGTAGATCATGAGGCATTTTCCCCTGAGACAACAGCTGACTTTAGCCTTCCTAAAGATTTTGATTATGCGAATTCTACGATGCATGCTGAATTAGACATTGGAGGGTCAGCCATTTTCTTATCTGATAATGTTGGACCTCCTTTCGAGTCATCCACTCAACTAGTAGAAATTGTTCTGGACATCGACACCAAAGAGGAAATTGAATTTATTTACGCAAAAGTCCAAGAAAGTGGGTGTAAGATTAAGATGGAGTTACAACAGACTTTTTGGGGGGCAATATATGCACGATTCTCTGATCCTTTTGGAATCGGTTGGCAATTGAATTATGATTTACCTTCCGAAGAGTCTAAGTAATCCTGATACTTCTATCCAAAAGATATATTCACCTCTTCCTTTTCAGTTTCCTTTTGTTTGGTATGTTGAATCACTAGCTAGGAAAAAATTGGCTCGCATATCACAAGGTACGATTGTACAGTAGTGATTGGAATTAATGCTTGGATTTATGGTAATCTTTTACAGCTGTTTTCGTAAGTAAAGGTTTGAGAAGTTATCTTCCACCTTGCCATCAATAATCCTCAGTAATCTATATCGGTGGAAATCCCGCTTTAGCCACTTATACAGAATATCTGATTACTTAGGTGAAATCAAACAGATCATTATCAGTTGATTCGTGGTTCTGGGTAGAAAGAAATCTGTAAAGTGGAAAATCATGGTAAAGCGAATTAGTCTTTCGAAATTGCAGCAATCGCTGAAGCAAAATACGCAGGTCATCCTACTGGATGTCCGAACCTATCAGGAATATCGAACTGGACACATCCCTGGAGCAAAATCTGTTCCATTACACGAAATTAATCGAAATGCAAGAGATCTACCTCAAGATAGGGAAATTGTGGTTTATTGCCAAAATGGACCGTGTTCAATGTCGATGAAGGCCGCTGTCGAACTAAAAAAGCTTGGATTTCAAAATATAACTAAGCTCGAAGGTGGATATGATGAATGGAACATTAACGGGTATCCTATCGAAAGCGACCAGAAACAGCTTCCTATTTCTCGTGCTCTGTCGTATAGACCGATTGATGCCCCTAATTTAGATGCTGTAAGAAACCTCCAACAATCATCATCGAAGGAATTCATCCCCTCTGACCGCATTACAGAGTTTCTTGAAGAGCTTTCTCCAATCCATACGTTTGAATATTCTCATATCAAACGAAAAGATTCCAAATTATCGCTCGGATATGAAATCAAAACAGTAGATGATATAAACGCCATCTATCTAATGGTTAATCCCGATCCACGTAATATTGCAACGGTTCCGGGGAATAGCTTGGTTATTTCGCATCATAAGATTAGCTGTTACGATAATTGGATATATGCGGGAATGCTTGACCAAGCACGAGACAATCGGTTTAATATTTATAACTTTCATTTGGCTTGGGATACGATGATAGACGGTATTGGGGATTCTTTTTTGCTCCATCTTGAGATTCCGAGAGAGCAGATCCGAAAAGTTGACCTGACTTACAAAGGAGTTAACATCCCAAGATTAGGATCAATTCTAGAATCCAATATCTCTCTAGAAGAACTCATAACGCGTATGAATGCATTAAATGTAAATCCTTCGGTCATTGTGAATCCTCAATGCCAAAACGCAACGATCGGGTACATACCCGGCGGTGGATTTGTAGACAAAATGATTATTCAAATGGCCGAATATGGGGTCGATGTCCTGATTAGTAGCGATCCAAACTGGGTTGTTGAAATCATTGCACGAGAGCTTGGTATGACCCTAGTAGTTATTGACCATTATAAGAGCGAACGATACGGATTACAGTCAATGCAACAAATCCTGACCGAAGCCTTTCATAAGATCCCTACAATCATTCTAGAAAATTTAGATTCTATTCAATGTCCTCCCGACGATTGTCCCTGTTGTGTTGAAGGGCAGCTCCAAAGCGTGCCTATAAAATAGCAGGGGTTTTGGGATCATTGATCCCAGAAGGAGCTCACCTGGCTCTATTGACTGCGAACTTAATCCCTATAATGTTCGTGCAAGATTTCAAGCGTTTTCTCATGGGATAACTTCAAGACATCAATTAGATCGCAAAACTTCGTAATGACTGCCGCCAATTCTTGATTACGAGTGTTTTTATCTCCTGGGATGCTCTCAGCTATCTTGAGGAGATCTGCCTTGAGAGAAGCGTCTTGGGCCATAGTCTGTTTGGTTCTATCAATTGTTAATGCCCTGAAACTCCCTTTTACAAAGTATTTTCTTTCGGCTCTGGCATTTTCATTGTTCTCCAACGTGTATGTACAAAATTGCTGTTCTAGGAGAAGATCAAGTACCCGTGAAATGGAACTTTTCGATTTTCCTATCAATGAGGCAATTTCCTTTTGGGATAACCCTCTTTCTGGTGAAGGGGCTCTCAAGAATAAAAGACCAAACACTTGGCCCAACGTTTCAGATCTACCCTTTAATTCATAAAACCTGCTGAATGAATTTATGAAATCTTTCTCGTTATGGTTTAGTTCATTGTATTCGATCAATTCCATAAGTAATCCCTAGTAATTCTGACTTCCACACGCTTCCAGGTCGATATTATTAGGTAATAACGCAAACAGAATCTTTTTAAACTTTTTCAATATCGAGAAACTGAGTTGCATCTTTCCAATAATAAGTTTCATCATCCTGAAATTCTTATAAGAAACGCGTCATGTGATCAAAAATGGATCAACCTGAGATCCTGATAGCATATGGGAGTCGATATGGATGTACGGAAGAAATTTCAACTAAAATAGCTGACTTTCTGCAAAAAAAAGAACAGCTACCGATCAGAGTTTTGAATCTCAGAACCACACCTAAGGAGTCTTGGCCAACCCTTGATGATTATCAGGGATTATTACTTGGGACTGGGATCCGAGTTGGAAAGTGGACAAAGGAAGCCGAATCTTTTCTTAGCAGGATCAAAAGCTCATTTTTTACCGAAAAAGGTGTCATTGGGATTTTCGTTACCTGTGGTTATGCTGCGGATGCGGTACACTATCCAATCGCCATACGAATCTTCCTAGAGAAAAAATTTAATGACTTGGCGATTCAACCCGATATCTACGAAGCCTTTGGAGGGATTTTCGATTTTTCAGCATCCTCACGGATACCACTGATTGACAAACAAATTTTGAAGTGGGGGTCCCGCGATCTGCATTTAAAGATTGATTATGCCAAATATAATGACTATCGAAATTGGGGACGCATTTACGATTTCAGTCGTTCTTTTGCAGAATTGGCAAGGAAGAACATAGCCAAACCGAACCAAAAGCACTCGAGTGTTCCTTCCAATTAGCTCAGCTAGATTTCTGAGTATTTTTCTTGAATCCTGCTCTATTTGCTCTCCATAAATACAGTTGTTTTAGTTTTAAAGCAAGCTGTCTGTCGATCAAGTTCATTCCTTACTCGGTACACCCGCTTGTAAGATTACCGAACACATCGCTATACCAGGTGGGATTGTTCCTGCAACGTTTGCGGAACTTGATTTATTGTAAAGCTATATTTTCTACAGGATTTTAGAACAAAACGGGCCTTGAGTCCCATACTATACTCTAGTTATAAAAAAAAAGAGGATCTATCCCCTGCTTAAACTGTGGAACCTAAATCGTAACTGGAGTGATAGAAACCACTTCAGGGATTACCGCTTTAAGACGCTCAAGAATCCCTCTCTGAAGGGTGATCGATTGTATCCCACACCCTATACATGCTCCTTCCATGTACACCTGAACGTCTCCGGTTCCCTCGTCGAAATTGACGAAGGTGATCCCACCACCGTGCATTCTTAGATATGCACTCATATCCTCTAAGACACGTTCAATTTTTTCGTCCATAGGAAGTTCTTCAAATGGTATTTCTGGTTTTGTGCTCATGATATTTCATTTCCTTTATTTGTAATGTCCTATTGAATCAAGCAACGGCAAATTTTTCCACGTAAGGTTCATAACCTTTGTCTTCTAGCTGTAAAGCCAGTTCTGGCCCTCCTGATTTTACGATACGCCCATCGACAAATACATGCACATAATCAGGTTTAATCCATTCCAATATACGTTGATAATGCGTAATAATAAGAACACCGACGCCTTCCTCCTCTCTAAGTTTATTTACCCCGTAGGCGACCACCTTAAGAGCGTCAATGTCTAGTCCGGAATCGGGTTCATCTAGGATCGCAATTTCAGGTTTCAGGAGTAGCATCTGAAGAATTTCATTTTTCTTCCGCTCTCCGCCGCTGAAGCCTTCATTCACATAACGATTTATGAATCCAGAACTCATATCAAGCTCTTTTAAAACGCGTCTCGTCTCCTTGATCATTTTTGGAGCTGAAGGTGCTTTTCCCGTCCTTCCCTTAATGGCCGCTAACAAGAAGCTCAATGTGTTCAAACCACTAATTGCATGGGGATGTTGAAATCCAAGATATAAGCCAAGGTTTGCGCGTTCATCTGTTGATAGCTCCAAGAGATCTTTTCCCTTATACGTAAGAGAACCCTGGGTCACCTCGTATTTTGGATGGCCCATTATCGTCAGTGCGAGCGTACTTTTGCCCGATCCGTTGGGTCCCATCATCGCATGGGTTTCGCCTCTCTGTACTTTGAGGTTCAGCCCCTTAATAATTTTTTTCCCTTCTACAGAAACGTGAAGGTCCTTAATCTCTAAAAAGATATCTTCTGACATTTTGATTTCGTCCATATTACAATATTATGTTCCATTCTTTTCTTTTAATGCAGTTAAAGCTCCATCCCTGCCAAATTCATGATACAGATTAACACCAGCTTGAACGACTTTAAGACCCAAGATAGCACACTTTGTTCGTGTTGGTGTGATTTTGATACCAAGCAGATCCAACATGAAATTACTATCTAAGTCTCGTATTTCCTCTAAAGTCATCTCTTCCAAAGTTTCTGCTAAAATGTCCGCAGAAGCTAACGAAATGGTGCAGCCCCGGCCATCGTACGAGACTTCTTCGACGGTATGATCTTGGCCTAAGCGAATATAGAACGTAATTTTGTCACCACACGAAATGTTTTCGTCACCATGGGCAATATCGGGATTTTCAAGAGTACCTCGGTACTGTGGATTCTTGAACCGATCTATTATGATCTGCCGATACATTTGACTCATTTGACGTTTTTCTCCATCGTTAGAGGTCGAAGAGTTCCTTAACTTCGTTTAGTCCTTCTACTAAGCGATCAATGTCTGCACGGGAATTATATATATAGAAGCTCGCTCTTGTAGTTGCTGCCAAATCCATACAGGCCAATAGGGGATGAGCACAATGCTGTCCAGCTCGGACACAAATCCCGTGTTCATCAAGGATCGAAGCGACATCGTGGCTATGAACATCTTTAACGTTGAACGATACCACGCCAGCTCTCCTAACAGGAGGAGGACCATATGATTCAATGAAATCAAGTTCTGCAAATCTATTCAGGCAATAATTTAAGAGGTCTTGTTCAATCTTATGAACTCGTTCCATTCCTAAGCCTTTAAGATAATCGATCGCAGCTCCGAATCCAATTCCACCTGCAATATTAGTTGTTCCAGCTTCAAATTTCCATGGTAGTTCATTCCACTTAGACTGATCTACCGTTACAGATGAAATCATATCACCCCCATAAAGAAAGGGCGGTATTGCTTCAAGGATATCCCTTTTTCCGTATAATGCTCCAACCCCAGTAGGTCCTAGCATTTTATGAGCTGAAAAGGCAAAAAAATCGGCATCTAGATCCTTAACGTTAAGCTTTATGTGGGGGGCGCTTTGCGCACCGTCAACTACTGACACTGCTGCGTGATCATGCGCAAGTTTTACCAATTCCTTTACGGGAGTAATCGTACCAAGAACATTGCTGACATGAGTAATTGCAAGTATCTTGGTTTTATCCGTGATCAGGCGTTCTGCTTCACTTAATTCAATTTCGCCATATTCATTAACAGGTATTACCTTGAAATTGGCTCCCGTTAATTTACAGAGCTGTTGCCAAGGTACAAAATTGCTATGATGTTCCAAGTGGCTAACAACAATCTCATCCTTCCTAGTGACATTATTCATGCCATACGAATACATGACTAGGTTGAGGGATTCTGTTGTATTTCGGGTAAAGACTACTTCTTCAAAATCTGCGTTGATAAAGTCTGCAACCTTTTTATGAGCACCCTCATATTCGATTGTCGAACGTTCGCTAATTTCATAAATTCCTCGGTGAATGTTGGCATTATATTCTGCATAGTAGGCATGAACAGCCTCAATAACTTGACGGGGCCGTTGTGAACTTGCCGCGCTGTCCAGATAGACCAGGCGTTTGCCATTCCTGCGTGCATTCTTTAGAAGAGGAAAATCATCCAGGATACCATTATGGAATTCTGAAGAATCCGATTCGTTGGTGGAATATTGAAGATCACTCAACTTTTAGAAACACCTCGTTGTTACGAACGATCACTGGATAAACAGGCAACGGGTTTGTTGCAGGAGGCTGGATTACCTCGCCGGTCGTCATGTCAAAGGTCGCTAAATGGTTCTTGCATGTCACATATTCATCTTGAAATATGCCTTGTTTGGTCAAATCCACTGCCTTATGGGTACAGAATGCAGATGTTGCATAAATCTGATTTTCGATCTTTCGAACCATGATCTTACTCTTAGCGTCATCCACTAAGACCGAAATCACCTTACCATCTGAGAGGTCATCCACGGTACACACACGCACTTCCATTGGCTCAACCAATTGTTTTTGGCTTTCGAGTGTCATTATTCATCCATACTATAAAAAGCCCCATAGGTCTCTAGATCTTTCGATTGAGGTAACCCTTTGAATTGCCAGCCGTAAGTTCTTTCCTGGTGCCACTTTTCAAGGGCTACTTGCCGTATAAGGTGAGATATACGTTTTTCGCCAAACTTGGAAAAGATCGGTTCCAAATAGCTCAATAAAACCAATCTGCGTGCCCTAGATTCCGGAATTCCGCGTGATAAAAGGTAAAAAATCTGTTCTTCATCCACCTGACTCACAGTTGCCGCATGAGCAGCCCGTACCTCGTTATTATCGATAGCTAAGGCCGGAACAGCATTAAATTGCCCCTTACCTTGTAACAATCCCTCCGCTTTAAGCCAAGAGTCGGCATTTTTTCCTTTAGCTTCGATATGAATCAAACCTCGCAAGGTACTCTCTGCTCGATCCCGCATAATACAGCGAGCGTTGGTGGCCCCGATTGTGTTTTCGGCTTGGTGAGTAAGCTGGGATTTGATATCGAATCGTTGGCGTTCGGTGCCGTGCATCGTGTATAAATCGTGTGCATCACACCCAGAAGCACTTAGAAACAACTCATTGGACATTCGCGTCAATGCACTTCCTTGAAGGTGACAAAGCGATTCAAACTTCCCATTCGGTTTAAAATCTACTCGCCTACTCGCAAAAAGGCTCCCTGATAATGCCAGATTTTGAATTTGCCCCATCTTTACTTGCGTATTTGCTCCGACATGAACCTCTTCTACGAGACTCAGCAGATGCGGGGTTGTTACTCTCTGGTCGGAATAAAGTTCTTCGATTAAACTGATTGAACTGTTAGATTCAGTGTAAATCAGAAGTTCGGAAAACATCCCAGCAGATGGCGCATCTTGAATCACCAGTCGCCTGATTGGGTTTTCCAAGATAACATTTTTTGGGACATAAAGTAGAGTTCTATTCGTAGCCAGTGCGCCATTTAGAGCTGCAAGTTTATCGTCATGTTTTCCGTACAACCGTTTGTTTAACAGCGGTGAAACTGTTTCAAGGCTATTTTTTATGGCTTCTTTGAGTTCGGTAAGAATTATTCCACTATCAAGAGCAGTTTTGGATAAATAAACTGTTTTAACCCCAGAACTTGCCTCTATAATCAAAGCAGAGGTGTCTCGTTTCAAAATGGCTAATCTATGTTTAATTTCAGCGGGAATAGGCGTTGGTTTCAAGGATGGAATGGAAGGCCTCAATTGCGTGAAATCGAGCCCGGTAAATTTTGTGTATTTGTAGAATAGAGTATCTCTATCTACTGGCAAGCGTTGATAGGCCTTGAATGCGTTCTTTCGGTACTGAAGGAAGGATTTTGGTTCGTCTCGACTCTCTGCGATAGAGAGGGGGGTCGTTCCATCTACTTCAGCCAATTGAATCTCTTGCACTTGGCTGGACATTGTTTCCCTGTCCTCACCCTACGCTACCTTCCATTTGAAGTTGAACCAGTCTGTTGAGTTCTACTGCGTAGTCCATTGGCAATTCTTTGACGAATGGCTCAAAGAATCCCATGACGATCATACTAAGGGCATCATTTTCATTTATGCCTCGCGACATAAGGTAGAAAAGCTGATCCTCGCCGATCTTACCGACTGTTGCTTCGTGGCTAATGGTGGCATCCTCTCGATTGGTTTCGATATAGGGGAATGTATCAGAGGTACTCTCTTCATCTAGGAGTAGGGCGTCACAAACGACGTTGGATGATATTTTTTTCGCCGTAGGGGATACTCTTACAAGACCCCGATAGGTAGTCTTTCCTGATCCTCGGGAAATGGACTTATTGATGATTCGAGATTTAGTATCGGGTGCAAGATGGATCATCTTGGCCCCAGCATCTTGATGTTGACCTGTTCCTGCATAAGCCACAGAAATAACCTCGCCGCGGGCACCCTGGCCCATCAAGTAAATAGAGGGATATTTCATTGTAAGCTTGCTACCGAGATTTCCGTCAATCCATTCTATGTGAGCGTTCTTGTACGCAAACCCACGTTTCGTTACTAGATTATAGACGTTATTCGACCAATTCTGAATGGTGGTATATCGGATCCTGGCGTCTTCCATTGCAATCAATTCAACTACAGCAGAGTGTAACGAATCAGTACTGTAAACAGGGGCAGTACATCCCTCCACATAATGCACATCTGCGCCTTTTTCCGCAATGATCAGAGTCCGTTCAAATTGGCCAACGTTTTTGGCATTAATGCGGAAATAAGCCTGGAGAGGAACATCTACCTTAGTATTGCGTGGCACTAGGATAAAAGAACCTCCGCTCCATACTGCACTGTTTAATGATGCAAATTTATTGTCGTCCTTGGGAACTACGGTTCCGAAGTATTCTAGGAACACGTCTTCATATTCCTTGAGCCCCGTGTCTGTGTCGAGGAACACTACTCCGAGCTTTTCAAGGTCTTCACGTAGTTTATGATAGACAACTTCTGAATCATACTGTGCTCCAAGTCCCGCCAGAAATTTACGTTCGGCCTCAGGAACACCTAATTTATCGAATGTTGCCTTAATTGCATCGGGGACGTCATCCCAGGTTTTTTCGGCATGATCTGTATAGCGTACATAGTAGGTCAGATCATTAAAATCGATTTGTCCCAATTCGTCACCCCACCGCGGGAGGGGGGTGTCGGTGAAGTGTTTCAAGGATTCTAGCCGAAAATCGAGCATCCAACTCGGTTCATTCTTAATGCGAGAGATTTCACGGACAACTTTTTCCGTTAATCCTCTCTCAGTTCGAAATATATCTTCCTCTGGATCAGCCCATCCAGCTGTGTACTCCTTTTCAGGAATGTCTTTATACATTTAATTAACCTTCTAAGACAGATAACTTTTTATTTTTTCGGAAGATAATGTATCTAACGAAATTTGTGCTTCCTCAACCTTGAATTTGAGATATTCAAAGATATAATGAGAGCTAACAGCATTTTGGCTGTTAATCTAGCACATCTTCGTAGTTCTTATCCAAGTTAACAATTGTTAAATCCCTATAAAAATTCTTTGGTTCGGTTCTATTATGGCCGCAAATGTATGATTCATGGGATTAGGGAAAAACACCGATTGGGATCGGTTATGATATGACCACAATCACTCGAATTACGGGAAGAAATCACTTGGTAAAAAACCATTCGATTGGAGAGGCAATTCATGAGTACTGAAGGTAAAGTCACAGTTGAAACTTTTAAATTCCAAGCAGAGATTCAAAAGGTACTAGACATACTAATAAATCGATTATACAAGAATAGAGAAATTTTTCTACGTGAATTAATCTCTAACGCAGCTGACGCCTTACATAAGTTCCGTATCAAACGCTTCGAGGCATCAGAAGAGATTCTGGATTCTGATGAAGAATTGGCGATCCACATACTTTTTGATGAGGATGAAAAGACTATTAGTGTAATTGATAACGGCCTGGGGATGGATTATGAAGAAATTGTCGAAAATTTAGGTACCATTGCACAGAGTGGAACCCTAGAGTTCTTCAATCAACTAGAAAAGTCCGCGGACGCTATAAATCTGATTGGTCAATTTGGAGTGGGCTTTTACAGTTCCTTTATTGTTTCCGATGAAGTAGTGGTTAGATCTCGGTCCTATAAGGAAGACGCCGAAGGGGTTGAATGGAAATCTCAAGGAACGGGAGAATTCACTGTTTCCCATTATGAAAAATCTGATCGTGGAACTGAGGTCATTCTTCACCTCAAAGAAGACGCCAACGAATTTCTGAATAAATTTAAATTGGAAGGAATCATCAAGAAATACAGCGACTTCGTCGGTTTCCCAATTCGGATCGGAGACGATGAAAAAATCATTAATCGGCAGACTCCCATTTGGCACCAGTCCGAAGATTCAATAGAAGAAACAGATTACAACGAATTTTATCGCCAAATTTCTATGGACTTCACCGAACCCTTACATCGTATTCATTTTAGTGTGGATGCCCCTATCCAGTTTCGAGCCCTTTTATTTCTTCCCAGCCAGCGAAATCGGATGATGATGACTAATCTGTATTCGGATTATGGTTTGCGCTTGTATAGCAAGAAAATCCTGGTTCAAGAAAAAGCCAAGGATCTACTACCGGAATATTTACGATTTGTGGTTGGAGTAGTTGATTCAGAGGATCTTCCGCTTAATGTCTCTAGGGAGGTAATCCAGGTAGATCGTTCTATAAGGAGGATTTCGAAGGTTTTAACTTCCAAAGTACTTGATGAACTGGAAAAGATTGCAGATGATGATGAAGATAAGTATTTGGAATGGTGGCAGCAGTTTGGGGTTTTCATAAAAGAAGGGCTGACCTCTGACCAGAAAAGAAAGCAAAAACTGCTTAAACATTTGAGAGTCTATACATCAAAATCTACCGATAAACAAATTACATTGGATCAATATCTAAAAAACACGCCCAAGGAACAGGAGGAGGTTTTTTATCTCCTTGGCGAAAACTTAGATACCCTTAAGAGGAGTCCACATCTGGAACACTATAATAAACTTGATCAAGAAGTTATCCTTTTTGATGAACCGGTTGATACTTTCGTTATGACTCATATAACAGAGTATAAGGACAAAAAGTTCAAACTAGTAGATCAAGCGGAACCTGAACCCGAGTCTGAAGAAAAGAAGGAGGAGGAAGGCGAAACCAAGGAGAAGGAACCCGAAAAAGATAAACTATTATCAAAAATGCTCGAGGTACTGGGAGACAGAGTTGTTGACGTTCGTTACACAGATCTTTTAACTGAAAGCCCGTGTCGGCTTGTAAGTCCAAGTGGAACCGGGACATTCACGCGAATGCTCAAGTATATGGACGAGAATTATATTCCCCAGAAGAAGATCCTTGAAATAAATCGTAATCATCCCTTAATAAAAGGGCTCGATCCTAAATCCCCTATGTTTTCGCTAAAGACGTTTATGTTGCTGGAAGGTCAAGAATTGTTGGAGGGAATCTTACAGAATCCCACGGACATGGTCTCGCGAATTCATGAATTAATGATGACGAATGTCAGCTCACAGTTACAGGACAAGGGGAAGGCAGGAAAAAAGAAGTCAAAAAAGAAGTAAACTGGCAATTTTATTACGCCTCCTGCAAAATACACCTCACCATAGTTTTCAGTCCAATTCCCATAAAAAAACTTCAACCGTGTACCAGGAATACAAGCTTCTTAATAGTGCGCCAAAATAAGTGGAAACAAGAAAAGCTACTGTCATTTCCATTGTGATATGCCTATTTGGTCTAAGGAATGGCTAATATGAGTGCAGAGAACTACGATGTCTTACTTATTGTGATCTTCGAGATTGGAGCAGTTATAGTTTTCTCATTGTTGACTGCGAACATTTTGGGGAAGCGGGGAATTCCTCAAGTTTTGGGTTTGATTATCGGGGGTTTAGCGCTCCAATTCATAGCTGTAACGGGATTTCCTTCACCTCCAACACCAGAAATTCATTTCATTATTACCACCTTTGCCCTCGGATTGATCGGATATCAGATCGGGGCGAACTTAGATCTTTACAAACTGCGAGAGGCTTCTTGGGGTTTACCGTTAATTCTTTTGGGAGAAGCAATTGGAAGTTTGATCGCTGTCACGGTCGTTATGGTAATTATATTTCAAGATTTCATATTGGCTATACTATTGGGGACAATATCTATGGCTACCGCGCCCGCTTCTACATCCGAGGTAATACGTGAATATAAAGCCCATGGGTCTCTCAGTCAAACCGTTCTTTTTGTTGTAGCCTTTGATAACATCATAGCAATCATTTTTTTCAGCTTTGCTTTCGTTTCAGCTGAAGCTTTCTATTCCTCCTCTGACTTATCCATATTTGATGCACTATTGCCTGTTGCCTGGGAAATTGGGGGAGCTGTAATTTTGGGAATTTTAATTGCGTTAATGATGCGTCCCATTCATATTGAAGGAGTGGAGGTATATCGAAGCGCAGAATATGTCTTTCCTGCAATTTTGATTTGTATTGCGCTTGCGGGGCTATTAGATTTTTCCGTAATGCTTAGTTGTATCGTTCTAGGGCTGACATTAAGTAATATGGCTCATTGTGAAGACATGGACTGCGTTAGATCAGTGGAACGGCTTAGTCAGCCTCTAATTGCCCTATTTTTCATTCTCGTGGGTTTTGAAATGGATTTAGCTCTACTGGTAACGCCTACCTTTGTCGGAATTCTTTTATACTTCCTCTCGCGCGCTGGAGGGAAATCATTGGGTGCTTATGCCAGTGCGAGGATTTCCAATCAACCAGAAAAAGTAACGACAAATTTACCTCTTACTCTCTATACGCAAGCCGGAGTAGCTCTCGGACTGGTTGCATTTGCATACTCAAGGTTGTCTGATATTGGAACAATCGAGGCAACTAGTGCCGCGCATCTTTTATTAGATATCATTATCGTCAGCGTGCTACTGGCTGAGCTGGTGGGTCCACTATTCATTAAGAAAGCTTTGTTTAGATCTGGAGAGGCAAAAGATTCGATTAATTCTGTTTAAAATTATGCATCTACTTAGAAGATCCTTTCGAAATTGATCGAAAAACCGATTTTTCTTAGTGATTTTAGAAATGTGGCAGCTTCATCTATCTCTGTTGTCTTATAACTTGCAACAACCGCGGGAATCAAGCCTGCGCCCGCAGATTTTATTAATTTAGCTGGCGTTGATTTTGTTTGATTCAGTCTCTCTTCAATAATCTGTTTTCTTATCAAACTGGTCCTATCAATAAAACTCAGAATAAGGACTCCATATCGCTGTGGTTTGTCCTCCCCAATTTTAACATCGGGCCTCCTTTCCTCCTTTTCTCCTCCAGAGAAGACTCCCTTAAGCGTTTCCTGAATCTTACTTCCCGTTTTTAGTGCTAGATCTGATAGCTGGTCAATTCCACGAATAAATCCATCAACTATCCCTGACGACTGCCCTTTACCATCAAAAAATAGCGTTTGATAAACAATTTCGTAGAATCTAGGTTCATAGATCATGTTGTATCTAGGTGGATAACCTACTTGGTCTTTTATCAATCGATAAGCGAACGAACCGCCAGGAATAAGTGAAAGAAGAGCAGAGAATGTTGATTCTAGGGCAACAATTTTGGCTACTTCTACGAGGCCTTCTATATTTTGTTTATTGATCCAAAAACAACGGCCCTTTTTATCCACCAATCCTCCTACTAGATAACCCTGGAATACTTCTAAAACAGTGCAGTCTTTGAACCCTAACATTTGACGGGCAAAATCACGAATCTTTAGCTCCTCTTGCTCATTGAAGCTCATTTAAAACCCATGGAGCCATTAATAAGTTCCCCCATTAAAAGTTTTAATGGGGAATAGCAGTGCCTCTTCAATTTTCCATTGATTGATGGTAGATTATCCTACCTTTGGAGCCTCTCTTGAACCTGAAAGGCTATTTTTTTGCAACCAATTTAGCAAATTTATATTGTTTGGTCCCTTGTGCGGGTACGGCTATTAAAGCGTTACTACCCGCCGCCTATATAACAATAAATCCCTCTGTTCCGCGTATCATTATCTCCTCCATGTCTCCCCTTTCGGGAGGTTTAACAGCACGTTATGAAATACTTAAAGAAACCGCCGCCAAAGCAGATGCTATGCGTTCACCGTCCACAAAAGTAGAAGCTAATGGAGGTTTGTCCTGTTATAAAACTTTAATTGATACCATTCTCTGCAATTTTCCTTGTTACCCCCCTGAGTAATGTGGAGAGCTCCTATAATGAAGTACGACGTTCTTGATCGGCGAGTATGACCAGTTTCTTCTCGAGGTATGGTGAGGAGCGTTAAGAAAAACATATCTGGAGAAGGTATCCGTCAAAAGCCTATTGTTCGTTTTATTAGTGATGCCACAAATTAAACACTTGTATCGTGAAATACCACCTCACATTAGTATAGCAGACCTATTAGGAGCCGCCCACTCCTTCAACCAATTAAGAAAACTATTTAACCCTTGTAAGAGAGTTCGATCCTCAGTTTTCCGAGAAAGCCCGTAAACCGTGATAATTCCTCTCCTATTCCACGCTTTCTAGAATAATGTCTAAGACCGTATGGACAATGACAGTAGATAGCCAAGATGACGCAATTCAAATCCTTTATTTCAAGGGTGAACACTGTGCCCCGTGTAAACCCGTGGAGAAGCATTTGAAACGGATAGTTGAAACAAGTCAAGGGAAAGCCCTTATGACGACCATCGACACGGATGAACATGCTGAAATTGCTTCTCGATACGGCGTCAAACAGGTTCCACACGTCTTATTCAATGAGGAGATAGTGCTAACTGCAGGGCAAGCCAGTGGAATGGTGGGCTTTGGTGAATTTGACCAGTATGACTTATTCAATTACCTATTTAACAAGCTGATTGAGGCTGGGGTCAAAGCAAGCGAAGCAGAACGAGATCGCTGGCGAAAATTGTCGATTATCACAGTGTCTGAACGGTTGATAAATGTAGAAGAAAGTGGTATTGTAACAAGACCCTCAGTAGGAGATTATGTTCATATTGGGCATCTTCAATCAATCGTAACGTCTTTACTAGCTATCAATCCTTCCGCCAAAACATACCTATTTCGCGCGGGAGAGATGGCCGGAAAATTCGGCGCAGCGCAATCTTGGCTCGGACGCTATAACCCGAACATTATGTCCACCAATCGGATGGGTGACCGATTCAAGGAGGTTTTGAAAGGTTTTCGAGTTCTTTACGGTAAGAATCCCATGGAATCAAAGGTAGCGTCGGAGTTGAACTACACCCAATCCTCTCCATATCACGCCACGCTTAAGATCATGGGTTCTGCTCATGCCGTTCGGAACTCCGAAATTGGGCAAGATGTTTGTGGGTTCTTGGCCGGGGAGATTTCAGGATTGCTAGAAGTCACCTTGGGAGAAAAAGCGGCGGTAGTTGAGACTAAATGTTGGGGCCTTGGACATGACCATTGTGAATTCGATATACGGCTGAATGAAAACTCAGATCACTATTTAGTTCCCTTCTCCAATGCCAAGGAATTTTTTGGAACAGATGACCGTCTTCGATTCGAGCTATCCCTCGCTGAAATCTCGAGAAATATGTTTGATTCGATCTTACGTCGTCCTTACGGACTTTTGCGACCAGATATTGGAGATTACATCCATATTTCCTCTCTCCAACATATTCTGACCTCATTGAAATTCTCAGATCCTTTCAATTCTACACTCCTCTCCTATGCAGGATTACATTATGGACAAATACTGGAGGATGTAGGTATTATTTCAAGGATTATGACACGCCGCAATCTCAAATATTCTTTTCCCATGGAATTTGATCAGGCATGTGAGGTTCTTGGATATTACTTTAGCACACCTGGAATGATATATGCTCGTATCCACGCAGATATGACTGTTGAGATGAAGGATGACGAAACAGCGATCTTTAAAATGTGGGAGAGCGCTGCCACTTCTGGTATTGATCTTTCAACCGTTGATTTATCGGCACTATTCCCTGGAACGGAAAAACCTGCTACCATAAACACGTTGGATGATTTCATGGCAGGTTTTATCAACGGTCGTTTGGATTTATTGGTGGAGGAAGATGTGATTGTTCATGAAGCACGTTGTCAGGCTAGCGGGCACCCGTATTGCGAATTCGTAGCGGAACTAGACTGACGATGCTTCAGCCGACCGAATCTCCCGATTTGGAGAATCATCTGTAAGGGCCCGTATCGAGGAAACCGCGAGGATTCCCAACCCTAGGATGCATAACAACGCGGAAATCGCAAAAAATGGATTTTCTGTTATTTTTGAATATGCTTCAATAGACCAAAGAAGCGACCACCAGATTTCTCCTATGTAAACCATTGTAAGACCGCCGACCAAGCCTAAAAGTGCGTAGTCAGACCAAAGCGCAATCTCAGTTTCCTTATCCTTTTTGATTCTAAGAACGAGCATAATGGAATAGAATGCAAAGAAAAATGGAATATAATGAGGGTATAGGATACGATTAAACATCAGAAATATAGTCATCAAAGGGACAACCGTCTCCAAAATCCATCGTTGGGAAATCACAGGTGATCGAATGACAAGATACATGAGACAAATCGTGAGCAATGTGAACTGAATTAAAAATGGAAGTAATGTGGTCGAAAATTCGGTGAAAAAATAGGTATATAATGACATACTGGGATCTGGTCGGGTCGCGTGAATCAGAAAGACATCCTCTATATATTGTGAGGGAGCAAGAATTAGGAAAGGAAAGGAGACCATAAGAAATAATGCCCCTGCAATTCCCCAGGTCCACAGAACCTGCCATTTCCGTGCTCGAATCCCCCATACCAAAAGAGGAAGCATATATATACCTGCTGTTGGTTTGGTTAGCAGTGCAAGACCAAATCCCACACCGCCTAGTATGTAATTGTCATTCAAAATAGCAATAAACGCCATTAAAACAAAGATGAGCATAAAACCTTCGTGATAACCTCCGAAGACAACTCCTAGCGTTGCTGGATTTAGCAAAAACCAATTCATGGCTAGAAGGGAAACAGTTCGACTTTGAGGGATATTTTCGGTAATTTTAGACACAAGAAGATAAAGTAAAACTCCGTTAATTAGGTTACAGATTATTAAAAATATTTTAACTCCTTGCCATGTAACGTTTTCGACCCCCACTATGCCCATCAATGCTGCCAAGGTGTATAAATAGAGCGGTGGATACTGTGGCCTAGGAAGACGCTTCCCTTCCAATACTATGGCGCCTATGTCACGGTAAAGGAGTTTACCTCTCGAAATTTCCTTCGCCGCTTCAAATTGAAGAACAAAATCCACTGGATTAAAATATAAGAGCCCTACCACCAAGTGTACAAGTAAATTTACAAAAAACGAAACCTTAACTCGCTGTAAATGATTCATATTGCTCAGAAACATATAGTTCCCTGTCTTTGTAAAAGAGTACTAGAAGGATCAGGACATTTCGAAAATAAACTATATCCCGACTTATATCGCTTTTCAGGAAAAAGCCCTGCTTATCATATGTATCGTATTATCCACCAATTAGTATGGAGGTTGTACCTAAGGCGCGTGTGGTCCATTGGTGGAGCTGATTAGCTATTTTCTTTTCGGGTTTCATCAACTAGCTTGAAAAACAGGAAGGTGTACTCGGAAATGACAAAATACTAGGAAAATTTTTCGCTTACGTGTATTCTGGTGCAGCTGGGAATATGTGAATCCGTCCACCAGCGGTGAGGTTATTAAATGTTCTCTTTATAAGATCAAGATCAGTGAATATACGGCACCGAAAAGATAGGCGAATTCCTGGTTAAGCCGCTTCTCCGTACAGTCGTTTAATCCTACTACGCCAAGGTAGGAACTCATCGGGACTTCTTGGATAATTTTCATAGAGATCCCTGGCATTGTTCATTCTGTTAAGGATTCCTCGAAATTTGAGAAGCGTTCCCAGCATAGTTCTGCCACGCCATATTCGTCCGAGGTTCTTTGTGAAGCTGCCACCAGATAGTTGCCCCGTTGCATTACCATATAGAAGATCGTCCTCTTGTAGGATCCGTTTATGAAAAACTTTATTTATGAGTTCACTGGGCATCGGAACAATGAAATCTTTCATAATTGCTAATGGGGCCGTTACAGGGGCAATGGTTGTCATAAACTCGACACTGTAATCCCATAGCCCATTCTGTGAGACATCCCCATTTTCTAATGCTTTAGTAATAGTTTTTGTTGCCATTGCCGCAGCATTGACACTTATTCCTATTCCCCCGCCATCAGTGGGTTTAACTTGAGTCCCCGCATCGCCTATCAACATAAAACCGTTCCAAACCAAATTATCCTGTGGTCGTCTTAAAGGAACCGGCCAACCTCCACCATGTATGATCTCAGAGTCCTTGTAAAATCCTTTGACGGACTCCATGAATACTTGAAATTGTTTTTGCGGACTCAAATTGTTGATTTTCATTACTCCTAATCCGACATTCATACTCTTGGGCCCTCGTGGAAACTCCCAAATATATCCTCCGGGACAGATTTCTTGATCGAACATTAGACGTATGAATTCAGGAGATTCAATTTCTGTTTCCGTGTCCCGAAGTTCCCGGTAACATTTACAGACATCTTTTGGATCCAAGAACCGATCCATATAGGTTTTTTCTGGATCTAAATTTCTCCTGAGGAAGGCGTTTATCCCCGTGGCGTCTATTGTAACTTTTGCAAAGTCTTCCTTAAGCGTACTATCTTTTTCTCGATATCGAATCCCGATTACACTATCCTTTTCCACAATGGGCTCCTTAACCCTAGTATCATCAATGAGCTCGGCCCCATAGTCCATGGCCGTTTCTAATGTACGCATGCCCATTTTAAAGCGATCAAGGATGACACCCGTGCTATTTTTTTCGACGAGTTCAAGTTTTACTTCTCTGTCGGGGGAATATAGCCAGGCCCCTTTAACCCGTTGAAGGATTTCATCTCCTTTCGGAGGAGAAACCCCTATTATCGATTCAATCTTTTTAAAATGATCAAGACTCGAAGCGTCACCACAGATTTTGACACCGATATCATCTTTAGGTAATCGATCATAAAGAGCGACCTTTAGCCCATGATGCGCCAGTCCAGCCGCCGCTACAGAACCCGCGGTGCCCGCACCAGCAACTATAACGTCGTAATTGGTCATTTTCCTCACGTTAAACATGATGAATGGGATCTTATCAATTGCGCTGCATGAATTTAGTATAATCAAAAACCACGATGAAAGAACCTAGATAATGGACCGAAATTTCTTCTCAGGTCAATATATTATCCAAACTCTCTGACTAAGCATGCTGCAATTAAACGTGGATCTCCCTGGACTTCCTGAGAAAAATCTCTCTGAATTTTCTTTAAGATTCTAATTCATTGGTTCGCCTTGTTAAAATTGCATTCTCACCGATGCGAGAAACGAAAAATAACGTAAATAATTTGATTACGATGTGTACACGTTCAACTTTTATCTACAGTAATGACAAGAAGAGTTCACCCATGGCAACTAAATTACACCCGACAACACAATTCTATCTGTTTTTAGCCCTTCTTATAGGGGTTGTTATTGGCTCTGGAGGAGGCTTCATTATGTTTTCAATAGTCAACCCTAACCAACCTGCTAGAGAAACAGTAACTTTTGACATCGGAGCTTATCAATGGGGCTTTGATCCCAATAGAATTGAAGTAAAACTCGGAGACCACGTGGTCTTGAGATTTTCAAGTAACGCAACTACGGAACCCGCTTACACAAGGCATTCAATTATTATTCAAACCTATAATATAAGCGCTGATTTGCCCGTTGGTCAGATTACAATTGTAGAATTTGACGCGACTGTCCCTGGAGAATTTCTTGGTGAATGTGGTATCTTTTGCGGACGAGATCATGCAGCTATGTCTATGACGATCGTTGTGAGCGGAGCTGAGGAAGATGCTCCTGAACAGGACTTACAACCAGTCACCCAACTTGGCCAAGGTGTTACTGCCGGAACCTGGAATAACTCTGACGTAATGGTTATAGTCGAGAGAGAAGCCAGATCAATATCGTTTATTGATGGAAGCAGTAATACATACCTCGGAAGATTGTCAGGAATTGGTTATCAACCACATACAGTTGTGTTTTCTAGTAATTTAACATTTGGCTACATCATCGGACGAGGAGGATGGTTTGTAAAATTTGGTTTGGATGATTTTCAAGCTAAAGCGTGGATAAAAGTCGGAACTTCAAGTAGAGGAACGGCTATTAGTAACGATGATAACTATGTGCTGGTAAGTAACTATGAGCCGTCAAGTTTCGTGATCGTCAATACAAGGACAATGGAAATCGCTAAAGACTACCAAATCCCAATCCCATACGATGAAAACGGAACTACGGAAGGATCCCGGGTTGCATCGATCATTGATACGCCGAACAACCTGATGGTCATTGCAATGAAAGATCTAGGTGAAGTGTGGGTAGTTAATATGTCGGAACCGAACTTCCCTGTCGCAAAAATATTCTACGATGTCGGAGAGGTTCTTCATGACGCATTTTTAACTGAAGATGGACGGTATTACTTCCTAGCTAGTCAGGGGTCAAACTGGATTTGGGTTCTAGATACGGAGACCTTAACAGAGGTAGCACGGATTACTACTGGAGAAAAACCACACCCTGGTCCAGGTGCACTATGGGGTGATTTGGCTTTCTCACCATCTATTGGTGAGGGAAGATTAAACATTTGGAATACCACTTCATTTACGATGCACAGAAATATTACACACGGTGGTCCGGGATTGTTTATTCGATCCTATTCCAGAAATGCTTCCTATCCTTATATTTGGTGGGATACCATACTATCCTCCGATCCTGCTGAAAACAGATTAATCCATGTACTCGATGCAAGAACTATAGATGATCCTACTCCACTGATCTACGATTTAGCCCCAGGAAACGGATCCCTTCATCCCGAGTTCACCTATAATGGAAAATATGTCTATGTATCACTTTGGCACGAAAGTAAAGTAGTCGTGTACGATGCCTACAACTTCAATGATGGGCCAATAACATCATTTATCATTACAACGCCAACAGGGATCTTTAATGCCGGATTACGCGTCGAAGAAGTAGGGCTGTAAGTATTTTTTAATACAGCACTGGCTCATTTTGAGCCCCTATTTTTCTCTTTTCTTTTTTTTAGCGTTAGATTGGTACTCATCTATAAGGAGCTGATATGTACGAATAAGAAGCTGCTCGAAGTTGCCTCAGAAGCTTATGGAGAGAACAATTTAATTTAAATCTCAATTCACCCGAATCTACCCAAATCGCCTTAACTGAGCCGCTGTAATGCCTCAATTACCTTGGATTGTGTTTGCTTCCGCTCTTCTAGTTCTCGTTTGAGGTAATCGATACTCGAGACTGTGCTTGGATCCTTGTGATTCAACATGGCCAGGTAGATACTGATGAAGTCAAATAAGTATGTAACAGACAGCAGTTGGCTAAGCAAGTGGACTCCCTTGCCATGGACCTCGATGAGTTCACACTTTGGACTTACGATTCTCTTACTGATCTCGAAACGTAAACGAACGTATTGATGCTCTGTTGGGAATCGTATCGCCAATACTAGGAAAGGGTAATCGTTTTTTTCGTACCCTTCCCATCCAACTATATGATTATGGTTTAGTTCGGGTAATTCCTCAGAGATCGCTAGCATCTTTGAATTCTCGTTGAACTGACACTTAATTCGATTTGCAACACATCCATACGGGGCCCAAATAACGGGTATTTTTTGAAACAGATTCATCGCGGTATTTTTTGCACTGTTCTCAGGTAAATTAACATCAGGACGACATTGATCTCGTATATCTCGAAGGTTATACAATAATTCATCGATTGCGGTCCCTTGCAAACTTATCATATCGAATGATTGAAAAATCTTCACCAAAGCAAGAAAAATGAGTGGAAACGCTGCTCGTGGTTGAAAACCCCCTGGAATTTCGAAATGTGGTAGGGAATTCTCCTCAAAAAATCTGGTAATATAACCTCCTGAAGATATCCCTACAACAGGGCAGCCTTTTTCGAGAGCTAAGAGAAGACAGGACAGGGTTTCCTCAGTGTTTCCAGAATAAGATACCAAACATACTAATGTATCTTTTCCAACAAATTTAGGAAGATTGTAATTCCTAATCACAGTAACGGGAATTTGCAGCGGAAATATTACCTTAACATAATCGCCACTAACAGCTGAACCCCCCATCCCGCAAATAATGATGCTATTCGGTTTTTCTACATATGAAACTTCGAACTTATCTGTTTTAATGTGAGAAGGTATTGTAAAATCACGCGAAAGAAGAACCTCTATCAATTCAGGCAGACTGTACACCTGGTTCAACATGTTTTTGGGATCGTATTCTTTCATTTGAGCCGTATTATTTAAATCCATAAAATCCGCTCCGACTAAGAATTGATAGTATGACAATCATCAATTAAAACATGAACTTCATAATGTGTTCTAGGTACTATCCTTCCTTTTTGCGTTTTTTTACGGTTATTGTTTTGATGTATTATGCGAGGAACATTCCTCCGACTTCTTAGTTTTCTCGGTGAAACCGGATACTATGCGCGAACGCCAAATGAAAAAGAAATCTTGTCGGAATTAACTGAAACAGGAGTTGTCCAATTAAAAAAGAGAACGAAAAACGTTTATACACTTACTCGTGAGGGGTATCAGTTGGTTAGCGAGAGATCAGCGAATACCCCCCAAGTTTCTGATGACCAATTCCTCCAATGGCTAAGAAAAGCTTATCAACAATTGGCCAATCCTCTTAACCCATTGGTTAAAATACCAGATCTCAGAACTCGATTAAGCACTAAATGTCACGATGCTGTTTTTGAGAAAAAAATGCTGGACTTTCATGATCAAGGAGTCTTGACTCTTCACACAGCATTTTCAAAACAACATGCGGAAGGTGGGATAGAATCAAGAACCAAACCTGGGGTATATTACTACGTGATGTTTGAGGCATAGTTACTATGAGCCATCCTGCCACAATTATTACAGAAAATCCATTTCATACCTTTGTTGCACGCCCAGACGTTCCTGTACGTTTTAATCTTAACCGACCCAATCAAATGGCAGTTGATAATGTCAAACGATTTTTAAAGATAATAAGAGCCAAAAAACGAGAAAACGTCCTTCTTCCAATTATTGCAGAAGCGGGATCAGGCAAAACGCATCTCTTTCATGTAATTCGGGAAGTTGTGACGGATGCTTACGCAGTATACATTCCAGTCCCCATCAATACCGAGCGGATATTTGCTCATATTTATTTTGAAACGGTGAAGGCAGGTGGGGCATTGCTTCTTGAGTGGGTAGCGGATTATCTAGAGCAAACTTACAAATCTGTCGAAAACGCAGCTTTGGAATTCCCTGGAATGACCAATATAGTAATTACTGGTTTTTTTGCTCTAAAGGATCCTAAACAGGCCAAAATAGCCCTAAAATGGTTAACAGGTTTTGATGTGGACTCTGAGACAGTCCATTTTAAGCGGACAATAATGGACGATGAAGATCTTGCATTTGCCGCGCTACAATTAATTCTTAGGGTGATTGACAAACCCATTATCTTTTTTATAGATGAAGTCGAATCTTTATTTATTTCACAGGGCCCTGAAGCAGAACTTCGGTTTTTGGAGACAATAAAGAAATTAGTTAACGAGGCTTCAAATTTTCTTATGTGTCTTGCCTGTTTGATCACCCTATGGGATAAAATTCTGGATCTTTCAAGCACTGCATTTCAAGGACGGATTGAACCACCAATTGTGCTGAAACATTTCACAAAAGAAGACATAAATGACTATTGTCAATCTGTTCTTCCTGAATTCCACGTTAGGTTTGATATTTCGCCTCCAGATCCTCTGTGGCCATTAGAAAAGGGAGATATCGAATCTTCATACGCGTACTCACATGGAAATCCTAGAGAAGCTATCAAATGGTTAGCAGGAATAATAGAGAAGAGAAAGATTGCACTTCTGGAAACATTGGATACAAATCAACAGTACCTTACTAGAATTGGTTCAAGAGTAAAAACCAAAATTGAACATGTCATCAAAGGTACGGTTGGGCTCCTCCATAAAAATCATGGGCTTTTGGTTCCCGTTTCAAATGAAGACCTTCGCATTTTGGTCGTAATACCTCCCCATAACACCGTGTCTGACCTATTTCAGGAATCATTTTGGGCTGCAGTTGCTCGTAGAACCACAAATGAAGATTATGATAAAATTATCTCGATAGGTGAAGAGGAAGACATGGAACAACAAAAGACCAAGCTAGAATATGAATATTTTACTGAAGGGGAATTTGAAGAAGGTCTAGCGACAATATTGGACGTCAAATGATCTTAAAGACCAAAAGGAAAATAAAAGATTAAAAGGTCCTAGGTTTGGCTAGGATCGGATATTTCACCAAAACAAAATCCGAATAGTTTGTTTAAAATTGTTTAAAAAAAATAAACCGCATTTGATTGTTGAAATTAGTTTCAAGGTATTCGATCGAAATATCATGGAAACCATTTCATCAGGAGATTATCCCTCGGCTCATGTATAGAAAAGAATGAGAAATTCTTGTTAAAGAAAGGCTATTGTCCTCTCTTTCTGGATGAAAATGACATAAAAAACATGAACTACTTGGTTCAATCTCAAATTCCTAATGGTGAGTGAACTTAACATGGTCAGCGGAATTTACATTTTGAATAAAGAGACAAGCATACCATTATATTCCGTGCCTATCACAAAAGACGGTTTTAATCCGAATAATGGTGATTTGGTATCAGGATTGATGGGCGCAATAGTGAAATTTAGCGAACACATCCAAATCGGGCAAATCACAAACTTCGATACACAGGAGCACAAAATCATTGTTGCCAGTTCTGCCAGTAATATCCTCAGTCTAGTTTATGACCAAAAACGCCAATCAATTAGGGACCCACATTACCTTGCGGCCTATTTATTGGATGAATTTGAGCGAAAGTACCCCGAACTTAGGGATTCTGAACCACCTGTTGATTTTGACACGACTGGTTTTGATAAGATAATTAGCGATGCCCTTTCACTGAATATGCTTCCGTTTTTCTATAATGTGGTCAAATGGGCTAAGAAGGAATATGGAGGGGAGCCGCTTCTGCATCAGCAGGCTTATACTGAAAATGAAGAACCAGTTGTCATTGACATAATGTTAGATCGGGGCAATCGTGATATAAAAGGGATCTTAGATCGGGTAGCAAGTCGTGTTATCGGTGAAGACTTTTCAAAGGATATAATTTACATAAAGGTAGTCGACGGCCAGGCAGGTGCGGGAGAAATTCGAGAATTTCTTAACATGTGTTCAGCATTTGGGAGACGTCGGGGACATGACTCTATACCCTCTTACTTTCCCTCAATTGCAGTAGTAGTAGCTAGAAGTTATAGTCCTACAGTTCCCCGGATTTTTGCGGAGCTTCAAAACAATGGGGATGCTCACTATCTCATACCAGAAGCCGCCCCTAGAATTGCTAAATCAATTAACAAACCTCCGAAATCACACCAATGCCTAATCCAATGCTGGCAATGGGATAAACAGTACCCTGATCTCGTTTATGAATAAAATTAGGCCCATTTCTTGGGCATTTCAGGCCCCCAGCCTTCAGGTATCGTTCCAGTAGCAAAAACCGTGAGTCGATGCTTGAAGCCCTTCAAAAGAGAATTTGTTGCCTTGTGCATCTCTGATGGCTCTATTTGCACTAGTTCAGAGTACATTTTATCGGGGAAAATAGGTTCTCGGAATTTGAGGAATTTTTGTAGAAAGTCCACGCCGTAGGAAGAAGGATCTTCGATTTCGCTCAAATAGTTCCCCCAAACTTCTTCAATCAAGGTATTAACCATCGGCTGGGTCCATTCAATATCCTCCAATCTCGCGACTGTATTCATCACTTCTTCAAATACGTTCGGAGTTTGATTAGGGGGAGCCACAAACAAGATCGAAGCGGCAGAAATATCATGTAGAGGTTCAAAGCCATATCCGCAGACACCTGCAATGCCTTTACTAACTATTTCTCTGTATAAAAGAGAAGTTCTTGAGTTTCCGATATACGTGTTCAGTAGGAGGAGCGGAAAAATATGTTCCGATGAGATCCCGGGCGCATCTACGCACAATCCTACGTAACAGAGAGGTTTATCGCTAAGTTGGGTACGGTACTTTATATTTTCATCACGTTTACCGAGGATGACGGGTGGGGGGTGTTCTGGGTTTGCTCTTGGATTTTCGATCGGGCTATCGAAGAGATCTGTGAGAAATTCTTTCCCTTCATCTACTTGAAAGCCACCACATAAACCCAAAGCTGCATTGTCGAGGGTATAGTATTTGTTAACATACGTTTCGATCATTGGGATATCCATACCCCTTACAGACTCAGGGCTACCAAGGATCGTATGCTCGAGAGGAGTACCTTCAAAATGCAATTTACGAGCTGTAAATAGCGCATGTCTTGCTGGATTATCTAACGTCAACAAGATTTCCTGGATTACCACATCTTTCTCGGATTTCAGTTCCACGGGATCTAGTCGACGGTTGAGCAGTAACTCACGCCAGATCTGAGCTGCTGTCTTTAAGTGTCTTGTAGGAACCTTAGCGTAGTAAATTGTGTGATCAAAACTGGTATAGGCATTCAATTCAGCCCCCATACGAGTGAAGGCTTCATTTACTTCTTGGGTCGAGTATGAGGGGGTTCCCTTAAATGCCATATGCTCAAATAGGTGACTAATCCCATCTGTAGAGCCAGTGCCAAATCCTATCTCCATCATAGAGCCAACATTGTACGCTATTGCAAATAAGGTTGTTCTTGCCCTGGGAATTCCCACGAGATGCATTTGTAACCCATTGGGCAGAGAAGCGGACTCTATTTCCTCCTCTACTTTGGTTTTCACCTTGGTTCACCCTATGGTAATTTCTATCTCAGTTTTCCATTGCTCATTAAGGACAGATGGTTTGATATTGCCTGAAGCGGCCAAGCTAAAGTTTTCAGGAGCAAGAATGTCCTTCCACCATAGTGTCAGCTCTTTTGGATCAACCTTTCCGATTTCAGCATAAATATTCTCGATCGATTCTTCTAATCCGTGAATACGACGATTGATCATCTTTCCCGTAATTCCCAAGCAGCTATCGAAATCAAGATCCAGTCCGTTTATCAAGAAATCCTTTGTGGTTTCGAATTCCCGCTTTGAAACAGGCTTCCTTCCCAAATCTATAATCAGATCAGTCAATCTTCCTAGAGCTTCCCCCACGCGTGCTGGATTAGTTTCCATAAAACACCTGAGAATCAGGGTATCGTTAATGACGCTCATATTTGACCCGGTAATATATCCCAATCCCAATTCGTCTCGTAGAACACGAAACATGCGGGAACCAAACGATTCACCCAGTAGTGCACTTGAAAAACGACAAAATGCTACATTCAAAGGAGTAGCAGCCGTAGTTACGTTTAAACAAAGATATGCATTCTGATCCGTCGGTACTGGGGACAATACCGAGACTTTCTTTCCATTTTTCCGTTTGGGAAACTTGGTATGCTCGCTAACGGGTAATTTTCTAGGGGAAAATTCTTCAAACTTCTTTTGTACCTTGGATAGAATAGTTCTATTGAAGTTTCCAACTAAAAAGCCAAACATGTTCTCGCGAAACTTTGAGAGTGTAGCACTCAAATCCTCTATGCCAATTTTACTTAGAGACTCTTCATCACCAAATTGCGAACGACCCAACAGATGATTCGGGCCAAATATTGCTCTATCAGCATCAAAAAAGAGCATCTTTTGTAAGGAGCTCGCCTTAATTTGCTGAACGGTTTGGATTAGTTTTTCGCGTTCAATTTCAAATGCCATTGGATTTAGGATGGGAGTGGAAATAAGATCGAACAGGAGATCCAGCACGTCGTCAGAATACCTGGGAAGAACCCGGCAACCAAATATTGAGTAATCTTTTTCTACGGCGGTGAAGAATACCCCACCTTTGCCATCAATAAGTTTCGCAACCTCTGGTTCAGAATAACGAGAACTACCACGTTTCATAACCTGAGCTAACACCGTGGTAGTTCCTCCTACTAAATCGTTCGCTGCTCCGTGTTTTGTTACTAAACCAAGAGTGCATGTCCTAAAATGGTCATAAGGGTGAACCATTGACAATTCCATGTCTCATCCACCAAAGATTAGCAGAAAAAGGTACCGAGAGAGAAGAGGGCTAACTGGAAAGATCTAAGGCTGCCTTTTGGGTTGGAGCTAGCTTTGCTCGACCCTTTTTCCACCACCATATACCCCCTAGGATTAATGCTCCAATAAATACAAGTACTTCTAAAGTTATCACCACAATGTCCATTGAGATTGAGTCTGCTAGTGTAGGAAGGACATAGGCCAATTGGGTCGCCAATGTTGCCTGAAGGTTAACACCAAACAAAAAATCAAGAGCAGGAAGAGTGCCTCCAGCCAAGGTTCCAAGGCTCGCGATAAGCTGGCCAAATCGATGGCTACTTACACTCAGCCTAGGTAGAATCATTTCTTGGAGTAAAGTCCCCCGTTCGTTTCTAATGTAGATTTTTCCGTTTAACGGGGTCGATCTGAGACCAGGATCCACTAATGGTGTTACAAAGAATACAAGTTCCATGGGGAAGTTCTGTGATTCAATATTTACCCGTTGGTATGTTGGTTGAACCAAACATCCAGAAAGAAGCGGTTCAACATGCAATTGACGGGTTGGTTCTACTAGTTCGAATTTATCTCGAACTTCTGTCTCCTGTTCACCTGAAAAGACGTGAGTTTTATCTCGCATGATCTCTCTTGCTCGAGACGACAACGTAACTGTAAAAGGATAGGTTTTCCGAGGATTCATTCGAGAGAAGTAATGGAGATGTGTGTGTATCGTTCGAGGAGAGGGTTTCTGCCCGATAGTAACTTCATCCGCAGAGGTATCTACTTCCGACTCTCTTGGTTTGGCCTTAGACATTTCATCGGAAGCGGGAGCTGGCATACCAGCAGCGAGATCATCCCCCACCGTCGAAGATGAGATTGAAAGAAAGGAGTCTTCCATTGGGGTAGGTTCAGGGGTAGTTGGAGGCGGTTCGGGAATAGCAGCCAAAGAGGGAGAACTTGGGGTCTTTCGACTCTTTTTCTGCTTATCCTCGATCCCACTGGAACTCACAGAAGTAGGCTTTGGAGCAGGTTGTGGTGGGCGTATGGCTTGACCAGGAGGAGGTGGAGGAGCTGCCTTTGCGCGAGCTGGTGCGCGGCGGCTCCTCAATTCAGACAGTTCTTCTTTTTCTTCCTCCTTTCCTTCTTCACCGGGAAGATCGCCAGATTTTTCCCATAAAGAAGATAGGGTATCTGGAGTAAGTTCCGATTCTTCCTTGGTCAAGATTGCCTCTGGTGGGGCTTTGGAAGATTTTTCCAGAAGTTCTAAGTCTGCCTTACTGTCAAGAATCTCCTCTAGTTTACTAGACAGCTCTGCTGCTGCCTTTGAGTAAATTATATCTGAAGATAGGGCCATTTCGGTTAGAAGGGCCTGGAGTTCGGATTGTTCGGCGAGGAAGTGCCATGTAGCCACCGCTTTAAGGAGAACATTGATTAACATCAATCTTCCAGCATCTGTTCCATTTCTCAGCACCGAGAGGATCATGGGAACAAATTTTTGTGGAGAAGGGAGAAAATATTCTTGGAGTTTAGCAACCAAGTAATGCACAAATTCGTCATGATCAATCCAGGGTGAATCTTCGGGGAGAGATAATAGAAACTTAGGGACAAAATCTAGAAAGTTCTCTGCGGAGTGTAATGAGAATGGAAAAATCATCAGGAAACCAACCAATACTATTTGAACAGTCATTGGTGTTCAAAAATATATCCTTTTCCCAGTAACGCCAGGAATGGGTGGCGATTGGTGTTCATCATCAATATATCTTTATTTCAACCTAGACATACCGAGGAGCTTCCCCAACAGGCTCGAATTCTCTCGTTCAGATATCAGGTAGAATTTTTTTTAAATTTGCATGAGGATTCCCGCCATCTCCATACTCGGTGGGATGCTTAGTGCTTGACGATACTCTAAGATTTCTGTATACAAATCATGTAACAAATGAAAGTTATTAACTGATTATCTAAAGAAAGACCTGGTAGAGCGCAAATAGTTCGGGTATGGATGTTTCCCTTGGGATTTTAAGTTCGTTTATCATTCTTTTCAAATTTCGCCAAAGATTCAGGATGTCTTGCCTGGAAATCCACGAGACTTATTCAGAAAACTCTAAGGAAATGAATTTCATGGCCTATTTGTGTCCCCTCCTGATGATCGATAGAATGTTGACTTATTTTCACCGTCATATAGGCGTAGTGAGCGATCTTTGTTAAGTCATTTAAGGTTAAGATGTTCTTGATAGATAGTAAGTTCACGTAGAATCTCTGATATGATCTTATCATAGGGCCGCAAAAGTCGAATTAAAACTTTATCCTGAAACATTTCCGTTGGTGAGAGTCCCTGCCTAATTAACTCTGGCAATCCACTTGGAACGTAAACGATCCCTTCCCGAATTAAGCGATAGATCTCCTGAAGCACCCGTGCCTTCTCCTCTATGGTTTTAATGTCTAAGGCGTCAAGAATCTCAGGAAGATTCTGCTGGGGAGCATCTTTAAACGAAAGAAGCAAGATAACTCTCTCCATTAACTGAGCTATGCGCTCTGCATCAGCTTTTTCTTTTGAGGAACCCTTTCGCTCGGCTACGCCGTTCTTCTCCTTTAAAAGAAATAATTTCCCGAGAATTCTATCGGTTTTCTCTTGCGTATTTGATGTTGGGCACATTAGAAATCCTGCTTAGCTTTGGCTAGCTCGGAAAAGCTAGCACGATAACGACCACGGAGTCTTCCAGAAAAGCTAGGAAAATATCTGCATAACATCTTCCCGTATCAACGCGTGCGGTATATGGACAACTGAGGATGGCCTATCTAAGGCGTCTAATTATCGGGATCTTATATAAAAACGCCAAAAAAGGAATTCTTTAAACTTCGAACACTTCCGAAAAACATTGAGGAAAGGAGTATTAAGCAAGCTCGAGTCAAAGTAAAATGGATAAAAATGTCACAAATGCGCTTAATTGATGAGGACGAGCAAGAGATAAGTTTCCAAAGTCAGAAAATAAAACGAAAAATCGTAGTTCTTTCTGGCAAAGGAGGAGTAGGTAAATCGACTGTAGCCACCAATCTTGCTCTCGCATTTGCCAAGAAATTTGGGAAAGGAAAAGTTGGAATCATTGATTTGGATCTCTCTGGCCCAAATATCCCCAAAATGCTTGGCATTGAGGATAAGAAAGTACAAGCTGCAGTTAAATCTCCTGTGGAAACAGGAAAAGAGCTATTAGAGCCTGTAGAAGGACCGTTGGGACTCAAAGTAGTATCCATGGGATTTTTTTTGGAAACTCGTTCTACGCCAGTAGTTTGGCGTGGTCCCATTAAAATCAAGGCACTTCGACAATTTATGGACGATTTCGATTGGGGTGAGTTGGAGATACTAATCTTTGATATGCCCCCAGGGACAGGCGATGAAGCACTATCCGTTATGCAACTCCTACCAGAGATGGATGGTGTAGTAATAGTAACTACTCCCCAGGAGGTTGCTCTCTTAGATACGGGAAAATCGTTAACCATGTCCCGGGAAATGCAACGCCCAGTGATTGGTATCGTAGAGAATATGGCGACTTTTCAGTGTCCCAATTGTGGTACCCAACATCCCATCTTTGGTGAAGGGGGCGGTCAAAGGCTCGCAAAAGAGTTTAATACCGATTTGCTTGGCCAAATTCCTCTAGATCCCGTTATTCGGGTAAAGGAAGATCAAGGAATATCCAAACCATTTGATTATTTCGTTCCCATTGTAGATCGGATACTTGAGAAGATTGACTCTGCTTAGGTATCGTCAAAGGAATCTTCCTCCCCTTTTTTTTCCATTTTAAATTATTGGGACTCTAATCAATGTTAAAATTCCACAAAGACCTTTTCCGGAATCTTTTACGAGGCCCACCTACTTTCCGGAAATTTTCCCGTTGGCGTCACTCTCCGAAAATAGATGGTGTTATAATTCCAAGGTTCAATGAGTTGGTGACTTATCAAAAGTTGATTTATGATAGGCTCTAATCTTAATTTGTTGAATATGATACTGTTTCTACATATCTTGTTCGATCCTGTCGGCTTCATACCGTAGTGTGTACCTCCATGCCGAAGCTATTAATCTTTGAATCGGGATTAATCAGGAACGGATTACCCCTAATTCGAAGGCAATACCTTGAGTCAGAAGATCTGAAAGCCAATCCCACTCTTGTTGGGGGATTCTTGTCGGCCATTCAACAGTTTACAGCTGCAACGTTCAAAGATCTTCCAACTTTACTTAAAATGGAAAAATATATGGCTTGTCTCAAGAGGATCGATTGGCCTTCGGATAACGTCCTTCTATATGCTATCTGTGATGGCAAAGGTGACCCCAAGATAATCCAGAACGCCCTCGCCAAGATCACCAAGCGTTTGGTGGGATGGGAGACCGCATTGCAGAGTATAGATACTGAGGATTATAAGGGGCTTTTTCCAATCTTTGATGAAGAGTTCTCATTGTTAAACCGAAACTATGCGGATTCGTTTGTGGATTGGTTAGCGGAAGTATGACCAATTAAAAAGGGATAATCGAATCCTGGACGCGATCGGCTCATTTCGGTATCGTTAATCTAGTGTTTTCGAAGTTGAGTTGATGAGAATCCTGAATATGGATTCCAATCCCTAATCTTCGGGTAGGTCTCTTCTTTTCCCTGTTGATAGCTCTGGAAAAGCTGACCCCGCCACGTCTTGCTGAAGGCCTTGATCTTACGCCTTCCAATTAGTGGATATCATAACTAGTCATGAGAAATCCCCGGTCCAAGGAAAAAATACGTAGAGTCATTTATCGACTGGCTAGCTGACCAACGTGTAAGTTGTTCATATACTGTAAAAATCTAGAAGAGAGGTTATACAGTTAAGTCTCCACTGGATCTTTAGGTGAAACCAAAATGCGAGACTGAAAAGCGGCGAGAAGAAGTACGGAGCCAGGTATGAGAAGTAACATACTGGTGACACCATAAATCGTTTTCACACTGATGTCTGTCAGAAATATGAGCAGGGTGTGTACCCCAAGAACCCAGAGCATAATTGCAAGGGCCAAAAAAATGTACTCTTGTCGATTCATAGTTACAATTCAATCAAAGATGTATTAATAGTTTCCTCTTTCGGAACTCCCATTATCACAAATATATAACTTAAATTCATGTTGTTTTTTTTCGCGATAACAGTATGTTCCCTTTGTTGGGATTTAAGTACGAAAAACAGAGTTTATTTCCCAACTCTGAATCAGAGTAATGATGACTCATGAAAATCATTTTCTACATTTGTGGATCGTCAGGCGACGCGTCATATTCAAATTCGATAATTGTTGTCCAAAAGAAAGAACCCATCCACTTATTCGGTAATCCCATTAAAACATCCTTAAGTGAGTCTTCTCTAGGATTTAATACGGGTTCCAATCTCTAATCTTAGGGTACGTCTCTTTTTCTCCATACTCATATTTTTGAAAGAGGTGTCCCCAGTCCGTTTCTTCAAATGCCTTGATCTTGCGTTTTCCGATTAGAGGGTACCATATCCAGTCGTGATAAATCCCGGATCCAAGAATAAAGAGCTTGAAGAAAGGTGTATAGAATAATAACCAGTGGAGAGGTTTAAGAGGACGGTATCGATAGGTAGTACTTCTCAATCTTTGATCCCAGCGAACCACCAAGCTTCGTTTTGTCTTGAATCTGAAATTCGTAACCTTAAATTGTTCTTCTTCCCATCCTATTATATCGATCTGCTCTACATCCCCCTGCCCTAAACCCTGATCATGGGCCAAAGCGATGTATTTTATTGATAGAGGATCAAAGCCCATCAATTTTGCTGCTACCGCATCGATAGCTACCTGATCCTCGCTGGCCAGTAAAAGGTTTAACGGGCGTGGTTCCATAACGCGAGGTCCAGCACCGTCTCCAGCCACTGTACCATCCATCACAGCTAAAAGCCCAGGATGGATTTCTTTCTGAATGGCCAAGAGATCCACAAGTATTTGATGTATAATTTTATGGCTGTGGTGACGATATTTTGGAATTAAACCTCCAAAAGCGTTTTTAATCGCGCCTGTGGTCACAGTATGTCCGTGGGTCTTGAACGTTGGAAGATGAACCATGTTGCTATTCAGAAAGATCTCAGGAACTATAATCTGGTCTTTGAACAGTTCCCGCATCCCTGGAACGTCTGACTTTGGCTCGTAGTGCACCCATTTTTCATTGGTTAATGGTCTATATACTGTATTTTGCTTCTTGAGTATTGCCAACCATTTATTCAAGTAGGCCCCCTTATATGGATGAGTTACGACTGTTTGATTCTCAGTAGGAATTATTTTAGCCGGGTCAAACCCATCATCAATGAATTTTTGAAGAACACCATCCAATTGCCATGGAGGGGTTGAACATGCTGGATAGAAGAGAGACCAAGATAAATTGATTTTAAAAATCGTGTCGATTTCTTTTTTTAGAACACGTTGATAGTCGATGAGATCTAGAATCCGGGAATAGTCTGTGGTCACCTGCTGGGGGCTTGTCGATAGAATAGCAACCTTACTCATATCTAAACATCGCCATATAATCAGAATGTTGTTTTATCCAAAAAGATTCCGTGAAAATTACTGAAATGAATACTAGAAAGCGCTAATGTTTCCGCTCCTCCTCGTTCTAGAGTTAAAATATGAATATTATCTGCATTCAGGAAGGTAAATCAACAATCAAAACGGATGGTGCTGCTTCTAGAACTCATTCACTGCATTGGAGTGTGTTCTCAACCCAATGTTCATCGGGCATTTTCAAAAGAGACGAAAAGGATATGGAAAAAGGAAAAAGAGGAAATGGCTTGGCACCGCCAGCCGTTATTTATAGAATTTAGGCGCCTACGGCTATTCCGCTCAGGCTGCCTCGGATTTTTAGGGGGATATTGGTAAACGCCAAACCGGCCAGGAGGATTCCAATGTTAATCACAAGGCCGCTCACAGAGGCAAAGGTCATTGGGACAAGAATGTCGTTAGTACTCAAAAAAGCTGAGATGATGCCAATAAATCCGATGACGAGGCCCAAAATGAGGAAAAGAATTTTGTTTCGGACGTCGGGACTATCTGCACTTACCTGATAAATCTGACCAAATACGTATGCCGACAGAACTAAAGCAACAGAGACGATTAGGGCGCCAACCAAAACACTTCTACTAAGCTGGAAACTCGCCGAGAAATAGAGCAACGCGTATGCGATCGTAAATAGTAAATAGGCCCCGAAAACGACGATGGCGAGGGGACTCCTATAGGCCCCATCACGTCCGTCCAGGATCAGCTTGCCCGCAAAAAAGATCGCCGTTGGAGCCCAGATCATAATGATGTTTCCGATAAATCCAAGAGCTTCCGCCTGAAATCCATAAAATGCCAACATACAGATAAATGATGAAACTCCGAATAAGATTGTTGAAAAACCGAATGTTAGATTGATCTGATTTCGGTTAGATCTTAGGATTAATAGCGTCAATAAGGTGAACGCAATCCCTAAGATGCCAAAGAAAGATCCCATTAAAATGTCAACTTCAGCCATTATTTCCACATCGATTAGGATAATTGGATAAGAAAAGGTATACCTTCATTATAAAAATGATTATACGAAAACTGATCTCAGGCGCATGAATTCTCTAGTTTACAATCTGATTTTCGTATGGGCAAAAAAATCGGATTCGGATTGCCTCCGAGAGAAATTTTAGATTTTTTAAGGTTCTTCGTAGATGGGAAGGAGATTTGAGAGTGAGGAGGATCGCTTTCTTCCTGTATACGGGATTACTACCCTGCTAGCCCATCTTTTAGGAAGATTCGCTAGAGAGTCTCCAATTTTTCAATTAAGATGCTTTCAAAATCCTTGAAAATTTCGTTTACAATTGCGTACATTTTTCGTAAGTCGATTATTGTTTTCAAAAGTTGCTTTGACTCTGGTGGAATCATTTTCCACCGACTCCTTGCTGCCGTGTTGCGCTTATGTGCTTATATATACTAGGTGTTTAATCCAGCCCTAATACCGCGGTGAGTCGCCCTTGACAATAGGGACAAACTGGAGATTTAAAGAGAGTGGCCAGCGTGGCATAACAGGTTCCGCACAGACAGGTGTCACCTTGGGCACACCAATAAGCTGACTCGTGTGTGGCGTGCAGGCGTTCATCGATCTGGCAGAGGAAGGGCAGTTCCAATTTCAGGTCATCGGAGATGGTCAATTTCGGGAACCTTAATGACTGGAGGTTCTGGCTTAAGAGGTTCATTCCAACCACCTTCGCTGGATTTTTATCCTCTACCATTAGACCGAGTCCCTTTTATAAACCTGGAGTAACATCCTGACACCCTTAGATCACCCAGGGATGCTTAGGCTAGGAGCTCAGCGAGGTACCGCCCTACCACATTGCTCTTCGTATCTGGCCATCTCAGCTGTCGCTTCAGCCACCCACGGACACCCCCAGCGGCGTGCGTTCTCTAAAACTTCATACGCGTACTGGTTAGTGCGGCACCCCTGGCGGATTATAACGGGCTCACAATCTATGGTTCCTTCGAACACGATTTGGCCTTCTTTGAACGTACCTTTGGGCGGTCTATCACACTGCAGTTCAAAGCGGATATCCGCAAAGACCTTGGGAATTTGATCCCAGATTCGTTTATAGGACTGACACATTCGTTCAGGCAATGTTTGCGCAACTTCCGCACCTCTCTCGTATTGAAAGAGAATTTGGGCGTCCCGTAGGACTACTCGTTCATATTCCGGCATATATCAACCACCTCTCATAAATTTGCTAGAAGAACAGGTACCTATGCGGTAAAAACCAACAATTTGATACCTAAATATCCTTTATTGTCTGATGTGCTATATTAGCTTTACCATCCAAACATTGACATAGCGCCGAGGATTTCCACTTGCCTGTACTCTCATAATCAACACAACCTATTTTCTTTTCCTTACTTGCACAACATAATAGCTGGTCAAGAATCCTACTGATAGATATGTAGTCAAAAAAAGAAAGCCTCCTAGATCATTAAATTGAGTTATTTGACCTAAAATACTGGGAATTAAAACTACCCAGGCACCGATTGTGATCCAAGCCATGTAATAATAAAAGGGAGTGCTGGCAGGGATCCCCGTTTCTTCAGGTCTCCAAACTTCCGAATTAAGAACATGCGCCTCTCTTATCTTGCCCTCAAGGTATCTGTATCTAATATACGCGATGAGGAAGTTTAAACATGCAGTAATGACGCACAAAAGCGCGGCCAAAAGGCCGTCATTTATTGCGGCGCTTGTGATCACCGTAGCAGGGAGTATTTCTATTAGAAGTCCTTCAAAAACATTAAATGTCGTGTAAATGAAAGATAGGAAAAATATTAGTATAAACGACCCCTCTAGGATTGAAATTGCCACACCTTGTATGGAATAAATACTCAACATCACCCAGATAGCTCCCATAATCATCTCCACTCCAATCAGATATTTTTGCCGTATAACCAGCGGTCCACTTCTAAGTAACCCCATTTTTTATCTTCCTTTCCTCAAGAAGCTTCCACATTCCTCGCAGTGATATACTTTCATATAGGCCCTTGGAAATGGGATGATTAAGAACAATACAATCCTTAATAAATGGGTAGAACTGGCTGCTGTAAATTTTCTGCAGGTAGGACATTTAATGATTTCGGGCTTAAGTGATTTCCATAACATGAGGGTAAAAGTTCCGAATCCTACTGCCACTTTTCTGGTCCCTCTTGGAGTCTCTTTTCGATAGAGGTATTGGACGACTTCTAAGCTAGGCCTAATCTAACATCCTTTTTCCATAATCCTATCACACTTTTCAAGCAGATCGGAGAACTATTGTTATGAGTATCAACGGACTAATTACGAGTGGACTTGGTTTTCCTCAGGTCTGCTAGAATAGGGGCAGTCTATTATAAACTTAAATGGTTTTTTTCCACGGATGACCCAGAAAAATATCTCTAGACACTTCCCATTCCTGACAGATATATGCTAACCAGCGAGCTCATACCTTCTCTCAAGTTTTACTTGCTTCTCGGGGTAAGTATCATCCTATGGGTTCTTTGCTCGCACATTTAGTATCGAAAGGGGTCATTCTTTCAGTTAATGAATAAAATAATGGCACTCTGAGGATATCCGGAATGGTGTTGTTCGATAATCAAACTTCTATATGTTAAATCAATAATCATTGGTTTTTGGACTAAACATCCGATGTAAAAAACAAGGGAACTCACTTAGAAATACTCCAAACCTAGCATGCCTAATTCACTGCCAAACCATACACGAAGTGTTAAGGATAAACCTCAGTTATTCTAATCTTCATTTTAAGACTTTTTTCTGTTCTGTGATTGTAATAGAATTCTTTAAGACCTTTTTTCTAGACCAAATACCTGAATTGATTAAATTATGGAATCAGAAGAAGTAATAATACCAAACACTAAAGGGTTAGTAAGGGTTTTTAACGTTGATTATGTACACACATTTCTTTATGCTGTTCTCAAAATTTACTTGAGTATGTAGTTTCTTAATTTGACAAAATCGTCTTTCTCCTTTGCATATATCTCCTTATTACTGTATTCAGCTATTTTTTTGTTGAGAAACATTATTTCTTCTGCATTTGATATTTCGAATTCTACAGGAAAGAGACGTGGACTTGTCCTAGTCTTCGAGATGAGAACTGCAGCTATTTTTGGAGACAATGGAAATAGAAATTCACAAGCAATTACTTCTCCATTTATCTTTACACAGCCCTCTCCGTTAAACGATAGCACTACTGGATTATCGCTTGTAATAAAACTCTGGCTTGTCTTATTCATAAAAAGGATCATATTTTCCTCGTTTATCATATCACAGATTACCTCTTCTACCCTACTAATCTCCGGTCCTAATTTTTCGAGATAAAAGTCCGCAGGTGATCCAGTTGGATAGGGATTTGGAATAGAAGGAAAAAACTGCTGTTCTTGTAGTTTTTTCACATCAAGCTGGTTCTTAGGATTGAATATTCCCATCACATCACGCCAATAACGACCCCGAATCCGTTGATATCCGATATAAATATACAAATCCCCTAAACCAGTGTTTAATGTCCCTCTATCTACTATCTGCTGAATAGCAGGAAAGTGCCGGTTTTCTATTTCAGACAGTAGACAATCAACTTTGTAATTTAGGAAGTGAAATTCCATTGATAGTTTATCAATTTTCTTGGGTTTGCCTATGATATCTATCTTGCTTCTTTTTGTCTCTGCTACCCAAATCTTTCTTTTCTCTCTTTCTTGTGTGGGGTCGATTGCAAAATTCTTCAAATATGCTGCTTGCACATAATGCTGCCTTTTTTTCTCTTTTTTAGACAAGATGTTATCCTCTTCTCCCTATTGTAGTTGATTTTCAATTCGTTCACCCTCATTCTAAGTAGCAAATTTATTTACTTCATTTGAAATAAATGTTGCTATTTCGATACAAAACTGTTAACAAATGGGATAACGATAAAGACCCAAGTATCCTTCTTAGGATGATGGCCTATATTAGTTTTACCATCCTAATATTGACAATACCGATAAAGATAACCCATTACCTTTTCTTTTATACCCAGGATTCATCCTTTATAGCTATTTTCAGGTCCGTTTTCGGTTTTGTGATTTTGACATGAGGGACTGTTATGTTTTGTAATTGGTCTCCCGTACCACGCCAGAACTTGGAACATCACAATCATATGTGTACTTCACTTGATTATTTCGAGAAGATATCATCCTTTGATCCTTGGGAAAAGATAAACGCCATCATTTCCATCCTTCAGATGAACATCGGGAAATTGGCGATATTACGGCTATGGCGTAGGGGTCTCCAACCCCTTCTTTATGCTGCGTATTCACTCTTCTTGGATTATAATGGTACAATCGCCAGACAGACCGCTGGTGCCTTTATGGACGTTTTCTTAGGTTATGAACCAAGCGATCTAACGTATATAATGTATGACAAATATGAACTGGCCCTGCAGCGAGGAGAAGCTTTCAACTTCTTTGATTATGCAGAGTACTTTAGCTAGTCCATGTCAGCGACGGCCTGAATATAATCTATAGCTCATGTAACTCAGACCACAACCAATTATGAAAATAAATGGGGTAACAATAGGATCGACTGGAGTACTATTGTACAGCGGTTGAATTTGGGCGACCATCAAGAATGGATGAAAGTAGCTATGGACTCCAAACATCATAAAGATAGCGATTACAATCGTGTGGGGAACGATTTTGTTTAAGTTGCCATTGATCGCCAAACCAAGACGACCTCTTAAATCAGATATAACGCTAAATCGCGCCTTGATTCTAGCGGAAAACCATGAGTAGTCTGTAATCCCAAGGATCAAAAGCATCACAAGACAAACCTGAGCTAAGGCAACGAAGATTACTTGCAATATATATAGATTAGAAAAAAAGACCACAATAGCCTGATTACTTCGAGAACTTTGGATATGTTCGTCTATCCGCATGAAATAATAAAATGAAATATAACATACCATCAATATGGTAGCAAGAGGGGGAATGAGAATAGACGAGGCGTTCTCGTTTTCTTGTTCATTGAATAGTCTGATGTAATGATAAATGCTCTGCCCCACTAACATCAGAATCAAAAAGAAGAGTAGTTCGAGAAGGAGTAAGAGGAAGGTTAGTTCTTCTAGCGGAAGAATGGATTCAAACAATAATTTTTCTTGTATCCATATATACGCCGATTCTCCAAAGTATTTTGAATTAGGTATTTCTACAACGCTAATAGCCAATGAGAGACTGAGAAATATATTAAGCCCCAAAGCTACACAAACCTAGCCAAATTACCTTCGATAAAGAAATTGGTAGTTTTTTGGGATCCACTTGACGTCTCATTCTCAGGCCCTTTACACCAAGTAAAATTCCAATGCCTATAAATAAAAAAACGTACCATTCGTGGAAAATAAGGAGAAGACGGGAAATAACGGCACAAATCGCTCTAAGTTGGAAGATCTCTACATTGCTCCCTATGCGGGCATGGTTGGTGAGGATTCTGTTAAAAATGATAAGGTAATTGAATAGTAGAGGTAAACTACCCGTCAAACATAGTAAACTTCCGATAGTATAGGCATTAGACCGGTTCATTCAACGTTAGGCCTCACATCAATTGGGGGAACCCATCCCAAGTTGTATCCCTTGGATGTTTCGTAAGCTAGTTTCATTACATCCGTCCTGTCAGTTTCATAACCCCAATTCAGATAATCACCAAGAATTGTAGACAATCTACGCTTAAAATCCACTGGATTCAATAAAATCTCAAGTTTTATCATAAAAAGGTCTTTTCTTTCATAGTCGAACAAGAAAAGGATTATCTTATACTCTGTCATTTGGAGAGCACAGAGACAGTGATAAGAATCATTTTCAACTAGGATCTCCCAGTTTTTTGTCCTTTTAATCTCTTCCCAAATGGGCTTTAGATCTATGTGGGAGTTGAAATCAGGAATAAATTGGTATCTGATCCAATTTTGATTTTTGATCTGTTGATCTTCTGTAATTAGCCTAAATTCAGAGAAATCACGATGTTCAGGATTATGCGGGTCTTGACGAAATCCGCTTGTCTGTATAAACACTTCTAAATCTTCGACAGACTTTAAATTCTTGAATTCTTGCATCTTCATTCCTACCCTAATTCTCCATTTTTATTTGGAATAATCCATCTTTTATACTTTACAGACCCCAGAGTCAATCAATTGAAATTGAATCCATCTCTTGATTGAGGTTTGATATTCTTAAGTTCATCTTCAATGCGAAGAAGAAATTCTTTATATATCTTTAAAGTGATATCATAGACCGCTAGCATCTCCGATACGATTTTGCGTAATTCTTCGTCGCATATAGATTCATCAGAAATTAATTTCCCTCTGAGATCTCCTAAACTATTCCTATATCTTGTTAATTCTTGCACATGATATTGAGTTCTATCTAATGCTAATTTTTTAGGATTTAAATTAAAGTAATAACGAGTTTTTCCTCTTTTTCCTTTTTCAGGTGAAATGGCGCAACAGTACTTTTCATTAACCATTTTCGTTAGAGTTCGGCTTACCGTACTTACTGAAAGGTCACGAGCAAAATTTTCATTGATGAAGGTCAGTATTTTCCGCTGATCAAGACTATTCTCTTCTGATCTGGCCTTTAAAAAAAGCAAAGCGAATATTCTGCCGAAGTTTCTGGATCTTCGAGAAGCAAAAATTCCGCCATAGAGCTCGACAAACTCTTTCTCATATTTTGTTAGAGTATAATCAGGATCAGGGATGGTTCCAACACTTCCAAATGATTAAACGCTAGTTATGACCAGAAAGTCACTTACTAAATCCGCGGTACAATGTATTTATAGAAATGACCGAGAACGATATATTTAAAAAGATTTTTGCATTGCAACGAAACGCAATTGATGTGAAAAAGATGGATTATATTGCACTACTTCCGCAATTGTATCAATCTAAGCAACTGAAAAAGAGAAAAGAAGCTGTTTTACAGGTATGGTAATGGAAAATGAAGAGTATTCAACAAGAGGAAAAATACATCTTTACTTTTCGAGAAATTAAACCAGAAATGCAAAAATTGGCAGGAGGAAAAGGAGGTGCTCTTGCCCGTCTTTTGAACGCAGGATTCCCAGTTCCTGATGGTCTAGTTATTACTCCAAAGGCATTTGAGGAGGATCAGTTACTTCCAGAGGTTTGGAAACAAGTTAAAACTTACCTTAAAGGTGTGTGGAAGAAAAATGGTAGTGTTTCTTTCGCCATACGTTCAAGTGCCCTAGCCGAAGATTCAGCAACAGCCTCATTCGGAGGGCAGTTTGAGACGGTTCTTGATGCAAAGACCGATGAGGAGATTCGCGAAGCGATAACGCAAGTTCGTAAATCTCGATTAAACGAAAGGGTACAAGCCTATTCAAGAGCCAGGGGTCTGACGTTAGACCATGAAATTGCAGTTATAATTCAGCAGTTGATCAGGTCCGAGATTAGTGGCGTATTATTTACAGCCGATCCTGTCTCAGGCAATCGGAATATTATGGTGGGAAATTATGTGTACGGAATGGGAGATCAATTGGTGTCTGGTGAGGTTGATGCTCATGAATTTACCTTTACGAGACCTAAGGGAAAATATGGAGGGCCACCCGGTTTGAAACGATATAAAAAAGCCCTATTCAGGCAAGCCAAAGCAATCGAAAACGAGTTCAAAGGTATTCCACAGGATATTGAATGGGCGATAGCTAATGGTGAAGTGCATATTCTACAATCCCGGCCTATTACCACATTGATAGGAAAAGATCCAACTACTGGATATTACAATGAAAGCTTGACAGGAGACTATCTCTGGACCCAAACAGGGATTGGAGAGATCCTCCCCCAGGTCATGAGTCCAATGGAATGGTCACTTTGGCGATTATATAATGTGGAATTAATGGAACATGACTGGTTTCAACCCCATACGATGATTGGAAATATTGCTGGACGAGCGTACATGAACGTTTCCATTTTGGTAAGTATCATGCGAAAAATGAAGGTCGGTCCCTTGGGTTACAGTGAGGAAAGGATCAGTGAAATCCTCCTAGAGAATATGATGGGAGACATTCCTGAAAATATGAAAATTCCCACTTTTCCAGTTTCTTGGAGGAAGATCCTCTTCAAGATGATTCCTGATGAATTCAGATGGCAACGTGCAGTCAAAAGATATCAAAAACAATTTCCTGACTTTTTAACAACACATTCTAAAAAATGTAAGGATTTTCAAGGGCGGATCAAAGTTCTGGAAACTAGATCAGAGCTTGTATCGTTCTGGACCAAGGACCTTCGACCAGATTTTACTAATGCTGGATATATGATAAAAACCGCAAATGAAGTGTTTATCAATCCATTAAACGATCTTTCCATAGAATTAGGAAAAATTATTGGCAAAGAGACCGCCAATATCCTTATCCAAGGTTCCCCTAAGGCAGAAAGACTAGAAAGCTTGGGCCCCATGCTCGGGTTATCGGACATTTTGGACGGGAAAATTTCACGGGAGGAGTATATGGAGCAATATGGACACCGAGATCCGAATGAGAATTATCTGATTTATCCGCGGCCGGC
>JBHLRO010000023.1:0-43129 GCA_048882505.1 Candidatus Thorarchaeota archaeon
TGTAGTGAGGGCTGACGCTATGATATCGCAGTCAACGAAACAAGGCAAGCTATGAGTATGATCGCTGTGTAGATGAGTTAGTGCTACATATCTTATATCATTCCCGAAAATCTCCCTTGTAATTCTTCTTATTGCCCTTGCTTCATTGATGTTCCTTCCACAATCAATCATTAAGCTACTAGAATCCAAATTTAGGACTGCGATATTTGCGTGTCCTGGAAAGTACAAGATTTTCTCTGATAGTTGCGTAAAATCTGGATCCTCGATATTATCCGTTAGAATCACCTCAGAAATAGATAGAAATAATCCCTTAGACTTCAAAACCTTCGCAGTGTTCGCACCCTTGAAGATTCTCCATGTCCATTTTGGCCCGATAAGCCTCAACCGCTGACTGCCCTGACTTAAGATGATTTATTTCTTTATCCAAATTGGTTGGTTGCATTACTGCGAGCCACCCCTGGTTATAAGGGGACCGGTTTAACAAATCGGCCTTCTCCAAGATTATCTCATTCGTATCGATGATGGTGCCAGATATGGGCGATTTGATTGGGCCCACCCACTTGTTACTCTCTATTAAGGTGATGGGGTCACCTTTTTTTAATACGACTCCAATTTGCTTGGGAGTTGCGTGCAGTACCGTTCCAGCCAGTGTTTGCCCTATATCTGTAATCCCGATAGTAACTGTTCCATTCACATTCTTGCGAAGCCAGGTATCATCAGTCACGTTATAATATAGCTGACTGGGTAAAACACAATTGTGAATCTCTGCAAAAGACACTTTAATTCTACTCTGTTACCTTATATTACTTAGCTGGCTTGAAACGCTATTCGAAATAAATAGACTTTTCTCAGTGCACCATCCTTGACATGTAAAAGCACTTCTAATCCCATATCCTTGGGTTTACCCAAAAGCGATTTATTCTACCATAATAACTTTATTCCATTATCGTTCTTACTCGAACAAGTCCCTTTTTAACCTAGTCATCTTCCCGTTTCTAACTCTACATTAAATAGGAAAGTATGGCACATGACGGAAGTTTGGGGATTAGTCCAATTAAATGAGATTGCTTCACTTGAAACACAAACCGTGTGGCATGCAGCAGCGTTGACCAGACAGGAAACAAGATATGATAACATCTTGTTGATCGATTGGCCCAATCGGCCATTTGTTAGTGTGGGTTATCATCAGGATCCAAAAAGAGAAGTTGATTTAGCTGCCTGCGAACAAAGGGGATATGAGGTTTATCGCCGTGCGTGTGGCGGGGGCCAAGTTTTGCTGAACGGAGATCAGATCTTCTATCACGCAATCACAAATCCTCAAAATCCCAAACTCAAAGGACGTACAATAGACTTTTACGAGAAATTGCTTCAACCAGTGGTTGCAACGTATCGGAATTTTGGCGTGGAAGCACAGTTCGCGCCCGTTAATGATATTGTTGCTGAAGGGAAGAAAATATCAGGAAATGGTGCTGCCACTTTAGGAGACTCTCGTATATTGACAGGGAATTTTATCCTCTCTTTTCCTTCATCAGAGATGGCACAAGTTATGAGTGTACCCGATGAAAAATTCAGAGACAAGGTCGCAAAATCTCTGGAGGATCGTGTAGGTAGCTTTGATTCTATACTAGGGAAAATTCCCGATAGAGAGAAGCTTATCGCTTCATATTTGGAAAATTTTCAATCCTATCTTGATGTTGAATTCGAGAGAACTACATTACCTCAACCTACAAGAAAAAAGATGGCAGAACTAGATGTAATGTATGGTACGGAAGAATGGAAATTCGCAATAACTGGCCGTTCCTCATCGCTACGTGCCGTGAAAATAAAAGGAGGAATGTTTATATCAGAATCGTTGGTCAAAACGGCAGGTGGGCTAATCAAAGGCGTTTATGTTACAGAAAACAAAGTGATTGCTTATGAACCAAGTTTATCTGGTGATATTACCATAGAGCCTATGAACGGACTATCTTTAATTGAAAAAGATTTGAAAGGAACGTTGGTAAAGGCGGAGGAGCTCAAGAATGTAATCACGGAAACTACAAAGTCTTTTGACATGCCTGGAGTCACTGTGGATGATTTTGTTGATTTGACAATGAAAGCGGCGTTTTCTCATAAAGAAGCACGTGTTTGATAGTTTCTGAGTTTCTATGGGCAATCAATTACTCAAAGTGCGATTCGGGGATGAACAAATAATGCACTTTAATCACATATAAACCTTTATTGGAAGCTGCAAACGAACTAGCCAAATTTCATGAAAAGAAGAGGTCAGTGATTAAGACTCCGTAGTAAGAATTCTCTCAGTAAGGATAACTAAAAGAAAAAAATGCGTAAAAGAATATCACATCGGGGAAAAAATTATCCCAAAAGTGGTTGTATTCAGATCGAAGCCTCAAAATAAAAAAAAAACAAAGCAACGGGATTACTTTCAAGTGAAACAGAGACAACATTAAAAATCAGAGTGAATAGAGCACCCATCAGGGCTAATACTTTATTAGCATAATCTCGAATTAAGGGAGTCCTCGCCACTAGATGGACCATCCTTCTTCCTCAAGAGGAATATTATCTTCATGTCGTAGATGAGAGACATCATTCATATAATTAATCATTTTTAGTAGAACATCAGTTACTAGTAGATCACGACCCTCTAATAGGTCTAAATTGGTATCATTGCGGAAATTCCCTACTTTGATTTTTATTATGTCCAACATAAGGTTTTTTAACCTTGGAGGTCTATTTTCTTTCGGCAAGTGGGTTTTTTTCTTGGTCTTCTCTCAAGTTCTATACCTTCGGGTGTGGAGACCCGCTTTCATTTTCACCATCAATCATTAAATTAAGATCTCAGTTGTTTTCGCTTGTAAACAATATAGGTACTTAAGAAGATTATCATAGCATAAAGTCCTGGGAATGCCCCAGATTCTGCATTAGTGGTTGTTCTTCCAGTACTGGACTCTGGTTCATTGGAGGTAGTTATGGTAGTGGAAGTCGTAGGAAGAGTCGTAAAATGGTTCGACGTGGTAATATCTTGAACTTTAATTATAGTGACTGTAACTGAGTCACTTACTTCTTTGCCAGACAGCTCATAAACGGTACAGGTGTAGTTGTAGAGACCGACTGGGAGATGGTCTACACCTATTGTGATGGAATTGCCATCCCAAGGTCCTCCTGCGACCCAAGTTCCATCACGATAAACCTGAAAACTAGCTGGGTCTGAACTTACTGGATACCAAGCAATATTATGTCCTAAGGATCCATAAATGTAGGTTACATCAGCAGGTTGATTAATAATATCAATAAGAATGCTTCTAGTTGCTGAATACCGTGTGTATGGATTAATCTCATTATCCATATCAATAGCTGATATTCTCCAGTACCAAGTACCCGGAGACAAATCATTTTGTAAAGTAAAAGAGGAAGCGGGTTCATCTATCCATATAGTAAATAAATCCGACGAATTAAACGTAGAAGAGGTATCGAGATGTAAATAATAGCTGCTCGCGTCTGGGAGATTCTCCCATTCAAGAGTAGGACGGTTGTTAAATGTACTATATCCGTCATCTGGTGATAGAAGATATGGAGGTTCAATATAAATGTAGCATTCAAAAGTAAGAGCGCCAATAATAGGGCTGCCTTCACCATCGGTGCTTCTTAATATCGCTTTCCAACGTAATTGTGATCCTAGAAGGGTGAATTGATGTGCTAACCCTCCAGCTAGGTTAGCTTGTTCCCAATGAACACCCGCATCAGGAGAAAAATAGAATTCAACTGTTGTGTTTTCTTCAAGGAGGATGGAAAATACAGAGGAAGTAAGGTCTACCAGATAGAAAAACGCTGAACCGAGAGTCGAAACAATAATTGTAGATTGAGCGACAGCAACTGATTCATAATGGACTGCATCAAATACCTCTAACGTTCTTCCACAAATTAAAATATAATCATCATGAGGATAATCGGGCAACCTATTATCCTTAAAAATAGAATAGAAATCACTCAGGATAGAAGTAGAGCTAAGGAGAACGGGATCTGAGGGATTATGCACATCAAACACCTGTAAGCCCCCCAAACCCCCATAACTATAAGCTATATACGCCAAGTTATCCTCAACCCAGATTGCATGCGGGTTTGGAGAAGTAGTAACTATGGTTATTGGAAGAGGATTCGAAGGGGTAGCCACATCAAACACCTGTAAGCTGTGATTAATATCAACGAAATAAGCAAAATCATGCTCGATAGATACAGCAATAGGTTTCCACCCCGTAGTATAGTTTACGACCAGATCGATGTTGGTGGGATCACTGATATCTAGAATTGAGAAGCCATTATATCCATCTGGTAAGTAGAGGTAATTCCCAGAAATGAACATTTCATTATCAAAAGATAATGTGATCATAGGAACTGGAATTTCATATATTGAGGATACTGATGGGGAGAGAGGGTCAGTGATGTTCATTGACGTAACTGCATAGGCTACGAGCTGAAAACCTGAATCTAAAATATAATCAAGTACATATATCCAATTCTCATCCCCTGAAATAACCATATCACCCATAAGAGTGACATGTGTGGAATTAGGATGTTTAGCAAGTGAACCTAATATTACTGGATTAATGGGGTCAATCACATTTAGGATTATAAAATAACTGGAAAGACGCGTAATGTCTGGATAATAATTCGTTAAATACAAATACTCACTCCCAGCGACAACATCAACGCAATTATTCAAAGATAGTTGGTTCTTTATTTGCGGAATCTTGGGATCGCTTATATCTAATATTTCCAGGCCAAAATTTTCTTCAGCAATATAAGCATAATGATCCTTAATCGTAAAACCATTGGAAAAAGAATCAAGATCCACTGACCCTATTCTTGGGAACGTACGAGGTAAAGAGACCATTCCAGAGCCTTGTTCCCATCCCCACACAGTAGTATTTGCGAAATCCATATATGAGGTGGTCGTGAAATCTTCATCGAAAACCCATGAGTATCCACTCGCTTTCTGGATGTTTAACGGAGAGCTGGAGGCCCCCAAGAGGATAAGAAGTGAAAGCATAATCGGAATACTAATGAATTTGGTTGACTCGATAGGTTTCATTCTTCTACATACAGCATTTAATTTTTGGTATTTTCTTTGATAGGCAATAGCCTATTTAAAGGTTTCTCGTTGTTCTGAGTCTTTTTTTGGTTCGATCTCAGGACTTCATGCGTTTTATGTAATGGCGTCTTCACACAAAGAAGCTCGTGTTTAAACACCTTAAGGTCGGCTGGACCCAGTATTTGATTGTAGCTTTGATGACGACCTAACCTGAGATTCCACAGTCTTCTCTAAGTCTTTCCTTCTGCATTCTAGCTTCGGACGATTAAAGTTATAGCCACTTCCTACACTCGGAATTGCTCAATAGAGATTATTTTCTCGATGCAACGACAATGGCTAATATTCTGAGCAGACTTTTAAAATCAGAAAATCCTTCAATCGTGTATAAAACCCACGCATATCTGTTGGGAAAGGATCCACGTTCATCAGAATTGCAATCACTCCAAAATGAAATCAAATCATCAAGTTTTGTCCAACATCTTCTCTCAGAACGTGATTCTGAGGGTAAAATCCCCTATCACCCATATAAAAAGTGGTTTGGGGCCCATTGGGTCTTATCTGTGATTGCAGACCTTGATTATCCAGAGGGGGATGAATCTCTCTTTCCTCTAAAAGAGCAAGTCTTCCAGTGGTTACTTTCTGAAAAGTATGAAAAGAAATATGCCCGCTTAATCAATGGTCGATATCGGAAATGTGCTTCAATGGAGGGAAACGCCCTGTACTATCTTTTGAAATTGGGGTTGGAAGATGAAAGGGTTGAAATTCTGGTAGATAGGTTGAGACGATGGCAATGGGAGGATGGTGGTTGGAATTGCGACAAAAATCCAGCAGCTCAGAATTCATCCTTTATGGAATCTCTTCTTCCGTTACGTGGTTTGAATCTTTATTCTCACCTCAAATCTGACGAGTTATCAAGAGCTATGGCTAGGCGGGCGTCAGACATTTTCTTCAAACGTCACCTGTACAAGAGGCAACAAGATGGTCACATCATGCGAAAAGAGTTTGCCCAACTATACTATCCGTACTACTGGCACTATAATATCCTTGTTGGCCTAAAAGTATTGGCAGAGGGAGGATTCTTACCTGATGAGAGATGTAAGGATGCCCTAGACCTATTGCAATCAAAACAGCTCCCCGACGGAGGATTTCCTGCTGAAAGAAAGTATTATCAAGTTACTGACAATCTTAACAGGAGCGGAAGATCATTGGTAAATTGGGGAGGAACTGGCAAGAAACGTATGAATGAATTCATAACGGTAGATGCGCTTTATGTCTTGAAAAACGCAGGTTACCAGGCCAAATAATAGTAAAAGTTTTGGTCTTCCCGTTATAATAGTGTATTTAGCTCATCTTTCTGATAATAAACCGCTAGACCAGCCATAAACTCTTCCAAGTAATTCCTTCGGTCAAGATCATAGGGATTAAGATAAGTGCAGCTGTTATCGTATCTGTCATTGCTAGCAGTAAATATCCAGTTTCAATCCCAATCGTCAACCACGATAAAACAACAAGAAAAACGAAATCCAAACGTACAAAGCACGACCCGACTCCAATGAACGCAAGTCTTTTGACATCTTGAGAAGAAACCAATAGCAAATATCCTACCGCAATAAGGAACAGACCAACAACGTGGCTATAGATTTCGGGATTCGGTTTGTTTATGCTCAATATAGGGGCGGTAAGATCAGGGAATAGGAGACTTACGCCAAGAACTAAGTCGTAGATCCCACCGATTATAATTCCAATTCTCAAATAAGTGTCTTGATCAAATCTTTTCAATTCTAGTACCTCTGTTAGCCTTTTCATCTATACTGAATGTCTTGGTGGTCAAACCATCACAATTTATAAGTCTTTGGACACCGTTTAAACGAAAATGGAAGTTGTCGGAAATTTCCCTCCTATGCGTTACCCTAGGGGGTATCTGTAGGATCCCAACTTGAAATATACCGAATGTTAAGCGTGTCCAATGCTTCCATATCTTCATTCGAGATAACAAAATCGAAAACTTCTGAGTTCTCTCGGATTCTTTTTGGATTCCCAGATTTGGGAATAACAATTACATCATGTTGGAGACCCCACCGAATCAGCAGCTGCGCGGGTGTTTTGGAATATTTTGCTGCTATCGAACCCAATCGGGGATCATGAAGTCGATGCCCTTTTGTCAACGGGCTATACGCTTCTACCTCGATCGAATGATGTTTACAATACGAGAGGAGATCTTTCCTATAATGAAAGGGATGAAATTCAATCTGGTTGACAGTGGGACGGATGACACAATCCTGAAAAAGTTCCTGTAAGTGGTGAATCATATAATTACTTACTCCTATTGCTTGGATCTGATTGGTCTCGTATAAGGATTCGAGTGCCCTCCAAGATTCCTTTCGTTTATCAGTCACTGGCCAATGAATCAGATAAAGGTCGATATAGTCCAATTGCAGGAGTTGAAGACTTCTATCGAACGCTTTCAAAGTTTTCCGGAATCCGTGATCGCTATTCCATAATTTGGTTGTAACAAAGAATTCCTCTCTCGGGATCTCGGATGTTCGAATCGCTTGACCGATTTCGCGCTCATTCCCGTAAAACGTGGCAGTATCAAGCAGTCGATAGCCGTTTTGGAACGCTTCATGCAACGCCGAAACTGCTGCTCTTCCTCTCAGGTTATACGTGCCCAACCCAAATATTGGCATTTTAATCTGATTGTTTAGAGTGACGGTAGTCTTGATATCCATGCTTAATCAACCGTCTCAAGGAAGTTGAAAATTATTTACGTCCTCATTTAGTAGGATTCGTTATCAGAAAGTTTTATTCCGTCTCCAGGACAAAGCCTTCCTTCATTGAAATTAAATCAATGCCTTAAATCCTTAAAGATAGTTCGTAATGGCAATTCTTTCTCCCTTCTTAGAACGCTTTATCCAATTTTATCCAAATTTCTTTGCTTTATACCCAAGAGGTGTCTCTGAATGAGTTTAAAACCATTATTATTAATAGAAAAGGACGGATATACGGCTACAGTCTCATTGAATCGACCTGAAAAACGTAATGCCTTAAATACCGCCATGTTTGAGGCGATAGATGATGCCTTCACTTCTTTACAAATTGACCGTCACACACGCATGGTTTTTGTAAAAGGGTGTCAATATGATAATCGAGAGATTTTTTCATCTGGCATCGGACATAGTTGAACTGGGCCAAGCTGTCCAAGAAACGAATTTGACAACCATAAAGCATTTCCAAACAATTGCCCAAAATTCGTTTAACAGGGTTGAAAAAATCGAAAAACCCACTATTGCATTAATTGATGGCTACGCTTATGGTGCAGGTCTCGAACTGGCCCTGGCCTGTGATTTCCGGGTTATGACCGAAAATGCAAAGGTGGGCTTACTGGAGACCGCACTTGGGGTTATTCCAGACCTAGGAGGAACAACACGCCTAGTTAAAATGCTAGGGACCAGCGCTACAAAACGACTGATAATGTTTGCAGAAAATTCTCAGCGCAAAGCGCTTTGAAATATAATTTAGTAGATTGGGTTGTTCCGGAGGGAGAACTACTAGCCAAGGGCAAGGAACTTTCCGATAGGCTTTTGAGAAATGCTCCCCTTGCCATCGGGATTGCAAAGAGATTAATTGACCAAGTATATGGCCTTGATTTAGATCGGGGTTTACTACTTGAAAAACTTGCCCAACTAGAATTATTAAAATCTGAAGATATTATAGAAGCCTTCATGGCTAATATGGAAAACCGAGAGCCAAATTTCAAAAGTGCCTAACTCCCGTGGACCTATTATTGGATGGACATGAAATGAGACGCAGTGAGTTCGAGAGTACAAATCCAGAAGAATATCTGAAGATCATGGCGGTGGCAAACGTTGGACATCTTGGATTTGTTGACAGTGATGGTTATCCACGCATCGTTCCTCTTAACTTCGTACTAGTAAACGAGTGTATCTATTTCCACGGAGCCCAAGAAGGCGAAAAATTTGATCTCTTAAGGAAAGCTCCAAAAGTGACTTTTTCGGTGGATATCCCTTATTCCTTCATTCCTTCCTACTGGCAGAGTAAGAAATCAGCGAGTTTTGCAACCCAATTCTTTAAATCTGTCCACATTCGTGGAACGGGATCCATTGTAATCGACATTGAGGAGAAGGCCGAGGTACTCCAAAAATTGATGATTAAGCATCAGCCTGAAGGAAAGTTCGTTCCAATAAACGTGACTGAACGAATCTATAAAAGCGAGATAACGGGTGTTGCTGTTTACAGGATAGATCCAGTGGAAATTAGCGTCAAAATCAAATTCGGTCAGAACCTCTCTAGAAGAGTATTATTGAATATTATTGAGAGGTTACGTGAGCGTAACCAGGGAATGGATGCAGAAACAATTGCGGAAATAAAGAAAAATTGGTGACTCCTTCCACAGGAGTACATATGGAGATTTTTAATTTTTCGTGTTAACGATCGGGTAAGCCCATCAGAGAGAGTTCATTTCCAGTCGGATCTTTAAAAAGACCCACAACACCCGTCATATCGCCATCAGTGTACTCAAATGCTTCCTTGGTGACTTGTCCACCCGCTGTTTTAACTTTCTCCAGGGTTTTTCTAACATCATTAACCTCGATACCAACGTTCAGGCCCTTTGGGCGGGCTTTCTCGGTTTGAAAGAGATGAAACTCAGTAAACTCATTGAAATTGTACCAAATTCCACCTTTTGGATCATCCATTACACGTGCTGGTTCCCATCCAAAAACGGATTCGTAGAACTTTTGAGCTTCTTTCAGATTGAGTACGGGGATTTCTACCCCAAGTCTTGGATTTTTCATAATAAGTTGCCGGAAACCTGTCCCCTTAATTTGCTAATCGTGCGAATTTAGTATTCGAATTGAAAAACCTCCAAAACGTTGGGGAGTGGTTTTGGATTTGGTGAGAATTGCATTATAATGCAAGTTCAGCCAATCCATTTGAGCCCCTAGATGGAGTATTTTGCATGCTCTTTGAGGAGCATCCAAATGGGTTTATCCTTCTTGTTCAGGGAACTAATTATATACAGAGGACATGCAGTTCCCAATTCGCATTCATCGTGAATTATATCAAAACCATGAAAAACGGGCATTAATGCGTTCTTAACAATGGAGTTACTGAATTCTTCGTTGAAGGCTCGGTCTACTATTGACCAATCTTTATCTGGATATTTTTGCTCTAGAAGAATTGAGATGGCCTGAAATAACGCGTCGAAGAGCTCCTCATTATGCAACTCTAACCCCAAGACAACGCTATGACATGAAGGGAGAGATTTAAAGAATTTTATGATTATATCTCCCATTTGCATTGATGAAATCGGTTGATTCCCACTAACCTTCCTTGACATGATCTCCAAAGAAGAGAGAAAACTTGTCAGTCTGGCCGTATCGGCAAAGAGACTTGAACAAAACTCAGTATAACATTTGGCATAAATAGGGATCCCGTCCTCCCTGTAGATCAAAATAAAACGTAGAGTAGCTGGCATGGGAGTCCCTTTTTTTTTGGACCCAATTAGGGGATTGATTACGGGTTAGGACAGAACCTCATCACGAAGAACACGCCGAAGAACTTTTCCCACTGCGCTCATGGGGAGCTCATCTCGAAATTCAACCTCACGTGGCCTTTTGTACCCAGCCATCCGCGTCCTGCACCACTCTATAATTTCTTCTTCGCTAGCGCTAGCTCTATCACGCAGAACAATATACGCTTTTACGTATTCGTTGCTAGGATCATTCTTTCGAGGCAGCCCTATCACCGCTGCGAGCTCAACTTTCGGATGTTCAAAGAGAATGTCTTCTATTTCTCGAGGATAGGCTTTCAATCCGGATACATTTATCATGTCTTTTTTACGGTCGGTGATGACCGTAAATCCTTCCTCATCCAAATGACCAATATCTCCTGTTAAAAAAAAGTTTAATCCATCGATTTCACGGAAAACTGCTTCCGTTTGTTCTGGACGATTCCAGTATCCTTTAAAGATTTGCGGGCCAGCGAGGGCAATTTCTCCATCCTCTCCTATTGGTAGCGCTGTCGTACCCGTCTCAAGGTCAACAATCTTTACTGAGGTATCAGGTATCGGAAAACCTACTGTTCCAAACTTTCGTAGGGCTTTGTCGGTGGGATTAGCATGGGTTTGAGGGGAAGTTTCCGTTAATCCATATCCTTCAAACACCACACACCCCGTTACTTCTTCGAATCGTTTAGCCAATTCGGGGGGAAGGGGGGCGGCACCCGACCCCACTGCCATTAACGAAGTCAAATCGTATTTGTCAATAAATGGGTGGCTGACCATCCCAGCCAGCAAAGTCGGTACCGCATGTAAAACTGTGGCTTTATGTTTTTGAATAGCAGCCAGCAAATCTGATAAGGGGGGGTCTCCTGTCCGGGGATCTGGGATTACAATAACTGATGCAGCATGTTGAACTGCCACCAACATAGTAAGGGTCAAACCATATGAGTGAAACCAAGGGAGAGCCCCAACGAGAACCTCTTCTCTATATCGATATCTCTGAGGTTCATCATTTTCTTCTGTTTGAATTTGGACGTACTCTGAGTGTTGCATAACGTTTGCGTATAGATTGTAATGTGATAACATTGCTCCCTTTGGGGTTCCAGTAGTACCGCCCGTATAAAGTATAAGGGCAAGATCATCTTTGGGAACGATGTCCACTAATGGAAGGTCTGGTTCCGTCATTTTAATGACATCATCGTAAAAAATCGTGATATCCTCTTGATAAGTGGAACTTTGGGGAATCATCCCTAGAGAGGAACCCAAAACTTTCTTCATTTTAGGCAGAAAGCGCCTCACGCTGCAAACAACTACCTTTTCGACCTGTGTATCTTTTGCAGCCTTATAAGCCGTGGGAGTGTATTCCTTGTGATCCATACAGAAGACCATTCTTGCTCCTGAATCCCTTAATTGGAAGTTGAGTTCCGAGGCCGTATATTGAGGGTTGCAAGTTACCGCAACCGCGCCAGTTTGTAGAATACCGAAGAAAATCGCGGGGTAATGAGGTAGATTCGGCAGGAAAATAGCGATTCGATCCCCCTTTTTTATTCCCTGCTTATGAAGGAATGTAGCAATTCGATCGGCATGATCTTTCGTTTCTGCAAAAGTGGTGACGCTGCCTTCAAACAGGAGGTAAGGGAAGTTGCCAGAAGCTGACGCAGTTTTATCAAGTAGACGGAAAAGCGGCTCATTTGGATATTCTAGACTCTTTTTCACGGTTTTTGGCCATTTAAACAGATGCCATAGCTGATCTTCCATAATTACCAAAACCTAAAACAAATGAAAGGTTACCGCCCGTAATTTATGGCCCTTAAAAACAGTGGGTAAGAGAATGAAATGCTTCTAGATAGGTATATATCGTGGGTATTTGGCTAACTATCTATTGGGCAGATATGGTTCTGAGGATTTAGATTTTTATTAAATCATTTGATAACTAACTTGAAGAATAGAATTCAAAAAACTCTTGCCTGAGCGGAAATTTATGCTTGGTATTTCCTTTATTTCAACTGGCACAACTGCAACACAGACACCAGTGTTTGCGTCCATTGCATATGAAATGATAAAATATTGGATTAAAAACGAAGAGGATGCACAACCAGACTTCCCTATTGCTTGTGTTTTTGATTTTTCAAGCATGTACTCCACTCTGGAGTTTTTTGCGTCAGATAAAATACTAATGCGGATGGGGGAACTCACCTCCCTGACGGAGGAAATGAGCGCTTCAGGTGAGCCTGATTGGTCCAAGTGTAGTTTTCCATCTAAGTTTGCTCATAAAGATACGAAATCACCGTTATTTTTTATAATCCCTCTTTTTCCGAGGGGAACCACAACATTATTGACGAAATCTGATGTTGTTGGACTAAACAGGCTTATATGGGAAATTTCCAGATTAATTGAAAAGGAGGGGTGTAGATACCTTCTATACGATCTTCCGCCACTGGAAGTAACTATGAAAGTCCAAAGTAATTCATTTATTCCCGCATTATTGAATTCCAACCTCGTTATTGGTGTTATTGACTGTAATAAGCCAAAATACGCAGAAGTAGCTCAGGAAATTCGGACTCTGCAAGGTTTTCTTCCCAAACTGGATGTTGTGGCGAACCCTGGTTTAAAACTCAATGGTTTAATCCTTAACCAGGTATCCGAGAAGATTCTTTATGACCAATGGTTTGATCAAATTGAAGATGAATTCTCAATACCCATTCTAGGGAAAATTAGCGAAGATCCACAATTCAGTAAGATTGCGAGCCAATTCCAACTCCCCACTATTGATTCGTTATTTAATCAGATGAAATGCGCAAAAGATTTCCAATCTGCGGCCGAGACAATCATCCACACTTTGAACGAGCCTGCAAACATTCGGGAGGTTAACGAAAAACAACAGCAATATCTAGAGAGTAATATCATCAATCTCTAGAGGAGTTTATATCATTTGGGACGATAGGTCTTTTTGAGTCGTGATCGAAACTTGGATACATCTAAATCTTCATTTGTTATTATGCCGGAACTTACTCGTAGCTTAGGGACGATCAGTCCCTTGACTTTGCTTTGAAAGTCCACGACATCTTCATCGCGAGCAATGATGTCCAGAAAGCGTTCTTTATCTAGGTTTAATTGCTGAATTAGCTCATCGATACTCTGAGCTTCATGTAATTGGTTTAAAACCTCTTCTGCTGAAATACCTGTTGTAAAACTTATTCTCTGTGCGATTTTTTCCACGTTAGTCCCGGATGCTATTCGTATTAACTCATCAGTTGCCAAGCGCTTTCCTGTTAAATTATATATGGCTTCTCTGAGGCGATCTAGATCTCCCGCTTCAACCATAATGGTATCCATCTGAGCGGGTGAAACTACAATACCTTCACGTTGAAGGGCTTCAGACAAAACTGATTGGTCAGGAAACAATCGAGATCTGAACTTAACGGCAATGTTCCGAATCCGAACTTGTTGTGCTTTTATGTATACTCCTGAAAAGGATACCAATATTATCAAGGTTATGATCAAGCCAATCCATTTGAGTGTATTGAATTCTTCGGTCAGTGGTACATATTCCAAGACTTTACTAGTCTCTACAATCTGTGTTGTTATAAACGTTGATTCATATCTGGTTTCCTCACTAAAACCAAAGGCCGCGGGCTGTTTATAGGCATCAAAATACCCTTCGTCACAGTCGACTCGGAAATTTAAGTCTCCTTCAAATAACACGGGATTAAGAAGTGTAATATTAAGAACGAACGAAACCGTTTGTTTAATCGATAAATTCTCCACCACCGATGGCGTCCAGGAATAGGTGACGTTTTCGTGGACAAGTCCAATTAAACTTGGAGTGATATTATGAAAAGAAAACAATGGATTCTTATTAGTTACATTCAGTTCAAAGTAAACAGAATTGTTTGCAGAATTTGTTTCGTTCTTAACGTTGTCTATGGTATAAAGGATCTTGGCCTCTCCAGGCAATTCTCCTTTCTTTAATTCAGTAACTGATTCGATAAAGATAGGTGGATTGTAGGAAGAAATTCGTGCTTTTATGAGCTCTCCTGATGGTGGTACCCCCGCGGCTGTGACATTAAATTGCCATGTACCGTTCGCTGGGAAATCAATGACCATTGATTTTGGAAATTTATCTGAAATAATTATGACATTTTTCGGGATTTGCCCCCCGTTTGAGGGGACGCTGAATATGGAACCATTTGGCTGCCTGATAGAAAGATTAAAGCTAACTGATGTATCATTCCAATTTAGGTCATACTTCAATTTTCTTATACTACTGTTAACATTTGGGGAAAAGATCTCTTGGGAGCCGTTTGCTGTGATAACCGTATTATTCTGATAATCGAGTTCAACCCAGCCTGAGGCCCCATCTTTGGCCTTCAAGAAACTTTCTGAAAGACTTAAAGTATCGTTTCCCCAAAAAAAGTCACCATTCGTTCCAAAGGTCTCATTAAGAGAAATCCCCCTTAGAAACTCCTCGTCATACAATAATGTTGTCCCTCTAACACCAACACTATAGATTTTTACCCCGTTTTCCCTCGCTACCTTGATCGGGCTTTGCGAGTAGATGAATAACGGGTTATCATCAGTTGAATCGTTTTGGCTAAACAATTCAAGGTAATTTGGCAATCCATCCGCATCCGCCCATGGTCCAGATTGATGCTCACCGTCTGTTAGAAGGATAATGGATTTTAATGTAGGGACATTTCTTTGCGTATTTTCATTAAGAAGCACTTCGAGCGATTTATTTAGACCGGCCCATATGTCTGTGCCACCACCGGTCCCAAGAGATTGAACTTCAAGAGAAATGTTTTCAAGATGAGATGAATTGCTAACAAAATTTAAATCGGTATCAATTTCAGCGTCATCCAGCCAGTTATAGTCGTAAGTAGCAGTTTGAAACGATGTAAGGGCCACACGGTCTTTCACTAAATATTCCCCGTTAGATAGGACAATCCGATTCGTTTGGTTTAGCAGGTCAAGTAGTCTTAGAATTGCTGCCCTTGTAATGTCCATCTTCCCCCCGCTCCCCATGCTTCCTGATTCATCTACACATATCACAATGTCCGAATCTATAAGGGAAGGTGGAGGTTGAGACGCAAGAAAGATAGGATCACCTGCAGAAAGGTTTACCTGAACGGGCGTTTCAACAATAATGGGGGTTGTTATCTCAACTTCGGATTCTCGTTCAATCTCAGTTTCAATCTCTATCGGAGGTAAAGCTGTAAACACGAATAGAGGGACTGTTATTGAGGCTGCTATTAGTAGTGCAACCACCCTCCGATTATTCTTAATCGCTTCCCTGTAATAATTTAGATTATGGAAGGATTTCATCCTAGTAAGGTAGCTCCACGATCTTTACACTATGAAATTCATCGACCCCTACTATAAAAGTTCCCTAATCCCGATGGTGAAGTTCCAGATTAATTAACCATTTGTGCGATTTCGATAGATGAGCAATATACGGGAATCGGCAATTTAAATGATGAATCGCCTTCGAGTATTCTAACGATCAAAGTTCTAATGAATACAAAATCGAGGCCGTAAATGGTTATGTTGAAAGGTTGGCCCATTCTAGATCGAGTTCTTGGAGTTTCTCGATGGTAGGAATCCCATTATTATTCCATCCACGATATTCATAGTACGCATCCAGTAGCGGTTCGAGGTTAACCACCTGACCTCGAGCCGGGCCATCAGATAGGGGTTCTTCAAGCAGGCGCGGAGGGAGTGTATCTTCAGTTCGAGTCAGGCCTTCCCTGTTGTTCCATAATCGTTCCAAATTGTAAATCCTTTCACCCGTTCTTCTGAAATCCTCTTCTGAAAACTCTTCCCCAAGAAGAGCGGCAATTAAAACGGCCCAATCATGCCCCGTGAGCACCATTCCCATGAATTTGCAACCAGATAACGCATCAAATACTTGAAAAGCGTCCTCGAATTGTTTTAGTACCAAAGCATCGTTAGTATTCTCTGTTAGGTCATCTCCTAGTTCGGCTTCCTCGACAATAAGAAATGGCAAGGAAAGGAAAGCTGGACCCTCAATAAAGGCGGTCATGTGATCGCCACCTCTATTAGCGACAGCATATGCCAATCCTGTAACTTTTGAAGCTCTAGGATCATAGGCAGGGAGTTCAAGACCCTTAACATTCATGGCAAACTTTTCCGCTCCGTTACCTAATTCCAAGGCGCATAATCGCGATCCTTCAGCAAGGAAATCTCCTATCCCTTCACGCTTAGCAATCTTGTGAAGCAGATCTAGAACCAACCCGCCGTCTCCAAATCTTATTTCGAGGTCACCGGTTTTTTCTTTGGATAAAATCCCTCTCTCAAAAGCTTCCATGGCAAATGCAATTGTCCCTCCTGCAGAGATAATGTCGAGACCATACTCGTTGCAAAGGAATTGAGCTTTCGTGATGACTTCAAGGTCATGAACCATACACATAGACCCCAGAGCGCCCAGAGCCTCATATTCTGGGCTTTCACCGCGTTCCTTTTTCCCCATTCCCTCTAGTTGTATGTCTGAAATTCTTCCGCAAGCAATGGGGCATGCGTAACATGCCTTACGTTCCACCAGGATATTTTCATTAATGGCCTCTCCATTGATTTCCTCGGAATGTTCATTGACCCCAAGTTGCCAATTTCGAGTTGGAAATCCGCCCCGTTGGTTCACTAAATCGAGAACTCCCGCGGTTCCATACACTTCCAAGGTCATTTTGAGTAAGGACTGGTTTACCCAGTCTACTCGCTTCTTGGCTTCTTTTCGATAATGTTCCTGTTCGGCCACGTCAATTTTTATTTTTCCTCTACAGGCTATCGCCTTTACTCGTTTAGCCCCCATGACCGTTCCTACTCCGCATCGACCTGCTGCGCGACCCCAGTTGGCATCTTTGACGTCATTCATAATCGCTGCATACTTAACTAGATTTTCACCTGCGGGACCAATGCAGGCCACGTTGAAATCTTCACCCAATTCCTTGTGAATGGTTTTTGTTGTCTCGGATGTTATTTTTCCCCAAAGATGCGAAGCATCTCTCAATTCGGCATTTCCTTCATCCAAAACAAGCATGACCGGTTTTGCTGATATACCCTCAAAGATTATCCCATCGAATCCTGCACGTTTCAGATCTCGTCCCCAGAAACCGCCGCTATTTGCCTGTCCCCATAAACCGGTTAACGGGGATTTCGTTACCACTGAAAACCTACCTGTACTTGGACTCGGTGTTCCAGTAAGCGGGCCCGTCATGAAGATTAATTTGTTATCAGGGCCAAGAGGATCGGTATTTGGAGCTACCTCGTCATATAGGTATTTGGTCGCTAGTCCTGCGCCCCCTAAGAAGTTACGTAACGTTTGTTTGTTGGGAAATTCTTCAGTGATAGTTCCTAATGTCAAATTCACTCGCAGGATTTTACCCATGTATCCGTACATCATATTTTTCACCGATCTTGAAATATAAATAAATCAGGGTGTTGTAAGCCAAGTGATCAATGCATTAATCTTAATTGCGGTTGATGATAAGGAAAGGCCTTATTTAAAACAATTACGAGGCGCTTTTCAATCCTTGATGAGTAACTTATGCTTTTGAATCTAATGGAATTGATCCAAATGGTTATGTTTCCAAGTGAAGAGTGGGTAAAACTGTGGGTAAAGACCCTCAACGAGTATGAAGCCTATCAACGAGCGGCCGAAACGTGGGAAGGTGATTTTTTATTTATCCTTGAAGCAGATGCAGGATTGGAGGAAACCATTGTGCTATATTGCGATCTATGGCACGGCAAATGCCGACGAGCCTGGATGGTAACGCCAGAAAATCCCGCTCCGGATAATGTGGAGTTCGAATATAGGGGACCTTACGGAAATTGGGTGAAATTGCTACAAGGTGAGATTGGACCAATCAAAGGTCTATTGCAACAGAAGTTCAAGCTTAAAGGCAATATGGCAAAGGTTATGAAAGCCACAAAGGCAGCATTGGAATTAGTTAAATCTACCACCTTGGTTGAAAATACAGAGTTTTTTTAGGATAGAAGAGAGACGAATATGTGGAGTTTTACGAGTCCTAGACACATCATTCTGGGAGAGGACGCTCTTGAATATTTATCACTTAGGCGTTTCGAACATGCTTTCGTGGTTACTGATCCCATCATGAGAGAATTGCATCTTGATACCCTTACTAATCGACTAAATGGAACCAAGATAACTGTGTTTGATAAACTACCTAAGGGCGAGACGACTATTCATACAGTTCGGAATGGAGCCAAAAAACTTGCAGAAGCGGAACCTGATGTCATTATTGCACTAGGAGGCGGATCGGTGATGGATGCAGCCAAAGGAATGTGGGTCATGTGGGCAGACCCTGGCACAGATATCGGAGCATTAAATCCTCTTGAACCTATTCATTTACGAAAAAAAACTAAGGCAGAACTGATAAACATACCCACAACCTCTGGAACAGGTTCCGATGTGACCTGGGCCGTTGTGTTACAAGATACCGACGAAAAATTGAAAATATCCCTTGCTAATCGTGAGCTGGTGGCGGATATTTCTATTCTCGATCCAGGTCTCGCCGCGACAATGCCCCCGCATATGATAGCGGGAACGGGATTTGACGCGCTGTGTCACAGCATCGACGGATATTTGTCAACTTGGCAGAACGACTTCAGTGACGCTCTCCTACGTCACGCCTTCAAGTTAGTATGGGAAAACTTGACTGAGGTTTATGAGCGAGCAGCACGAGGGGATCCAATCGATCCAAAAGCGAGGGAAAAGTTACACCATGCGGCGACTATGGCTGGTTGGGGTATGAGTAATTCACAGATCATTTTAACTCACTCATTGGCTCATGCTTTGGGGGGGGTTTTTAGACTCCCTCATGCGTTATTGGTAGGGGCCTCTGGTTGGTATTCACTGATGTTCAATCGAGAAGTGGCTGCGAGACGAATTGTTGAATTAGCAGAAATTGTTAAAACACATGCTTCCAATCAAGAAGAGACTGTTATAGATTTTATAGGCGATTTCAAGGCAAAATTGATCCAATGTCACCTTCCGATCTCTTTAAAAGAGATGTCAATTTCACGTGAATCTTTTGAGCAGAATTTGGAAATACTGGTCATGAATGCACTTAATGACACTGGATCTTTATCTAATCCCCGTGAAATTCAGTATCAAGATGTGGAAAGGATTTTCCACTGTATGTGGGATGGAAATCCCGTTGAATTCTAGATTGAACACGATCGATTCTTATCCTTTACTTCAAATGGGCAGCGCTTGTCGGCACCTTTACGATCATGAGATTAACCCAATGATAATTTAATCACTTGCTTCGATAGTAAATAAATTCCTAATTCAATAAGCTGTCTCGAGAATTCTGAATAGCGCTTTTTGGTCTAGCTCAATTGGATTATACCTCATACTTGAGGTTCTTTTAGCTTTTTCAACGAGACTGGGGAAATCAGAGGTGTCAATTCCTAATTGAGACAACGTTGGGATATTCAGGTCGCGTCCCATGTCTTTAATAAAACTGACAAGGCCCATTAAGAGATCCGCTTCAGATGCAGAAAATTCAGGGAGGAGGGCCTTGGCCAGGAGTAGATACTTGGTTAATAGGGTATTACTATTTGGAATGCTGCTGCGTGTTATTTCCTGTAAATTTGTTTCGATCACTGGCCCGAGAAGAGAAGCACAAATCATGCCGTGAGGGATATCGAATCCTCCCATCGGGGAGGCGAATCCATGAACCGCGCCAAGCCCCGCATTGGCTAGGCATATGCCACTGAGGAGTGAAGCATATAACATATCAGAACGTGCTTGAAGATCTTTGCCATCCGTATAGGATCTTACCAATGATTTGCGAACCTTCTCTATCCCAGCTAACGCGAGCGTATCTGTCAAGGGATGGGCATGTTTCGAGGTAAAGGCTTCCACCAATTGCGTAAACGCATCCATTCCGCAAGATGCCGTTACTGAAGGCGGAACAGACGTCAAGATGATTGGATCGAGAACCGCCAATTTTGGTATAAGTAAAGGGCTGCGTATACTTGCCTTAAGTTCTTCATCTCTAGCGTGGATTACTGCGTTCTTTGTAACCTCACTCCCAGTTCCAGCAGTTGTCGGGATAGCTATAAACGGTAATGGTGATTTTTCTACTTTGGAACCTTTTCCAATGACTTCCATATAATCGCGAGCAGATCCCCCATTGGTGGATATCCCTGCGACAGCTTTTCCTGTGTCTATGGCACTACCTCCTCCCATCGCGATGACGCCGTCTGTACCGAGTTCCCTTACTTTAGTGACACAATCATCGATGAATTGAACAGTGGGTTCCCCTTTCACGATTTGAGTTTCCAAAACCATTCCCTTGTCAATCACATCGTCAAAAAACGAACAATTCTCCCTTGCCGCCTGAATGGCACTTGTGCTTCCAACCAGAAGGAATTTGGTTCCGTAATCAGGAAGGATATTACTCATGTCGTTTAAACGATGTACTCCAAAGATAATTTGAGGGAGAGACAGGAGTTCAAACTGCATAAAAAATCCCAATGATATTATCTGGCTTGAAATGCGTCGTTTTTCTTTGGAAATATCGGGGAATGAATGACTCCTTCACGACTTCTTGCCATCATCGTCTCTACCTTCTCTCGCCACTTCAAATAGTGGGTGGTAGTTTTATGTTCTGCACTTGCGTCTTCGTCAGTGAAGACCTCATATAGGAAAAAACGGTTTGGATCAGTGTCACACTCTAAGAAATCAAACCTAAGATTGTTCGGTTCCTCCGTACGTGTACTCTGGGCATTTTCTATTGTGGCAGTAATGAACTTGTCCCTATACTCTGGTTTGATGTAAATAGTAACACAAGCAATAAACATGAAATCACCTGGGATTTGATTGCTTCGTAAAGGCAAAATTGCAGATGTTCGGAGGGGTTTTAAAATTTTAACCCATATAACAACTAGCCGACTGTTTAATCTATAGAAAGTTCAGGTGAAACCCATATGGTAAATGAGGACCTACTTCGCCAACTCTTCGTCAAGAAATCCCTTAAAAACAATCCAGATGGCTTTGAATGTCAGATGAAGAATTCCTTGAGCGATGCTACAATAGTGGCACCCCTCAAAATCGTTTTGAGTAGTGAGACAATCGGTAAGGAGACGTACAAAGACTTTACGATTGAATTGGGAGAATCAACGATTCATAATCAAGAGATTTCTGAACAGAGGCCCGCTCCCTTTGTCGTTGGTAGTTTGGCGACCCTAAAATTCAAGCGTACAACCTCTTTGCCATCAGATAAGTATAAAATCAGATTTGTGAGACTTTTGACTGAAGAATACGGTGATATCCCCTTCACAATGAAGGAAAGAATCCGAGACAAGATCTAGGGATTATCCATTCATTATTCAATGAGATAGGCGAGAATAGATGCCCGATCAAGACCGACTCTTCTCAGACCAGGAAATCCTTTCCTGGATTAGTGATATATCAGAAAAGGAAATCAATAACGCTGCGAAACACAGTCTGGTCCCCTTTTATCCACAATTGCTAGTTTCTGGAACGGGGCCTTATCTAGAGGATAGAAGTGGAAAAGAATACCTTGACTGTACTTCCCAAGCTTGGACATGTAATATAGGATTTTCAAATCCTGATGTGGCGTTTGCAGTTAGTACGCAGTTAAAGAGGTTGATTCACGTCCGTTATGGTTTCCCGACGATCCCTAGACTTAAATTTATGGAGAAGTTCATTGAAATCACTCCTGAAAATCTCAATAAGATTGCGGTGAATGCTATGGGCGGGGGCGCATCCATCGAAGCCGCCTTGCGACTAGCCATGATTAATAAGCCAGGAACAGACCATTTTTACACCTATACTAGAGGTTATCATGGTGCATCGCTGGCCACCATGACTCTATCTACCCGTTTCTCAGGGGTAACAAGATTTAGACCATGGGGATTTGATCGGGTTTCCAAGCTACCATATCCCTATTGTTATCGATGTCCTATGGGGCAGGAGGAGGAAAAGAAATGCCATTTAGAATGTCTCGAAATGGCTAAGCATCTCATAGAGTATGGATCCAAAGATAGGGTATGCGGAATCCTTATGGAGCCTATGCAGGCCCCTGGAGGGCATATACCAACCCCAAAAAGGTATATGCAGGAACTCCGGAAATGGACAGAAAAACATGATATTCTTCTGATATGGGATGAAAGCCAGTTATTCACACGTATTGGCCATTGGTTCTCATCGGAATGGTATCAAGTTGTTCCTGACATTACCTGTATAACAAAAGCAATCGGTGGTGGCCTTCCTATGGGAGTGACAATAGCCCGAGACGATTTGAAAGGATTTAATGCGGCCGAGGAACATAGTACCTTTGGAGGAAACCCTCTAATGTTTGCTTCCAGTTTGGTATTTCTCCATTACGTAGAAAAAGCTAATCTTCTTGAGAACGCTCGAAAACAAGGCGAATACATAACCTCGCGTCTTAAGGAATTACAGGAGAAATATGACGTGATCGGTGATGTTCGTTGTCCTGGATTATTTATTGGAGTTGAATTAGTTAATGATCCTCAAACTAGGGAACCTGGGAATGGGCTGGCAACCGATCTAATAGAGGAAGCCATGACCCAAGGAGTGATATTTGGACATATGGCTCCAATCAGTACTGATACTGGCAAATTATTCCGTAATGTTGTGAAAATCAAGCCCCCCTTAATTATCAACCGAGAGGAATCCGACCGGATTTTGGAAGTTTTTGAGAGTTCCTTAGAGGAAGCGATTGACTATATGTAGGTTCGGTGAGCAATTGTATGAACGAAAATGGTGTTTTTCTAGCTTATGATTTAGGAACGACCGCAACGAAGTCCGTACTGGTTTCTAATGAGGGAAGATTTCTCCAATCGGAGGTCGAACAATATGAAACCTATTATCCGATGAAAGGATACGCAGAACATAATCCCGAGGACTGGATGCGGACTATAACTGCTACAACGAGACGTTTATTAGAAGATTCGGGAATAGGGCCCGAAAAAATTAAGGCGGTGACATTCTCAGCACAAATGCAAGGATTGCTCCCTATCAATCAAGATGGAATGCCGCTAACGAATTGTATGATCTGGCTAGATGCTAGGGGTGCTGAATTTATTAAAAAAATATGGCCCTGGCCAAGGATTATGGGCTATAATCCATATCGGTTATTTAGAAAATTCCTGAAGATAACTGGAGGGGCTCCTGGATTGTCAGGTAAGGATCAGATTCCAAAAATCATTTGGTTAAAAGAAAAGCACCCCGATATATATGAACAGACCTACAAGTTTCTTGATGTAAAGGACTATGTGATATACAGGCTAACTGGAGAAATTGCAATAAGTACTGACTGCGCATATGTTTGGTGGTTGATGGATACGCGTAAGGACAGATCAGGCAAGCCCAGAAATGAATGGTCCGAAACGTTGTGCAAGATGTATGGGATCGATACAGCAAAGCTGCCTGATATTCGAAGGCCCTCTGATCGGATTAGTGATAAAATACTCTCAAACGTTGCAGCTGATCTGGGATTATTGGAAAAAACACCTGTAATATGTGGAGCGGGCGATATGACGACAGCTGCCGTGAGCTCCGGGGCAGTTATGGATGGTGAGCTACATTGTCAAATCGGGACTAGCGGTTGGGTCGCTGGACACGTTTCTAAACGTAAAGTGGATATCTCCCACTACACAGGGTGTGCAGGAAGCGCTTTTCCTGATGATTATTATCTTGTGACCGGCCATCAGGAGATTGCGGGAGCCGCCCTTGAGTGGGTAAAGAACAAGATTCTATATTCAACCGATGAGCTTCGTCGAAGGGAATCTAAGGCAATCTACGAAATTTTTGATGAATTGGTTCAGGATTGCGAACCTGGGGCAAAAGGAGGCGGAGGAACGTATCTCATGTTCGTTCCCTGGCTTGCGGGGGAACGTAGTCCTCTGGATGATGAAAACGTTCGAGGCGGGCTTATTAATCTTTCTTTAGATCATGATCGAAGGCATATATTACGTGCCGTGTTTGAGGGGGTCGCCATGAACACCCGATGGGCATTAGAAACTGTCGAAAGCCTCTATAATCCTGTAACTTCGCTATCCATAATTGGAGGTGGAGCTAAGTCAACAGTCTGGTGTCAGATATTCGCTGATGTCCTGAATCGAACGATCCATCGTGTCGAGGAACCTCAAGAAGCTGGTGCCATCGGTGCGGCTTTACTAGCAAAGATGGCCTTGGGAGATATTAAAGAAATCGCTGAAATCAAACAGTACTGCCATTACAAGGACAGTTTTACATCTAATCCGAAACATAGGGAGTTATATGATAGACTCTTTGCCGAGTTCAAAAACCTGTATAAAAAAACCCGATCGTGGTTTGCTGGGATGAATGGGCATTAAATTCAAAGTTGCTAATAACTTGAGGGAGTGGTTACAATACCAAAATCAGAAGGATATTTTAAGGTTAGATAGGTCTTTATTTCACTCTCGTCGATAAGTTCCATAACTTGAGAAGGAGAGGGGATTCTTACTCGAATCCAGTTCAGAAGGTCCTTCCCAATCTTAACACTCTTCCTGATGGAATCTGACTCATCGACAATCAATATCACAGAAAAGTCTGATTCTTCTACTCTTACAAGTTTTAGATTATCAGATACTTCATTAGATCCTGCAATTTCGCTTTTTTTCATCAAAATTTCGCGTATTCCTGCTCCTAGTGACGCTTGCGCAAACATATTCACGGCCGAAAACATGCTTGTCAAGAGAGACGGGTCATAATCCGTTTTACCTTCAAGGGAGGCGCTACTGCCTACCATCAATCCTGAATCTGTCTGATAGACAACCACATTATGAATATTGACATTAGGAAGAATTATCTCTCCTGTTAACGTCTCGATTAGCCAATCGAAGGCCTGATATACATTCGAGCCCGTCTTGGCTGACATATGAAAAATGTTGACTGCTCTGAATCTTCCCTTGTTCTGAATCTCATATAAATCAAAATTATCAAGTAAAGTAACGTATGGATCGACCCCGCTTAGGTCGGCCTTGTTTGCAGCAATGAGTAACACTGCGTTTTCCTTAATATAATCAAGGGCATCATACAAGGCTTCTTTGCTAGAATAGAAACTTGCCGGATTGGATGTATCAATAACAAAAACGACCGCATCAGATAGTCGTAAATAATTTTCCCAGATCACACGAAAAGACTCTTGGCCTGCGAGATCGAATGCCTGAAAACGAACATCCCTATATGTGAAGCTGTCTACATTCAAGCCAAGGGTACGATGCTGGTTTGCGAAAAATTCGCCTGTCCGTAATCGATGTAGGATGGTGGTCTTCCCTGCAAACGCTTCGCCCACAAAAGTAATAGTAATCTGTTCTTCACGGGGAGTTTTTTCTTCTACTTCCGCCCCTTTCTTTTCTTTCTTATGCCTGCCTAGAAGTCTCTTTATGATAGACATACATGAGTCTCCTTACATTAATCTAACGAACTACGGATTTCCGGCAACATTCAGGAGCGGAGAGAATTATTTCTTGTTGTGAAAGCGGTCGCCCGTTACGATATTCCCAGTTTTATAATAAAAGGCTATCTCGAGAATCCGTCCCATAGTTCGAAAAACTGATGGGAATAATCATTCAAAGGCTGGACAGAACATTAATGAGGATGAGGAATTAGATTAGGCTACTTGAGAAGAGAAAAATAGGATAGATTAGTTTTTATAACGGCCCTATAGAACGGTCAATGGCTGTTTTATTATTTCAATTAATTAAGTTTAATCTTACTATACCTGTAAATCTAGTAAGTGAGAAAAATATCTAGGGCAAAATAGAACTAGTAGTTCGACCAATGCCATTACTGGTCTGGATAAAGAATAACGAAGATAAATCCATAGGTTTTCTATGCGGAAAATCTTTCGATTGCTGACTCACAAAGATTCCTGGAGTTAATAGGTCATCCACCACCCGATATTCAAGATCAGTCCAAACAATCCTGCCAAGATCATTGATATCACCCAAACAATCGGCTTTAGCTCGTGTTTTGCGATTGTAAACGCCAGAATAGGATACGTTGGAAAGGAGAAGGTGAGAAACCTTGCTAGATTTCTACCTGATGCGACGATACCTACGCCAAGAAAACCACTGAAAAACAAAACGGCAAGGGATAGAAGGTTTTCCATTTCTGAAATCGAACTCATTTTGAATCGCTGATAAAACAAAATTAAAGAGGCAATTCCCAATCCAAGCGAAACCAGAACAGTACCAAACAATAAAAATTCAAACCATACATTTGAAGTCAACAACCAAGACAAATAGTCTGGAAACCAGGCAAATGGAAATGTTATGACCCCATTGGATGCATAGGGTTCCCAACCCTGGTATACAGAAATTTCACGCGTAAGAGGTAACCAGAAATTCCCAGAATAAAGCCAGGCGGCTATATAGGAGATGAACCCTATAACAAACATTGCACTTGTCACTATTATTCCCCAAAAGACTCCTCGCAGTGATAACAAGTCCTTCTTGACATAATATAGAATTAGGATCAAGGTACCTAATACGAAAAAGGCCCCGTTATAACGTAAGGCGAATGTCATCGAGGCGCTAATTCCGGCAAAACCGAATTTTCCCCGATCCAAGAAATGCCAGGTTAATGATTGATAGAACAAAAAAAGTATTTCGGGAGCAGGTATAAGCAAATATGGGCTATAAAGAACCAAATCCGTTATCAATATGAGGAGTATAGCTTGATCAAAATTAAGGTTCAACTTTTTTACATAGAGAGAGTATAAAAGGCAGAGACTAAAAAAAGAAGCGAAAAACTGTACGATCAAGACCGAAATAGTCAAGGCATCTGCTATGGGTAAAAAAATCGACAGTAGCGCTAGTCCAGGGATGTAATGAAGACTCGTACCTAGCAATACGTGTGGGAACCAGGGAGGGTAATTTAGCGTGTTTGAAATATACAATTTAGAATCATTGTGAGACCCTGGGGCCCAAAATGAGGAAAGTAAATCTGTTTTGAAGAAAACAAGCGCCAAAAGATAAAGAAAAAGAAAGAAGAATGCATGAGAAAAAAAAATCACCCAATATGGCTTGGCTTCTAGAAATTGGATCCTATCGCGAATTCTACCTGGTGTTTCGGTAAATTTTGACACTTTAAATCCCCCAATCAGCGTTTAATTCCTAGTGACTATCCAAGAAGTACGGAAGGTTTCGTGATCTCTGCTGTTCTTGCAAAGACAGTGTTTTTTTGTAATATTCTATCAAAGGAAGGTTAAGGCGTAAATCTCGAACGACAGATTCCAATACTTCCATGTTTTGCTTTTCCCTTTTTGAGAACTTAAAACCGCTTTTCTTATACAACTCCTCGGGAGGGGTCATATCAGTTAATTCCGCCAAAATTTTAACCGCTAATTCTAAGTGTGGTAACATAATGACTCGCGAAGGAACATACTTAGAACTAAGGATCTTTTCTGCCATCAGATTCTTCCGAGGAAACCTCTCATAACCATATCCTATTTTTCCCAAAATCCTTGCCGCAGCCAAGGTTGTTCCTGATCCCAAAAAGGGATCCAGAACTGTCACCCCTCCTGAAAGCATCATACACTTTATTGGAACTTCCAAAGGGAAGGGAGCATCATGTCCTTTCTTTATAGTTGCTCCCGTGGTTCGAGAATACGGGATAAACCATACGTTGCCAGCATCACGAAGATCCTCGTCACCATAACGTCCAATATTCGATTTGTCGGCATATGGAATGCCAATTACTTTGGGATTTAACGTGTACTTCTTCCTATCTTTCACTAGGACGTAGATGTTCTCAAAAACGTTATTTAACCTTTTATTACCTCCTGAAGGAGTATAGTGCCCTTTCCCGAAAATAGATTTTATCCAAATAATGGTTTGAATCCGAATAAATCCAGATTTAACTGCGAGCTCTACAACTCTTTCGCTAAGGCCTTGCGTTGAAGCTGAGTCCCCGATATTCAGGAAAAATACTCCAGATGATGAACAGACTCTGAAACATTCATTCCACACATTGGTTAAAAACCCGAAATACTCATCCATAGGTCGATCATCATTGTAAGCGTGTCCCTTGTCATCTGAATAGATTTTAGAAAGATTGTAAGGAGGAGAGGTTATGATCGTGGAAATTGAGTCCGATTTGATCTCGTTCATATTCTCTGAACTTTTGTAGTATACTGTTTGGCTATCAAACTTGTCAAACTCGGTCATCCAGACCACTGACTCTCAGATCATCGTTTGTGGTTTTATAGTTTTCTCATTCCTAAATTAAGGACTCGTCTCTGATCCTAGAAGTAACGTCCCCCTCCCCTCGCTTTATCCCTTGATTTACTTCATGATGGCATCCTAAAACTTGTCTCTAATCATGATGAAATAGATGATAAGGAGAAATGTTACTATTGGACCAACAAGGAAATCCCAGGCACCCACCTGAGCAGCGGTTAGGAGGAAATTAATGTCTAGAAGGTAACTGATACCATTCAGTACATAAAGCACCAAATCGACCGCCCAGGCCCATTGTTTCATCATCCAAAGTCCCCTACCTATTAGAAATATCAGTAAACCAACAATGATAAAAACGATTCCAACGAATTGTATAATGGCCCCGATAACAGTGAAGAAAGGTTCCCAGGCCGGAGGAAGATTGTCGAGGATTGCTTGGCCTACTGTAAAGATAAGGATGGTATATAGAACTCCAGCCAAAATTGCTAATGCACCAAACAGCATTTGGAGTACACTGATGATCGAAACTAGTAGTGGACGATCTTTCTTGGCCATCTTTATAGGACCTCACATGATAACGGTTCAAAAGAACGCGAAAAATAACCAACTTCCTTTTACACTTAAGATTTTTCTTCCGTTTGTGTTATTACCTCCCACGTGGTTTTTTACCCTTTCTCGGAAAAAACCTTACTCCTGACCAAAATGATGGTGGAAGAATGGCAAACCTAATCGGTATCAGACGAGAAGATAAAAACAAGTGGGAAAGAAGAACACCCATTGTCCCAAATGACGTGAAAACACTAATAGAAGAGCAAGATTTGGATTTCGTAATCCAGTCATCCACAATAAGGGCATACACTGATGATGATTATAGAAGAACAGGCGGCCGAATTTCATCCTCTATGGATGATGCAAATGTCATCTTTGCGATCAAGGAAATCCCAATCCCTCTTTTGGAACCTGAGAAAACCTATATCTTCTTTTCACACACGATTAAGGGCCAAAAAGGCAACATGCCTATGTTACGGCACATTCTCGACACGAAGGCCACTTTGATTGACTATGAGAAGATTGTAGATGAAAGAGGGTTTCGTCTTATTTATTTTGGAAATTATGCAGGGTACGCAGGGATGATCGAAACATTATGGGGATTTGGACAACGTATCAAGGTAAAAAAGGGGCTCGAAACTCCTTTTCTGAAGTTACGCCATACCTACGAGTATGGGGGTCTTGAAATCGCAAAGGAAGCGGTTTCTAGGCTTGCTAACCAGATTAAGGAAGAAGGGATAGATGCCGACCTAATTCCTTTGGTCATTGGATTTGCAGGATATGGAAATGTGTCCCAAGGCGCACAAGCTATTTTGGATCTCTTTCCCGTTATTGAAATCCAACCTATCGAACTGCAGGATTTCTTCTTAAAGGGTGAGTTCTCATCAAATCACTTGTACAAGGTTGTTTTCAAGGAAGAACACATGGTTACACCTAGGGGCGATTTTCCCTTTAATCTCCAGGATTATTATACCTACGGACGGGAGAAATATCAAGGAATGTTTCACGAATATTTCCCCTATCTATCAATTCTGATTAATGGCATTTATTGGTCCGATAAATACCCCAGATTATTAACAAGAAACTTTCTAAAGGATCTGTTTTCCTCCAAGCGGGATATAAGATTACAAGTAATCGGTGATATTTCTTGTGACATCGAGGGAGGGATAGAGGCAACCGTAACAACAACAAAGCCAGATAATCCGTTTTTTGTGTACAATCCAATTACCGGTGAAGCCAAATTGGGTTTGGAGGGAGACGGGATACCCATCATGGCAGTCGATAATCTTCCATGTGAGCTCCCTCATGAATCTTCCACCAATTTTTCCAAAACTCTAAAACCATTTATCCCCATTATCTCTTCTGCGGATTACACCAAACCATTTGATGCCTTGGATTTACCCCCAGTAATCAAGGATGCGATTATTGTTCACCAGGGTCGTTTAACTCCAAGGTATGCCTATTTGGAAGAAAACCTCTCTCAAATAAAGTAAGGTTACTATAATAGTTATGATGTAGTGAAAAAAACTTCTTTTACTTGTTGGAAAGTTCGATTTTCGTAAATAGCAGTAAATTGACTATACGAGATTTGGTATTTGTTTCAGATGTGTTTTAATATAAGATATAGGTGAAGAAGATGAAACATGTATTAGTTTTAGGAGCAGGAATGGTAGCTGGCCCACATATTCGCTACCTTTTAGACCATGGATTACACGTTACAGTTGCGAGTCGAACATTGACAAAAGCGGAAGCTCTGGTAGGTGATCATCCCAATGGGGTTGCTAAAAAGTTTGATATCACGAAGGATGCTGATAAATTAGACCCCCTAGTTCAGGAATGCGATCTCGCTGTATCTCTTTTGCCTTATATTTATCATGTACAGGTAGCAAAAGTTTGTCTCAAATATAAGAAACACATGGTAACCACCTCATATGTATCGCCCGAGATGAAAGCATTAGATTCTGAAGCCCGTGCGGCAGGGGTGATATTATTGAATGAGATCGGAGTCGATCCAGGTATCGATCATATGAGTGCTCAACAAATTATTGACCGGGTTCACGATCAAGGGGGGAAAATCCTCTCATTCAAATCCTATTGTGGCGGTCTGCCCGCTCCCGAGGCCAATACGAATCCGTGGGGTTATAAATTGAGCTGGAGTCCTCGCGGGGTTATCCTCGCAGGTAGAAATGCCGCAAAGTACAAAGAGGACAGCAACATTGTTGATATTCCTGGAGAGGATCTCTTTGACCAGAATTTTCCCTATCCTGTTGATGGAGTTGAAGGGGAGTATGAAGCATATCCTAATAGAGATTCTACACCATATCTAAACATCTATCAGATTCCAGAGGCCGAAACGATTTTTCGAGGTACAATTCGAAACGCGGGTTGGTCGAGAGCCCTTAAGAAGGTGGCTGAAATCGGGTACATGGATATAGAGGAACGAGAATATCCCCCTGGATTCACTTATGCTGATTTGACTGCACGCCTGCTAGGTAGTCAGGATCTTTCACAGGTAAAGTCAGATTTTATTCAATATTTCGATCTAGATGAAGAAGATGATATAGTAAAACGATTTGAATGGATGGGTCTGTTCAATGGTGATATTCCTCTCCCAGTATCCAAAATATCCCCTCTCGACGCGTTATGTGCACAATGGGAAAAACATCTCCAGTATGAGGAGGATGAACGAGACATGTTGCTACTTATCCATGAATTCGAATACGAATTACCTTCAGGGAAAGAGCGGCTAACTGCAACAATGGTAGACTTTGGGCAACAGGATAAGGGAGGTGATAGCTCAATGAGCCGCACTGTTGGCTATCCAGCCGCAATAGCGGTTCGATTAATATTAGAGGGCAAAATCACTGATACTGGTGTTCTAATACCCGTTAAACGTAGTATCTATGAACCTGTTCTCGCTGAGCTCCATGAAATGGGTATCGGATTTAGTGAAAAAAGTGAAAAAATGTGATGCCCTCCATTCAACCAGGTTGATTTCTTTTTGGCTCACGATAAGTTGCAAACAGTTCTCCAACCCTCGTATTACATTGAGGGATCAACAGCTAATGATCTTGGATTGGCAGAGTGGCGAGCTTTACTGCTGGGTACATATATAATGTGTTTTCTCATTGAACTAGCAGGTTTAGACAGGGGAGAAGACACGAGGTACTATCTGCAATGCAAACTTTTAAGAGGGGAATCTTACCCATTCCTAGGTCATATATTACCACAGATTGGAGCAAGTGAATAGATTGGGTAAGAGTACCCATTCCTAGATCATATATTACCGCCAGATCGATTTCGCGTAGATCCGCTTCGATCTGTCTCCAGGCGGCCGTTGGAGTCTTGGCAGTCGTCACGATGTAAATGTGACAGTGTGACGTTTCAATCTCGAGTTTCCAGTCTTTCATGGTCTGTCATCATCCCCGTGGGCGAGAAATGCTCGCAAGGACGTTTGGATGGGGGGCAAGGGTCTTCGGCCAAAGGGCGTTTGAGGGGTCTTCCAGTCCTCCTGCTTGAGTTGCTTTATGATGGAGCGCAGAATCGCTTCAACGTGTGGTAAGATTGGGCTCCGAGGCAAACAATCGTGAGCCAGACATCGGCGGGTGGCCGTGACAAGCCCTCGCAGGGCGGTCAAAATCACGGGGTAATCAGGCCGTGGGTGTTGGCGGGGATCTGGGAGGGGGTCGCCCCACACCTCATGGTCGAAAATGCACCTGCCCCACCACTTGATATAGCGGATCAGTTTCCCGAATTCCATTAGCGCTGTGAAGAGCGTGTGATCTAGCGTCTGGAATAATCTGAGGAGGGATTGGTCTTGGGGGTGGTACTGGATGTCCTTCTTCAGGTGGTGTTTCAGGCCCAGAATCGGCGCTTTCACCAGTTCGGCCATGTCCCCGATCCACCACGACCACAGATACCCGAGTTTTGCGCGCTCCTGCTTGTTCAGGCGGGGAAGGGAGCGCGGGGATGAAGTATCATCAAACTGATGGGATTGGTGTTGGGCGGTCATATGTCTGGCTCCATATCCTCTTCCTCTTGGTCTTCCTCCTCCTCATCTCCGTACTTCAGGTGTACCGTCTGGATGGCGACCCAGTAGATCGGGTCTCTCCCAGGGAAAGGGGTGGCTAGGTACTCCGAGGGGGTTCCCTCGTATTGTGTGAATCGTACCTCGGGGATTTCTCGTTCCGAAACACTAATCATGGGGATTAGGGTTTCTTGGGGGGGCCACGCGGTAAATTCCCCTATTCCCAGGGACACATAGATACTCGGGGTTTCAATTTTGGGATGGCTTCGCACAATGTTCGTAACAATCGACTGAAACCGTGCATAATGATCGGGTCTGTGATAGCTCGAGCGGTACACCTCACATACTGCCTGTACCACCTCATGGAGGTAGACGGGTTCATCAGGTGTCCGTCCGTAGTGAGCCCCCTCGGAGTCGGCCCTCAGGTAGGCCGCACAATAGCGAAACTCGGTCTGGAGGAGGAACCGGATCAACCCCACGATTTGTGCTTCGACGTCGGTGTACCCCCTTTGCTTCCGCTCGAGTACCTGGAGAAACGTTTCAAACGTGGTCGGGCGCGGTCTCTTCTGTGGGGGGGGTGGCAAGACTTGAACAGAAAGAAAGTCTTCCTATTTGCTACCGGATTACTGATTTTGCTGATGGCCTCGATATTAACACCAATTACCCCCCTTTTAACAGGTTTTAAATTTACAACCCATTCTAACGTTCTGGATTTTTCCCCACGTTTTTCCACAACTAAGGTGGATAATATTAACATAAACCTAATTTCTCCACGGAATAACACCATCCACAAGGGAGGAACAGTCATAAATATCGAATTCTTGGACGAAAATGAGAGCGTTATTCAACCAGTTACTGAACTTTATAAATGGGACAATTCCCCTAATTTTGAATCGATTTTAAGACCTCTCCCTATGAGTGACGGCATTCATCATCTTTATGTGGATGTTGAGGACGTTGGTGGAACATGGTTTGACGCTCATTTTGTATTTTATAGTGACAATATTGCTCCGACAATCACTCTGCTTTCACCAGAGAACGGCACTACAAGCATGTCCAATGGAAATAAACAACATTGGGATTCGTCATTTGCTAGTGGCAGTTTGAACGCGATAATCAGTGAAGACGTCAATGGCGATAAGAATCCTGATGTCTTAGTGGGTGGATCTGCCCGTAGGGTCTATGCTTTTGATGGATTTACTGGACAGAACGAGTGGCAAACCGTCGAATTTCCAACTCAAATAAAGCACATGGAGAATCTTGACCCCTCATCATTCCTTATTGGTTTAAGCGCTGGAGAAGTATATCTCCTATCTACCGATTTCGGCACCACATTAGCAAGCAATTCGTTAAAAACCTCTAACATCGTCGGAATCCGATACGACAGCAATGCTCAGAGAATAATTGTACTACATGACACCATTTTGAGATTATTTGACAACTCCCTGAACGAACTCTGGTACGAGAATTTTAGCTCTAGCGAAACTCACAAGATCATTGTTTTGGGGGATATTAACTCTGATGCAGTCGATGATATCATCATAATTAACCAGAGCTCTTTCGTCCGTATATATAACCAGTCTAATGGTGTTGAACTAACTAGTTACATGCTAAGTCCCAATCTTGAAAGCGTCAGTGTCGAATCACCTTGGCTGTTCGGGTCTTTTTCAAACGGTTTTGTGAGAAGATATTCAATAACCACTGGTATTATGGACTGGGAAAGCCAGGTGGAGGCGGGACAGGTGATTTGGAAAGTAGAAAAATTTGGAAGTAATTTGATTTGTACCTCGGGATCAGGAAGAATATCTAAATTGTCTGAAACTGGGACTCTAATACATTCCACCCCAGTTTCTACCTCTTTCATTAAGATGTTTAGTTTGTTTGATTTTGATACTGACACAGACGTAGAAATTTATTCCATCGATGGTATCGGGAATGTTGCCAATACCGATCTCCTCACTGGCAATAACTCCTGGAATGGTACAATAGGAGAACCTATTACAGATTTCGTTGTTAGCGATATTACCAACGATACATTGCAAGATCTTATCCTTGTATCTAGCGCTGGAACAGTTTTCGCCGTGGATCCGAGAGCTCATATACCTAAGCTCGTTCCCACATGGACAAATGTATCTTTATCGTTTAATGATGCTATTACGGGGAATAAAACGCTTTGGGAGAATTATTCTTGGGATAAAACCCCAAACTCGAGTACATTGGCAAGTATCCCAGGGCCAAGCGGTATTCACACTCTAGAAGTGTGGGCCTCGGATAATGCAAGCAATATTGCTTACAAGAAATACCAATTTTTCTCCGTAATAAACCTACGGCTCAATTCACCCGTTAATGATTCCTATCAACAAGGCAATACCCCAATCAACATTACCCTGAGTGAGGTTCCTCTCCAACAGACATACTTGTGGGATGGGGGTTCAACCACGGGCAATCCTACTCCGCTGCCTAACTCCGAAACTACTCATACCTTATACATCTATTTAAAGGATCAATCTCAAAATATCAGAACATTTAGCTTAAGATATATCACAGACAACACCCCGATCTCTTCAATTGCTTTAACTTATCCCGTGAATGATTCCGTTGTTGAGGGAGGAGAGACCCCAACAATTCAATTTAGCGAAACACCATTTATTCAACTTTATAACTGGAACGGAGGTACGAATTCCACAGTCTTGGCGGATATTCCCAGTGATAGTGATACTCATACCCTAAATGTTTTCGTTGCGGATGAAGCCCTTAATTGGAAAACCGCCCTCTATGTTTTTCACACCAAAATTCAAATCGAACTAATGTCCCACACGAACAACACAGTAGTCAATCCGAACTCTTTATTCAATTTTACATTCGGAGAAATACCAGATGTTTGCCAATATGAGATAGATGGATCAGGTATTAATACTATAGTATTATCTAATACCTCCATAATAATAGTGACTCCTTCTAATAGCATTACTCACACACTAATGATCCGGCTAAACGATAGCGTGAACGGTAGGTGGAATGTGGAGAATTACACCTTCAAAACTCGAATCTCTGTGAATATGACCTCACATACCAATGGCAGTTTTGCGGAAACAGGGGATTCCATCGATATCACTTTCAGTGATCCTCCCGTGACGAAACTCTTCTCATGGGATGGTTTAAAGAATTCGAGTCGTCTTCCCGTTGTTCCCTCTCCTGACGGAGCACATTACCTAGATATCTATGTCGGGAATATCGAAGGAGACTTTTGGCACTATCATTTTGAACTCACTGTGGATACGGATCTAATCGATATTATCCTCATTACCCCTGTCAACAATTCGCGGATCAATTCCTGGTCGAATATTTCCTTCCTTTTTAGTGAGACCCCAGTCCAAACACTCTATCAATGGGATAATGCCACTCCCACTACTAGTTATACTGATCCCCTTTCCGTTGATGGGACCCACATTCTAAATATTTCTGTATTTGATTCAGCGAGTAACATGAATTCCATGGTTTTTTCCTGGATTATAGATGATACTCCCATCGACATAAGTCTTAATCTCCTGAACAACAATAGCATTGTGTACAGCGGGGAACATCTCAACATAACATTTAGTGAGAACCCTATTCTTTCTTGGTATTCTTGGGATTCCGTTATTTATTCGCCAGACCTCCAGCCTGTACCATGGAAAAATGGCACCCGTCAATTAAATGTCACAGCTTTTGATGGATTAAATTGGAATACTCAGCTTTTCAATCTCACAATCGTTGACAACCCTCCACTAGTGACCATTATCGATTCTGATAGGCCATATTTACCGAATTCACCACTTTTTGTTGAAATTAATGAGAATTACTCTGATAGTTGGCATCAATGGGGGGTTGATCCTCCCATACAAGGCTTAAGTATCCTTACTCCACAAAATGAGGGAATTCACAATCTTACTGTCCATGTGGTTGACTTGGGCGAGTCTTTTACAGATCTGTCGGTATCGATTCATGTTGACGCCACTCCCATTTCCATTCTGAATATCAACCCAATTAATAACTCAAATGTAGAGGGAGGAGAGGCCGTGAATATATCCTTCTCTGAAATACCATTTTCTGTAACTTATTCCTGGAATGGAGCGGAGAGATCTGAGAATTTGACCGCTATCCCCACCCTCGTAGGTGAACCGTTGATTTTAAACATAATTGCGTTTGACGAGGCAGGTAATGCCATGAACGTTAATGTGTTCTACAAAATCCCCTCAGATTTGGAACGCGGTACCCCTCTCTTATTAGTAGGGGGCTTTATATTTTTTGATCTTGCAATTCTTGGGTATATTTTTCGAGGAAGAATATCTAATGACATGAAGAAGGCTTTGAGAATCCCTAGATTACCAGAATAATTGACAACCAGCTTAGAATGTGTGATGGATGAGTAAAGGCACCAATTTTGGAACCCTAGGCATTTTTCTGATTACGTTCTTCTTGATTTGGGTTTTTTTTATTCAAGGCCCTGAAGGGGACATCTCAGATTTCTCTATATTATTTGTTGGTCTGTCTAACGACTTGTTCCTCATAGCTTTATTCCTGATTCTTTTGTCCATCCTCATGTTCGTCAATCGTGATTTCTTTCTCAAGATAACTTTAATTTTTTTGAGTATCTTTCGGGTTCTCAATACCTGTGGCTATTGTGTTCCCTTACGTGGAGAAGAATCGCCGTATCTTGTTAATGGATCATGCAGCAAATGTAAAACGCATATCTGTTCTGTTTGTTTTAAATTCGTAACCAAGAAAAAACCGAATTCAGTGGGATGCCCAAAGTGTGGCTCAGTGAAATTTGTCCCAAATGAGTTACTTGCTTATCCCTTTCATGTTCCGAGCTTGATTCAAAGAAACTTTGATAGAATTCAAAAGAGTCAAACTAAACAAAAGGATGTCCGAAATGCCTAACCCATCACCTTTTACCGCCCTGAGGTTAACTATGATAACTTTGATCCTAGGTTTGGCTCTTCCCTCGTTATACGAATTACCTATTGCTTCGTTTCAGTATAAGGATCCAAATATAAGTCGGACATTAGTCCCTATCGACAGAAAAGTGAATTATAATCCGTTATCCGATGAAATCACCATAAATTCATTTCCAAGCTCACTTGTATATGATATAAACCTCGTTTTTATAGGTATGAACGAGAGTCACATGAATGTGTCCAGTCTCGTGGATTCTCTGCCGAGAATCTCGCAAATTAGTAGATACGTGCCTCTATCTTATCTTTTTGAGACTTTTATAAACTATTCTATTAATTATCATGTCTTTTTCATGGAACCTGCATTGGCAATTGATTTATCTGATGCAATTACGAAGATTGGGGATTACGGATTTACACTTGAAATGGGACTTTATTGGTCAGGTAGAACAAATATCACACAATATCGTCGCCTCCAGGTTCCAAGTACCAGGGACTTCTTGTCTAACAACCTAAATACATACCGTACCACATCTGGATATTCTCCCGCGATTCTTTCGACTTCTCCCACCATTTTTTTTACCAATTTTTTCGTTAATAACTCCATCTTCTGGCAAAATGGGAATCCTGTGCCTCATGTGTTTTACTTAACTAGGGCCGATCAGGATACGGGCCTAGTTTCTGATCTAAGACTTGATTCTCGATATTCCCCAGGATTTGAATGGCCCGATGCTCGATGGATCTTATTAGACCTTTCCAGCGGGCCATGTCCTTATGAGGCCGTTGATTTGGAGTATACTAATTTTTTTGAGACATCCGAGGAGACAATCGATTTGAACAGCCGCACAAGCGAAATGACCACCTTGGTGAGATCGGTCGTCTTAGCTAGGTTCTTACCCACTTACGTTTATGAACCGATTTGGAAACCAACGATAGAGTTAGATTTGTTGGTATACCATGATTCCAACTTTAGCACGTCGAATGATATTGATTTTAATGTAGTGAAATCCTCCATTCAAGATCTTTTCCCGTTTTCTCCCGTCACCCTGAACTATGATTCATTTGAAATTGTAGGCGGCGATGAAGTTGACCAATATTTCGACTATATTGGTGGTTATTCAGATTATGCCACTTGGGCGTCTCAATTGATAGATTTTGTAGCTTCCAAAGAAATACAGGTATTTGGAAATATCGATGAAAACAATGTCTTAAGACTTTTGACAGGGGTTTTCGCTACCTCAAGAGTATCCTCTAATAGATCTTTAGGGTATACCTATGGTCCGCTGGGTTCAAATCGGGCTTTGGGGAGCGTTGTGACCCTGAGTCCCCTGACATCGGATACAACTAAAGAGGGTTACACCCAAACGATAATCCACGAATTAGGTCATGGGTTAGGTCTAAGACATCCTCACGACTTTAGGTATAATGGGAATCTGTACAAGATATGGTCTTGGGATATCGCGGAGACTCCTCTCTCATATTTCCACTCCGTATATCAGTTTAGTCTCCTTGATAAAGACGCCTCATTGAGAGGGAATTATAGGCACGTGTATAACGAAAGTATCGGGATGTTTGAAAGAATAAGGACCGTTTTACAGCAGAAGAACTTCCCAATTAACAGTTACCCTTCAAACGTCTCGGCAATGTTGCTGAATGCATCGGATCTTATTGCAGGGTCAGTGTTTGAGTTTCAACGACACGACTATAAGCTATCCTTATACGAAATAATCCAGGGATTTCAGCTAATTCTGGACGCCTATGACATTGTCCAGAAATGTTCTGATTATTTCTATCCAATTATTAATTTCGAAAATGTTAACAATACTTCCATGGATTACGGGGAGGAATTTCAACTCAAGGGCGAAAGCGTGACCTATGAATCTCCTAATATTTCCATCACAAAGAATTATTTAATACGATACGCGATAGTAAACGAAACGATCAACCACTTAAGTCAGCATGAATCATCTTTCGTCGTATCCGTTCCCTCAATTCTATTCGGTCAACCTGATACTATTTCCTATTTTCATGTTCAGATCAATGATGGTGTATTCATCCATAAATATGTATGGTCGCATTATTATGAGCAGCTTAAGATCTCCATCATTTCTCCTGCAAATAACATGAGGATAAATCTAGGATCCTCCACACAGGTAGGAATTTATGGAAATTATAGATCCTCGTCTTCTGACTCTTCAATTTCAATCCTATATGGCTCGTACTGGTATGTTTTAGATAGGGAAGATAATATGTCATTCTGGGAGTCCGTCAATAAGTCTTCAGGGAATCAATGGTTTTTCGACGCTAATACCAGCAGATTTAGTGATGGTACAAATCTCATTAAAGTGCGAATCTACAATGAGGAGGTTTTAAATAATGATTCAGTTTCGCTTCAGATTTCTGGTTTGAATATAATCAACCTGAACTCTAGTGAACCCTACCATGACACCTCACACCCTACACCACCCTCATCCCCCTCACCAAACCAGATTCCCGAAATCCCTCTTGTGATACAAGCCTTGGTTTTGATTGTACCTCCCCTTATTGTCATTCAGCGAGTTAGACAATCTAGGAGGAAAAGACAGATGACAGATATAATGGATCGTGATATAGTTTCCTTACCAGATCATAAAGAGGCTCTCTCAGATCTTAAGGCTTCAATCAATCGAAGAGCTCCTACAAGGGAAGATAGTCAGGAGTTCAAAATCAAAAGGAAAAGGTAGAAATGCCATTCAGAAAGACAAAATTATTCGTAATTGTTGCTGTTTTCTCTTTTATAAATCCATTACTGCATGTCACCGGGAGTCCTTCCTTGAGTGCTGATGAAGTCTGGAATAAATTAAATTCTGAAACTCCTCCTCTAATTATTGATGTTAGATCACAGCTTGAGTATATCGAAAGTCATATCCCAACCTCGATAAACATTCCGATTGGCACCAATGGGATCAACCAAAGCCTTATTGACATGATACAGGGTTACAATAAAAATGAAATAATTGCAGTCTGTAGCTGTCCCGAAGGATCAAATGCTAAAGTATTTGCTGATGACCTCCTCTCAAATGGGTTTGACAATGTCTATTATATGATTGATAATTACCGTTTCTGGCCCTATACTGCCGTGTCTGGGAGTTTACCTGGTGAATTAAATATGAATTCAATCTCAACTGACGATATAAATCCGTCCTCGCCCCCAGATGACTTATCCCCACTACTATTGATTAACATAATCCTTGTTGGGATTCTGGTATTTCAATATGTCATTAAACCAAGAATTAAGCAATGAGGGAACAGGTTGAAGCAGGAACTAACAGGACGACTCCTAAACCGGGTCGTGTCACAGATCCGAATGGGAGTCCAGCCCGATTCACCCCACAGACGGCTCCCCTTCTCTTTCGGTCAAGCCATTCAAATCCACCCAAAATACCAGCTAAGGGGTGTTTGGGAGATTTTAAGACGATATTACCTCGATTACACCCACGACAAGCCCTTTAAAGGGGGCAATCAATATGTATAACCATCACATTATTATGTGAATTCTTATTACGTATTTAATGCGGGAATGATCAATGTCAAACCAGTTCTCTTTCTTTGAATATTATCTCGACCCTGATTTGGATACTTTTTCCGATGCTGACCTAGAGACAATCAGGAGAGAATATAAGAGGCGTGAAGCTGCTGGATGTGACCCGTCTCATTGTTCCGATGTTACAATTAAGACTCCTCGGTACGAAAAAACCGTAAAGCTAGGGGAGGTAATCGATAAAATAAAGGGTTATGAATATAAAATCAAAGGTATGTACTGGGAATTTATTCAATCAGGTAGAGATATTCCTCCTGATTCATGTCTCCTCGACCTCATCCCTGGAATCCACTGGATACACCAAACATGGAGTCCTAAGTACGAGGAGTCTAGATTTCGAATTTCATCAACGCCAAATTCGTATGTGATACCAGAAATCATTAGACCCTATGTCGATTTTGTCAATTCTGTTAAGGAATTGAGCCCCGTTATTCGTGATAATTTTGTTGGAAAAGTCAATTTTCAAATCCTATCTGATTTAGAAAAACCCCTGTATTGCCATTTAAACTATGGAACTGATGGCAAAATTACCTTAGTTGAGGAAACACACCCGAATCCCACTTTAACTTTAAAAGGGTATTATGTACTTCTGTACCGCTTATTTCACTTGGGAGATTTACGTCCTAAGAGGTCTTCAGACACGTTTTCGTATCTACACTGGAAGATGAAAAAATATTTCGAACCTAGACGTCGAAACGAACCTTTTATTCATCCATTTTTGTATAACTTCCTACCAACTCCGAATCTCAATGTCTATGACCCCCTGAAACAATGGTTTTATACTCTTTTAAAAGTCGAACAGACCTATGCCACCAAGTTTGACCTATTCTATGGTCGTCCCGTAAAACGGTATCGTGTTTCCTTGGATGACAATCACAGACTTCGGATACAAATTCAGTATCGAGATGTTGAAACCCCTCAGAATTATTACCCTCAATCCTTCTATGAGAGCATCTCCATTTTCGAGTTTCTCCGCTGGAACCTTTATGGTCAAATTCTTGATATTTACCGGTAATCGTAAATTGATATAATATTCAAGGACTTTATTTTCTAAATTAGAAACTTTAAAAATGGAATTTTTATTATACAGATGAGGTCAGAAAGTGTGATGTCCAATATCGCCTTAATCAGACAGTTCGATAGGTGAATCTTCCACCTCATATGTATCGCCCGAGATGAAAGC
>JBHLRO010000024.1:0-41859 GCA_048882505.1 Candidatus Thorarchaeota archaeon
AACTACACGGACATCCCATTGTGTGAGAGGGGCTATAAGACGGGGTTTACCTATATTGTATACCACTTGAAGCTGGTGGAGAGGATAACTTTCGATTGGTCTGTTCAACGGACGTTTGACCTTGAGGGTGGGGATGGAGCCTTTGACGATCGTGGCTTTATCCTCCCCAGACAGGAGTATCCCCAAAGGGCGGTAATTGAATACAATATTCGAGGAACTGTCTGCCAGTTTTTGTAGGTGCACATTCCATAAAGTAGTATCAACCAAAGATAATGTTTTTTTGGGATAGCTTTTGGGAGCAAAAAGTGGATAAGGACGACCTTTCGAAGCAATGGTTAGTTTTTGTTCCTGTTCCTCATAAGTAAACTCTACACCTTCTTTGATCGACACATAATCTGATCGTCCTAGGATTACACTAAAAGGATTATCTGGATGAGGAACAAAGGTTTGCTGCTTATCTAGTCTTGGTACCTGTTCCGGTGGCTGGAATAGATATTCTTTTGCTAAGCTGCTTAGATGGGGATCTATCGTATTCAAATCGTAGGTTATAGAATGTTCATCTGATAACTGACAGATATATTTTCCTTCCTGCGCCATTTCTCTGGAAAGAAACGAGTACTGCGTCTTGCATCGACAAGTCACAGTTTTACTGGTCGTGGGTAGTTCGCTCAGAGGAGTGTAACACCGTACACATCTGGCCTCCGTTGAATGGGGAGGAAATAATGCCACATTTTCAGGGATTCTTGGTGCCCAGAATAGACAGGCAACATACCGAGACGAAATTGGTCGAATTCTTTCCTCATATATCGGAATGACGGGAATTGGTATATCTTCATCTCGAGTGATATGGCTTTTCTTCTCCAAATACTCCAGTTTTTTAAAAAAAACACAATCATACTTCGTGCGTTTTGAGAAATACACACAGCTCTGACAGGTAAACTGCAAGTGATTTGCTTGGTGGACTAGTCGGGAATAATGGGATTTACAAGTGGTAGTAAAGACGAGTACTCGACGTTTCCGCGGTGCCTTAAACTTGAGCTTTTGAAAACGTAAATTTTGACGAATATAATTAATGGCATCAAAAGCACTCAACTTGATTGTATTTAGCTCACGTAGATATGGGTTCCTGTCAAGAAAGGTTTTTTCTCGGCTCGTAAGCGGCCTCTCCATCACCCAAGTAACGGTACGCATGTATTGGGAGACGCTCACTTTGGTTCCTTGGGCTGCTTCTCGGGCACACTCAAGAATGTCAAGATAGAGAAGACCAGGTTGTGAATCAGGATGGAGTTTAGATTTAGAGACCAACCACTGATAGATCGTAATTATAACTTCTGCTAGGAGCACCCCACGTTTCATTTCATGAGGACCAGGAAGAGAAAAGGGTTCCTTTGGGGGATCCCTCAATGATCTATATTTGGAATATTTCTTTACCATTCTCCCAGCTTGAGTATGCTTATACATGGCCTGAAGTTTCTCATTGATTATTGGTTGAATTTCTTCAAGTAATGTTGATTTATTCTCACTCCACCCAAAAGCCCGAAATAAAACCTCTTGAAAGAGTCGGAGTTGTCGTGCAGCGAACTCCCGTTTCATTGTGTTAATATACCATTCACAGCTCAGGACAACTAAGCGTTGGAAATCAGTATAATTGATTTGTTTACTTGTGAATTTTTCCTCAGTTCGTCTTATTCCTGAGCTTACTTGAAGTTTAGCGATATGATTAATGTAATCCGCACAATTCAACCCGTGGGCTCGAAAATATTTTCCAAGTATCGAGGTTTGATAGTACTTTCGTTTTAACAGGCCGCTCAAACGCAAGATTTTGACGAGTCGCAGGATTTCTGACGGGAGTTCACCTTGGCATTTCAACAAATCCTTGAGATAAGCTTCGAAAACTGGTTTGGGTTGAATCTGATACCCTATCTCGAAAATGCCCTGGATCAGACCTTCATCTAGTGAAGGAATGGAATCTTGCATAAAAGCCCTCAGATACTCCTGTTTGAATATAAATCATAAATCCAACGCTTTTTTATTATTTTAAAGTATTATAAAGGGATATATGATTTATTCTATATAGAATTAAATTGCTAAAAAAGGTATCTATGAATATTAATAAAAAAGTTTTGGTAGATTTTTCTGCATCAACGTTACAGGAGATCCCTGTCCCACTGTGGATACTATTCAATAGATATAATAATCACAGCACGACCAAACTAAGAGGACAATCATTAAATTCTTTGGAAGTAATCAAAGATGAATTTAAAGTCCAATAAACCGCATCCCGTAAGCTTTGCATCTATGACCTGGCAAGAGCTGGCAGTCAAGCAACTATTAGTCAGGGAAGACATCCCGTTTGTCCAGCAGAAAAAAATCACACTGGGGGGCTGTCATATGATCCTGGATTTTGAGATTGGCGGAGAAATTCTGCTAGAAGTGTCTGCTACGCGCATGCATCGCCACGGAGTGAGTCTGAAACTGAAAGCACTCCAAATTGAAGCCAAGTATGCCCGGATCAAAAAGGAACATACCTATCAATTGTGGGTATTGTTTGAATCGAGGCGAAGAGTCCATCGGCGACTCTTCAATACGCTTCAACGTCGAATGCCTTCTGCTGACCTACTACTTACTTCTCGACGGCAGCTCAGAAAAAGCTTGCGATCGGTATTTCTCGCTGAATATCGACAAAAGGGAGTGCCTCAGCATGTCTAAGAAATCAGGTCAAAAGCCGTCTCAGAGAGTCAGGTTTCTGAATGGACCACGAAAGATCTTGAAATTCTGGTGCCATACACCCATTGCCAAACCCCTCAATGGAGCGGCCCCGAAAAGCAAGAGTTCATACATGTTGAAACTCGTCCCCGTGTCCTACTCATATGAAGGAAATGCCAAGGTAAATGGAAAAACCCAGAAGGTCACTAAAACATCCACTGCGGACAGTTATCTCATTAAAGGCCTACGTGGCGCCCTTCGACACAAAGTGATGGCGTTATGTTATGAAGCAGGGTTAGACGTCTGCCATACTTCCGATAAGCTGGAAGATAAACATCAAAATTCCCTCATCCCACCAGGGTTCCATCCGTTAGGGGAGTGTGCAACAAATGGCGAGAGCTGCATCATCCACCAAATCTTTGGCTCCATAAGGCACGCTAGTATTATCTCCGTTTCTGCCCCCCCAATCATCCGTTTCATAGAAAAATCCGCTCAATTGACGGCAACGGTCCAGCAAGTCCATATGGCCACCGAAAACCGTACGTGTATGAGTTTTGATCAAAGACCTATCCAAGACTTTTCGGAATCATACCTGAGCGGGACCTTTGCGTTTGAAGTCGATGTGACCTTGTGTACCCCAGAACAACTGGGCTTGCTCATCGAAGCCGGGTATCAATTGGAGAAACTTGGTCGAGGTTATAACTCGGGGTATGGACATCTTTACGTTCGCAAGTTTCAACTTCACAGAAAAACAAAGAAACGAGTGATTAAGACGGTTAAGGAGGAATTTGTGGTTCATGAACAGGTGTCAGAAGAACCCCTGAACCATGAGGTACCCCAGGCCTTGGGGGCCTGGGCACAGTATCGGGAGGAGCATAGGTGCAATTAAGTCTTGAAGGCCAGATCTTGACTCCAATCGTAACGAAGAGAACATTCTTTCATCTCATGGGGTGTCAGTTTCGCATCCTACGGCCTCGGCGACGCTATTACACAAAAATTACGGTGGGTAAACCCATGTACCCCTACTCCTTCATCTGTTACCTTGGAAGCCTCCAAGTTACGTATTCCTGTAAAACCAAAACTCAGGCGAAACGGAAACTAATTAGCCTCCTCAAGATCGAATCAATCGGGCGTTTCAGTAGCGAAGGAATGGGAAAGATTCAATGGGAAACGGGGCGAATTCGCCAAAATAGGTGTTTCTTTCAACGGAAAAGATATTCCAAGATTCGGATACGGCAAGGGCTCCCCCAGTACTTACCCCCGCTCGCGCTCAGATTGATCAGGTACGGATTACTTCACGATTTTGTCCATACGTCCAGACATCCCTCCAAAATTTATGTTGAACCTCAAGTCAAGGAGGTAGATCTGTTGCGACGACATCATGACCTCACTGATGACCCATTTATTCGACGATTCCAGCAATATGATCGGTTGGCATCTCGAATTACCCGTCGGATCAAGTCTCCTCGCCAAAACCGCTACAATTGGCAGTCTAACCAGACCCTGGACTTTGAAAAACTCGCGACTGAAATTACAGAGGTAGCCAACAAGTCGGTCTGGAAACTCTACCACTACATCTATGAATCCACGGAACTGGCCCAACTCACTGAAAGCCTGCAGTTTGGACATACATCCCTGCGCTACCATCTCCTCCTCATAGCTAATTTGATCGTGCGAGACTTTCAACCTCGCGGGAGTTGAAACCCTTGCACACCCCTGTCATAGTGTTCCGTTGGTTTGACGACGAAAGCAGAAGAGCTGGAGTCAAACTGCCCAAGGGCTATGCAGGTATTATCATGATGTCATATACAATTAATATGACTCTGATTTTCTTAAGATCCGAGATCAATGGCATCAAATCAACTAGTCCACGACTCGATGGTGACGAAAAGAAAGGAACGGAGACCGCCCCAACTGCCAGGGGTGCCAGAGAGAGAGAAAAAGGCAATAGTTCATGAGCTGGATCGCAATATTTATGCGATTCTAAGGCGAGAAGGGCCGTTGACCCGCTCTAATCTGGTATCACTGACAGGGATAGCACGAACAACATTATATGACAGTCTCCTGAGGCTAATTGTGAAAGGCTACGTGACACGGTTCTCAGAGGAACGCAAAGAACGTGGGCGTCCGAAAGTCTTCTTTCAAGCAACGGGATAGGCGTGGTTTAAATCTAACGGCATTTTAAAGTAGTTGCCGTGGGAAGTCCCTGAATATGACGGGATTTTAAGAATCCGCTTCTGTATTTCACGTTTTTCTCTCTAGAACGGGTTTTTTTCTGTTGTTTTTTATTCGGTGTTTTGATCCCGAGAATAAAGGGATTATTGAACCGTAAAATCATTGAATGTATTCAGCACGACTGCCCCTGCCCAACACAGATAGGTGAGAAGGGACCGCCATTCAAAGATTGCGGCATTTTTAAAGATTTCACCTCCCACCAACGTCGTCAATGCGAACACTAGGTCAATAAATGGAACGAAAAATCCCCAATAACCAGCTATTTTACTGCTATGGGGAAGAGAAAATAGGAACCCAATAGTGAATATTAAAACGGGGAAAAAAGTAAGATAGATCAAAAACTGAAGAGAAAATGAAACGGAAAGTTGACAGATTCCAAAAAACGCCACTCATGGCAATCATGATGCCATTGATTTTACACCGAATCTTCGCTTGAGTATCCTTAGATACCAGGGTCAATATAAGATGGCAAAATAGCTGGGTAGTACAAAGGTACCTCGACAAGCAGCATGGCCACAATACGATAGTTAGGGGAACCACCGTTCTCTTGCGAGGGATAGCGGGATTCGAAACGAGCAGTATCCATGCTTATGGCATCCCATAATATCAGTTTTTTTTTGATATCTGAATGTAGCCAAGAGTCTAAAGATATGGCGAAATCAAGAGCTTAGAAGGGATCAAATTATCTGGATAGGATGTTGATCATCTTCAAAATGATGATATCCCTGTATTGGGATTCAAAATAGGTTCCAACAGTAGGGGAGGCAAAAAACAATGTAGAGGTGTCGGAGCTGGAAGATCTGGGCCGTTTTTAAAAGGACTTTATAAGGCGACAAAAAGCTATTTATGATTCAGACTCGAACTCAATGATGTCAGTAGGATTCGGAGAGAAGTGAGGTGGTGAAAACCCGTGAATCCATTAAGAAGTCGATTTCAACAATCTTACAGCAGCTTTCTCTTCGAACCAGCGCCTATCCACCACCTGAACAGAAAAGGTTGGATGAATTACTAGAACTAATCGGTCATTACGAAGAGGCGGACTTTAGTAGAAATAAATTAGTATTACGGTTTGTTAAATATAGTGAGGGGACTTTTAAAGATGAAGAGTATCTTGGGCTTCCATTCTTATGGTTTAGTGGTACCTACTCTCAAAATGCAAAAGTGTTACTAGAACATTCCAAGTTTCATGCAATATCGTTCTATGAATTCTTAGCAAAGCATTTGCGGGGGATATTTCGTCTAGTAAACCGTTTAGAACCCTTATCTTCGATTTTATGGGAAGATTTACAATACGAAGCCAATAAATTACTCCAATATCTAACGAAAAGAGATATAGAGACTTTAAAGGTGGAATTTCGACTTTTAAAAGAAAAAGGAGTAATTACACTAAATACACGCCAGCAAAGAGAATATATTGGGGAATATATCGAGTTTTTCAAGGACGAGACACCTTTTGTTGAGCTGAAACGTTTATTTTCTGTCGTAAACGGAAAATGGATGCTCCAATTCTTCTCCCCTGCTTTTGATCTAAGTCGTGTACTATTTCAATTCAAGATTCTCGATTCAATTCCTTTGAGTGATATAATAGACTTTTCAAATCGTAAAAACTCCACATTGACTATAAGCGATATCTACAACACGCGCGAAGATCCAAACCGATATCTAGGATTTTTCTTTGTTCCAATTAATTGTGTTTCTGACCTTAAGACATATCTTCAGAAAATTCAGAAGAGTGGGCATATAATACTGGAAAAATATTCTTCAGTAACCGATGTTCGGAAGAATATTTCGCTACGACTTTATCAACCAGGAAGAGGCTGGCAAAACACCAGTACAACTTACCTATCTAAGTTAAAACGAATTATATTATCAATTGGACCTGACGAGCTAGAACAACAACCAAGTAGTTATCAAGATGACCTTTATATCCCTAATGCAATGAACAAAAGATGGAGCTATCGTGATCATCCTCTTCCTCATCGATTGATAAAGTTGGTCTGTAAAATGGCAAAGGAGTTCTCCTTCATGGATTTTCCCATTGACTCTGATAGGTTAAATAAGCCGAACTCTCTCAGTATCGATCAGATCGGGCTCCTGAAACAATTATATTACAACAAAGTTGTGTATCCAGTTTTTATACCTTGGCAAATTATCGATGAATTCTCGCTAGACAATTTCTGTGTATATATCCAGAAAATCCCATTTTCTAAGCTGGTAGAATTAATAAAAATTATCCCATTCAGTGAAGTATTTTCCACCGAAGAGTTTTTCTGCTTGTTTGGTAGATTAACACCACGACTAGTTAATTGGATTCGCTCAGATTTAGGTTGGAATGTCTATATGATCAGTAGAACACATAAAAAAGCTGCGCAGTTAAATTTTGCCTGGTTTAACAAAAGATCATTGACATGGGCGGTTCCAGAAGTTCTGGAATCTTAAGGAAAAAATAAAAGGGGAAATTAGCACTAATTCCTTTCACAATCCGCCAGTTGGACCATCATTTGGAGGCATCGTTTTTCACCTACAATTGAGGATGACAGGGCTTTTAATAGTCCCTAAGTTTGGAAATGCAGAGTCATTTTGTGTCATTTTCGGTTCTCTCTCCTTCTGATAAGAATAACAACAATCAAAGCCAATTAGAAAAGGATTTGAGTAATGAATAGGAATATAAACGTAGAATTCGACAGATAGTCTTCTACAACTACCCTTAAAATCCCCAACTTTCTTGGCATGATTGTAAGAGTCTGATCTGGTATCCTCCAAGCATCCTCTCTGATTGAATCAGGAAGGGGTCTCAATGGCGGCCCTTAATCACCAGGATTTAACTTCTCCCCCAGAACAACCAACTGGACAGTAAAGGACAGTCAGGAATACCCCTCCTGATTCTTTTTTTTTATAATAAGTTATTGATCCATAATTTGACCATGCTTTTATAAATACCTTTCACTAGCATATAAACTTCTCTATTCCTACCTACTGCATTAGATTACTTCATAATCTCCTTTTCTGATAGATCAGTTTTTTCAGGAATCATTTTAATTGATTTCTTCAAGGTTTTTTGAATATTAAGCATACTAGCGACAAAATTGGGATGTCTGTTCTTACTTTAGTATATCATTCCAAATCTAGGCATTCAATGGCTTCTTGATAAACACAGTCCAAACCGTATCCAGAATTCAGTTTGTCATGAAGACAAAGATATGTAACTGAATCATTGGATGAAATAAAATGAAATGCTGATGGGGGAAAACATAATAATATTTGGGAAAAGGCTTAGATACTGTTATATTTATGGTAGGATAAGCCAGAGAATTTATAGAAAGCTGTTTACACTACCTCGATGAAAAAATCTTGAATTAAAGGCTTTTGAATTTTTATCATTCTCAAGATTTATGAAAAAAAAGCAGTTCATTCCCAAAGTTTCAGAAGCACATTCTGAACGTTACTGAAAAAAATCAAACCCCATAACTTGAAATGACTGTTGTTCTGAGAAACATGGCGTCCATAATTGCAAAGTGGCAGAAATGTGGTAAATCTACGTGCCGCTGCAAATCGGGGGCACTGCACGGGCCCTACTTTTGGTTAATCACGTACGTGTCTAGGAAAGCAGAACATCCGCAAAAGGGGCGGTACAGCTGGAAGTACCTGGGCAAACATCCTGAAACCGCGTGGATCCGACTTAAAGAAATCGATGAGCGTTTCGATCAACAATATGATCTACAGGATCTAAAGAACAAAATAACGGATATGATACAGATCCGAAAAGTTCAAAGAGACATTTCGGTTACTGAACCGGTTTTGGTTGTGGATGAACCTGGTTTGAACCATTGAACATTAGGGTCTATTTTGGCCGCTATACGATGCGTACATCCGAGAATGGCCCAAATTTTCTAGGGGACCCCGACGAAATAATACCATGGTGTGTTAATGATTCTTATATGTACAGTGGAAATAGAGCCATTGCGAATGGAACCCGTGGATCGGGTAGCCTTCAACGGTCGGTTATGAGGAATTCAAATGGCACAATTAGACCGCACGTCAGGGGATAGAAATCGTGAAGAACCGGAGGTCACGTTAGACGATATTTTTGAAGGATATTTGAAGCAACCCAAGCTGTTCACCAACCGCGATGCGCTTGAGAGTTCGTTTGTCCCAGAAAACTTACCCCACCGGACTGAACAAATCAAACAGCTCGGATATATCCTAGCATCGGTGCTTCGTGGGGCCAAACCGAGCAATATCCTGTGTTTTGGGAAAACTGGCACAGGGAAAACGGCCGTCTCTAAATATGTCTTGAATAGTTTGGGGAAAAAGGCACCACAGCATGGCCTAAGAATTGAAGTAGCATATATGAACTGTAATTCCGTTGACACTAATTATCGGGTTTTCGCGGACTTATGCAGTTCCTTGGGGGTTGAGGTGCCATTTACTGGGCTTGCCACGGATGAAGTATTTACACGGTTCAAACGGGGTTTAGATCAGCGGCATTCATTGTTTATTGTCGTTCTTGACGAAATTGATTCGTTGGTGAAAAAATCAGGGAATGAAACCCTTTACAATCTAACCCGTATTAATACTGATCTCACCAGAGCCAAAGTGAGTCTAATTGGGATCTCGAATGACCTGAAGTTTAAAGAATACCTGGATCCTAGGGTACTTTCCTCGTTGTCGGAGGAGGAGATTGTTTTCAAACCTTATGAGGCACCTGAAATTATGGATATTCTGATCGACCGTGCAAAGTTGGCGTTCAAAGAAAATGTCCTATTGGAGGGGGTCCTCAATATGATTGCCGCGATCGCTGCCCAGGAACACGGTGACGCACGTCGGGCTATTGATCTGTTACGAGTATCTGCAGAAACCGCGGAACGGGAAGGCAGTGAACAAATCCTTCAAAGACATGTCAAGATCGCCCAGGGTGCCATAGAGAGGAACACAATCACGGAAGTGTGTGCGTCTCTGCCACTCCAATCTAAGATAGTTATCTCTTCAATTTATCTCTTGGAGAGCACCCAGGAGACGTCTCAAACGGTGTCCACTGGTGATGTTTATGACGAATATGTCCGTTTGTGTCGAGAAACGGGGATGGATTCCCTAACACAACGTCGGGTAGGGGATCTCATTAATGAGCTTGACGCCCTAGGCATAATTAGTGCCCGAGTCGTTTCACGAGGACGTCATGGACGGACAAAAGAGATACGTATATCAGTACCCCGCCCGTTGGTGGCAAAAATATTGCGAGAAGACAAAATCATTGGAAAAAGGATAACCAACTAGCATTGGTTTCAATAAATGCAGGAAATCCGCTTGAAAGAGAGCAGGTCTCACGATTAGGAGGGAATTATACGCATTTTTCTAAGATCGATCATGGTAATTTGACCAGTTTGGGTGTCTAAAATATGGACAACCCCTACTGATGTTTTCTGTGGGGTTTTCAAATGGTCTGGGCCCTTACCTTGAAATGTACCACAAGCGATTATTTTGACTCCTTTGTACTCGGCCATTGATGCTTGGTGGCTGTGCCCGACCACGAGTATTTCTGGGACCCGATCAATGACAAGATAGTCCCGTTTTGCAGGTACAAGCGGAATAGTGACTCCATACTCCGGAGCCAAATGCCGATATTCTAATAATTGTTGAATGCTCGAAATAGGATTGATCGGATCGAGTTGTTCAAGCCCTTGTCCATGGTAGACTAGGAGGTTCAGACCATCGATTATCACGCGAAGCGGGTTACCATGAGTGAGTACGTTCGGAAGGGAAAAAATCGAATTTCCTACTTCTCGATCAATAGCAGGCTGTGGTAAGGCCATTTGGGTGGCATCATGCTCTCCTGGGATTACTATTATCTGAATGTAAGAAGGAATTTTAGAGAATAGAGCTGATAAGCCATCATATTGAGCTTGAAGGGAAGATACACTCAAATTGGCTTGCTGGTCAGGAAATTGCCCAACTCCGTCACAAAGATCCCCCGCAACAATAACAACTTTGATATCCTGGGCTATTGCAACCAGATCGGGGGGTAGGTCATCCAACTGAACCAATTTTACTAAGTTGGCAAAAGCCCGTGTGGCGAAAGATTTGGCCCCATAGTGAATATCTGCAAGAAACAAGATTTTTCCAGAACGGGGATTCTGTTGAAATCGGATAGGAGTGAGACCAGGCCGAATCACATCTTTTCCCCAAAAGGCAGTAATAGCTCCCTCCTCATACTTCTTGGGTAGATCTCCCGCAACCCCGATCACGGTATCACGGAGAATTTCGTGATACTCTGGAAAAGATGTACTCTCTTGAACCATGACACATCGAGTAAGTATTTCATCAGTAGGATCTTCTAACTGGATAACAAACTTACCCGTATGTAATACCCCCGTATCTTGCACCATCCCAATCAAGATTCCGCTTTTGTCAAGAGGAACTTCCTGTATCGTCAGATTTCGGCCAAGAATCCGTCCTTGATCTGTTAGTTGATCCCTTATGATTCTTGAGAGTCGCTGAAACCTGTCAAGAAACAAATTCCGAAACGTGTCAACGTCGACGGGATCAGAAAGGGAAGTCGGGATATCGAGATCAATAACAATTTCGGGTAGAGAGGGGGGTTTCTTTGGAGCAGAGAGTTGAGGTGTTTGTGTTGTTGAAATCTGGCCAGAATTAGTGGTTGATAAGACTTGCTCTGTAGAAGCTATTTCACGATCTTTTGATATCTCAGAATTGTGTTTAGTTGTCGCCAAGACTTCCTGAATGACAGGGACGGTTACAACAGGGATTTCTTGAGGTAATTGGGAAACCAGAGTCTTTATTTGGCTTTTGGAGAGGGAACTGTTTCTTAGATAATCGAGAACCTCGCCTGTGACATTGAACCTGTGTTTCAAGAACAGAGCGATTAGTTCACCTCGATCCATACTGCTGACGATCCTGACTTCTTAATAACCATCCTATCCCACGTATCTGAACATAAGTTCCTTTTATTATTTTTCTCCATGGTACGGGCTGCCCTCGCTTAGAGGGCAGTCGGAACATCAGCTCACTCCATGTACTTAAAATAGTCGTAATTTATGTGAAAGAAGAAAGATTATGGAGCAATGGCACCTGGTGGAATGGCGTCCCACTTAATTCTCCAAATATAAACCCAATCATGAGAGGTTTTATATGCCAACTCATAATAGTCGGCGTATTCCGCATAATCCGGGGAAAATCCTTTATCCGCGGGAGCATTATCTGAAATGGGAGCATAGCTGGTGATTCGATCATATGTGGCCTGCTCGACTTCAGCGGTGTATAAGGCCCAAAAGACCGAGTCATAGAATTTGTTGACATACCCTTCAATGAATTGACCCCGTGAATCATAGGCTAGGTAATCGTTTTGGGTGATATGGACAATGTTGCCATTTTTTTCGCCAATCCTTACAAACCAAGGAACTTTGCCTAGGTCTGAATCCAAGCCTTGAGCTCCGAACCCATCCGAAACCAATAGTACAATATATGAGATATCATAAATCTTGGCGATCTTGAGACTTTCGCGAGGGTTTAAAACCAGCATGCAGCCGATATTGGCAATTTTGGTACTATTGATAGTCGCATTATCCACAAGAATCGTCGTATTCGAGTTCCCACTGATCCAATACCCATAGTCCCACCACGAAGCTACGGTGCCATCATTAATAGTGACTTGATAATCGAGCCATCCGATGGCTTCTTGCCAATCATTCCCTACGATCAATCTATTCTCTTCTACAACAAGAGTGAGAATCGAAGGTGCATGAGTACTTTGGACCGCCGCATCGCTAGCCAGCATTATCGAGGAAAGTAGGAAGAGGCCGATGAAGGCAAAGGCGATGGCTGTATGCTCATTAGTCAGGGGTTGGCTAATACGGGTTTTTCGCCGAGAAAGGGCAAATCGTTCTTGAAAAGTGAACACAAAGGGGAGTAGGGTTTGATCCACTCCTTTCGCTATGAGGAGGGCCGCTGCTGGGGCTAAAATAAGAGCCAGTCGTACCATACTTCCCGCGAAGAAAATAGCCGTAACCCCAAAGAGTAACAACAAGATATTCTTCTCCGTTGGCTGTTCCCAGAGATAATACATGCTAAGAGGTACGAAAACAATAATTATGCCGATATTATTGAAAAAAGCCAGCCAAGTGGCGATTTGATGCTCAGCAACGGATTTGAGAATCGGGGTTTCATCTCGATAGAACGGAAGCAGAACCGTGATAAACTTGGAAGATAAACTGGTCAGAACCCCAGTCAACAGAAGAATGATGGTTCCGATCCCAGCAAGGATAATTAGATATGGAATGAGAGGGCGGATTCGATCATAAACTGAAGAAGTGTCATAGTATTCACTAATATAGTTCCATAACGCCACTAAGACAAGGAATCCCACCACCCCCAGGGGAATCAAGCCATCCGTTGACACGAGCGATCGGGGACCATTCCGTGGGATAAGAACCATGATTAAATCGCCAATGAGGATGGCGCCCGAATATGATATCAGCAATCGATCCGAATATTTCTTGAGAAGAACCAGTATGAAGGCAAACAGCGCCAAGAGGTTAAAGACATAGGTGGAAGCCCCCCAAGAGCCCGACATTACTCCAAGTGAAATGCCTGCCAAAATAGTGGTGATTATGGAACCCGTTCTTAAGGATCGGGCGAAGAAATAGAGGGATATAACCAATAACAGGATGCCTAGGCCTTCATTATCGAAAAAACCCGCAACAGTGCGTTGAAGATGGCCCGCTGAGACCGATAATAGCAAGGCAGACAGAATCCCGACCTTTTTATTGGCCAGCTCCTTGCCCAAAAAGTATATCGCGATCGTAGTTAACGATCCTGTGATGGCTGGTTGGAAATAACACATCACTCTTAGCGGAACATCGATTCCTAAAACGAGGGCTAATTCGTGAAGGAGGACAGCCGAGAGGGGAGTACCGATGTATTGAGATCTACCCCAGAAACGGCCTTCAGGATACCAGGTCTGGTAGTCCACCCAAGAAAAAAAGTCGAACAATCCGTGCTCAGAGATGTACTCGGCCGCCCGTAACTGAGAGTAGGGATCGTTGGCAGAAAGGATCACCTCATACCGAAAAAAAGGCAAAATTCGCAGTATGAAAGCTATCACAAAGATAAGAACCAGAGAGGAGTAGAGAAGGATATGTTGTCTGGTAAGGGTTGTTGTTGCAAAATTATACCGAGTTCTGAGGTCATCGGTAATTCTAGATGTAAGACTAGGCGACAAAATGGTTCACCGAGATGGATCTAAACGGGTACCCTCGGATGTTACGGGATATCTGATTTCCTGTTAAAGATAACGAAATGCTTGATGAATGATCTGCCTTTTCATTTTGTTTTTTGTTTTTTGCAGTTCGATGTTCTTTTAGATAGTTCTTTTTACACGATGTCAGGGTAAATTGAAAGTTATTCACTAAATAAATGCAGTTGTAAAGGTGCTATTCGTGACGAAACCATCGATTACCCCAGATATTGATCTAGAGTTGTTCGAACTTAAATTTCCTGGCAAAATCATAGGTAAAGCAGTCATAGATGCCAATGCACAGATGATTGGGGTAATCCGTAATGTTAGAGTTCAAATTGGATCAACAACAACCGTGACGAGCTTAACGATCAAAGGCTTGAATACTGAATTTGAAATAAAGTCAGAAGATATCAAAGCAATCGGGAATGTCGTCAATTTAAATGTCACCATCAAGCACTCCGAACCCATAGAGGTCCAAGATGTTATCCGCTTACGTAATGAAATCCAAGAGGAACTCCTCCATTTCTATCAGGTGATCCAGCCCCGATGACAAGGCTTATTGATCGAAATTGGCGATCTTTAATGTAATGTCTACTATAGTGTCAATTGTTTGAATAATACGCTTGAGTTCGTCCAAAGATTCCGTAGCAGCTAGCTGATGACCTAGGGCAAGGAGTTTTCCTACAAGAATGTCTTGCAACAGTTCAATTGTCTCACCAAGGGAATATCTATGCTCAATTTGCTTTGCCTCTGCATCTGATCGTGCAAAAACCGCTTCTCTATTACATTTAGGACAAAAAATCTTGTTTTCTTTCTTGAAGAGGGGAACATGACAGTCCGGGCAGGCATCTGATAACATTGTTGCTCCTGTGAGAAGTAATGAACTCATACGTGCAATGGGATCAGATTCTGAGGGTTCTTTTGCCATAGTGGACGCCTCCTTTTACATGATTCTTTCTAGGTTCCGGTATTAATATAATATTAACATCAATCCATACCACTAGAATTTGATGATAGAGGAGATATGGGCGTTTGCACCATCAGCGATGGATTCTTGCTTGCTGAGAATAATTTTCTGGACATTATGCATGTTCTTAAAATCATCAGCGAAGGCGGCAAGCGCAGGAGGAATATTTAGGCTAGTGAGAGGGGCCTTGAATGATAGTTTTCTGAGTTTTTTATTTCTCCAAATTAATGAGTTAAGTTCCATGATTTTTGGAGTACGAAGATCTTCTTCTGGAGAATTAGTGCCCGATTTTGGCATCAGTTCTTTATGGATACTTTGTGAGGGCTCATAAAGTTTTTGATAAATAGCCTCGGCTATGAACGGGGTGATAGGAGCGAGAAGCTTGAGAATGGTTTGGAAGACGTGGTGCATGGTGAAGTGGGCACTTTTGGCCGCCTCTTGATGTGAAATGTCATCACTATACGCACGAGCTTTTGCTAATTCTATATAATGGGCCGCAAAGACCGTTCGTACCCAATTGTAGATATTTATCGATGGAATGGAGAAATCGAGTTGTCGATAACCTATATGACACCTATTGATAAGCCCATTTAGACTTGATAAAATCCATTCATCTGTGGGATATAATACGGAGGGTTGGGTGCTATTGGGAAAGGAGGAGACGAACCGGGCGATATTCCAAAGTTTGGTGATAAATTTGGTGTGGCCATTCAATTTGGCCAAAGAAAATCGAATGTCGGTTCCATGGCTACCTTGTAAACATGACGAAAGCCTGACACTATCGGCACCGCAGTAGAGATTCGGGAGTTCATTCTTCCCCTTAAATCCATTAATAATCTTCTTCTCGGCAATATACCTCCAGCTATCCATTTCGGGTTTCAAGGTTTCAGGAGTATTCACAGGTAAATTGCGGGGTTGAATGAATACCAATGGGTCTACACTGTTACCGAGGCTTTTGGACATTTTCCCACCAAATGGATCAAGAACAAGGCCAGATATCCATACTTGTTTGAACGCTGGTTTCTTAAAAAGATGATAAGCGCGCAGAATGGTATAGTAAAGCCAAGTTCGTACGATTTCCTTCCCTTGAGGACGAATTGAACAGGGGAAATTCTGGATGAAAAAAGACTGATCAGGATCTTCAAAAAAGATCTCGCCATAATTGCATACAGCAAGTTCTGAGATTGAAGAATCGTACCAAGTGTCAAATGTTTTTTCCTCTCCTATGGCGTCTGCGAGCGCATTTCCACATTGAGAACACCTAGAAAGGCTAGCTGGGGGATTCTCTTTCCAAGCTTCATAATAACGATCGAGTGATTTCGGGACGTTTGGAAATTGACATTTCTGGCAATACCAAATTGGAATTGAAGTACCGTAAAACCGGCTTCTGCTTATCGCCCAGTCCATGGATAGATCTTTCATCCAGTTCTCTAGGATATTCTGACTAGATTGAGGATAGAAATGCATAAGCTCAGATATCTTTCTAAGCTCAGGAAGAAATTCTACCTGTTGGAGATAATATTCGTCTTGGCCGATAATTTCGATCACTGTTTTGGATCTCCAACAAATAGGTACACGTCGAGAAATGGGTGACGATTTGATCAAGAAAGCTGCGCTTTTTAGATCAGATAGGATAGCTTCTTGTGCTTCTTTGACCGTTTTTCCTTGATACTTACCTGCTACCGAGTTTAATTTCCCATCAGTTGTAATAACGGTTTTGGGATGATTAATACCGAAATCTCGAAGGATTTTTACGTCTGATTTATCACCATACGCACAAATCATCATGATCCCAGTACCCAATCCAGGATCAGCTTCTGGATGAGAGAATATAGGAACTGATTTGTTATATAGAGGTGTTAATGCCTGCTTTCCCTCCAGATGAACGTAGCGGAAATCATCAGGATGATAAATTATTAGTTCACAGGCTGCAATTAGCTCTGGGCGTGTTGTGGCGATTCTGATTGCTTCATCCGAATCAACAAGATTAAACGTTATTTCATGAATTAATGAGTCATCATTTCGATATTCGATTTCCGCATCAGCTATAGTCGTCCCACAATCTATGCACCAGTTATTTGGTCTGGTAGATCTATAGATTAATCCATTATACCAAGCTTGAATAAAAGTACGTTGTGTTAGCAAACGGTATTGTGGAGAGTCTGTTTGGTAATAAATGCTGGGGGTTCCGTAAAATGGGTTACAAGATAACCCCATCCACTTCATTACTGCCAATGTGTTTTCTTCGGCTTTATCTAGCTCAGTTTTACAGATTTTAAGGAATTCCTCACGATTCATATCATGCATCGATTGACCTAGTTTACGTTCAACTTTGACCTCCACGGGAAGGCCATTTCGATCGACACAGGCTGGAAATAACACTTCATAACCCATCATTCTGTAATAGCGTGCAATCATGTCTATCTGTGCATAGTGTATGGCAAAACCCAGATGGGCCCGACCAGAAACATATGGAGGGGGAGTATCTATGATATAAACGGGTTTACTTGTCTTAGGGTTGAACTGAAAGGTTGCATCCTTTTCCCAATAAGCAATGACATCCCGTTCGATATTCGGGTTCCAATATTTCATATCTAGCTTTGATTTAGTTTTCATTGATTTTATCTCCATCAGAACAGAGACCGTGGCATAAAGCCCCCTTCAGAAGTCCTAAGAAAAAAAATTCAGCTGATTTTGGGGATAAAAGGATATAAACAAGATCTTCTTCTCCCAATAATCCATTCCATCTCTGTTGAGAGCTGCGAGAAAAGAGCGTTACGGGAAATGGTGTTGTTTCACACGAGGCCATGATTGAGGGATCTAACAAAGCGATCCCGGCTGGTAGATACCACTATTTCACCATTCGTTTCTGGAAAACACAGCTTTAAAAAGCCGTCTATTATTGATCGTGGTTGCTTGATAGCAAGATAAAAAGCTTTGCATGGATTGCGTGAGAATAAAGGCATGAGTCGAGATATTTTAGCAGAAGAACAACTTAAATTTGAAATAATACGCGTTCTTTCCCGTTACTTCCTCCGTCAAATTGAAGATCTAGTTAGAACTAAAACAGGGGCTTTCTTTCCCGTAGAAAAAATCGAAAATATAGAGCTAGGCCGAAGGCTGGGGAAACGGAGGGAATTGCAGTTAGCGACGCTCACGGTTCGAGATGCAATTTCTGATCGCAAATTCAGTTTCGAACTTGCCTTTAAGTTCCATGCAGATCAAGATGCCGCTATCAAGGAGGGAAATGGGGCGTTATGGCTAGGAGATGTCTTAAAGAACAATTTTAAGGTGCACACACCACAATTACTGTATTTATCTAGAGAAAGCTCGCTATTAATTTATGAGGGAGTTCAAGCAAAGGAATTCTATGACAGTGAGCTTGGAGAACACGAAAAACTGCTTTTAGCTGGCATGGCACTACCTTATGTTCATGGCATTTTCAAACAGAGGGTGCAAGTGGATCGCTATCTCCACCTAATTTCAGGGGTAACCGCTGGTTTACGAATGTCACCAGATGAGAAAACAGAGTTTAATTCTCTTTTTAAACCGTTCCTCCGTCATATAGGCATCAGCGAAGCGGGTGGGAATTGTTTTGGTGATTTCCATCCCGGAAATATTATGTTTCAACATGGCGGGGATATAAATGCATCTACGAGTAATACGGGGAATGTAGTGGTAGATCACACCCATATTTTTTTAATTGATCCAGCTTTTTTAGATAATGAAGGAAACGTTGATAGAACTGAGGACATCGGGACTTTTTTTTCAAAAATTGCTTCGAATGAATGGTTATTGAACCAATCATTTGACACTAGTATAGGCCAAATTGAGCAATTCGTTAAAGGTTACAATTACATCACCCAAATGAACGGTACAACGTTACAGGATTATTATGTGGACGGAAAACCCTCTTTCGATTTTCAAATTGGGTTGGGAATCCTGCTTGATACCTTATATAAAATGAAAACACCTGGTGGAGATTTTGGAACCAAAACAAGCACTAATATTGAGGCGGCCAAACAGATTTTGACTCGACAGCCGTTTGAAGCAGTCGAACCTGCCTAGCCATATTTTTGTTATTTTCGACAGACTCTTAACAAAATATTAGAAGGACTGAGAATTTTCGCACTACCTGCCTTTAAGGTAGTCCTCCATCCCGTCTTCCTAGACGATAGGGTGCTAAATTTAGGTACCTGGCGTTAATAGTTTTAATAGTTTTTTTCGCAAGGATTAATAGAGATACTCGGGGCGTTTGCTTGAATATGGAAAAACTTTCCAATGATGATAAATGGGTTGTCTTGCGGGCGATGTACAACGAGTTTGGCCTAGTTAGACAACATTTACTGTCGTTTAATGAATTTATTTCTCTTTCATTAAATGAAATTGTTAGGGAAAGACCCAAAATTGAACCTGATATTGAGGGCTTTTACGTCAAGCTGGAAGGGGTGGAATTAGGAACTCCATCAGTAAAAGAAGCAGATGGTTCTGAACGCACAATTTACCCTATGGAGGCGCGTATCCGAAACTTAATTTATTCCAGCCCATTAAATTTAAAAATGAAACCAGTATATGTGGATGCCGGCATAGAGAAAGAAGAAGAGGAGGTAACCGCATATATCGGGCGATTACCCATTATGTTGAAATCAGAGGCATGCCTTCTAAACAATTTGCCTCGTGATGAATTGATTCGACTCGGAGAAGATCCAGAAGATCCTGGAGGATATTTCATTATAAATGGATCAGAACGAGTAATTGTTACCCAGGAGTATCTTGTAAGTAATCGCGTGTTAGTTGACGAGGGGAGAAAGGGTTCATCGACAACCGCCGTTGCAAAAGTCTTCAGTACCGTTGCAGGATTTCGATCCCTAGTGTCAGTTCAGCGTAGGAAAGATGGGCGGTTATTGGTCAATTTCTTTAGTGTTCCGCGTCCCCTTCCACTTGCGGTTTTGATTAAGGCATTAGGGGTGACCATAGATCGTGATATTGCCAATCTTGTAACCAATGATCCTGAAATTATTCAAGAATTATTGCCCACTCTTAGAGAAGCCGCAGAGATCATTGATCAGGAAGAAGCTTTGGATTTCATTGGTAAACGTGTGGCTGTGGGGCAAACTAAACAATACCGTATACTCCGGGCGAAACAGGTTCTTGACAACTATTTATTGCCTCATGTAGGAAAGGATGAGAGATTCCGCCCCCAGAAAGCCCTTTACCTCGCACAGATGGCGCTTAAAGTCATCCAACTTAATTTAGGTCATACTATGCTAGATGACAAAGATCATTATGCTAATAAACGCCTAAAACTTGCAGGAGAGATGTTAACCAGTCTTTTTCGAGTTGCTTTTCATTCGCTTTACCGAGATATCAAATATCAATTGGAGAAAGGCGCCCGGAGGGGGAAGCTCCCCAATCTCCGTGTTGCAATGCGGGCCGATGTCATCACAGAACGTATTCGCCACGCCCTCGCAACGGGAAATTGGGTAGGAGGAAAGGCAGGAGTATCTCAGCTTCTGGACCGTACCAACTATATGTCTACGTATAGCCATTTACGCAGAGTAATCAGTCCCTTAATCCGAAGTCAGGCGCATTTTGAAGCTCGTGATCTTCACTCGACGCATTGGGGTAAAATTTGCCCCAATGAAACTCCTGAAGGCCCAAATTGTGGATTAGTCAAGAATTTGGCGATGCAGGCTTATATTTCAGTAGGAACCGATGAAAACAAGGTAATTGATTTCATCATACAGAATTGTAAGATTACCCCTGTATCCGAAACCATTGATCACGAAGGGGTTCACATTCTTGTGAATGGAAATCTGATTGCTACAACACGTGAACCAGAAATAACTTTCGATATGATCCGTGAGGCCCGCAGAGCCTCCAAACTGAGTCATGAAATTAATTTGGCCTATTTTGATGAAAACAAGGTCATATCCATAAATACAGATGAAGGGCGTGTTCGGCGCCCTCTGATTATCTTGGATCCGAAAGGTGAGGGATCGGAGGAACCGGCCATACCCAGGTTAAAAACCTCTCATATTGAAAAGATAAAAAGAGAAGATGCTAAATTTTCGGATCTTCTTAAGGATGGGGTCATTGAATTTCTAGATGCAGAGGAAGAGGAAAACGCCTTTATTGCCATGACATTGGACGAGATTGGTTCACATCATACTCATGTTGAAATCTCCCCTTCAGCCATTTTAGGTATTTGTGCCTCAATTATTCCGTATGCAGAACACAATCAATCCCCTCGTAATACCTACGAAGCAGGTATGACTAAACAAGCCTTGGGTTTGTATGCTTCAAATTTCTACTTCCGAACCGATCGTCGTTCTCATATTCTGCAAGCTCCACAGATCCCCCTTGTAGGGAGTAAGTCCATGGAGGTTATCGGATTTAACGATAGACCTGCCGGTCAAAACTTTATTGTTGCCATTTTAAGTTTTCAAGGGTATAATATCGAAGATGCAATTATCCTGAATCGTGCCAGCATTCAACGTGGTCTCGCGCGAAGTCATTTCTTTCGCTCTTATGTTGGAGAAGAAAAAAAGTATCTAGGGGGTCAGGAGGATCGATTTGAGATTCCTCAAAAAGGCGTACGCGGGTATAGGGCAAAAGAAGTTTATCGTCATCTTTCAGAAGTCGATGGAATTATTGAACCAGAGATAGAAGTTGGGGGTGGTGATATTTTAATAGGACGAACTTCTAGGCCTCGATTTTTAGAAGAATATATTGATTTAGAACCGTTAGAAGCATCCACCCCACAGCGGCGAGAAACAAGCGTGGCTATCCGTCATGGAGAAAAAGGAATCGTTGACTCAGTTATCCTGACTGAAACCTCAGAGGGCAGCACACTAGTAAAAATCAAGGTTCGTGACCAGCGCATTCCTGAGTTAGGAGACAAATTCGCTTCGCGACATGGACAAAAAGGAATTATCGGGCACATTGTACCCCAAGAAGATATGCCGTTCACTGAACATGGAATTGTCCCCGATCTTATCATTAATCCTCACGCCATCCCATCTAGGATGACATTGGGTCAGATTATTGAATGTATGAGCGCTATAGTTGCCTGTTATGATGGTAACCAAATTGATGCCACTTTATTTGAAGCACCTGATCCTGAAGATATAGCATCTAGGCTTCGTAGTCTTGGATTTCATCCTTACGCCGAATCCGTGATGTATGATGGTATGACGGGGCATAAACTTCCCGCTCGGATTTTTATTGGTCCCACGTATTATCAAAAACTGCATCACCTAGTGGCTGACAAAATACACGCTCGGGCAAGAGGACCGATCCAGATTTTGACTCGACAACCGACCGAGGGCCGTGCCAGAGAAGGTGGACTTCGTTTTGGCGAAATGGAAAGAGATTGTTTGATTGGGCATGGAGCGGCCTTGTTGCTCAAAGAACGTCTCCTGGAAGAATCCGATAAGACAGAGATATTCATTTGCGAAAAATGCGGGCTAATTGCAACCTTTAATCGTAAAAAGGATCAAACATACTGTGCAATTTGCGGAAATGTAGATACGGGGATTTACAAAATTGCAATTTCCTATGCCTTTAAATTACTCCTTCAGGAACTTATGAGTCTTACAATAAAGCCGCAGCTAATTCTCGACGAAGCTACAGGACAATCTGAGGAAACTCCGTACGAATCAGAAAGCACAATTTCATCCTAGAAAAATAGCCCATTAGAAGAAATCTAACTGAGAAACTTGTGACCATCATGTCAACTGATAGCAGTAGATTGGGAACTGCTAGTTTTTATAAGCGTTCTCGGCGTATCCTACGTCTAGCAAAGAAGCCAGACCGATCTGAGGTATTTATGGTGATTAAGATTACTTTGGCTGGTATGGTGATCTTAGGATTGGTTGCGTTCCTCATTAGAATTGTCATTTTTTTCGTATTGGGGAAAAGTTTTACGTAGATAGGTGGTCCGTGGTTTCTATGTTGGATCGCAAGGCGATTCTATGTTATAAGGTGAAAAAAGGGCAAGAGATGAATACCGCTGAAATTATAGCCAGGCGTGCTGAATTACATGGCTATGATATCAGGACAATCCTTGTAACGGAAATACAAGGCTATATCTTCTTCGAAGGGGATGTAGAGGACATAACAAAGGCAGTTGATAATGCACAGTATGTGGGTAAATTACTGGGCCGCGTTTCAGTAGGGGAAATCGAGAATCATCTGCTACCCGCCCCAGTTATTGATGGTTTAAAGAAAGGAGATATTGTAGAGATTATAGATGGCCCATTTAAAGGATCCAACGCTCGAATTACTTCTATCTATCATTCACGAGAGGAAATCACTGTAGACTTGATGACAAGTAGTGTGACGATTCCCATCGTTCTCCATGCGGATACAGTTAAATTAATTCAACCCAGTCAAGAAGAAGAAGAAGAGCTGAGTCTCTAGGTTTATGTACTTGGAGCTGCCGATTTGTCGGAATTCTAGGTAACCGTAAAAAACCCGAATAAAAAAAGCCGAAAAATGGGTAGATGGCATGGCGACGAGTGTTGCTGAATTTTCATCGGGCCTGGCAAGAAAACAGGCACAAATCACGTCGATCAGAGACTTGATCTCTCAGAACGCAAACATTGCGATAGCAGATCTGAGTGGTATCTCTTCCAAGGCACTGCAAGGAATTAGGAGATCATTGAGATCAGGTGATGTTACTGCCACTATTAAAATCGCAAAAAATACGTTGAAATCCCTAGCGTTCGAGAAATTGGCAAGGGAGTCAGGTAACAAGGATCTCACCAAACTCATCCCTTATATTAGAGGTTCCTGTGCCTTAGTTTTCTTTAATACCAATCCATTCAAAATGCAGAAATTCCTGGATCAGAATCGAGTACCAGCTCCAGCAAAGGCAGGCCAAATTTCTTCGGTGGATGTTTATGTACCAGAAGGGGCAACCAATCTGGAGCCAGGGCCGATTATAAGTGAACTTGGGGCTGTTGGATTGGCAACAAGGATAGAACGTGGTAAAATAAAAATCACGAAAACGACAAAGGTATTGTCAGTTGGGGAAACAGTAACAGAAACACTGGCTGCAGTACTGACTCGACTTGGAATTCAACCATTCAAGGTGGGCTTGGAGCTTGGCGTCGTCTTAGAAGACGGAGGACTCATTGATGGAGCAGTCCTCAAGGTTGATAAGGAGAAGGTGGTGGCAGATCTACAAAGAGCATATGTAGATGCCATTGCATTGGCCATTCATCCTGAAGTCGCGTATTATGCTGAAAATACAATTGGTTTACTTATGAGAAAGGCAGTTCTGCATGCACTCACACTCTCATTAGTTACCGGTTATGTGACAAACAAAACAACAATACCTCTCCTAACTAAATCACGTAGTCAAGCCTTAATGCTAAAAGAGGCAATTAAAAAGAAGAATCCTGAGATTGAACTTTAAGCATGAATCGAGATTTAATCTCTGTATCAATCCTGCGTGTAATCATTTTCTCGGGATTTAGACTCTTAAAAGCTGCGTCACATAATCTTTTGGATCAAACGGCTGTAAATCATCATATTTTTGCCCATTTCCAATGAACAATACGGGGATACCTCCCGTTGCGTGTGTAATCGATATTAAAGCTCCGCCACGAGCATCTGCATCCATTTTCGCGAGAATTACCCCATTAAGGGGGATGTGTTTATTGAAATCTATGGCCTGGTTTGTCGCATCGTTACCAGCAAGGGCATCTACCACAAGGATTGTGAAATCAGGATTTGTAACACGATGAATTTTTTTCATTTCTTCCATTAGATCACGGTTCACAGCCATTCGACCGGATGTATCAATGATGACTACATCAGCGTATTTTGCTTTAGCATGAGCGATGGCATCATATGCCACTGCTGCTGAGTCCCCACCATATTTTCCTGAGATCATTCTAACCCCAATTTTGTCAGCATGGGTCTTAAGTTGTTCTTGGGCACCGGAACGGAATGTATCACTTCCTGCAAGCACGACCCGTAAATTCCTTTTTTTCAAGAGGTAAGCAAGTTTGGCAATCGTAGTCGTTTTTCCCGTCCCGTTAATTCCGAGAAAGAGGATAACCATTGGATTAATGTGTCTTTCTAGCTTTTTTGTCTCTTTATGACGAGTTAAAATCTCAAAAAGGTCTATTGGGGTTTTGGAGGTAACAATATCCACCAAAATGGGTTTTGCCGCATCTAGGATCAATTTCGAAAGATCACTAAATCGTTTCGCACGTCTCCCATGCAAAGCCGCAATAAGCTTTTTGGAGATTTGCTTGGCAACTGCTAAAGATACGTCGTTAGAGATGAGAAGTTGTTCGAATCCTCTAATTGCGTTTTGTATGTTCTTTTCAGTGATTTCACGGGTCGAAATCCTTGTTAGGAATGCATTTAGCCCCGATTTCAGCATAGACATGGGAATTATGCAACCAAAAAGATCTCTGTCTCACATCACTATCTGATACTTTTGTGCAAGCTGAATTAGCTCTTGCCTGCGTCCCTCAAGTGCTTGTGCGAACTGAAAGTAATTGCTTTGGAGTTGTTTTACGCTTTGTTCCAAACTAGTTACTTGGTTTTTGTTTTTTTCCTCTGAAAGGTCTCGAGAGATCTGAAGATTGATACCAGAGCCTATTGAGACAAAAGCAGTGTCAGGATCCTTTACTGTACAAAGAATAAGATTAGATCCTCCAATTGGGACCAGTATTTCATCTCCGGATTTTGCATGCTTTAGTTCTTCTTGGATTTTGATTGCATCATTGATGGAATCTATGGCCCTTGCCGTAAGATTAAGCTGTTGTTCGATCGCGGAGAGCTGAAGCTGTACTTGATCAATTTCATACTGCAATGTTCGGATTTTCGTGACAATTTCGTTGGTGATTTCATTGGACATAGGATTAATCTCTCCCAAAAGGAATTTTGAAATCAGTAGAGATTAATTGCTTAATCATTGGGTCTTGAACGTCATCAGGGGAAATTTCCTGAATGGAAGATACTCGAATTTGATTCCTCTTCAACCGATTACAACTACCCAAATCTTGCATTAGTTTTTCAATTGCGTTTTCTTCCGTGGTCTCACATAACTCCTTGGAAAAAGCAGTAACTTTGTTTCGTTGTTTGAACTTCCCCTTAATACGAAAAATTTTTACTTCTTGTGTCAAGTTGTTGAACCTTCCTAGTAAGTATGATTGTCATTTATGGTATGAATACCCGGGTAAACTCCATGAGTTCGATACCAGTCGTTTCCCGTCCTATAAACATCCCTTTTGAATTTCCAAAAATGCCCGACGCTACAAATTCTGAACCTTTATTAACACTACCAATTCCTACTTCTTTCAATTTGAGAATGGACTTTATTTCAGCTATCTCATCCTCTTTTGATAATGGGGAAAATAAACCACCGTTATTATTTGCGTATGCTAGGCTACCCACCAAATCCGAGTTTGCGAGAGTTTTGGGTTCGATAGGTACATCCAATGTATCTGAGATTTCTTTTCGAATCTCATTAGGGATAATTGGCGAGATAATACCTCCCTGATCGTTCACAAGAGCCACGTTTCCAAAGGCGAAGAATTCAGGGGCCTGATAGACAGGTAATTGGGTATTCTTAAGCTGTCCTAGTACCTCTGCGGAAATAACCTTTGATACAACTAATCCATACGAATTTCCTGCTACCAAACTTCCAAGAATGGTATCTGATACAAGGAAGACATCGGCCTGAAGGCGCCGTTTCATGAGATCGATAAGTTTGGGAGGAGAAGTAATGGGACCGAAGGCATAGGCCTCCGCAGCAAATAAGGGTACACCGATATGCTGACTACCTAAGAAGTCTATAAGTTCGATCTCCATAGATTAGGCCTCCGCTTCGGTAGATTTTTGGTATAAGCATATTATTTGGGAAAAACCTTGACATAAAGGAGGTGAGAGATTATTCCAAAAATACGCTAACTCGATCATCTTCTGTTTTTACAGCCCGAATACGGATTTTTCGGGGTGGGTGTTGAATGCCGCGTGCCCACATAAATGCATTAACCACAGGATCTATACTGAGTTCATCATCACTACATCGCATATGACGCTTGATAAAATCCTTGAGATGACGAACAGCTCGAGGAGTTCGTTGGGGACGCGGGATGTTTCTTCCATAGATCTTCTTTCCAAAAGGAATCGTGTAGATTCGTTCTTCAACAATAGTCTCTGGGGATTCACTCAACGAGATATCCTTCCTCAGGGCTTAATTTTGGTTCTACGCCAATGTCTTCTCTTTGGATGGCTAGTGACGGTACGGTTTGTCTTGAGAATGACCCATGTCGGTACTGTCTGATTCTGAGTATATTTTTTCGCAAGACGTAGCTTTTTCGCAGGAGGTTTATTGCGTGCCAGTTTTATCACCTAGTTTTTTGCAAGTTTTACTGTCGGCCCCATAGTAGTTTTGAAACTCACTGATTTGACTTGAACCATTCCTTTCGGGAGTCTTCCGGAAATAGCTTGTAGAATTGTAGACGCGTTCTCTGCTAAATCTTTGTCTGGCTGATTAATTTTTCCAATTGGGGCATTAATTACGGGGCTGGACTTTAATCTTAGTTTGACTGTCCTGTCATATCGATTAACCAATTGCTGTAGATCGGTTCTAGGGGAAATAGGTTTTGGCATTTTACCCCTCGGACCTAGTACTTTTCCCAAGAATCGAGCCACGACCGCCATCAATTGAGGTTGTGCCAGGAAGAATGTAAATTCATTTGCCAGCTTTTTTGCAGATTTAGGTTCCTTACCAAGCTGTTCGATTTCCTCCCGACCGATGGTTCGAAGGCCTAGATCGTTAGTTCGGACAGCCAGATCTCCTTCTGCAAAAACAGCAACCTTTGGTGATCTCGAGGCCGCTCCCAGATCGTTTGGCACTATAGTTTCCAGATTAATCCTGTTGGAAGGGTTTTTCAAATCCAAATCCCGTAAACCAATGGAGATCTCTACTGTTTCTTCGAAATTACGTTTCCTTCGCTCCTGGCTTTTGGTTTTCGCTTGGGAAATAGCTTCTTCCAATCGACTTGACGTGTAAGACACGATAAACCACTTAACTTGCGAATTACTACTGTTTTTGGTTGTTTTGACCTGGCTATTTTATTTTTTCAGTTCACGATTAGAAATAAAGCCAGTTTATACAGTCAAGTGTACATAAGTCTAGGCATGAACAACATCAAAAAATCCTATATTTATGGTGAAACTCGATGACAACGACAGTTGAAGCACTTGTAGACGCGGGACAAGCAACTCCAGGCCCAGCATTAGGGGGGTCTCTTGGACCATTGGGTGTAAACGTCAATGAGGTCATTTCGGAAATAAACAAGAGAACTCAACAATTCAAAGGTATGAAAGTCCCAATTACAATTGAAGTGGATGATAATCGGAAATACACCATTACAGTTGGAATACCTCCGACGGCTTCATTGCTATTAGGAGAGGTTAAGGTCGAAAAAGGTTCTGGTACCCCCAATACTGAAAAAATTGGAAATATAACGATGAATCAGGTTATTAAAATTGCTAGGATGAAACATGATACCATGTTAGCGATAGATTTGCGTAGTGCAGTCAAAGAGGTCATTGGCACTTGTGTCTCAATCGGACTCTCAGTAGACAATAAAGATCCAAAAGAAATACTTTTGGATATCAATAAAGGGAATTATAACAAGTATTTTGATTAAACATGGTTGGGTCTTCGATTGAATCTCTTATCGGGATTCGAGGATTCTCAACCCCAGCCATAATTGGCATGGGAGGGGTGATAAGGCAGCATTTTTCCGATTTTATAGTTCGAGAAATACTGCCTAATGGTTCCCCAATATCTGATGGATCAAAAATTGGATTTGGAGCCATTGGCGGGTTATATGTGCACTGTATTCTCCAAAAATCAGGATTAGATACCTTTACCGCCATTAGAAAGATCAGTAATTGTCTGAAAGTTTCTGAAGGAGATTTTGGATATGCTGGATTAAAAGATGCGGAAGCAGTTACTTACCAAAGAATCTCCATTTGGAACATCCGGATTAATCGTGTAATCGCTATAGATTTACCTCAAATTAGGTTATTTAATCCAGTACGACAAAGATTTGCCGTTAAGATTGGGGATCTGATAGGGAACCATTTCGAAATAACCATACGAAAGATTCAGAGGAACTGGAATTCCCTTATGTGGGAGGAATTTATGAGATCCATTTCATCGCGTGGTATATTGAATTATTTTATGGCCCAACGATTTGGATCCCGCCGACCTATACTTCATCTAATTGGACGTTTTCTGATTCAAAAGAGATATACAGAGGTGATACGTACATATTTGGGGCATACCAGTTTATTAGAGAATCCAAAAATTACGGAATTACGAAAGAATTGGCTACAGAATTGGAAAGAAGGCGAAGAGATAAAAAATGCTTTTATATTCCCAAATTCATATCATATCGAAAATATTATGCTCAAAGGATTGAAAAGGGGGTTACCTGCAAGAAGTATCATCGAAAACCTTCCCCAAGCTTTTCTACGATTGGCGATTTCGGCGTACCAATCCTATCTCTATAATATAGTGCTTAGTTATCTAAATAAGTCTCATATCATTACGAAAAACACTCTTATTCCTTTGATAGGTTATCAAAGCCCTAAACATAAACATTTATTCTCTGAGTTAGTATGGGATACCATGAATGAGATTTTAGAGGATGAGGCAGTTGATTTTGATTGCTTTCGGCATGTAGAATTACCATGGCTGCGTTCAAAAGGATCAAAACGCAATGCGGTGGTATATCCCACCAATTTCGAACGATTCAGGTTAGCTAGTTCAGCAATAAAAGTGGCGTTTTCCCTTCCTAAAGGATCCTATGGAACAGCAGTTATGAGAGAATTATTGAAAGACCAAAGGGATCTTGAAATGGGTCATTCAGGGTAGAAAATATTTTCCTCTATTCTTCCACTAAGTGAGCCAGTTTTTATAAGGGTCTGAATAGCCTTTTCAACAGAGGTAGATGAAACTCCCTTTATTTCAATTTGATCTATTGACGTTGGTTCTCGGATTAAAGAAACAGCTTGGAGAAGAGTTTCCTTTTTTGACATCCCCGAACCTATCTCATCGCCTTTGATTTTTTTCAATGAGGCCTTAATCGACGCGCCGCAAGTTGGGCACCGGAAACTTCCCATAATAGTCAGTGTCACGCGTCCTTCTTTATCTGGCATTGGGCTGACTAGCTGCCAGGTCTTACTAGGTGGCGTCTCGACCGGATTGATTGTGGTATCACACTTTTTACAGACAATCGTTTTACTACGCTTTTTCTTTGGAGGCATATGAACTTCTCCCACAAAACACAAACAGAGCTAATTAGGTTGAAACTAGTTGGATCGAGGTTTTCAAACAGGCATGGCACAGTTCTCCCCCGTAAGGGCGGGCCGCATGCCGAGTACTCCTGGTTCTTTTTCTTCTATGCAAATGAATTATCGCTCCACAGATCCGACAATGACCCTTAGAGGGTTTTTTCTTTGTAGAATGGCGAAGAGATCGGGCTCCCGGGCTTTTCTTTTGAGTAGTTCCCTTTTTAGTAGTTACCAAGTACTTAAATCTCCAAACAATTCATGACGAAATCCTTTTCAAACTTGTCATTAGTATCTTCATGTTTATTCTGGCTGCAGGCCGAATGCTCTTCTGAAAATACCCGAAAACAGCAATGAGCCTGCCATGTACCACATGTAATAGAACGGTACAAAAACTCGCCCCCACTCTGGATGTACAATATTCCTTCCTGTCGGAAGGATAATGAGGGATTCAGGGAGGTTAAACGGTATTACAGCAGGTAAGGTACCATGAGCTTCCCAAACCCCGTTTACCTCGACGAATCCGGGATCATAATATGCATTGAATACGGCAAAAAATACAAAAATTGGAATAATTAGAATTAATGTCGGTTTCAATTGCATCCTACTCAGTTCGGATTGCACACGTCGCATACGGTCAGCCTCGTGCTCATACTGTTTTTTTAGTTTCACATCAGCCGTTTTAAGCATTCGAGTACGCAGTTTTTGATAGCGTTTCGTCTCTCTAGTAAGCCTGCGCAGCTTATCTGTGTCAGTAAGGTATCTAGCAAGCACTGCAGAGATAAGTGCGACAATGAAGGAAATCAAGAGGATAAAGATGGATGATAGGGGAGGTTCGGTTGGGGGAAACTGGGCCACAGGCAATACATTCACATCAAGCATGTTGTGCTATCATTAGAGGGTCTAGTTGTATATAAATCCGTATAACACTTTCCTGCTGTTTTACATCCAAGTTCTCGGCCGTTTTTTATCATTGATTTCTTGATATTATTCCCCCAGCTAAACACCAAATTTATTGGAATATGGGGTCATTAAGCCTTACGGACGATTTTCTTTGCTTCTAGTGCGTAATATAGCACTTCAGCCACGGATCGATCCTTGGTTCGGTTATCATGACGCAATCGCGCAACACGGTTAAAGCGGTTAATCTCTTCCTGAGCTCGTCGTGCCTCAATATGCAAACCCTCTTTTTGAGCTGTCTCTAGAACCTGCTCGATTTCGGAGAAGTCCGTTTCTCCCTCTAAGGTAATTTTCAGCATGGCACTTACCATCGAAGCTCTTACATAGCCTCGTAAGTGATCGGTATCTTTTGTAATCTGAATTGCTTCTTCTATCAAATCCTGGGCAGTACTCAAAAATGTAATATCAAAATAAATCCGATATCGATATATCGAAATGATTGCTAATGAAATTAGGGCGCCATAAAGATCAGAGATTCGTGCACGGTTCTTTCGACGTAAAATATAGTTATATAACTCTTCGGCTCGAGCCAAATTTAATTTAGTCAGCTCTAAATTTCCCTTGTCGCCTGCAATGGCCATGCGACCCCATGGTAGGGATTTAAAGTCAAAAGATTGGCTCGATTCTATATTAGCTTGGCGAAGAATACGTTCCAGCTCCGATATCAGGATCGTTACTTGATCTAGATCTCCAAGTTCAAGGAAAAGGTCACAAAACCTTGATAGATGTTCGAAACGATCAGAAAGAGGGATTTTGTTTTCGTTTGCTTTTAGTAGAGTCTCAAAATCACCGTAATATTTGGCTAAAACGTCAATGGGTTTCTCACCCTCGTCTGAGAGTGATACAAGTTGTGATTCTACATCTGTGATTGAGACAAGAACTTCAAGGATTTTACGTTCATTACCTAGATATTCAAAAATCTGCAAAGCAATCTCATAATTCCGACGAGCTTCTTTTAGATTGCCCAGACGTAGGAAGCACTCCCCGATTCCATGATGTATCTGTGCAATATAATATTTGTCATTTTCTTCAATAGCGTACTCAAGTGCCTTTTGGAATTCTTTAAAGATCGAATCGAAGCGGGATTCTCCGCGTTGAATCGCCCGTCTCCCATGTCGGAAAATAACATTCTTTAGAATCTTTTTCTTCTCTCCCTCCGTTAGCTGGGTTTCTGCGATTTCACGTGCCTCTTTAAAACTTGCCTGAGCTATTTCAGGAAGATTAGTTGATTGGGCAAGCTCGAGAAGAGCGTTAACAATTCCCTTGTGATAGTGTAACGCTCTTGCGTTATCTAGATTCCGATTCAAGTCGATCTGTTTATTACTGAAGTTCTTTCCTTCCCAAACGCGCTGAAACATTGCTAGATTCGTGAGGGCATCAATTTCACTAAAACGGTCTTGACTGTCTTCTGCTTGGCCTCTCACAAAATACCAAATCTCTGCAGCTCGGATTTCATTCCCATGAATCCACTCATTCCACGCCATATCAAGTTGTTCAGTTAACAGTTCTGACCTCGTGGTCGTGAATTCATTCGTGGCAGGCATATCTATCATCTGGGGATTAATCGCTCACGATTCCTTAAAAAGGCACTAAAGAGTTGGGAGAAACTCGTATCCGAGGAGAGGTGGAATTGGAGACGTCCGTCTCTGACAATCGGTTTAGTTAGATGTCTATGTGCACACACTGGAGGGATATACCTAACCCTGGCTCGAATTTTCCTATGTGATGGCAAGTAAATATATTCTTTCGTAGGCGTATCAAAGGAGCATCGTTTACACTTGAATCCCTGTTTACGGCCAGCAGATTTTAGAGTTATTCCACATTCGGGACATTTGGGAGTTTTTCTTTCATGTGAAGCTGTTAACTTGACAATTTCTATTTCTTCAAGGTTAATTGTCATAGGGATATGATTAGAGGCTGGTCGTACTCCACCACTTACAATAATTTCGTCGTCTTCCTCTAATTCCCGAACTATCTTACGATATTGCTTAGTGGGTTCGTATGCAGCACAATCAATCAAAACATGACCCGAGCTTAGTTTAAAAATGACATGGCCACCCGGATAATCCTTTGGTTTGGTAGCTACGGTTCCTCTTACGCGTACCGAAAGATACGGTTCTAGTTCATTTCCTTTGAATTCCTTAGGAAAATGAACTTGGGTGTGTTGGTTGGTTCTAAAGATCATAGAAGTTTGAACAGCTTCTAAAACATTAATCCTTTTCCACATTTGGATTACTGATTCTGGGGTTTCACCCCTGATCCCGCAAAAAACAGGATCAGGACCATGTGGGGTGATCATAACTTGTCGATTAATATAATCATAATTATTGAAGGTTAACGGCGTACTTTTGTCTGCTTCTATCACTGAATCTACATCGACCAGTCGTTTGGATTTTTTTTGATTGGGATGACGATAAACGATTAGTTCAAAGGTGTAATCAGGAGATAGATCGGCCCCAATAGCTGCAGCGGCGCCTATCAATCCTCTTCCCTTCTTTGGAATAAAATACCGAGAACTGGATATCCTTTCTAAAATTCCTGTTATTTGGTTGAGCGGAACCACCTGATAAAGAGCTTGGTGATAAAGATCTCTAAACGATGCTGGAACGTTTCCATCAATTAAAATCAGGCCAGGGTCTGTGTTCGGGTCTTTTACATCTGCATGGTCCATAATGAGATTGGTAATCGTATTCCACAGTCTAATCATTTGTTTTTCCGATGTTGCAAAAGTAATGGCGACCGCTCCATTACCTCGAGTTTTATAAGGAATATTTGGATTTAATCGGACTAATTTTGGAAAATCTAAAAAGTGGACAGGGATAGAAAGCAATAGATCAACGATAAGGGTTCCGATGTAGGTTGTACACATACCATTCTGTGAATCGGTATCATCTATGCCGAGATGCCATGTATGAATGTAAGGATTATTCAATTATCTCCCTTCATCTCATCAAACGAGTCGAGACAAAACACCAGAAACCAATAATGGCAATACCAAGGTTACATCGCCCATGATATCAATCCATTTAGCATCAACAGATACTTTCCCCCAAGAAATGGCCTCTCGCATGGAAGCTCCACTTACCCCGCCATGTTCCGGTCTATCCATTGTGATTTGGATGGCATAACTGAGTCCATTATGTAATTGGGAGCCATTCATAATGAAATGTTTTGGTACGCCACCACCCAAGATAAGGGCACCCATTCGTTTGGTTTCATAGACAATCTGAGCAAATTCAGTATGGTCCTGGAGGACATCTATTATTAATGGCCTTGACTGAGAAAAAAGCCAGGACTGTACCCCCAGTAAGGAGTCCGCAAAAGAGGGCGAAAAAATGGGTATGTTTTTAAGAAACGCTGATCGAATGATGGAGTTAGAATCTGAGATCAGTCGCCCGAGTTCATAAAGGAAGCTGCGTGTGCTCATCTTTTTATTTGGAACGGTTTCAAGCATTTGCTGTGCAAGAGTTTCAAATTCCGCAAAAGCCCTATATGGGATTAATGTACTGAAAATCCTGCTAAATTCCATTTCATGAAGTTTTTCATCATCTATATATTCTGTTCCGTGAAAATGCGATCTGCCAGAACTTTCTAATAGATCGTGACTCAAATTAGCTCCTGTGGTAACGATACAATCGACTATATCTTTCTCAATAAGATCTCGTATGATATTACGCATTCCTCCAGGAATTAACGCACCAGCAAGACCAAGAAAAACAGTACAGTCTGAATCTCTAGTCATCTCTTCGAGGAGATCAGCAGCCAGGCCTATTTTGCGACAGGTAAATCCACCATCCTTCATAGAGGTCAATAGTTCGTTAACTGTCATGTTCGGATATACTTCGACCTGGTTCATTTTTTTAAAGTTCAATGTGTATTCACCTATTCAGGAATTTGAGGGGGTTCCATTTTTCAGATGAAAATAAACGTAGGGGCGATCTTCTAGACAATAGGTTGCATTAAATGACAAAGAATAGGCGCCTGCCTGAAGGAAGAGAATCTGATCCCCTTCACGAATGGTATGTAGTGGTACAGTCTGTTTTGTGGGTGAATTATGGGGAAGATATTGGTCCATGGTGTCATTGGTCGACCCGTTGATGCGATATACTGTTACAGGATCGTTTTCATTGGCTATTACATTGAGAATAGGAAATTGCCAGTTGATTGACACCGTGTCCAAAAGAAGATTGTAGAAACTTCCATCTACGAATGCAAGAGGTATTCCAGAGGGATCCTGCTTAAGTTTAACGATAGTACAGGCCAGAATACCTGCAGGTGCCGTCAAATATCTTCCAGATTCCGCGATGATTGTTATATTATGGAATTCGTCAGGGAGCTCCTCACTGATCGCCCTGCCAAACTGTTCCACAGAAGGGATAGAATCCTTCGCGCCGTAATCAACAGGAAATCCGCCGCCAATATCCAAAAGGGATAGGTCAACGTCATAAGCTTCCAAATGTCTAGTCAGTCTCACAAGTGCACGAAAACTACGTTTATATAGAGCTACGTTAAGTAATTGGCTGCCTAAGTGCATATGGAGACCAACCAATTCTAACCATGGTGAATTGTTAAAGTATGAGATGATTGAACTTAGAGGAGACGGAGTATCGAAATCGAGAGGTATGGGGACTCCAACTTTACTATATGGACCAGTAGAGCTGAAAACCGTTTCGTGAAACGCATGTAACGGGTTAACACGAAGTAATACACGCACAGGTGCTCTTTTTGATTTAGCAGCCTTTTCGATTCGTTTCATATCACTACGTGAGTCGACAGCAAAATAAGCAATATTATGATCCAAGGCAAATTCAATAGTTTTCTGGGGTTTTACGATATTTGTGTAGATGAATTTCTGTGGGTCTCCTCCAAGCTCTATGATGCGCCTCATTTCACCTAATGATGTGACTTCAAAGTATATATTTTTCTTAACAAACGTTTGAACAACTTCGGGCTGAGGATTTGCCTTTATTGAGTAGGCTACCTGGAATGGGTTCTTTAAATTCGAAACGAACGCAGAATTGAGTTTATCATACTGAAGAAGGAGTTGGCGTTCCGAGAATATGAATGATGGAGTTCCAATGTCATTAAGAAGGGCTTTAATATCCAATCCATCAAAATATACCCCATCATTAATTCTTTCAAGAAGTAATAACTTGTCAACAAAGGTCGTAAGCATTTTCGCAGTCCACAACTTTTTTTTGAAAGAGTTTTTTTAACAAGCTGAAAGGAATCTAAATTCATCCTTGAGATCAAGAATCATCCTTAATCTGCGTGAGGTATTGTGAAAAATCTGGATTTTGTGCTCCACGAACCCGATATGTTGTGCGGAATCATAAAGCGTGAATGGAATGCAGATGATCCCAACTACCATTTGTTGGGCGTTCCTCTTGATATTTCTTCAACTTATCGTACTGGATCGCGTCACGGCCCTGAATATCTACGTCGTGTTTTTACCTCTGAAAATTTTGAATGTACGACCGAACAGGGAATCGATCTAATCCAGCATTTTCGTATAAAAGATTGGGGAAACGTGGGAATTATTCCCACAGACATAGAAAAAAGCCTAAAATTCGTATCTGAAGGCATCCAGGATCTTCTTGATACCAAGCAGCCCTTCTTGATTGTTGGTGGGGATCACAGCATCACGATCGGGATTGGGGAGGCATTTGAGGCCTCAAAGTTCCCGTTTTACTCAATCTACATCGATGCGCATCTTGATTTATATTTGGAGATGAAAGGATCTCCTCTTTCACACGCATGTTCGCTTAGGCGTCTGTCCGAAATGGAGTTTTTCCAGGGAGCAACGGTTCTGGGGTACCGTGATTTCACTTTGGCTCAACTTGAATACGCCAAAACAGCAGATATTACTCCTATTTCCCTTATTAAATTACTCCAGGAAGAGGATCTCTTCCAATATGGATACGAGTTAGCTCAATCATTGATTAGCAAAGAGAACAGAATCCACGTCTCTTTAGACTTGGATGTTTTGGATCCTAGTTATGCACCAGGAGTGAATAATCCTGTGTCCGGTGGAATGGGGACACGACAACTGATCGAACTATTAACAGGCATTTTTCAGGGCTTAAGCAAGCCAAGAGCTGTCAGCTGGGATATTGTTGAGTTTAATCCGCTATATGATCTCTCCGAAATAACGGCCTTTACCGTTGTCAAGTTAATGATCGAAGGACTAGGGGCCCAGATTAAGAAGTAGGATGCAGCCATGCTACAACTGAAGCAAGGTTGTATTTGTACCCGTCCAAACCAGCATTTATTCGAGCATCGTGACTAACCAGTATGATTATGACCTTCAATTGAATAAACATTCTCAAAACGGACTAATCAAAGATAAAATCATGGTATGACGTAATGAAATCAGGATTCCTGACAACAACAGCGGAATAACTAATATTGGCGAACCAGCAATACTTAAATCAGTTATTAGTTAGGAAAATTGGAAATTACTCCTCCCTCCCTGGAACCCTGCATTATGAAAACTCCCAAAACTGTTCAAATAAAACTGTTAAAATGGACTCTTATTGGTATCTGTGGAATCGTTGTTTTTGCTTATTCCGCGCTACTTCTTCCTTTTCTTCGCCAAATCCACTTTTTTTTGACATTCAAGGGCCAGAGAAACTCTACAATGATCTGATTGTGTTGGGCTGGATACCAATTGCGTTCCTGATCACAGTAGGGTATTTTTATGTTTCCCATCTGGAGCATCTATTATGGACCATATGGGAGATTTTGTGGGGTTGTGCCCTTTATCTTACTTACAAAAACCGTAAGATTTGGAGCCTAAAAAGGCAATTCCTCAGTCATGTGTCCGTAGCCAGTTTCGCATTGATCCCTTTCATATTATGGAACGTGCTGGTAACTCCTGAAAAACCAGGTATACCCATGGTTTCTGATATTCAAGTATTAGACCCATTCTATACCATCCAAGTTTCCTGGATAATTCCCTTATGGTTCGTTATCTGGTGTTATGGCTGGATCATGGATGTCCCCCGAATTTCTATCAAACAGCAAAAATGGGACCTAATCCGTCTTATATGGTTATGTCTGTTTTTACTAATCCAATTCTATGTTATGTTTTTATTGGGAGAATATATCTGGTGGGTACCCTCGGGCCCAGTTATATGACATTTCTCTTGGGGGAATATACCTGGAGGGTACCCTCGCCAGGATATTTTAAGATTCAAGAGAGGGGAGCCCAAATCCAAAAATAGTCTGGCATCACCATAACTAAGGCATTTTTATTCGATTTATGGAATTCGTTTCTATTTTGGGCTCGTTCCGTTGTTCTGACCTGATCAAAACCTCGATTCATGTGAATGAAACCATAGAAAACCTTAAAAACGGGGGTGGGTAGGCATATGGAATCGATTATGACCCATATTGTGTCATATGGAGATTAAAGTAGTTGGGACGAAAAAAGATCTCTTTAGTATTCATGGTGGCATTTAACATTCTTGTCTTGGGAGTTATGAGTATATCGACCACCAGTTTGACTATTGGATATACGACGATGATCAACGGGCAGGAACTTTTGGTCATCGAAAACGGAACCCCAGAGGGAGAGAATGCCATCAATCTGTTAAAGGGAGGAAAGGCCCGGGCTGAGTCGTTCTCTGTGAATAAAACAAGTTTTATTGACAGTATTTCTCTCAATCTAGATCTATCAGGACCGGATGGTGTGGATGCACCTACTGCACATATTCAGGTTTTTAATACCAATTCGTCTCTCCTGCCTGTCCGGCCAATAACCACGGAAGTAAATATGGTTTTAGTGAGTCCTGGTTTACAGAATTTTACCAATTTAAATTGGGTGGTTGATCCTCTAAACACCTATAATAACACTTTTTATCTCTCAGTATATGCTATTCATTCACAAAAGACAATAACATGGCGATACGTTCTTGATAGTACCAATGGAGATCAGGCCGATGTTTATAGATGGGAGGCCCCCATCTGGGTTAAGGATGACAACGGAATCGGCGGTGACATTGATTACATTCTCCAGCTGGAAATAACAACACCTCCAGATCCTATAGTTAGCATTGTGTCACCGTTAGCGCAAGCGTACGGAACCAACACAATCAAAGTGGCTTTTTCAGGAAACTGTCCTCATTATTGGTACTATATTGAGGGTGTAGACAATCAGAATCAGACCTGGGTTGCAGACCTGGATCGTGTCTTAACGGATGGGAGCTATACTCTACATGCTTATGGCAACAATTCCTTCGACACCATTTCAACAGTCTCGGTCATATTCACAGTTGATACCGTTGCCCCCGTTGTTGTTATCAAATCACCCATTGCTAAAACTTACAAAACAGATATTATCTCTATAAATCTCTCTGGTGATGCAGGTACTTATTGGTATTACATAGAAGGTATTGACACAATCAATCAGACTTGGATAGAAAGCACAGATCGTGTTATCCCTGATGGAACTTACACCATGCACGCATATGGGAATGACTCTGCTGGAAATATCGGCCATTCAACTGCAGGCTTCATCATTGATACTTCTTCTACCACTGATACCTCTTCAGTAACAATCCCAGTTGGAACCTCTGGTTGGATCCTCCCTCTGGTAATCGGTGCGCTCGTTACTCTGAAGCGTTCGATAAGGTCCAAGCGATGATCTGCCTTCTTACGGAAGATAGGTAAATCTGAGTCGATTTATTTTCCTTTGATTCAATAGGCATAACATGGGATGTCGTAAATTCCCCTATTCTTGAATCGCCTGAACGGCCTTGAAAATACCATCACACAATGTCCTATCTTTTCTCTGTCTTCGTCCTAAGAACTGTTTGATATCCTCTGGTGTTTTGATTGTAGCTTCTGCTATGGCTATTAGTTTCTTCTTGTCAAGAATCATAAATGGTGCCCGATCTTGTCTCCGTGCTTCCACGTCTCTCCAAGAATAGAGTGCTTTCAGGACTTTTCTCGAGTAAAACGATAGTTCAGACGCCCCTCCAATTTTGATGAAATTCTCTGGATTGAACTGTTTTTCCTTGGGCATAATACGTTCTAATCGGCTGCATTTTTCCTTAAATTCCTCATAACGCGGTAATTTTTCTAGGAACAGCTCTCGTAATTCGATTAAGTATCGGACATCAGTTGCAGCATACGCTATCCACTCTTTAGGTAATGGTCGTTTGGCCCAATCGACTTTATTCAATTTTTTTGTGTGCTCTACTTGTAATACCTGTTTTAGGAGGTTGTCAAGCCCGAGCTTTCTAAATCCGAGGTGTTGCCCCGCTATGGATGTATCAAAGATGCTTCTTGGTGCGATGGAAAGGGTCTTCTTGAGAAGCGTAATATCATACGTTGGATCGTGCATGACTTTTTCGATTGCAGGATCTTCCAAGATCTCTTTAACAGGTGAAATATCCAATCCTGCCAGAGGATCAATGAGGTATATATCCGCTGGAGTTCCAATCTGAATTAGACAAATTTTTTCATAATATCGGTGAAAAGAATCGGCCTCCAGATCAACCCCGATAATACGGCCGCCCCTTATTTCGTCGATGACCTGATTATAGTCCTCTGGTCTGTGGATATATTTTACACTTTTTCTCTCACATTTTTGTCGAATTTCGTCCCCTCTTAAGGGTAGAACATCAAAATTATTACTCATTTGTAAGTTCCCCAATACAAATTAAACGTGATCATCTGCCTTTTTAAGAAATTAGGCTTCGCCAGGTGTTGAAACTTGATAATCTATATTGTAATTAAATGATCTTGGAGCAAATTAATAAAAAAAACTTAGATTCGGGCTATACATCTTTTATGTATCACACATCTTCTTTAATTACTCATAATACCCTAATTATAGTAATTTATGGTGCGATACAAAAAGTGGGTATGAATAGAAATGAAGCAAAATGCCAACCAAGAATTCATCTGTTCTTTTGGTTGGAGAAGATAGGGAACCGATTTGGTTATATTTCTAAATTGATTGATGTATGAAGGTGAATAGAATGCGTGAGGCAACGAAATTCTTGGAAACAGAGATGAATGAGATCCGTGAAGCTGGTAGAGAGTGGATACATCGTGTTCTCGAAGGCGCTTCAGACACGGTTTGCAAAGTAGAGGGTAAAGAGGTCATTATGCTTTGCTCCAATAACTATTTGGGTCTCAGTAACCACCCAAAGATGAAAGAGGCAGCTATTGAAGCTGTAAGAACTCACGGAGTAGGATCTGGGTCTGTTCGCGCAATTGCGGGTAACATGGACTTGCATGAGAAATGGGAACAACGATTGGCAGAGTTTAAGGAACAAGAGGCGGCCTTTATTACCTCTGCGGGCTTTACCGCTAATCAAGGAGTTATCCAACAGCTGGCGCCGACAGCCGATGATGTTATTTTATCTGATGAATTGAACCACGGATC
>JBHLRO010000025.1:0-41771 GCA_048882505.1 Candidatus Thorarchaeota archaeon
TTCGAATGGAGTTGTATCAGCGGTCGTATCAGTCGGAGTGGTTTCTGTTTCAAAAGTAATATCACTTACGAATGAGAAATCCATGGCTATACTTCGGAATCCCAAATAACTCCCTAGAACAAAATCGTGGAAATTTCCCGTCAGGTTTTGCAAATCCGATAGAATGCTTGATAGCCCAGTAGTATCAGTCAATTTTATCAACTCCACAGATCGGTTATAGATTTGGGCTCCAATAGCAGATGACGTGTTGATTCCTTGTTCAAAAGCACTTTGAGTTCCTCCTCCTATGTACTGTGCAAAACTGCTAAATATTTGTGTCCCGTTGTCTATTAACTCCGAGGATGCTTCAAAACTCGTATAGGCATTTTTGATATGATCCCTCATACCATAGGAGTACGTGAAAAACCCATATTCGTCTGAAGGATTAATAGCGCTTCCATTGCCGTCGTAGTCAACCTTGGTTCCTAACAAGGTATTAACTATTGATTCACCTAACGAATTGGCCTCTGCAACCGTAGTAATGGACTTCTTAACCAGATCTGAAAGGAGTTGGATATCGTGAATCGCTCCTAAGGCGAAGCCTTGCCCATTAGGAGTGGGAGTACCCAGTTCCCATCGGTAATAGATATGCCCAAGGTGTGTACGAACACCACTAGGTTGATTATGAGTGAACAGGAGGTCTTTGGATGAGCTACCATTATAATAGATTTCTATTCCGTTGAAATTGGATTCTCTGGCAGCTCCGATTATATTCATATCCGATTCAATGGTCTCGTTTTGATCAAAATCAAACGAATAGGTTTCGGATCCGGCCAACACCAGCTCAAATGCCGGGTTAAATAAAGTGGACACGTTGCTTATGACGGTAACGCCATATGCACTAGAATCAGTAATACCGTCTCCGATCTCGAAATTAAATTGAATGTGAGCTGTATCCTTGGGGGAAGCAACTGCAGACCGTGATCCTTGGACAAATACTAATACTGCAATGAAAAAGACAAGCATTAACACGTTATATTTCATCTTATAGATTTTCACAATACCTACTCTCTTTTCAATTATTAGAATTGTAAAAGTACCCTTACACATCAGGAATTTGATCATCGGGAAGGGAAAATACCTTTGCTAGACTTATATTTACCTGAGAAGTGAAACTTTCATCAAAATAGCTGTCTCGAAAAGATTTTTCACTGGTTTTAATCACATATTTCGCTAATTCATCGATAGATTTTCGTAGTTTTTGATCATCCCTAGTTGCCCATAGAAGGACTTGCAATTCTCCTCCAATATTCTTAAAAGGCTTTTTACTAATTAAAATCTTGTGTTTGCCTGCATCGAGGGATTTAAGCTCAGGAGACTTCGTTATCTCTGCTAATAAGGATTGAATGCCAACAAAAGCTCCTCCCGCAAGTAAAGTATCGACTTCGAACTCTTCCCCAGTAAAAGAGAAAGAATAGGGAGAGATTCCAGCGGTAGAAACTATTAAAAGATAGATAGGTTTTCCCTTGAAGAACAAACCTCTTACAAATAAGGTCACACCGATTGTGATAGGGATAACGATCAAACCGAATATAATGAGAACCTCGATTGGGAAAGGAGGAGCGGGGTTAATATTCGATAAATCTACACCGTTATTTTCGAAGATTTCAATTGATCCATCTTCACCACCGACAACCAAATCAAGGAACTTTTCATCCTGACCGTCCAGATCGATTAGGAACGGCGTTAGTCGTTTACTTCGAAATTGAACAGATTTAAAGGGATTATTGGCATTTGAGATGACAACTTGATCCCAAAGCGGGAATTCTTCTGCCTCGCTTATTCCTCTATTGCGTAAATAGGCAAGCCCATCCTCCGCTGTTCCAACTACGAGATCAGGAAGATCTTCAGTTCCTCTCGGGTAAATCGCATTAGGGCTTGCAAAATCCCCTACAACGATCCCCTTGAAAACATCTGCATTTTCGACCCAATTAGGGACAGTTGGCGTTCCTTGATTAATAAAAGCGTTCAATCGGCCGTCTTGGTCTCCTACAACAATATCAACTAGGTCGTCTCCGTTAATATCTGCCGCCGTGGGCTTAGCATATCCCGATACATTCAGTTGAGAGGTATAAGTTTCATTTAAAGTCAGAGTGAGCCCAGTTCTCACCATTAAATGGAGAGATCCAGAAGCATCTCCAATGATCACATCCATTTGATCGTCGTTATTGAAATCGAGAAGAGCGGGAGCTGAATGAGCCCATTGCTCAACAAATACGCCTGTTTCCTCTGCTTCAAACTCGAAAGTTGTTAGATTTCCCCCTCCATTTTTTTGGTATAAAAGGGGCCCCGACTCTCTTCCGCTTATCAAATCGTAATTGGCATTGCTTTGAAAGTTTAATAACAAGGGGTGACTGTATCCGTTCACATTCTCGTACCCTTCCAGAGATAAGGCAACCCATAATCCCTCGGTTTGATTGGGTGAAGCTATAGTCGAGATTGTATTTAACATAAAGAAGGTAAAACAGACCGTTAGAATAATCCGTTGCTTATCTCGAGGCATAGAAAGTTCAAATTTGGAAGTTGGTCGAAAATTAAAAATATATTTTATAATAGAGTCGTAGTTCTTTTTGGATTACTAGGCTGAAGGTCGAAAACCTCCATAAGCCCAGACTGCCAATTTGGGACTCCTGCACATCAAACCGGTCAATAATAGCTTTGATTAAAATTGGTACGGCCCAGTTGATATCTGGAAAGAAATCTCCAATCTTATTCCTACCTTAAAGATTATTACACACGGTGAGCAACAGAATCCAAGTTCAAAGGTACACATTAAAAGGCATAAATCTTAGGCATCATCAAGCTTATGGAGGTCGGTAATTGGAACAAAAGGCTATTCAAGATTACTATCCAGATGATTTTGCCAAATGTTATGGTTGTGGATATTTAAATGAAAAAGGTCTAAAAATTAAAAGCTATTGGGACAACGAAACTGAAATTTCTGTTTGTTCGTTTGATCCAGCTCCATTTCACACTGCGATCCCAGGATTCGTATACGGAGGTCTCATTGCATCGTTGATAGATTGTCATGGCACCGGGACTGCGGCCGCCGCCGGATATAAACATGAGCAACGTAAATTAGGAACCGATCCACCGCTCAGATATGTCACAGCTTCATTGCAGGTAGATTACTTAAAACCGACACCTATCAATACAAGACTAGAGTTACGGGCGGAGGTGAAGGAAGTGAAAGGTCGAAAAATTACAGTAAATGTAGTCCTCTCCGCAAATGGCGAGATCTGCGCAAAAGGGACAGTTATTTGTGTGAGGATTAAAGAATCAATGTTGCCAAAATCCAGTGGAGTTTGATAAGGGCTTTACCGATTAAAATCACCGTATTTTTTATCTAATAGGTCTTTAATTCTTTCCTCCAACTTGGCTATTGTCATTCCCTCATTGCGCAAAGTTAAATCAAAATTATACCTGTCTCGGAATGAAATTCCGTAAATCCGCTCCAACCTGTCACCATCAGTACTATCTCGGAGGCGGATTCGACGTATCAGCTCCTTTTCCTGCATTCCATATTCGGCCCGATTTGGATCCCGTGTAATCCTGGCCGCAATTACCGGAGCAGTCACTTCCAACCAAATAGTTGTACCATGGGTTCCAATGGCAAATGGGGCCATTCGGCCCACAAAAATTCCGCCTTCTAGAAGAGCCATACGTAAAGCGTGACGTTCGATCTTTAGATCGACCTCCTCTGCAAATTTCTCGTCCTGGGAATTCTTTATATGACTCATAAATTCATCCAAATTTTCTTCTCTCCAACCAGACTCTACAGCAATCTTTCGGATGAAAGTTCCTGCCCCGGTTATGGTCAGGTTTATCTGATGTTTAAATTTGAAATAACGTTTTATAAAGATAGCAACAGTGTCTTTACCAGTTCCTGAAAATCCTCCTATTGCTATGATGGGGATTTTACGTTTTTGTACAATTTCCTGGTATTCCGTGAGAAGCTGGGCTTCATAATCTCGTAAACGCGGAATCATCGTTCCCATAAGCTTATGGCCTCTTTTCGGGGGGTTTAGCTCGGCTAGAAAATGACAATGAGAAAACTCCAAGACCTAAAATGTCTTAATACATAAAGCATCCATCGGAGAGTGTCTGGATCTGACGTTCATGGCGAAATTTACTGGATTTAATCTCAAACGAGCAAGAATAACAGGGATTTATGAGAATTGGTGGTGAGTTCTAATCAGATGGAATCCACCGAAACGATTCATAACTTGAGAATTCCTGTTCGTTATTAGGATAACAATCTTACAGGGAGCATTCTACAATCTAGGAGGTGTTTTGGCAGTAATTGTAGTAATTAACAAGCCTACGGAAAGCTCGAACCATTCTCTCTGGCGTGGCAAACACGGGATAATCATGAGACTCAAGGTATCTGACTGCAGGAGAGTTTATTCCTGAAAGAAGGGTAGTAATCAGGACAGGACGCGTATATTTCTCCGAAAGTTCCAAAATGGATTTGAACATAGAAGTTTCTAGCTCTCCAATCATCTCTAAACTTGGCTTGTGTTCGTCAGGAACTAACGGAGAGTCCATTGCAAGAGACGCCAGATATGAAAATGAACCAACACCAAGGAGTAACACAGCTTCCACCTCAGGCATTTCTTCGAAAATCCCCCTTATTATATCTACTACATTCGATAGATCTAGGCTGGCAACCGTATCGATCGGATTTCCATGGCTCCAAAAGGGAGGGAGGATTTCATTGATTCGTTTGATGATTCTTTCATTTAGCTGTTCCAAGATAATACCATGTCGTGAACAGGCATCAGATGCCATCACTCCCCACCCGCCTCCCCTGGTTAGTATTACCACCTTTCCCTTGGAAAATTTCCATTGTGGGCCAATCCATTTTGAAAAGGCTAATACTAAATCGAACATTTCTTCAAGAGAATCAACCATTATAGCTCCTGCACTCTCTAAGATATTTTTGAAAACCCAGTCATCGCCAGAAATTGCTCCTGTATGAGACAAGGCCGCTCGTTTTCCCGCGGGGGTTCCTCCCGCTTTTAATAGGATTATTGGCTTTTTTTTAGAGACCTTTCTTACCAACCTAACAAATCGTCTGGAATCTCTGATTCCTTCCACATAAAAACCCAGTATTTTGGTCTTATCATCGTGCAGTCCAAAATACTCCAAAAAATCCGACATGACCAAATCAGCCATATTTCCAGCTGAAACGTAGGTGTTCAGCCCTATTCCCCTTCGTGACGCCACTGAGATACCAATGGTTCCAATATTACCCGATTGACTTATAAAAGACATCACTCCCTTCCTTAAGCCGTATACTGGCCACATAACAGCATTCAAGTTTACACGAGTGGAAACTATTCCCATGCCATTTGGCCCAATCAAACGGATATTGTGCTTGCGTGCATAGGTACCTATTTGCTTCTCTAAAAGACGGCCAGCCTCACCTGTCTCCCGAAATCCGCCCGTAATAATCACGACATGCTTAACTTTGCGTGCATGACATTGTTCAAGGATAGAGAGAACGAATCTTGCTGGAATGATGATGATGACCAGATCAAGTCTTACATCTGGCGGGATCTCAAGGATCGTCGGATAAACCGTGTATCCGAAAACCTCCTTAGCCGTAGGATGAACAGGAAAAAATTGCCCTGTATAATTATTCTGAATGATGTTCAAAGCTACAAGGAATCCCCAAGACGAAAGTTTCGGAGATGCTCCGACCAATGCTATGGCTTCTGGATTAAAGAATGGCTCTAAGTCTAAATTCATTTTTCAATCAGTCTCCAGAGACGTCTTTTGACGACCCAGAACCTTAATAGCCTTCTAATCAAGATATTTAATAAGATAAGTTCTGCAGAAGCTTCTTATTTTGTATCTTTATTGTATTTATAGGTACACAGACGATCGGGACTCTAGGATAAATCGGAGGACAGTTTATTTATCTAGGGGCGTTGAAACTTTCTTTACTCGTTTTAAGCGGAAGAAAGATTATGTTTAAACGCCAGTTCTCCTTATGGACTTTATGCGAGTTCTCAGTCAGAAAAATCTAGAGGCGGAATGGAATAACTTGATTTATGCTCCGAAGCAACTAGGAGAGATGTCCATTGATTTAACTGTTCATTTGATACTAGAATTCGGATCAACACAAGCAGCTATAGATTTCGGGGGTAGTGAATATCAAGACGTGAAAAACATCCCAATCTCTCCCAAGATAGGGAATGATCCCAAGTATGGCTGGTGGGAGTTAAGTGAAGGAAGTTATTTTGTACATTACAACGAAAAACCTCCGGAAAACGGAATCACATTGGTTTTTCCACACGAACGTTTGATACGGACTGGATGTTACCATCCTCCTGTTCTATTCATTCCTCGAGCCTCCTCATCCCAAAGGACATTTTTAGAGAGTCTTCTTCACGTGGGTCCACGTGGAATTCGTATTAAAGAAAATGCCCGTATTTCAAGAGCGATTACCTTGCTAATTGATTAAAACAAGGAGTCATTCTCGAATTCTTAGGATAAGACATGGATTGGCAAGAGTAAGCCCCGTGGAATGTCATCGTCGATTGGATTTATTCGGTGTCTTCGCCAAATTCGTCGAGTTCTGGGATATCAGTCGTTGCTATGCGGGAAAAGAGATCCAGTTCCGAAATAAGGTCACTCGCTAGCGTAATCTGTGTATCGTGTATGTTGAAAAAGATTTTTTGGCCAAAGAATAGCCTCCCGCTTACTGTGATAAGTTCTTCTTCTGAAGCACGCTCTGTTGAGGTTATACCAGATAAAAGGTCCGCCCAAACAAGTGGTGTTGGATTTTCCTCTTCAAACAAGGACTCTTCAATAATCTCGAAACCGACCAGTTCAGAACTTGTCAATTTCCATAAAGGGATGGCATACTTTTTTCGATTTATCAACCCAACCAATGCCATATCCTTCCTTTCAGATCTTCGAATAAAACTAAGCGAACAATTGGAAATTATAGATGCCATGAATTGCCAGAAAAATACCTTTGCATTACCTTGATAGATCTTGAGGGGAAGAACTAAGATGTCCGCGACCCGAGCAGGATCAAAGTCGCGAACATCCAGCTCCAACTGCCAGGTGCGATGCCTCAAATTCAAATAATCATAAAGGGGAGGAAAATATTCCAATAGGGAACTTTTGTTAAAGGTTGTTCCTTCCTCAGATAAGGCTGCCTTTGATTCATGCTTTTTTTTCATGTTCTTCATTTTCGTTTTCCTCTCACTGACTGACTTCCGCCGGCCTTTATATACACCCAAAAATTCCAATAAATCAATTCTCCATTTCGATTAATGTATTTAAACTCCAAAAAGCATGGTGTACCAGTTAACGTATTGCTATATGACTGGATCTGTAAACAGTTCTTGTTATACTTCTAAATAGGCTGACCAGATCATGTTACTTTTGAGTTAAAATGAAAGTAACAATCTGATCAGTAATGTTCATATGGTTATACGATATTCAGCTTTGAAAAAGATCCTGATTCTTTTTATGTTAAAAAGGCGACTAGAGCTGTCCTTCTCCAAACATTTATACTCTTAATATGTAGTTTTTGGATTGATGAATATGTCGTGGGTTGATGACCTTATAAACTCCCCTCTTTTGATTGATGCTACCGCCATTGCCCTGATAATCATAGTTGTAGTAATGTTGTATGGAAACAGGAAAAATCGACGACGAATGAAAGAAATTTGGGCAGTTTTGGCGGAAACTATCAAAACCTATGGAGAAAAGGTTGGACACACAGGGGGATACCGGCATTTAAAAATTTCTGTCTCTACCGATGATAGGAACTGGAAATTAGAAAAAGTCGAATTTATGGTAATATTGGAGAACCGAGACAATGCTTTTCACTACATATTCAAACTATTTCGACCTCAATATGACAAATTATTAATCCAAGGGTCATTCGGAAGTAAAAGCCAACGCAGATTAAAAAAATCGGAATTGGAAGTAGTTTCATTAGAGGACAAAACGACTCGGAAAAGAGCAGCAAGGCGACTATCTTCTTTGCCGCCATACAGTCTTAAGGCCATTCCTGATGAAAAATTCACAGTAAGAACAAACAGTGAGAAGCTAATGGAACATTCCATTAAATCGCTATCATCTGAGCTAATAGAGCTCTTAGTTCGTATCTCGATTGGTCAGGACGACCCTCATGTATTCACTTTGTGGAGAATTGAAAAACCAGATATGATTAAGAATATGGCAGATTTTGTCTTTTCTTTTTGCAATACGTTGGTAGAAAACGCCCATCTGGCGTAGTGGGCATTTACTATTACCAGATAAGCTCAAATGGGGCTCTCCAGTTTTTTCCAAATGACCTACGTTTCGTTATACCAGTACTGTTTCAGAAAGTGGGTGAATTAAATATATATCCGTTCGTACCTCTCAGAAGATACCTAGTTCCTTAGTTTTGCCACCAAAACAATCATTTAAGACCAGAAATGCGGAATGTTAACCACAGAAACTATTTTATGCCCTATCAGATAATAAGCAGATCGTGTAAGGAGGGTTCAATTTTCTTCAGATCGGTTCAGCTTGGAGGCGAACACATTGCCAAAAAGTTATCTAGTAAAAGAAACAGTTATGATAATTAGTTATGTCGGGATTTCTCAATAATTTCTAATCATTTTAGCTATTTCACGATTCGAATAGAGTTACACTGAAAATTGAGGGTTTTGGAGGAAAAAGTTTATTTAGTGAAGAGGTCGCACTTTACGATTATGTTCCCTATAGGAACAAAAACAAAGCACTACCTTCGAAAAAAGAAGTTTTATTATTAAAACAAAGACTGAAGTGATAAAAGTGATAAAACAGGCAATATTGGAAATTCCTGGTTTATATCCTGTATACTTCGTCATAGTCGGACTAGCAATCTTTATCATTGCCTATCTCGTCTATGCTCGGTGGTTTGATTCCAAAGTTATCAAAGCAGACCCAAAGAAGACAACCCCAGCAAATATGTACATGGATGGCGTGGAGTTCTTTCCCACGGAGAAGTCCGTCCTCTTCGGTTTTCAATTTAAAACCATTGCGGCGACAGGACCGATCATGGGTCCATTCATTGCCCTCCTCTTTGGATGGCTCCCTGCATTTCTGTGGATTGTACTTGGTAACTTTTTCATCGGGTGGGTTCAGGATTACTCCTCGACTATGCTTTCAGTTCGGCATGACGGTAAATCCTTTGGCCCCTTGGCCTATGAATTCGTAAGTCCTCGTTCTCGCAACGTTCTGTTGGGTTATATTGTTGTCTACCTCCTCATCATCCTTGGTATCTTTGCTTACGTTGTTGCGTTGCTCTTCGATCTTTTCATGGCTTCGATTATTCCGACAATAATGGTAGTTGTAGCTGGTGTGGTAGTTGGCTATCTTCTGTACAAGGTTAAGATGCCAGTGATTCAAGCTACACTTATAGGACTCGGTATAATCGTGATTGGATTCCTTCCTGCGATAATAGATCCTGCTTTCTCGTTAACACAATTTACGGGAGGTAATCAAGAAATTATGGATTTAGGCTTCATGACGTTACGTTGGTTTGACGTCCTACTTATCCTGACCTGCGTGATTGTGTTCTTAGGAGCTGTTCTCCCCATTGGATCCTATTCCCAACCAATTAACTACTTGTCGTTCTATGTTTGCTATTTTGGTCTCATTCTTCTCTTAGTGGCCTCACTGCTCACACCATTTCTTCAATTTACAGGGACCATTGGTACGGTTGACTATGTAAATCATCCCCTGACGATTCAAGCCCCAGCAATTGGAGAATTATTTGCTGTTGATGGAGCCACTGGCGCATTAACGCTCCTTTGGCCTGTCATGTTTGTTGCCATTGCGTGTGGTGCAGTTAGTGGTTGGCACAGTTTAGTGGGTTCCAGCGGTACTTCGAGACAGCTAAATCTAGAGACTGATGCACTCCCCGTTGCAGCTGGCAGTATGCTTAGTGAGGGAGTACTTGCTTTGGTAGCCCTGGCGGCGTTCTCCGTTGTACCAGGAGCAAGGTACGGTCCTCTTGCGGTAGGAACATTTGTCAATGGTGCCACCATGATGACTCATCCAATTGTGGGTATGATTGGTCTGAACCAAGCAGTTACGTCAGCTCTACTTGCTGCGCTAGTAATTCTGTTTGCCATTACAATTATGTATGTGGCGCTAAGATTTTTCCGTCTAGCTCTAGCAGAACTTCTAGAACCTGTTCCAGCCTTAAGTGCGGCAGCGAAGAATGTCTATATTGGTGCCTTTGTAGGGACAGTACTAATGTTTCTGTTTGCGGAGACAAAAGCATTTGTTTGGATGTGGATTCTCTTCGGAGGAGCCAACCAGCTGATGGCATCTCTGGCTCTAATCCTAGTTACGCTTTGGTTAGTAAGGGAACGGAAACCCCAATGGTTCGTTTCTGGCATTCCTGCGGTGTTTATGTTCGCAACATGCATTGCTGCGTTACTACTGACCTCCTACAACTTCTTGCTTTTCGCTCTGGATCCATCGGGGGCCCTCGCTAGTGGTTTAATTGGAGCTATCGGGACAACCCTCGCGGGCAGAGGGATCCATGATCCATTGTCAACACCTATGGTTCAGTTAATGAGCGTAGCCTTCCTTGCAATCGCACTGATTCTAGTGATATTAGCTTGTCTGCTCGCATGGGATGCATACAAAGCCTTTCAGACCGGTAGAGCAGAAGCTCCACCTACGGTAACTCCTGCGTGAAGTGTCTCGCAAGTTGGTTGAAAATCCTACCTGTAGTCTCAGGCCAAGTTTCCTTGAGATATCAGGTTTCCTCTCCCCCCTTTTTTTTACATGCCAGGATTGCATTCTCAACAAAACGCACCTAGAGGAAAAAGTTCCCTAGAATTAATCTAAGATTGATGACCACATAGGGTAACAACGGTGTTGTTACTTTATAGATAGTTTCAGCCCTCTATTTAGGATAATGACCTTAATACTAAAGATTTTTAATTCATTTTCTCTGAACCGCTCTTTTGTGATTCAATTGAATGACTCTCAAGAAAGCGAAGCGATGGATTATGTACTCAGATTAATGAGTCTATCTGCCCGAACTAGCCCAAAAACAGCAGGCATTGATGACATTCTACTCAAGATCGTTGTGGGAGAAGAAAAAGGAAAAGTAGTAGAGGAAATGCACAGGCTTGGAAAGGAACGAGGTATTCCAAATTTCCATCGAGATGCTCGTAGTATTGATAAAAGTCACGGAATGCTCCTTATAGGTATTGAAAGGAATGCTGGTACCATTAGTTTGAACTGTGGTGCTTGTGGTTTCGATTGTGATGAACTAGATGATATGAAAAAGGAAGGAGCAGATTATTATGGCCCCAATTGCGCTTATAAACTCCTAGATCTGGGGATCGCTCTTGGATCGGCAGCAAAGACAGCTAGCATCATGAATGCAGATAGTAGGATCATGTATCGTGCAGCTACAGCTGCGATGAGGATTGGGATTTTTAATGACGTTTCAGTGGCTTTAGCAATCCCAATTTCAGGTACAGGAAAAAATGTCTTTTTTGATCGTTGATTATCAGTTGGAGTATTAACTTTGGCATTAGAAAACCTTTCTAGAGTTTCGTTTTCCGATATGGAACGAATCGATTTAAGAATCAGGGTAAAAAGTGGGATTGCCTCCATTTTTGGCAAGATATATTTGCATGAGAAATTTGATGTACGCGTTTTTGGTTTCGAGGAAAAAGTCCTTGAAAAGGATCTCGAGTCCTACCTTGAAAAGGTTGGTCGTGAAGCTTCAGAGAATGGGATAGATTTCAGATCTTCGGTCACAAAATGGGGATGGCTTTGGACGCTCGAAAAGAAAATGTGGGCAGCAACTTCGGGTGAGGTTCTCTCCCCTCATAGGTGTCCTGCCTGTGTTCTTATGGAGGGATCCCTTCGTAGTTGACATCCCAACTATATAATCATAAACCTTTTTGATTTAGATTTATAAATTGGAATTTATCCTTTTTAATAAAGCCTTATCACTCAGATGTAACAGGAGTAGCAATAGACATCAAAATTATTTCGGATGGATCTCCTATGAAACTATAGTGTGATTACATCCGCAACTTTTCCAACAGCGCTCACCCCAAGAATCTCAGTCTCGAATAGGGGAATTTCCGCTAGAACTAGATTCCCGAGGTTTTTGTTGATATAATTCATGTAGGTCTCTTGCTGGTTGTAGGCATTCTTCAAATAATCTGTTGATGTTTCTTTTAAAACAATGTCCTTTGAAATTACCTTATTCACAATGACGCCACCTACTGGGATATCGAAAGAAGATACCATTCGAATGAATCTTTCTACTACAGCAATTGGCAGTGCTAAGGGAAGAGTTATAAAAAAGAAAGCTGTTTGGTTGGAATCCTTGAGAAGCATTTTTGCAGCCTCTGTCTTCTGTCTGGTTTTAAGTAGATCTGCCATTAGAGGATCTTTTTCAATTTCCTTCTTTATTCTATCCTTTCGAAAGCTGAGTTGTAACCGGATAGAAAGGGCCTCCTTTCTGGACTGGATCATCCTCCCAAGCCAGAGATCATAGAGCTTAGACAATCCAATAAGTCGAATTGCGTTTGCTACAGCAGCGGTATCGAATACCATTACATCAAACTCGTCCTTTCTTTCGATCATCATGTTTGTCATTTGGTCAAATTGAGCGCTTTCTTCAAAACTGGGATTTGTAGTAGCAATTTCAACAAAAGATTCGGTTTTGACAGGGATATCAGCATATTTTAGGAAAAAATCAATTTTACGCTTTAGCTCTTTTTTATAATTTTCCACAGTGTCTGTAATATCAATCTCGCATGCCCAAACGTTGTCTAAGCCTTCCAACTTAGCTACTTTTCCCCTTGGAAGGCGTTGATCAAATAGACTGCTCAATGAGTGAACTGGATTAAGACTGGATAACAGAACGCGTTTTCCCTTTCTAGCGAAGTCCAATGCAATTGCAGCGGCACTGATTGTCTTACCAACACCTCCTTTTCCCCCTGTGAAAATGTACTTTAAGCTGGGTTTATTTTCTATGAAGGTTCTATAGGTTTGTGACATTTGACAGATCTCCTAGTTAATCAATCAGGTCTTTCCCAGAGAAATAGATCCTCTGCGACCTTTGTCAGAAGTTCGATTCCCTTGGGTTCTCGGTCATACATAGGGATTACTGCCAATACCTTGTCACCAAATCGGTCAAATATCGTGTCGAGATGTCTTTGCTGCATCTTTATCTTGTTCTTTAGGAAGTCAGAAAGAGATTCATTTTCTAATAATTCCGAAGGATATACCTGGTTGACTAATACCCCTGAAATGTTTATTCCAAATTGCTCAAACATATTGATGGCACGTTCTGTATCTAGAATTGCCATCTGCTCGGGAATTAGTACCATGAAGAAACCAGTACGATCTTCATTCTGTAGCATCGAACTGAAGAAGTTGAGTCTATCCCGAATTTCAATGAGTTCCCCCATGATGGCATCTTCAGCCAAATCCTGCTTTGTTTTTCTCATAAATTTGGCAGCTACTTCCTCGTATTCCTCTGCCTTCTCTCTCATACCTGTAATCTTTTGAATCCAGCTGCTTAAAACATCTGCAGTAGATACGAAGCGAACTCCATGTCCAAAGGGAGGCATGTCAAATATGTAGAGTGTATATTTTCCCTCAGACACCAGAGAAACCATGGCATCATAAGTAGCCGATTCGTGCATCGCAGGTTCGGCTTTTGCGCTCTCTATGTAATCCTCTATCTCCTCGGGGATCTCTTCGAGCTTGTATAAGTTAAAGATTTGTTGCCTCACGCTTTGTACATAATTCTCAATCTCCCTATCAGCATCGATTTCAGTCACAAAGAGGTTCTCTGCGAGTTTGACCTCACCTTTTCCGAATACATCCTTCTCGAACACATCACTTAATGAGGCCTGAGGGTCTGTTGAGAAAACAAGAGTTTTTATTATTTTCTCTTTAGAGAAGTGAATGGAGGTGGCTGCACTGAGAGTGGTTTTCCCTAATCCTCCCTTTCCTGCAAATATAAGGGTTTGAATATCTTTTTTTTGGTCAAAAAATTCCGTATAGGTCGAGTATGTATCCTTCACAATTTTCACCTTTACCTAAGAATATACGTGATGACGTCAAATGGTGAACTCTAGTAGAGAGCGTCAGTGAGATCCCTTTCTTTAAGCATCCTCCTTTTCCAAGTCTTGATCTGGGGCACAACGTAGGGCAAGATACGCAGTGAATAATATGGGGGCAAGATTGGGATACCCATAAGGTCACCAAGGGTGATCAGCATAAACATGTGTTCAAAGTACATCCTACTCTTTAGAGCCTGCCTGGACATTCCATGCATCGCTGCTCCGTAGATAAGACGTTTAATAGAAGCTCTTAGCCCCTTAGCCTCACTCTCATTATCAGATTCATCATTATCGGACCTATTTTCTTCAATTCCAGACATCTTATTACCCCATCAAAATTGGTTGGATATCTCTCATTATATTTAAATTTGGTTAAACAAGGAACATAAGCGTTGAAAAGTACAAAGAAATGTTAAATTTTTTGATTAATATTAAATGCTGATAGCTTTTCTTTCAATGAATGTGAATATATTGATTGTGAAGAATCCTTTTCAACGGAAATACGAGAAATAGATTGACCTCAGATAGTGTGATTTGCCTGAGCGTATAAGAGTCAATTATTAATATTCTAATTATCGTTTTTAACAACCTGTCCCAATACCTCGCTTAATCTTACCACATTCTCGACTCTTGCGGCATGACCCATTAGTCCAATCCGCCAAATTTTTCCCGCAAGGGGACCCAATCCTCCTCCAATCTCTATCTTTTGATTAAACCGAAGATAATTACGGGTCTCAACATCATGAATGTTTTTTGGAATTTTTACCGCGTTCAGCATGGGTAGACGGTTTGGCTTTTCTACTAGAAATTCAAGGTTCAATTCCTCAAACCTTCTCACCAATTCGTTGTGAGCATCGAGGTGCCTCTTGAATACATTTTCAATGCCTTCATTGAATATGAGCTGTAAAGCTCTGTAAAATGCATAAAGCATATTCGATGGGGCCGTGTGATGATACACTCGCTTCTTCTCTCCGCTCCAATATTGGCTTATTAAATTTACATCAAAATAAAAGTTTGGGACTCTTTCTTTCCTATTAAGAACGGCAGAAACCGCTCTTTCGGAAAAAGATATTGGTGCTAATCCAGGTGGACATGAGAGGCATTTTTGAGAGCCACTGTACACTGCATCCAACCCCCATTTGTCCACATTAACCTCCATACCGCCTAAACTTGTAACACAATCGACTAAGAACAGGGAATCTGTTTCGTTAACGGCTTTTGCTAAACCTTCGATCGGATTTTTGACCCCGGTGGATGTTTCTCCGTGAACAGCGGCAATTATTTTGTAATCTCGATTCGAAAGCTCTTCTATTACTGTTTCTTCCAGAATTGGGGTTCCCCATTCAAATTCTAGGTAATTCACATTTGCTCTGAGTCTTGATGCTACTTCAATCATTCGCTTTCCAAAAATACCGTTTGCCAAAATCAGTACCGAATCTTTTGGTTCAATCAAATTAACAAAACAAGTCTCCATTCCAGAAGAGCCTGTACCTGACACAGGAAATGTCACAGTATTGCGTGTCATGAACAATTTCCTTAGGAGGATTTGAATTTCATCCATTATTTCAATAAAGTAAGGATCTAGGTATCCTAGGGTTTTACAAGTCATAGCGCGGTATATTTCAGGTGGAACATGCGAAGGGCCCGGTCCCATTAATAATATGTCTTCTATTCCGTCTAAAAGATCTTTCACATCTATCCAACTCCAATATTGTGATCCTTAAGTGGAAGTTTCTATTTGTTGATTCTCGTACACCTAATTCAGATTGCATATATTCTGACAAGAGTGCATGTTCGGTTCAAATGGGTTAAGACTTTTTTCAAAACTCAAATGTATCAAAGGACGATTCCTGAAGGTGGACAAAAGTTTTCAATCTTCAAACCCATAATATTAGTCGGGGTTTTAAAATGGATTTAGAACTCACTGGAAAAGTAGCTTTAGTCGCTGCATCTTCTAAAGGACTAGGACGAGCTGTGGCCCTGGGACTTGCAGCAGAAGGAGCAGACCTAATAATTTGCGCAAGAAATGAGGACATATTAAACCAAGTCGCCTCTGAAATTAAAGAACTGGGCCGTCAGGTTCTTGTCGTCCCAACAGATCTTACTGAGTACGCTCAAGTGAAACAACTTGTGGAAAAAGCTCTTGACCGGTTTGGTAGGATTGATATCCTCATAACCAACTGTGGTGGACCTCCATCGGGCACATTTCTGGATTTTGATGTTGAAGACTGGCAGAATGCTATAAATCTTAGCTTAATGAGCACGATCTTTCTCTGTAGGGAAATTATTCCTATTATGATTAAACAACAGGCAGGATGTATAGTTATGAATACCTCAGTTACAGTAAAACAACCAAATACGAACTTAATTCTATCGAATGTTCCTAGAGCGGGGGTAACGGCTCTAGCCAAGACCCTCAGTAATGAATTTGGAAAGGATAATATTCGTGTAAACGTTGTATGCCCTGGATATACTCGAACTGAGAGGATTTTAAGTCTCGCAGAAGCGCTATCCAAGAACCGTGGGGTTCCTACTGACGATATTCTCAAGGAATGGGAACAACGGAACGCTCTAAAGCGTATCGCTGAACCGGAAGAATACGCTAACGTGGTCGTCTTTCTCGCTTCTAAAAGGGCCAGTCATCTGACTGGGGTTACTCTCCAAATTGACGGAGGCCTTGTTCAAGGATTGCTTTGAGCCCAGAGGAATGTAAAATCATCCGGAGACAATGCATCCGATATAATCCGTTCTCCAACATCAGTTATATTAATCCACTTATCCAACTCATTTAGGTCTATCTTGTAAACCTAGTTTACATTTGATTTCTTGCTGATAACCAGAAGAAATTAACCAGAATGGGCTATATCAAGCAAGATAAGATCAGAAGTTTCAAGAATTCTTTTTGGCTCATCTAGGTTCACAGACAACATCATCCCTTAATCAATGAGGTGCTAGAATGAGAATTCTTACGTTTTATGTCTCTCCATTTTAAATTGGGCCAATGAAATCCATTATTATTAATTTCCTCTACCAAAAGGAACCCAAACCGTGACACGAAATCCGCTTAAAGGGCGTTAAAATGTATCTTCATTAAGTAAAGCACCTCAAACTTTAAAAATTAAAGTTATGGCGCTTAACCGTACACAATCAGTAAATTCTTTTCTAAAGGTTGGTTGTTTAATGGTTAGCTTTTCTCTTTCCGAGGAACATAAATTATTGCAAGAAAGTGTGAAAGATTTCGTGGAACGTGAGGTCGTTCCAAAGGTATCCGACTACGATAAACAACAAAAATCGTTATACCCAGAAATCCTCCCCAAAATGGGAGAGCTCGGTCTATTGGGAATCTGTATCCCAGAAGCATATGGAGGAGCAGGAATGGATTATTTAGCCCTTGCCTTGGCCTGTGAAGAGCTGGAACGGGTCGATACAGCTTTACGAGTCGTAATGTCTGTTCATGTGGCGTTAAACAGCTGTACGCTATACCAATGGGGTACTGAGGACCAAAAGAAAAAATATTTGGTTCCGCAGGCCCAAGGTAAGAAATACGGGATTTATGGCCTTACTGAATCATGTTGTGGATCAGATCCAGCATCCATGCAAACTCATGCTGTAAAGGAAGGAGACGGATATGTTCTTAACGGATCTAAGAGCTGGATTTCATTGGTAGACGTCGCTGACAACTTCCTGATATTTGCACGTATGGGTCAAGAAAAAGGACACAAAGCCATTGCTGCCTTCATCGTAGAAAGAGATTTCGGTGGAGTAGAAACGAGAAGTTTTAAGGATAAACTGGGCATACGAACTGGTGACACCGGGGAAATTTTCCTCCAAGATGTCCCCGTCCCAGCTGAAAATCTCCTTGGTGAGGAGAGTGAAGGTTTTAAGATCGCAATGACCGCTCTGGATAATGGGCGTTTCACTGTGGCTGCAGGTGCCTGTGGAACAATCCGTGCCTGCTTAGAGGCCTCCACAGCTTATTGTCACGAACGAAAAGCATTCGGTCAAGAGATAGGTAGGTTCCAATTGATTCAGGAACACATCGCTGAGATGCAAGCTGGATACGATCAATCTCAACTTTTGGTGTATAAGGCTGCTTGGTTAAAGAATCAAGGAATTCGTAATACTCGTGAAACTGCGATGGCAAAGTGGCAGGCTACCAACTATGCGTGTGACGCGGCTGACCGTGCGATACAGATCCATGGGGCAAATGGTTATTCAAGTGACTTTTCTGTCGGGCGTTATTGGCGGAACGCGAGAGCAAATACCATCTTAGAAGGAACCAACGAAGTGCAGAAGTTGATCCAGGGATCTTACGTACTTGGCTATCGTAGAAAGGCCAAATTACGTCACGAAATGCCTGCATACCAACCATAAAACGACAGAGGTCTATTTTTCGTCCTCTTAGTCTTTTTCTGAAATTTGATTTTTTCTTAAATAGCAGTGGTATTCTTATGTACTATCATAATATTTTGCTCCATTGTGGTGAGACATGGCCGAAAGCTCATTGGAGTGGGTATTTCCAGTAATTGCTACCGTGATATGGCTTCTATTCTTTGGAAGCGTGGTTGAACAATATCTTCGAAAGCGAAAAACCCATCAGCTTGTCTGGGGGATCGCTCTATTGATGGTGGTCGTGGTAATGGGAGCAGAGGCCTTGAGCTATTTTCTAGGCGAATGGAATCCATGGCTTTATCGAATCTATTATGTTCTAGCAGCTTTTCAGGTAACTATCCTAGGTACTGGAGTTATCTACTTATTACGCAGTAGAGAATTAATTAATGAGCAGAACACCTTCGGAGGACTTCTCATATTCGGAGGGATCTGGCTAGTATTCGGGATCCCGTTCACCTTCTTTGTCTCCCCCGTTTTCTTTGTTATAATTCTATTAGCTTTTCTATATATAGGATTGGCTTTGATCTCTTTCTTCACGGAATGGAATACCAGTGGAACCCAGTTTGCGCATCTCTTCGCGTTGACTAATGTAGTTGTTTTCGGTGTTATGATGGTGAGCGCTTGGAGTTCACCCGTGGACGTGGAAATCCTGAAATCCCTACTCGGACATCAAATAGGGGGAGCTGGTTGGGAAGAATCAACTATTGTTCGGAGTTTTTCTCCCCTTCTAACAGTACCCGGAGCCTTTGCACTTATAGGAGGAGCCCTCTTTTCATATTTTAAGTTGCAACGTTATCTTAAATACAAAACAGGCCATTATAATCCCAAAACTGGAGTTTTCAACCTTTTCTTGGCGGGCGGATCGCTACTACTAGCAACAAGCGGGGTGTTATTACGATTTGGACTTGCAGGCACGCTACTGCTATATACTGTAAACACCCTAGCAGTAATCCTGATGTATTTTGGATTTCTTGAGTCAGATAGCATCTCTATGCACAAATTGATAGAGGTGTTAACGTTCCAGTGGCTCCGTAGTTCCGAAACTCAGATTTCCTGATTGATTTAAAGAAAAGGAAAAGGGATTACGCTGCGTTCAGGGCTTGGTCAAGGTCTGAAATGAGATCATCCACATTCTCAATACCGACGGATAACCGAATAAGGCCATCTGTGATTCCAGCTCTTTCTCTTTGAGTTCGTGGAACCATAGAATGGGTCATTGTGGCTGGATGCTCCACCAAAGTTTCAACCCCTCCTAATGAAACTGCAAGAGAACAGACACGTAAAGATTCTACAACAGTTCGACCTTTTACGATCCCGCCTTTGACTTCAAATGAAAGCATCCCCCCATAGCCTCCAACCATCTGTTGAGTTGCCAGTTCGTAGTCTGGATGGGATCTTAACCCAGGATAGAAAACCCGGGCAATCTTTGGGTGGTGTTCCAGGAATTGGGCAATTCTCATTGCGTTTTCATTATGGCGCCTGATGCGAACCTCTAATGTCTTGATGCCACGGATTAATAAAAACGCGTCAAACGGAGACAAATTTCCTCCGAGCAGTTTCAATGAATGATAACACCTCTCGAAAAGGGATTTTGAATTAACCGAAATTGTCCCTGCCAGAATATCCGCATGTCCACCTAGATATTTGGTGGCCGAATGGACCACAATGTCCATTCCCAATTTAATCGGCTGCTGATTAACTGGTGAGGCAAAAGTGCTATCTACTACTGAGATAGAACCTGTATCCCTTGCGATGCGAGCTACCTGTTCAAGATTGGTAAGTTTCATAGTTGGGTTCGCCGGGGTTTCTGCATAAATGACTCTCGTATTCTCCTGAATGGCATCTTTGTATTCTTTGGTATCTCTACCCTGAATGAATGTTGTTTCAAAACCCATTCGTTTCCCTATGGTAGTAAGAAATTCGTGAGTTCCTCCATAGAGCGAATAGGGGACGATAATATGATCACCAGCTTCAAGTAGCGAAACAAAGACAGTTGAGATCGCGGCCATACCTGAGGATGTGATCAACGTTCCATAAGCATATTCCAGGGAATTCATGATTCGGGCTGCGATATCAGTTGTCGGATTTCCCCAGCGAGAATAAAACCAGCCTGATCCATCATAGATGCGTTCTCGTGAAAGGTGTGCTCCATGGTCAACGGAATCCAAGAGAAAAGTTGATGAAGCAATAATTGGGGGTGTGACCGAGTTGATTGGGCCTCTGATAGGGTAACGTTTGACAACGGTTGTCCCCAAACCTTCATTAGACCTATCGTTTGTACTTGAACTATCTTTCATCACCAAAACCTCACGTGATTGATTCTTAGAACTGATTCAAGATTGAATCGTTTCGAACCAAATAAAGGAGTCAATTTTCTTACACACCTTGTAAAGGCCCTTCCTCTGGCCAAAAATACTTTGTTAAATCCTAAACCGAATCTTTCCACCTCATTCTCCCTGAGCTTCAAAAAGATTGTGAGAGCTGCGCGTGTCTGCAGTTTGTGGTAAAAGCCCTCTAATTATGAAAATTCTCTTTGATAAACGAACATTCACGAGGCATTAGTTTGCCAGGTTACATTCGTAATCCGCCGTCTACTTGAACAACTGATCCAGTCATATAATCTGAGTCTGAGGATGCAAGGAAAACTGCAATTTTGGCGACATCATTTGGATATCCAATGCGCATTTGGGGAATCTGAGCGATTGTTTGTTCTTTGTAAACGCTGGGAGTGTTCGCTGTCATGGTTGTTTCAATATAGCCCGGCATAATGCAGTTAACATTAACTTTATAACGGGCTAACTCTCGTGCCGCCGTTTTTGATAGAGCAATAATGCCCCATTTAGATGCTGCATACGCAGCCTGTCCGACATTTCCGTATTTAGCGGCGGTGGATGTGAAATTGATAATTTTTCCTCCAAGCGGCCTTTTTGCCATGAAATGAGGTGAGATTGCTCGGATACAATTGAAAGTGCCCTTTAGATTTATGTCCACAACTGTATTCCACAATTCGTCGGTCATTTTACTGATCAAGGCACTTCGACTGATGCCCGCATTATTTACAAGGATATCTATCTGGTTGAAAGTTTCCAAAGCTATCTTGATCAGTCGGGCAACGCTATCCACATCGGATACATCACATTGAACCGGAAGGCCTTGAGAGCTTAGGTTTTGAATCTCTTCGACCAGGGAATCAAGATCAGACTTAGTTCGTGCAGCGCAAACAACTTTCGCTCCCTCCCGCGCATATTCTAATGCAATTTCGCGGCCTATTCCTTTTCCTGCACCAGTGATAATCGCAATTTTGCCATCTAACCGCTGACGCGATTTTACTGAATCCTCATCTTTTTTTTTCTCTTTTTCTTCCGCTGCAGTTAGTATAATATCGCCACGTAACAGCTTGTAGACTACACGATCGCCTTCGATGACTTCCGCTTCAACTTTCACCTTCTCTCCAATCTTGAGATTTTCAGAGTTAGAAGCTCCACTCCATGTCACTAGCCTACCCCCTTCTTTTAGTTTAACCACGACGTTCGTATAAGGTGCAAAGCGTTCAAATCCAGCAGGTGGGACATATACCTCCGAAAAACTCAAAATTTCACCTTCTCCCGACAACTCGATATGTTCCATGAATTCGTTGGTTAGACATTTTGCTGTACAGTAAGCTCTTGGGGGGTAATAGAGAGTTCCACACTTTTTACACTTGGTTCCTTCCAGCACATTTTGCCGTAACTTACTGATGAATCTATCGCCAATCTTTGACTGAGAAACATAGTCACGATATCCAAAGGACTTCATGTCTCATCATCACCGGGAGAAGACGTGAACAACACAGTATTGGCCATGCCCACCAACATTATGTGTTAGGCCGATCTCAGCCCCATCAACTTGGCTTTTTCCGGCCTCACCTCGTAATTGTTTAACCACACCCACCACTTGGGATGCACCTGTTGCGCCTACAGGATGGCCTTTGGCCTTTAAGCCTCCGTCGACATTTATTGGGATTTTACCCCCGATATAAGTTTCTCCTTCTTCGATGAATCTTCCACCTTCTCCTCTTTCTGTAAATCCGAGATCCTCATACGCCATAATTTCAGCTATAGTAAAGCAGTCGTGGACGGCTGCAACATCAATTTTTTTAGGCTCCATCTTGGATTGGAGATATGCCTGCCGGGACGCTTCCACCGCACTACTTAAATTGCTTAATTCGGGGCGAGTAAGCAAACTAAAAGGAGCAGTGGCTGCTCCAAGTCCTTCGATCCAGACAGGCGTATCAGAGAGATGTTTTGCTTTCTCTTCATTGACAACTACCAATGCAGCAGCCCCGTCAGCATTGGCGCAACAGTCAAACAGACGCAGGGGCGATGCAATCATTCGAGATTCCAGCGCCTTTTCAATAGTAATTTCCTTCTGGAACATCGCCATCTTATTCATAGCTCCATAGTGGTGATTTTTTACCGCGACAGCCGCCATCTGTTCTGAAGTAGTACCGAATTTAGACATGTGTGCATTTGCGTACATGGCGTAATAGTTGGCAAAAGTAGTACCAAAAGGAGCCTCCCACTGAACATCACCAGTTCTTCCCATTATTTTAAGAATCTCTGAAGTGGGATTTTCCAGCATTTTCTGAACACCTAGAACCAAAACGATGTCATGCATGTTTGCTTTGATGAGAGCATATGCAGACCTTAATGCTGCAGCAGAGCTGCTACAAGCGGCTTCCGTGAGCCATACAGGCTGGGGATTTAATCCTAAATACTCAGTAATGGGTCCTGCGATACTTCTTTGGGTCATGTAGACCGGACTTGCTCCTATGATGGTTGCGTCAATGTCTTTTTGCGTAATATTTGCATCCAAAAGGGCTTCAGCAAAAGGTTCGAAAGCCAACTCTTGAACTGAAACATCATCACGTCGGCCAAACCGACTATTTCCAATTCCAATTATTCCAACTTTGGTCAATGATTTAGGCTCCAGAAATGTTTAGATTGTCATTTTTGGCATAGCACAATTGTTCGAACTCCTTCACCTCTTCTCATGACATCAAACGCTTCATTGATTTCCGAAAGAGGGTACTTTCCAGTAACAAGTGGTTTAACCACAATTCTTTTATTTTGAACCAATTTAATAATGCGAGGATAGTCAACCGTGCGACATCCCAATGATCCCATGATTTCCATTTCACGAAACATGACTCTTCCTATATCAAAGCCATCCCATCTTTTATGTGAATACCCTACTGCAACCAATCGTCCTCCAGTCCTTAAGCTGTTGAAGGCCTGTTTCATGGTCACAGGGTTGCCAATGCACTCAAAAGCAACATCTGCACCTCCACCAGTAATCTTGCGAATTGCTCCAACGATTGCACGGTCATCCAGATCGGCCGCTGATAAAATCTCAACTGCCCCAAGTTGTTTTGCGATTTCCAGTTTTTTTGGAATGATGTCCACTGCAATTGCCAATCCGCCAGCCACCTTAATGTTTTGAACCGTGTTTAGGCCTATTCCCCCACATCCGATGACAACAGCCCAGTCTCCTGGGCGGATCTGTCCACGATTCTTTACCGCATGATATGGAGTGGAAACAGCATCTGATATGATGCAACCCTCTTCTAATGGGATTTCGCCAGGTAAGGCGAAAATATCTTTGGCTGGGACCATAATCTTTTCAGCAAATCCCCCATCCACATTGGAACCAAAAAACGTTTGATTCGTACAAATGTTCTCACGACCAGTCCTACAGTAAAAGCAATTCCCACACGAAATAACCGCAGGAACAAGCACGTGATCTCCTTGTTTAAAAGCGGTGACATCTTCGCTAGTTTCACGAACAATTCCTGACATTTCATGTCCCAAAACCAACGGAGGGGATTTACCTGTCGGAACGCCATGATCTAGAAATCCAATATCAGTGTGACAAACCCCACAAGCCGTTATGTCAATGATTGCTTTTCCTGAAGAGTCACCGAGGTCCGGCGATGGATAGCTTCCATTCAATTTCAAAGGAGCCTTTACCTGTTCAAATATAGCTGCACGCATCGGAACCACTTGTTGAAACAAGAAAATCCTGCTGATTTTTAATTGTTCCTGCTAATCTGGTTACATAATAAGTACAGGATTTTACTGAGATGGTTTACTCCCGTTTACTCTTCATGCGGCGTTTAGAGAAAGACCCCAATTTCGGATAACGATTTTTTCTCTATATTTGGAACCATCGCATCTTCATGGGGATATCCTACTGGCATAAGGACATATGGTTTTTCATTGGGAGGTCGATTGAGCAGTGTTTTTAGAACTTTTATGGGTGCCGGAGTATGAGTGACCGTGACCAGGCCTACATTATGGATCGCCATAATAAGCATCCCTATAGCAATTCCGACGCTTTCCTTGACATAGTAATGCGGGAGTTTTTGCATATTTTCACCAAATGCATAATCTTGGCGAAAAACTACTATTAGGTAAGGAGCCTCTGTTAAATAAGGTTTTTCCCAATTAGTGGCTAGAGGGGCTAGGGCTTCTCGTTGTGCATCCGAAATACGGGACTCGTAGAATTCCTTTTCTACTGCTTCTACCGCTACTCGAATTCGGGATTTTATTGAAAGATCGTTAACTACGACGAAGGTCCATGGCTGTTTATTGGCCCCCGAGGGAGCAGTACCCGCGGTCTTGACAATAGTTTCGATTATTTTTCGGGGTACTGGCTTGGTTGAAAATTTCCTAACAGTTCTCCGCGTTCGAGCCCATTCGTAGAATTCTGTGGAGCGAAAATCCATTTCATCGGAAGAATAAGTTTTGGGTCTGTATGGGACGAATTCTTTGCTCATTGTAACCAACTACTTCGTGGTGCCCTTTGGCCAAGAAAATGGTTTTTGGACACCGCTGATAATACCGATAGTACACACAACTGATAATATCTTTATAATCCTTGAGATGCTCGCAGCAATGAAATAAACTTTTTAGATCAATGGAATACACGTATACGGGACCTTATCATTCATTAATTTCCAAAGCACATTTCAATTAACATTAAATATTACTACCTCAAAATGGCAATTACATATGTTGTTGGACACGCTGAGCTTCAGAATCGTAAAAGGGGTCGTTTGGACCAAATTTGATGAAGAAATGGGCCCTGTTCCTGTGGCCTGGGTACCTGATACCCTTTCTGAAGAAATTTTGTTTAGCGTCTCTCTCCGTGGAATGTCTGTCTTCTCAAGTCGTCCTTCCAACATATCGTATGCAAAAATGATTGCTACACTTCCTTTTCCAGAATATGAGTTCTTTTCTATCTCTACAGTCCTTTATGAAGTCTCAGAGTCTCTCAGGGGCGGATTTGATATAAATCTGGTGACGGTTTTAATCCCCCAACTGATAGTGGAAAATGCATGGCTGGATATACGTCAAATTCAAGGGATTTTTAGGAAGTATTTTGCTCCCTGGGATGGCAGACCAGTTAACGATAAAGAAAAAATCATCACAGGGGTTGCTTTGGCCATTGATGACATTTTGTGTCGTAAATTCGAGATGATCGAAGAGGGAGAAAAGGTTAGAGATCAGCTAAACAATTATCTTGAGTCCTACCTTGTAACCTCCCGTGAAGAAAACGATCAACAGCTTATCAAGACACGAGTAAAAACATTGATTCAATCGTTGGACCGAGTACTAATAGCGGGGGATCATGAACGAATTCAAGAGGCCCTAGACCAACTGAACTATATCTTGAATGAGGGATTTGAGGATGAACTAATCATTGCTTACCAGGGTGCCTTTAGCCACTTTTTACAAATATAAACCACGAATTAGGTTTCGTCAATCCAATCCATGATTAACGATTCTGCCAAACTGGAGATCTTTTTTCAACAAAGGCCTGTAACCCCTCATTAGCATCCTTGGTTTCCATTAGCTCATGCAGGTATAAGTGTTCGATCCGACTCAGAATGTGCATGAATTCAACATGAGTTCCTATTTGGAGCGCTTTCTTCGCATATCGTAAAACGACCGCACTTAAGGACCTAAATCTCTGTAAATAGTTTTCAAAATCCTGATCGAAGGTGGTAGAGGGAAATACGTGATTTATCAATCCATATTTTAGCGCTTCTTGCGCATTCATTGATTCACCATGCATCACAAGTTCGTAGGCCATTTTCAGTGGTACCAGGTGCGGTAATAGAACCGTTGCCAGTGGGGGAAAGACACCCACTTTGATTTCTGGCTGTCCGAACTTGGCATTTTCAGAAGCAATCACAAAATCACAAAATAAGGCAACCTCACACCCCCCTCCCAGAGCTGCCCCCTTAACACTAGCTATCGTGGGACAGGGCAAAGAATAAAATTGTCTGAAGATTTTGTGGAATTCTTCGAGCATGGTCTTGGCTGTATCTCCCATATGCTCTCCTACATCTACTCCTGCGGAGAATGTCCGCCCTGTGTGTCCAACGACCAGGGCCTTCAACGAATTGTCCTTGGAAAATTCCTCAATCGCCCGATTGATCTCAACCATCATCGCAATGTTAAGAATGTTAAGTTTTCCACTGTTTAATATGATTTTGCCAACGTTATCATTTTTAATTACCTGAATCTGTTCGTAGTTCATCACTTTTTCACCTTCGACTTATTCCAAATACGGGATCACCTCGATAAGTATGGTTTTAATAATTGCAGTAGAAGAGCCAAATTTGGAAGCTATGCCCATAAGCTAAAAAAGGAGCTTAGATCCCGATATTCTTCGAACGTAATCTGAAGTTGAACTTTTGATTCATTTTTTCCCTTAAGGGCTTCTTTTTTCGCAGATACTATCTCGAATAGTTAAAATGCCTACTTTATATAGATTTAAACCTCCCCTTCTTGTTTACTTGAAGTACGATTGAACCAATTCTGAAAAAAATTAAAATTACCTATTAAGAGGAAAAATAGATTGTGATTTGGCCGCTGGGAGATTATATATGCCCTTATTTATTCAATCAAAGGAAAATGGCACGCTACCCAATGATTTGAACGCTGCTCTATGAGTTCTGGTTCATTTTCAATGCATTTTGAAGGATCCACGATAGGACAACGAGGATGGAATCTGCAACCTGACGGAGGATTAATTGCATCTGGTACCTCCCCATGCGGCAAATCATATTTCTTTTCTCCAGGAATAGGTGTCGGAACTGCATCTATTAGGGCTCTCGTATACGGGTGGAGCGGATTTCTGAATATGGCCTCGACCTCTCCCATTTCAACGAGTTTTCCAACATACATTACCCCTATTCGGTCACCAAAATGCCTTGCTGTGGCCAGATCATGGGTTATAAAGAGAATTGAAAGATTATGTGCTAATTGGAGTGATTTCAATGAGTCTAGAATACCTGCGCGTAAACTGACATCCAACATACTTGTAGGTTCATCAGCGATTATTAGCTCTGGATTCAATATTAATGCTCTCGCTATGGAGGCTCGCTGCAGTTCACCGCCGCTAACTTCATGGGGAAATTTCGTATAATATTGTTGGGAAGGAGTTAAACCGATTTCTTCAAACACCTCCAGGATGCCTGAATCAGCAATTTTTCTTCTACGAAACCAAGAATGATAGAAGTAGCTTCCCAAGGCGACAGTGAAAAGGGACACTCCAAAAAGAGCACTAAGGGTAACTATTGTCGAATCCTGAATAAAAAACACAAGCGTGAGAGCCAAAAGTGAAATTATACTACTTAAAATAAGAAAAAACTCCGAGTATACGGAGTTACGATATCTCTTTCTGACCTCGGTGTCCGTAATCCTATTGTGAATTAATAAGGGATGAAGAACTGCATCCCCCAAACGCATACGTGGATTTAATGAGGAAAAAGGATTTTGAAAGACGACTTGAGATTTTATATTTCCTTTACGGGGTATTAACTCATTGTGTGTAATTTCATTGTTCTTCCACTTGAATTTTCCTGTTGTGGGAGTCTCTAAACCAACCAATATATTAGCAGTAGTCGTCTTTCCACATCCAGACTCACCAACCAAGCAGAAAATCTCTCCTTTATTGATTGAAAACGTGATATCATCAACAGCTTTCACATATGTCTCTTGTCGAGTGAACAGTCTATCTAGAGTTCCATGCTCAACTGGAAAGTATTTTCTAAGGTTAGTTACTTCTATTAAAGTCTCCTTTTCTTTCTTATCAATAAGACCTGACATTGTCACTCCCTCACTATCTAAAATGGGATTCATAGGATTCATGAAACATCAGACATTTGGCAATATGTTGACTCTTTGACCCTATCATTATTAGCTCTGGGCTTTCTTTTCTGCAGACATCTTTTACAAAAGTGCACCGATCGGCAAAGGAACATCCTTTCGGGGGATTTCTTAGATCGGGAGGATGCCCGGGAATAAAACTAAGCTGCTTCTTTTCTTTCTCTTTGACATTGGGAATCGCCTTGATCAAGGCCTGTGTGTAAGGATGAGCTGGGCTTTCAAAGATAGTAAAGGTATCGCCTACCTCAACTATTTGACCGGCATACATTATGGCAACTCGATTTGTGATTTCCGCTACTACCCCCAAATCATGTGTAATGTAAATAACTGTCAATTTGTACTCTCTAATGATATCTTTTAGTAGCTGAAGGAGTCTTGCCTGAACCAAAACATCAAGTGCTGTGGTAGGTTCATCAGCAATAATCATTTTTGGATTCAAAATCAAGGTTAACGCTATTACAATTCGTTGTTGCATTCCGCCCGAAAATTGAAAGGGATTGTCTTTCAAGCGTGTGGGAGGGATTTCCAAACGGTGTAACAAAGATTTCACTTCTTCCCATTTTTCCTCAGTCCACAGCTCGTGTACTTTCAGAGTATCGATAAAATGATCTGAAACCTTCTGAAGAGGATTCAGGGCATTCTGAGAAGCCTGAAACACCATAGATATATCAGAACCACGAAGTTTTTCCATTTCCTCCTCGGATAGCTGTACCAGATCTTTCTTATTATATAGAATTCTCCCTGAACGAATAACCCCGCCCTGAAGTAGGCCAAGGATTGAATAGCCCAGTGTGCTTTTTCCACATCCAGATTCTCCCACCAGGCCTAAAACTTCTCCTTTGTCAATGGTGAGAGAGACATTATCTACCGCTCTCACATTTCCGTCAAGTGTGGGATATTCAACGACCAGGTTCTGGATTTCCAATAACGGAGGTTTATCGCTATTTCGCATTATTTCGTCTACTGATGAGGGGATTGAACTTATCATTGAGTGCATCACCTATAAGTGAAAAAGCAAAGGAGAGAACAAATATCATTAGCCCAGGGAAGAAAATCAGCCAAGGATAGGTGCGAACCCTTGAAAGAGATCTGTTTTCATATACATCATAACCCCAATCAGCTGTTGGAGGTTGTATACCGAGTCCTAGGAATGCTAAACCAGCATTTGTAAGAATTGCATCAGTCATATTGAAGGGAATGATCGCAATGGTAGAGGCCAAAATATTGGGAGTGATATATCTCAGCAAAATGGTTAACCTACCTGCTCCCATAGTTTTCGCAGCGTCAACGTAACCTTCTTTTTTTATTTGTAAAACTTGAGCCCGAACCACCCGAAAATACGTCGGAATGTAAACGACCGCAGTTGCAAAAGATACAGCGGCAACTGTTTTTAAGATACCGAAAGCAGCAAGGTAAATAGCGAAAACTATGGCAAATAATAAGGAAGGAAAAGAATAGATCGCATCTGCTATTAGAGTCAGTAGACGGTCCATTTTTCCCCCAAAGTATCCCGAAAGGACACCCAAAGGTATCCCAAATATATATGCCAGAATAGTTCCTGAAAACGCCATTAATAACGCTATTCTGGCCCCGTATATTACCCGTGCGAGTACATCGTAACCCAAGAGATTAGTTCCAAAAGGATGTTCTAAAGAAGGGGGGGCAAAACGTAAACTTGGAAACCGTTCATCGTAGGAATAAGGGGAAATGACATCTGCAAATAAGGCCATAACCAAAATCATAACAAAGAGAAATATCCCCAAAGTTAACGTTTTATTATATTTTATAGATCTAATAAGGCCGATAAACGAGGATTTAACCGATAGACCTTGTTTTTTCGGTGTTAAAGGGGGAGTGACCAATTTTGTTTCACCAAAAAGATTTTCGATCAATATGTTATTCTTGGATCAACTAGTGCATAGTAAATATCACTAATCAAGCTTAACAGACTTACAATAAGAACTGTGACAATTACTACGCCTTGGACTGCAGGATAGTCCTTTTCTGCAATTGCAAGAAACAAATATCTTCCTAAACCAGGTATATTGAACGTTGTTTCTGTTAGAATTGCACCAGCTAGCAATAGAGCAAACTGAAGACTTATCAATCCGATCGTAGGTACCACCGCGTTTTTCAAAGTGTATCGATATATAACAGTTTTTTCGGGGATTCCACGTGATCGTGCGAAGTGAACGTAATCTTGCTCTAATTGAAAAATCATGTTTGTTCGAACTTGTCGTGCGATTACTGCAGCAATCAGCATTCCTAAAGCTAGACCAGGTAGAATCAGGTGAATGATTATATCATAGGTTAAATCGGGGCGCCCACTTAATATGGTATCAATTATCCAAATATTTGTATAATGAGTGAATTCCCCGGTTGCTCCAGCGCTTATCGGGGATAGTGCGGGGAGAGGAAAAATCATAAACGAAATTATACCGATAACTATCACAAAAAATGAGACTCCAAATAGTTTGTTGGGTTGAACGGAAATACCAGCAATCTTGGTTGTATCTCTCTTGTTAATAATCCTTAGAAAAACACCGACTAATAAACTGAAGACTCCCATTATTATGATTATTATAGCTATAGGGCGTAAAAGCGGACCTAGAAAGCCAGATCTTGAAAACATCATTTGAAGTAAAATTCCTACCAGGAATATAGGGATCGAATAATCACCTATTGTGTACAAGCGAATAGAGTGGTCCTCTGCTTTGTCTCTTTTAGCACCAGAAACACCACCTAATATAATCCCTAATGGCACACCTATCAAAGTTCCGAAAGTTCCCAACGTCAAAGTGAGGCCAAATGCCTGTTGAATTTCCGCGGTTACCAAACCATTTGTTCTGAAAGACGTTCCAAAATCAAATGTTACGGCACGAACCAAGAATTCAAAATACTGTTCATGTAGCGGTTTATTCAGCCCAAATCTCTCCGAAATAAGTTCTACTTGATCGGGTGTCAGTTTCGGATTCAAAACAAGAGCAGGATTTGCCCCAGGTAGTACACGTAACAAGAAGAAGACGATGGATATTAATAGCCAAATCATAGGAATAAGAAGCACTATCCTTGTAAAAATAAAGGAACGTAATGAGCCCAATTTTATCAGAATCTCCAATTTGTCGTGATTAACCCAATGAAATTCGGTTGGAACGTGTTGGATGAAAGAAACTTTTGCTGATTAGCAAACTGATCATCTTAAAAATACATATTAGGGAACCCCGTCATCAGTATGAAGTTACGATGGTGTCAGATCCAGTACCATTGGTGTTTACAGATCCGAGTTTTAAGCCTATGTAGTAATCAGTCTCACTTCGGCAGATTATATAAAATTTGGTAGAAATGCAGATCGATGATTATATTTAGGTATGAGAAGAAAAAAAAAAGAAGGAGGGATTGGAAGAAGAAAGATGTCTAATGCTTTCTTCTGGATCTGAGAAAGATCACAACGACCCCAATGGAAATGATTGCGACCAAAGTTGGGAGTGTTTCGAACCCTGGCGTTGGTGCTGCTGGTGCCACAATAGAGCTATAATGAACATTCTCCGAGGGTTCTAATAGTACACCTGTAACGCCTGGTTGCCATGCAGTAAATTGAGAGAGCATTGTAAATAGTGGAATTAGTGGAACATCTTGGGCCATCAGTTTTTGGGCATTTTCGGACGCTGTTTTTCTGTTTGCTGCATTTGAATCGGTCAGGATAGTATCAATGTAGTTGTCCATATTGGTATCAGAATAATTAACACCAAAGCTGACAGAACCCGAACCAAGGAAGGGATCTATATAGTTACTTGCGTCTGGGTAGTCAAACCACCATCCAAGGAGATAGAAGCCCATGGTTTTTCGCTGATCGAGATATTGGGTCCATTCTACGTTTTTAAGAGTTACATCGAAGAATCCTGTCGCCTCGAACTGATTTTTCAGCAATTGAGCAACTGAAGCTTCTGTATCCCCATAGTGTGTTGGAGTGTACCACATATCAAGAGCGAATTTATTGGTGTCTTTAACATAACCAGATTGAGTCATGTTTGCTGCTACGTAAGCTTGCGAAGGGCCGTCCATAAATGTATCTATGTGGCTAGTGAATATCTTTGGAACCATACTAAATAGAGGTTCGTTGAAATTATCAAAGACCGTATCAACGATCTCGGTTCGATTAATTGCGGCAGCTAGTCCTCTTCTGACATTAATGTCGGTATACATATCCACGTTGATAAGCAGATACCTAATTCCTGCGGAGGACTTGGTGGCAAATTCCAAGTTATCATTTGCCATTACAGAAGCCATCTCATCAGGCCCAAAAACACGATGGGCAACATCGATATCACCATTCTCGAGTGCAGTTAACATCGTGGAAGCATCGGTATAGAATTTTACGATTATTCTGTCGTTTTTAGGTGCGGTACCGAAGTAGTTTGGATTGGGGACCAAAATAAGTTCGACATCTTTTGTCCACGTATCAATCATATAGGGACCTAGTCCGGCCGGTAGCGTATCTGCAGATCGTCCTGATAACTCGTCTGCGGGCAAAGAAATCGTACTAATGGGCCAAGCAACTGTATATACCAATCTTTGGAGAAAAGTAGCATCAGCAATGTTCAAGTAGATTTTGACATGCGTTTCGTCAACTACCTCGGTTTTGTTAACAACATCTGTCAGTAGAAAGGCAGGTTCTCCATCAGGTAGAGCTAGGACTCGATCAATATTCCATTTCACAGCTGTTGCATTGAACGCTGTACCGTCACTGAATTTAATTCCCGTCTTTAACGTAAAAGTATATTCCTTGCCATCAGTGCTAATACTGTAATCTTCGATAATAGGCCCTTTCTGAGCATCGGTCGAATCCAATGGCATTTCCATTAGTCCATGCGTGATTTGGACGAGGACATTAGACGAAAAATAGTCGTAAGAGTCCGCTGGATCCAATTTAGTCACTGAATCTGTGGTCCCAATAACAACAGTTCCACCTTGCGCTTGTACGGGTAGAACAGGTGCCATTGCGAATAATCCCACACAGAAGACTAAGACTATAAATATAGATAATCTTTTCCTGTTTTTCACAGTGTTCACCTTAGCGATGTGCTTATTTAAAACACACGGTTAATGTATATTACATCAGGCCTTAAAAGCTTTAGTGCGTGGGCAGAGCTACTTCAAATGAGGGTAGATTATTTGTTGTATATCCAAATAGATTTCGTGGAATTTAATCAAAATGGGGCCGCTTCTTGCCCTATTAGGCTTCAAAAAGATTAAATTTCATTTATTCTCTCTTTTAATGGTAATTCCTCAGAGTGACATTAATCAGAAAAGTTAAAGATTTTTAGTTTGGCGATATACGAAATCTACGAACTTGGTAAATATTTAGGTACTAGATTACTGGGCACTCTCCTCCTCGGCCGAAGAAATCGATTCTATACTTTGTCACTAGCTGATTTTGAGGAAATGATGCTCAGGAGATAGTTTTTCCCTTTTTATATACCCCAAAGTTCCTTAATTGAGAATCAGGTAGTCCATTTCGCTATTAGGGCTGGAAAATTTTCGGCAGCGCTTCGGCGTTTCCGCTGGTTAACTTTTTCTGCTTCAATATAAAGGAGTGCTTCAGGTTCGCAGGTTTTGACGCACTGAGGATCACCTCCACAGAGATCACATTTTATGACTTTCTTTTTTCCCCTTTCAGAGGTGATCGCGACCGCTCCAAATGGACAGTCTCTGATACATAGTTTACAGTTTACACACAATTCGTAATCAATAACCAGCGCTTGGGTAATTTCGTCTCGAGATATCGCTTCCCGTTTGCGGCAGGCGTCCTGACAAGGTGCAGGGGTACACTGATGGCAGAAAATCGGAAGATAACCCCTATCGGCAGAAATTTTAAGGATATGGATTCGTGAAAGAGAGGGATTTATCACATTCTCATTATAAAGCGAACAAATAGATTCACAGAGGCGACAACCAGTACATTTCTCAGGTTCGACGAAAAGGATTTTTTGCATTCTTCTATTCATCATCTTCCTTTATGGGTAAATTTGGATTGATTAGATTATGTAGGTTGGTTCTTGATCCAAAGAGAGCTGTTTCAGTGTGTTCGGTGTGGGAATTCCCTGATCATTCCATCCATGAAGTCCGTAATACTCATCAAGCATCGTGTTAAATTTCGAACGATCAATCACCTTGCCTTTCACGAGTGGAAATCCCAGCTGCGTAGGTTCAGTAAAAAACCTTTCAGGTAACGTATCGTCTCCCCTCGAGAACCCCTCTCGCAAATTAAAAAGCCTCTCGATTGTATAAATGCGTTCTCCAGCTTCCATTAACTGGGTTTTCGACAAATCAAGCCCTGCGGCGTATTTAAGCAATTTGGAAAACTCTTCCCATTTAGGAGAATTGACACTGAGAAACACTGTCTGGAATTTACAGATTCCCAAGGAATCTGTAATCGCATAGAGTAGTTCTTGCCACCATACCATGCGGCTTTTCCCCTCATAAGATGTGTAATCTGACGATACAGGTCCCCCGTAAATTTCTTTTAGAAGATTCTCAGGCAATCCATATAGATCTATTGCTGGCCTACTACGGAGGTGGTCAGCTCCCCGTGTGGCTGTCGCAATTCCCAGTGCAAAACTCGGTGTCGGACGTTCATCACTGTGCAAACTACTTAGTCCCTTGACCTGGATTGCGTAACGATCTGAATTTTGACCTATTTCCTTGATTGCGGAAGGAAAACCTTTAGCCAAGACATCTCCCAGACCTTCTCGGTATGCGATTCGGCGGATCATCTCAAGCATGGCTTCCTCATTTCCCCAAGTGAGTTCTATACCGTCTGCCATTTTTTTATTCAGTATTCCCTTTTCATAAAGTTCAAAAGCCCACGAAAGTATTCCCCCAGTTTCAAGGGTATCCAAACCATACTGATTTACAAGATGATTTGCCACTAGGACTGTATCAAGTTGTTTTACATCCATCATTGTCCCAAACGCCCCCAGAGAGGTATATTCTGGCCCCTCACCTTTGATTATACCGTATCCCTTCCTTTCTACTGAGTAGCGATGTCTGCAGGCGATCTGACATCCATAACAGGCTGTCATCCCAGTGGTGAATTTATCCATATTTTCTGGTTCAAGATCCTCTCCGTCTTCAAGCTTATTCAGCTGGAAGTTTTTTGTCCTGATGAGGCCGGTTGTGTTGGTATTGCTGTAAATAATCATGGTACCCCATCGTGATTGCGCACGAGCCCATCGTGAGTTCATGACTTTCTCATTCATTTCGGTACAATATTTGAGGAGTTCCTTGGGGTGAACAAATTCAACACTGTTCGTTCCTCTAGCAGCTATCGCCTTAAGGTTCTTAGAACCCATTACTGCCCCCATCCCTGTTCTTCCAGCTGCGCTTTTCATTCCCGTTCTTACGTTCGCAAATCGGACTTTATTCTCCCCAGCGACACCGATTACTAGAGCCTGGATTTCCTCATCTTCATTCTCCGTACGGATTTTATTTTGGGCTTCAAAGGTATCCATTCCCCACAGGTGGGCAGCATCTCTTAACTCGATTTCTCCATCATTCAAGAAAACATATCGTGGACTATTCGCTTTTCCTCGAATAACCAGGTGATCAAATCCCGCAAACTTCATTTCGGGTCCGAAAAATCCTCCTATACTAGAGTCTCCAATTCCCCCTGTGATCGGGGATTTTGCAGAAATTTGACTTCGGCCTGCGCCCAAGGCTGGAATACCCGTAAGCAGTCCAGCACCAACCAAAAGCACATTTTCAGGTCCCAATGGATCTATTTTGGGAGGTAGATGATTGTAAAGAAGGTACATATTGATCCCCCGTCCACCTACATACTTTTTTCGGATCCCTTTAGGGATTTGACCTATTGAAATCTTCTCCGTGGATAGGTCAATATAAGCAATTTTACGGTTCCAGACCATTAATCCACCTCGATAGTCATTCTCAATCATCTAAGCCTCTAATTTTCGGTTGGTCGGAACGGGGCCAAGATATTCTGTAGTTGGTACCGCAAAAAGGACAGGTAGCGTGATCGGAATCGATTTCTTCGATCGGAAATCGTTTCAAACAGTTCAAACATCTAACGGTGTTCGCCATTTTCCTTCACCCTTTAGTTTTGCTAAGAATAATTCCTCCTCCGATTGGTACCGTAAAAACAACAATATCCTCGTGTTGTAACGTGGCCTGCGGTGAGCGAATACCTTTACCATTAACCATTATGAGCGCATCATTCGAGATTTGCTCTGTGTCATAATCTATGAGTCCGTTAAACTCCGATCCATATTCATCAGCTAATCTTTTGATGATTCCTCCTATTGTGGTCTGACCTGGCTTAATCTGTTCAACTATCTCCCTTTTTTTGGTCGCTGTACGGTAATGACCATGAAATATTATTTTTATTTGGCTTTCCATTATTATTCCAGATAATTGGCCAGTCTTAATCTAGGTTTTTGGTGCATTTTGATAAGCCTTCCTCTGGGATTTTCAATCCTAAGTCCGAATATGGCGGTCATAGTTAAGAATATAGGTGAGCTCTGGTTCGGTTAACCCATAAATCTTCGCCAAAAATCTATCAACTCGGTCCAATAGAAACCTACTTTTGGACGATTTAAACTCCCCCACTCGCCCGCGGTTAGGATCGAAAACCGCCAATTGAATGTCATTCACATTTTTGGCGAGTCTAAGTATCCTTAATTTATTGCATTCCAAAGTTTTTTCTTCTGGAAAGGGAAATGGAGTTATTAGAGACCTTGGTAAGTCACGATTATTTCCAAAAGCCGTCCAGAAAAGATAATATAGCGAGGAATTGAGGATAAGTAGACCAAAATCACGTTGAACTTCTGTTATAAATCCAAGCTGCTTTATCTTAGTACTACGATACGGAAACTCGTGTAATGCATGAATGAAGTAGCCTGCAGATTGACGATATTCCAATATGTGCCTTCCAGGACTCATAACATCTCCAAACACCCGAAATTTAGCTGAAAAATCCCTCAAAGTCATCAAAATATGTCGTTTCACCTTGTGTCCGATTTTGGGCAGCCGCGTCCGCTTATCTCCTGCGCATGACCCGAGTGTTTTTCCTAAACACAATCCTTCGGTTGATTCATAAGTAATATCGTGAAAGATGGAAGCACGTTGTCCATATGTAAAGCGATGATTAGTACTTGTTCGAATTGGGACTGACGGACCTTTCTCCCCGATAACAAGAACCACGCGTTCTTCATTGTCAGGGAATAATCGGGAAGGTCGGGTCCCAAAATAAGCCAGGTTAAATTTTCCCGCAGTTCTCATAAGAGTTCGAACCGAAGTCATTGAGCGGTTGGTAGCTACTGCTCCAGCTAGGATATTACCGATATTGCCGTTCTCTTTCAAGAGATCAAGTTCTCTCTCTAGAAAGTAACCACAGATATCGCCACAGCCAGCTACCTTATACTTCTCCAAAAAGCCATTGTGATTGCTTTTCATCTTTCTTGGGTTACCAAATGGAGGATTACCGATAATTATGTCGAATCCACCTCCCTGATCTTTAAAAACTTCAGGAAAAGCCTCAAACCAATGAAATCCTTGATAGCTGACAATCTGATCTCCATAATGCTCCTGTTTGTCTATGTCTCTCTCAAAAATATGTCCACACAAGGAATTTCCCACCCGTAGGTTGTCTGTGAGAGACAATTTGATCCAATCAGTTCTCAGGTGCTCCGAATCATTTATCCATAATTTTAGCCGCAACCTAGCGTAATCTATCGCTTTAGAATTAAAATCAACCCCATATAGATTCTTGGTGACAATTTGGTTTTTGATTTGAGTTGGTTTGATGGCTAAATTAAGTTCTTTAACGCTCAAATCCCAGATGTCGTATAAAACGTCGGCCGCCGCTATTAAAAACGCACCTGATCCACAGGCATTATCACAAACCCTTATTTGGCCAACACATTCTTCCAAAATGGTTATCATAGTTTCGATTGAAGCTTTGGTAAAAAGATCAGGTATATTTTGAAGAATATTGACATCTGTGATCTTATTCTTAAGAAAAATTTTGTTTGCTTGTTTCAGAATCCACGAATAAATCGTATTCTTGGCTATATAATCTGTAACGTCGCGGGGAGTGTAGTAAGTACCCGAATTTTTCCGGTCAACATCAGTCATGAACTCTTCAGGAAGCTTCGCAAGATAGTTATCTAGTTCACGATGAGCATCCTTTCCCTTAAATTCAAAACCACGGTCAGGTAGCAAATATTTCACCGGTTCATTACATTTCATTGACCTAAAAATGGTTCCAAAGGAAATTTTGACAATGTTTTAGAAAATATTACATATTAATAATGTTGCTCACATAATATTTGCAGCGCATTAGTATCTCAACAGATATTGTTCTTTTATCCCTTTTATTATCGTTTGTGAAATAGCCAGACTTCTATACACTGTATATACCATTTCTTAACTATATTTAACATTTTTACCGTCAACCGAAAGCATTTTATAGGAGTAAATACACAGTAGCCACTGGGTATGACCTAACCCCGAGGTTCCAAATTATGCCCGAAGCACCCACATCGGCCGCTAAACAAGATGAAAATGAAGGACAATTATTACCAGATACGGATGAAGGACGATCTCAAGGTTTAGTTGAGGATCTTCCGTCTGAATTCAAAGTTTTTGGATATGAAATGCTAGATCGTGAGGTGAAAAAAAGTGGAAACTCCGGGAGAGTATATTTACCGAAAGATTGGATTGGAACCCGTGTTAGAATTATCCGTGCATCCAAGCTCATTGAAAAAGGTGATGAGTAATCTTGGATTAAGCTCCAATTGGAGTCAGGATGCGATGGATTTAACAAAAGAAGTTAAGATCAGAAAGATGACCGAAACAGATATTATTCCCATCGCAACCTTGGAGAGGCGTATTGCTGGAATATCCAGGCCCAATACGTGGGAAGCAGAGATTCGACATTACCTTGGGGATCCTGAAAGCATTTGCTTGGTTGCAGTGGTAGATGGTAAGGGTACTGACGAAGTTGTGGGTTTCATGATTGGATCGATTCATGCTTGGTTATTTGGGGTAGAGAGGGGAGGATGGATCGAGGTTCTAGGAGTTGACCCAGAACATACCGCAAAAGGAATTGGTAAGAGGCTCGGAGAAGAGATGTTCAAGGAATTCAAACAACGTGAAGTAAAGGTGGTTCACACGTCAGTTGACTGGTTTCGGTCAACAGACATTCTGGAATTTTTCAAGACCTTGGGAATGGAAAAAAGCGATTTCATCACGCTAAGAAAAGATCTCCAGTAATAGAAGCTAGTTATAGATAATGAGGCAAAAAGATGGCAGAACAGACTTTGGCACCAACTAGGTTGGAAACAGGTCAATTTTTTCCTTTTTCCGAGCAAATGTCGTTAGAAGATCTGCTACGAGTTGCTCGCGAATGGATTGAAGACCTTACATTCCAGCATCATCTAGAATGGCGTGAAAAACATAAAACGCCCATCGTCGGGACTTTTCCAGTATATGTTCCCAAGGAGCTTATTAGCGCCTTTAATATGCTTCCAGTGGCTCTACAAGGTGGGGGGGAATTTCTTGAAATTTCACACGCCGAAGCTTATCTTGGTTCATTTATCTGCTCAATTCCAAAGAGTACCTTGGAGTTAGCGTTAGCACATAATGTAAAAGGGTTTGATGGTTTTATTTCACCGTATATATGCGATGTAGCCCGTAATCTGGCCGGAGTTTTTGAACGAAATTTTCCACAGATGACAAGTCATATGCTACATTACCCACAAAACATCAATTCCCGTGGAGCAGTTCCGTACTTGATAGCGGAGTATAACCGACTGATTGCAAAGTTTGAAAAGATAACAGGCAACAAATTTGACCCCGAATCTCTGAGAACACAGATAAAGGTGTCTAATAGGTGTCAAAAAGCTCTGAAAGAACTTTTGACATATCGTAACTCCTATCCCGGCCGGATGACCATCGATGAGCTTTACCTTATACTACGTTTGGGGAGTCTCCTTCCTCATCAGGATTATTTGAACGTTTTAAACCATACACTTTCAGAAATTAAACAAAAAGAGAAGGAAAGGCGAGATTTCGTACCGATTATTGTGATGGGACCATTCTGCGAACAACCGACCTTGGAGATCGTAAAACTCATTGAAGATGTCGGCTTTTTTGTTGTGGACTTTGATTTTCAAATCGGACAGAGGTTTATAACGGAGCCAATTTCAGAAGAACTTGATCCACTAGAAGCCCTGGCTACTGCGTATGTGAAACACGCATCAATGCTGCCCACACGACATAATCCTCAGGGTCGAGCCCATGAAATCCTTACTCGGTTAAAAGAAAGCAGTCCGACCCCCCAAGCTGTGATTTTCCTTACGACAAAGTTTTGCGAGCCAGCCCTCGAGGATTTTGTACTCTATAAAGAAGCTTTAGAAAAAGAGAGAAATCAAATCCCCTATTTACATGTTGAATATGAGGAACGTTCCTCTAATTTTGAAGATGTACGTTTACAGTTTGAAACTTTGTTCGAATCCATACTTTTTGATTAAACCTCAGGTGATGAAATTAAAATGACTACTACCCTAGATCCAATTGTATCATCTCCCCTTCCTGATTTAGAATTTCCAGAGCAAATCGAATTGGGTGCTGGGAGAAATACACAACGGTGGTTAAATAAACACTATTACAGTTATCTAACTGAACTTAAGCAGAATAAGCAAAATAGGCCAGTCGCCTACATGTTCGTTGGGGGGAACTTAGTCGAACTGCTGCGCACAATGGGATTTGAATGCGTCTATCCCGAGATTACCGCATTAGCAACAGCTATTAAACATAACTCATTGGATCCTATCCTAAAAGCGGAGGAATTGGGGTATGGGCTCGACATATGTGGTTATGTCAAGACAGATATCGGTCTTTCAGTTGTGGGGCCTGGCAAGACTTCTTTCACAGATATACCAAAACCTGATCTCCTAGTATGCAACTTTTCTGGTTGTCTTGT
>JBHLRO010000026.1:0-32626 GCA_048882505.1 Candidatus Thorarchaeota archaeon
ATGCGGTGGAAGCGTTCTCAAACGCTCACAGGATGAGCGACGGCTACCGCTCATATTTCGAATATAATCTAGCTCTACATCGTCTAGTAAGAATTGTTTATCTTCTCCGTGGAGGAAAACGCTTTCTTTTCTTACCCCGTGATTTTGCACGGGACTATTTAACCCCGAAAGAACAAGAAAGTTTCCGTGAATTGAATGGAAAGATCTACTTAAAGATGGTAAATCAAACCAAGAGAGCTCTGTTCACCTTTTTTTATCCTATCCTTAAAGAAATTGATGTAAAATATCCAAATATGCTCAATTGTGATGAAATAATCAATTTATGTGAAAGATTATATCAAAGAGATTATTTTTGGAATTTACGTGACATTGCTAGGCTTACACCAACAACTCTTAAGATAAACCAGATCTATCGTTCCGCAACTCTTCACAATTACGTCAATGATGATTATTTCAACAAATGGGTGGATGAAAAAGGAATAAAATCCATTGTTGACCTAAGATCGGAAAAAGAAGTATTAGAAAGCCCCTATGTGGGTAACTTGCCTAATAAGATCTCCTATTACAACATGCCTTTTTTTCCTGTAGTAAGCGATGATCAAACAGAGAGGATAGAAGCGAGCAAGAAACAAGAGTCTTTAATTGAAGCGTATCGCTGGGCATTGGAACAAAAATCAGATCAGATTCGAGCAATTTTTAGATTTTTATCATTATCAACGAATTATCCCTTGGTCATTCATTGTTACGCAGGAAAGGATCGGACGGGGATTATTGTCGCGCTAATTCACCTTCTCCTTGGGACTCGAAAAACATTAATCATTCAAGATTATTTGATTTCAAGTACAAACGCGAACCGAGACGCGATTTCATTTCTTATTGATTTCATTGAGGATAAGGGGGGAATAGAAAAGTATCTAACATTCATCGGAATTTCTGGTGACGAGCAGAAAGAAATCCAAAATTTGCTCTTGAGATCTGACTGAATCACGGCGAATCAGGTTGTTCTCAGGGGAAGCTGAAACCAGGAGTGGAGTAAAAACTTAGATTATTTTAGAAATAGGTATAGAAATACGCTGATATCTCCGCATCGCAAGTTTTAAGTGCGCCCTTTGATAAGTTTAAAAATGATAGAGACCAAAATGTCATAAAACACCATGTTGGTTTGAAATTTGGCTCTCGATCCGATTCAGCTAATATCCAAAACACTTGTGGATTGGAACTTCATTGTGCTGATCATAGGGGGACTCCTCGCAGCATCATGGTTGATTGTGCGGTTGGCAGGCGTAAGTGCAGAGGATCTGTCAAGTACCGTGGAAAAACTAGCGATTCTCGGGTTAGTGGTTGGAATCATTTCCCTGATCACCATTGGGGCTGGGATTTATCTTTCCTCTTACAATATAATGGGAGATACTCCGTTTGATATAATAACAATTGTATGCTTAGTATTACTTGGACTGATCCTAATCTTGCGCCCTATCAAGGATTTTAGGTTCGGAGCCTTCCTTTCCCTAGCGATTGGGTCATTGGGTGCGGGATTTCTTGTCTTGTTTGGAACCGATTCTGTTAAATTATTGGCAGGAGCTTTTCTCCTATTATTTTTCGTTATTTACGGGGCTACAAGACTAGTAGAGGACCTTTATCTCCTTATTGCTGAAACCCTCTCTTCTCCATTAATTTCCATCGGGATTGGCATCATATGCGTGCTACAGGGAGTGCTGGAGCTTCTTAGCACTTCAATCCTTGTAATATTCGGGGGATAACGTCTTTCTAGGCCTCTATTTCCAATCGTACAGGACTTTTTGAAATCAAACTTGCAATTTGTTCGGATTGTTCTATCGGGAATCTTAAATTGGTAGGATCACCTTTCAAGGTAATTTTAAGCTCAATATCTCCGTCAGGGGGCACAAAAAGTTGATCGATTTCCAAAATTTCCAAAGGTGCGAAGAAATGGGTAAAGGCGGAGCGTTGTCCCGATCCGAGCTCCACAATTTCTATTTGACTATTTATCTGGTCTTCCAAAAACGCTTTAATGTCCTTGTTGTTCTGAATATTGGCGCCATTTCGTATTAGTAATACAATGGTGTCATCCTCGTCAATCTGATGTGCCCGAGAAAGTGTAACGTTTTGCAGGAGCTTGGGGTATTTTTGATCGGCCATACCAAAAGCTTTAGAGACCTCAACGTCCAGGGATGTGATCTTCTTCTTACGAAGTTTTAATTTACATTTCTTACATAGGATGCCAGTACGTGCGTCAAAAGCACAAATAGGCGTAATAACCACGATATTTACCTCACAGTTATCTCATAATAGATTTTTAAGCACAGCGGCAACAGTATGTAGCCGATTTTCAGCCTCATCAAAAACGACTGAGTGTTCACCATAAATAACCTCGTCTGTGACCTCTTCGTGATGCCGTGGAAGGCAATGCATGAAAATATAATCATCGGCTGCATGCTGGACAAGCGAGGCGTTTACCTGATAACCTGCAAACTTTTGAAGTTTTTCTTGAGCTTGAGCTTCCTGTCCCATCGAGATAAAGGTATCAGTAACTACCACGTTTGCATCTTTAACGGCCTTAATCGGATCTAAAGTTGTTTCCACTTGATCGGGATCACTCTGGTTCTGTTTGCAGTATTCCACAATGGATGGATCAGGTTCATATCCTTCTGGTGTAGCAATACGCATGTTCATTCCCATTTTTACAGAGGCCAACATTAAGGAATGACAGACGTTATTTCCATCGCCGATCCAAGCAATGTCTATATTTCTAAGTTCCCCTAAATGTTCCTTGATAGTTAGAATGTCCGCAAGACCCTGAAGAGGGTGAAACTGATCGGAAAGCGCATTGATTACGGGAATTCCTGCGTGCCTTGCTAGAGTTTCTATGTCTTGATGTGCAAAGACTCGGGCAAGAATTCCAGACACCATCCGCCCTAATACTTTAGCAGTATCGTAAAGAGACTCATTTACACCGAGTTGAATATCATCCTTGCCCAAGAATAAAGCGTGGCCTCCTAGCTCGGCCATAGCAGTTTCTGTCGAAACTCTTGTACGAGTAGAACGTTTCTGGAAAATCATTCCTAATGTTTTTCCATGTAAAGGCTTATTCCGGATGAATTCTGAACGATGCGCCTTAAATTGGGAGGCCTCATCGAGGAGGAATTGGATCTCTTCTGATGCAAGATCCATCAATGTTAATAATGATCGTCCTCTTAAATCGGATTCCATTTTTATCTCTCTTTTGAGTTTCTATTGAATTGCAGTTTGTCGAGTGCTTTCAGGAGGATGTTCCACCATGGATCACGGGGATGAAGGCCAACGTGTCATTTTGTTGAACCAAAGTATCCATACCAGACAGGGCAGAGATTTCCTGGTCATTTAAAAAGACCAGTAACGACCGTTTCACTTCTAGGGCTTCAGAGAAGAAACTACGTAACTCCTCGTATTGCGGATCTTGGGTAAGCGCGGCCACGATTGACCTTACGCTAGTGTTGGTTTCGATTGGCCAGAGCAAGGAGGGTCGGTTAAGATCATGTCTGAGCGAACCTAGGAACTTTAGCTGTATTTTCTTGAGAACCATGGTTACATCATTCAAGAAATAAAGACATGCGCCGGCCGGGATTTTTGGAAAACAGCCGTCAAAAACCTCAGAGGTTCAACATCTGCTTTCTTTCGAACCCGGGTTACCAGCTCACTCCAACCAATGAGGTTATGGGAGGCTGGTATCTTACCAGGCTGGATTACCGGCGCAAGAAACTATTCTTCAATCATTAAAGATCATTTTGGGTGCAAGAGATCATTACGGGGTGGATTCCCTGCGCATTAGATCTATTTGCTTCCGCGTTATTTGTATTTTCTTTGTAATGCTGTTATTCTATCCTCCCCAAGGAAAAGAAACCGAGATTAGTGTTAATTGATCGTAAACAAAGATTTTTCGTTATACGATTTCAAAAACTGAATATGGAATCTAGCGAAAAACATCGGTTGCAGGATCTCGCATTAGTTCTAGTGCTGAAGCCTCCGCTACATTGTATTTTACTCCTCGTACAATTATTACTGGAGTTCCTTCATCAGCCTGCCCCATTACGAGTCCTGCTGCAGCTGCAACTTCATCAGCGCGAGCAACGATTGTAGACACCATTTCATATCCATATAGATCTTTTCGCCCCCGATAATCTTCGAGAGGATGAATCCCAGCAATCCCAATTGCTACATTGGTAGTTCCAATCCGTAATGGACGTCCAAATGTGTCAGAAATGATGACTGCGACCCTTTTTCCCAACTGTGTCTGTATATAATCACGGATCTTCCGAGCAGAATAATCTGGATTATCTGGAAGTGATATCACGGCATCACCAGGCGCGTTCGACTTGTCCACCCCACTATTAGCACAAACAAACCCGTGTGAGCCATGTTTGGTGGCTGTAATTAATACTCGATCATTCATCCGGACAATCTCATTCGTTTCTCTTAGGATTACTTCAATTTTGCGAGGATCTTTATCTTGCATTTCACCGATATGCTTAGCCAAGGGACTAGGTTCAATTTGGCCAAGATCAAAGATCTTTCCTTCGGCAATTGATACAATTGTGTGAGCTATAACGATGATATCATTTTCTCGAAGATTTTCATGCCGCAAATTGGAAACAAGGATTTGTTCTAAATTATCCCCTGGCTTAATGAGGGGAAAATCATGAAGTGGAAATATTGTAACTGTCCCAAGCTCTGGCATTGATAGATCCCTCACGTTAAGTTCAAAGAAGGTACCCTTTAGACAACCTCAGACCGCTCATCGTATATCATTACAGACTTTCTGCTCTTTCATTTGATTGTCATCACAGGCTGACCGAAAATCGCCATTATAATCCCGATTATATTCCAAATTCAGCAGGTCGGGCCTTAACTTGTTCGGTGAGGTCTTTTAACAACTGTTTGACCTTTTCGGTTTGAGAAGTGTTCCCAACTGCGTGATATTTCTCATGAGCTTTGGCCAGAAGATCAATGACTTCCTTTACGTTTTCGCGGGCGCTGATCAATGCTTTGGCGCGACGATATAATGCATGTGCCTCATAACGAGTTGGGTCTTCTCGCCCTTTCTTAAATTCCTCCACAGCTTTTTCTAAAAAAAAGGCCTTATCAAAGTCCGATTCCATAGCAGCCCCTCTTTGGACAAATGATCGCGCGCGAGCTCGCGCTGCCTCCATTTCCATTCCCACAGTCTGATATAGTGCCCCTGCAGATTCAAAAAGACGGGCAGATTCAATAAATTCTCCATTTTGTGCTTTAACCTTGGCGAGTTCACCTTGAGTTTGGGCTTGTACGGTTCGCGCATGCTTAGCTTCATCACCAAATCCCTCAGTCGAAAAAGTTACGTTTGCTTTTCCGAAGAACCGGATAGCGTCGAGAAATTCTCCAGCCAACATATGAATATAACCTTGGGCGCAGAATTCATAGGCAGCTGCACGTCGGCTTAATTTCTTTTGATCGCCATCCGAAAGAAATTTGGCTGCCCGGTCGAAACATGACTTGGCCTCCTCATACCGTTGGGCCTCGTAGAAGACCATACCTTGGTCGAATTCTTCTTGGCCTTTCTTTTGTTTTCCACTCTTTCTAAAAGAAACCATTCTAAGGGAACTCCATAGATAATTTTTGAGAAAACGAGGATGGGAACGCTATAGTTGAATTTTCCTCCAAATTAAGGATGAAAACGCAGAGCATAAGAAGATTATCAATCAATTAGGAAGTAAAGAAAGCCTAATAAGGAAAGCCTTGTATGGATACCCATCTTAGACTTATTCCCCCTGCATTCTTGAGAATCCCGAATTCAAAAGGTTCCTGGTGTCAACATCGCGACAGGGGTTGTTCACTTTGGTGGATCTAGAATGAAGAAAAATCAATGTATTTCATTGTTCGCTCTCATGATTGTAGTGATTTTTGCAATTTCTACCCCGATTTTTCTCAATATGTATTCTACAGACCGCCTAGATCCAATTATCCCGTTTTTCCTTAGAAGATACGTGTCACCGTTACGAAAAGACCCTCCTCAAATACGCATCCCTGATGTTCAAACAGGAATCATCAGTTCTGGGGCTACTACTGGCCCTAATGCTCCTCGTCAACCTCGTCTTGAGATCGTGAATCAAAAACCAGTCTTTTTTCCAGGTGACAGCATTCGAGTCAGGAATCGCTTTAGTACAAATGAAGATCCCACATATGCTGTTCTCAACTTGAATGTCTCTATTTATCTTCATAAACAGGGGTATTCCAGCCTAACAGATCCCAATCATTGGTTCAGGAATGAAACCACTAACTTTACCGCGCCTCTACCGACAGTTCCTATTTCTAATGATCCATCCCAAGGGTGGATGGATGTCACTTTTCAGATTCCTAGTATTTCAGAACTTACAAACTATGGTATCGCATCAGGGGACAATGTAACGATTTATCAGTACTGTCAGCCTAACAATACAAAATTTTTGGAGGGACTTAGCCCCATCACGTTTGCAGACAACTTTACATTAAGTGCATTCGCTTTGGTCGGAGCTAAAGGTACAGGTTTTGTAAATAATGCTACTAGCGATAGTACCTTTCGTCAAGGGGAAAATGCAACGGCTATTATTCGAGTTTTTGCAGGGTCGGACAATATTCCCAATGTATCTATCACTGCAACTCTTTATGATTCTTCCGACACACCTATTGCCAACAACACGAGTGGGATCACGTATTATCTCACTAATTCTTCTGGAACTTCGCAAACATATACCGACGGGAATGGAGAGCTAAAACTTACTGTAAATACTTCCTACCCAACTGTACCTCAGGATAGTTATTATTTCAATATAACGGCAGATCTCTTTGGGACGGGGTATTTTTCACGATTTTATGATCCTGGTACTCCCAGTGTTAATATTGAATTTAATTCTGCCGATTTTAACTTCACGGTACAAAACGAAATGGACACCGTAGACCTCCAGCTGATTAGCGCCGTACCTCAACCCCTCGATCCCCCTAACCAAAATATCACAATTGTAACATTCCGAGTTCGGGCCCTATATGTCTATGGTATTCCAGGCACCTATTATTATCCTGCAAACATGCCTGTCAACGTAACATTAAATTCCTACCCTGCAGGGGTTACCCTATCTATTGCAAAGGGTTTTACAGATAATGGATCGGCTGATTGGGCGCTTACCAATGGTTCGGGATATGTGGCGTTCAATATTACAGCTTCGTTTCCAACTCTATATTTGGATGATATTATCAAGAATATTACGGGGAGAGTTAATTTGCAGAACGATATTGCTCCTCAATATCCCTATCATACCGCTCTATCCCCACAACCGCATCGATTCATGAGAAATGCCACCAATGGAGTCAATGCTTCATGGACGGAGGCGATTTCAATTGATCCTGACTTTTGGGTAGGGAATATATACCTAGCATCTATTGATACTACAATTATCCGCCCTGGGGACTCTGCAAAACTGACGTTTGAAGTCAACTCGACCCAAGCACCAAGTGTTGATTTTGCAGGTGTTCCTGTCAATGTTACTTTGAATGTACCCATTGCAGGGGTTTCATTAAGCTCCAGCAACTCCTTTGCGTATGGGGGGTATCGATTCACGAATAATACGGGACATTATGAACTTCAGATCGCTACTACTTACCTAACCACGCCTGAGGTCGTTCAATCCATTGTCCTGGACATAATTGTGGATTTTGAAAATGATTCAGAAGTCCGCTGGATTGGAACAGTAAATGGAGGAACTGCAACCTTAACTGAGTTTAACAACACATGGCGTACCGCACAATCATCAGCAGTGACCATTCATCCTCAGTTCACGAATTTTTCAGTCAGTCTTGATACAACCAACGAAACGGGTGACACAACCATCCGTTCAGGTGATGGACTCACCCTCACATTTAAGGTTCAAGAAGAAGGGGGAGGTTCAGTTTTAGCTGACGTACCTGTCAATGTTTCTTTGGATAGTGCCTATCCAGGTGTATCTCTTACCAACATAGTAGGATTACCTCATCCTAATTCTGGATATTATAATACCACAGGCGCGGGGACAATTACCGTAGAATTATCTACCACTTACCCGACAACACAGAAGAATCTTGACATCATCCTCAAAGTTTCCGCTGATTTCGAGAATGATTCCACCTCGAATTCGGTATGGTTTGTTGGTCAAAAACCCACAGGAGTAAACTTCAAGTCAAATTTCTCGTTTTCGGATCTAACCACCACGGTTCAGGTGAGGCCGCAATATTTCACTGGGGAGATCTTTGTTCCAGGGGGAACCAACCCTAATGCCACCCTTGTGCAGCAGGAAGAAACAGTTAGGATTGAATTTCGCCTACGTCTGGATTATTTGGGGACAAATTATGCTTCAAGTATTACGGGAGTAAATGTCTCGATCCTGATTAACAATTCAAAACCATCGGATTGGAATATGCGTGTGTTAAATGTTACTTTGCTCGAGTCGCAATATCAAAATTCTCTTGCAAGTAGTGTGATTTTCTATATCCAAACCAATGTTACTGGAATCACACCCGAAGCAGACTATAATATAACCGCTACGGCGGATTTTCTGGCCGCAAAGGGCCTCACCTATAATGTTACTCAGTCAACCGTCCCTACAGGAAAACTTTTTGGGAGGTGGGTGAACGGTTCATTAAATAATGACAATTCATCCGTCACCCAATCGTTCAGGGTAGAAAATATCGATCGAATTACCGTTCATGTTCAGAGCCTTAACGATCCTTCTCATCCTGATGAAGGATTTAATGCGTCCTCTGGCTTCTATGAGGTCTATCGGGACACAACGTCCATCACACTCAATGGAACGTACGAAGATGCGACTGGACAAGGACGCTCATCAACGCTTATTCTTGCCTATAATTACACGGGTGGATCAAACCCGTACGATCTTACATTGGTAATCTCCAATGCTCAAGGATTCTTTTCCACCACGATTGTCCTCAATAACACAGTCCCATTAGCAGACCTCACGATTTACGGACGTGATACTGTTACACGGGTTCCCCAAGAGATTCGAATTGGACTGAGTTCCATTCGAGTAATGACAAACGTCACATTTAGTGGTCATTCTCGCAGTGGCACGTTTAATGGGACAGCAGTATATGTTGGGGAAACAGTTAGCGTAACAGGTACCCTTCGTGATGAACAAGGAGCCGCCATCACTTCACCAGAACTTTCAAATCGTCTACGCCTTATCGGTTGGAATGCTACCAATCAGGTTGAAATAGGTACTCCCGTTATAGGCAGCCCCGCTGTAGGGGCCTATAGCATGACCTACCAGGTGCCACTGAATTTTCTGGGAGACACCTTGTATATTCGTCTCAACTTGACAATGAGCGCGGCCCTTCTCCATTATCGAGCGAATTATTTCGAATTTCCTGTCCCAATCTATAGAAATTTCCAAGTTTCCGGCCTACAGATGTTCTTCCCATCAACTGGCGGTACTATGCCTGTTACAAATGACAGTGTGTACCTCATTACAGGCATCCAGAACCGTACATTCTTTATTTCAGGAACCTTACAGGATACCGCCAGTCGGGCCCTTATAAATAAGGAAATCAACGATAGATTGGGAGCTGCGAGTCAGAGGCGAGCAGTGAGTTCTATCGGGTTCTTTAACATGCAGTACAACTTTGGAGGCTGGAATAACGCTACTTTTGGATGGACTCTCTATCACATTAGCGATGCGGGCACCAACCTCACCACTCATTACAATCTCACACTCCAATGGGAAATTTATGACACCGCGAGCCCATCTATCACCGTAACGAGTCCAACGGGATTCGACAATACATCTACCATACCAAATGTTCCCAATACACGCATCAATACAACCATCTTCGATCCGGATCCTTCGACAGGGCCTGGTTTTGTTTCCCTTGGCCTAGATGTGGCTAGTCTCACAATCGAGATTAACACCACTATACCGATTACAGCCCCCATGGTTTCAATGGGAGGAGATATCTATGTTTACGACTGGGATACTTCGGCAGTTGCGAATGTAGTTTATAATGTTACTATTGTAGCCTCCGATAACGCAGGGAATCAACGGCGGCTCATCACTTTGGTTGTAGTAGATCTAATCCAACCAACTGCATCAATGACTGTCCCCGTGAGTGGAGGATATGCAACCGTTAACTCACAGGGAAACGTTCCAGTTACCGGAACAATAACGGATAATCCTTCAGTTGGGGGACGACAGAGCGGAATTAATGAAACCACTGTTACTCTGCGAATCCAAGCTGGCACGACTACCGTGACCCTAAATAATACAGAAATTGGGTTCATTCCAGCTTCTGGCAGTTACTCATATGATTGGGTAATCTTTTTCCCCAGTAATCAATCACGGAACCTTCTGTTCACTACCCCAGATGACTGGACAATAATTCTTGATTTCGACGATCTTGCAGGAAATACTGGTTCTACCCAACAGTCCGTAATCCTAGATAATACAGACCCTGCAGTCTCGATTGAACTACCCCCACCGGATATCATCATAAATGAAACAGTGGAAATTGGTATTACCCTATTTGATGGGGAGACTGGTTTGGATATAACCACACTCCAGGTTAATCTTATCAACACATTCACCTCACAGGTTACCCTTACGATTGTTGACCCTGAACTCGTTATCACAAACCTAGGGAATGGAAGGTACAATCTCACTTTTGATATTAGCTCTGTAGCAAACGATGTTTATACATTTAATGTCAGTATCCTTGACATGACAGGAAATTTGGCATCTGCAACTCATCAAAGCAGAATTGATATCCCCACACCTACCACCCCCACCAGTACCACAACCCCTGTCCCACCTGGTGGCCCGCTTCTAGGCCCAGTGGATCTTATTCAGTTCATACTCTTCGATCTGGTTGCATTGGGAGCTGGGGTTGGCCTAGCCGTAGTCTACGAGCGATTAAAGGTTGTAAGACGGAGGGAATGAAATCTCCTGAATTGGAACCCTTGATAAAACAGAATGGAAAGAAAGATAAAAGAACAGAAAAATGGATAATGTATTAAAACAGAAATCCATAAGGTTTGACTGATAGATCGAAATTAAGGACCTGTGACAGATTATGAATGGAAGCAATTTCTTTGGTCAATTTATCACCCCTGGACAAGATCTGCTCCTCGCTATTGCGATTATTGTTGCGCTTGTAATTGGATTCTTGGTATATACTTTTAGATCTCAGATTATTGATCGACTTGGAGTTGGATCAGCCAAGAAAACTGTTATCGAACAGGATATTGAACAACAACTTGTACAGATTCGGCAGCTGGCCAGACAACAAATGTTTCGTGAGGCTTCTGTTCTCATGTGGCAGACGATGACCACCGCTGCGGAAGGTTTTCTTGGAGTACATCGGAGTCCCAACGAGACGGCTCGCCAACTTGGGGTCAAGCTCATGAATCGAGGTGATGTGGATCCCGGTGCCATCAATGCTATTGTTATCGCATTTGAAAAAGCTCGGTATGGACAAACCCCACTGACCAACCAAGAATTCAAAGATGGCCTTTCTGGGCTTCACCAATTTCTTCAAATGGCAACCTCAGTCGCGGAAATCATGGAAGGCGCAGAGGAAGTTGCATAAAGAAGGAAAAATCCCGATTGATTACCAATAGCTTAGAACCGAACTACGTGAAATCTTCAACAAAGTATAGATATCTCGAATCTTGCTGAACGGGCTTAGATATGGTAGAAATCAACCGTAGTACCAGCGCCTTGGTTGTTTTGGCCATTTTTATCAGCTATCCTTTTTTGGCAGCCGTCTTCTTGGGCTTTTTTTTCGCTGGGAACACTACGAACTTTAGTATATACAATACGGGTGCATTTGGTGCCAGTGAATTTATGCAACGATTTGCTGACCATTCAAATGAGGGTCAAATTTCCACAATAGTCGGGAGTTCAAATATTCTGAATAGATTAAATGCTTCCGAGATGAACGACAGCCAAGGCAGCCTCATCATTCTTGGACCCGCTATTCATTATGATTTTTCAGAAGCACTTGCAATCCTCATTTACGCCATTAATGGGGGCAGAGTGTTGATTGCCGATGATTTCGGAACAGCTAATGACATTCTAGGTGTCCTTTCCATATTCCTTGGGTTTATGTCAGAAATCGATCTAGGTTCATCCCTGGGATTTGGTGGTTCTGAAGGTCTCAACTTATTGGGTATGAATTCCTCCACTGGCGGAGGGGGATTAAGTGGGAGTGGAACGAACAGCACAACAGGCGAAACTGTCAATGCAAGTTTTAATTTCCCCATTGCAGGGGTTGCGATCAATGGAAGTTTACTCGCTGACCAAGGTAGTTATAATGACACACCACTTACCCCCGTTTTTAGTTTCCCCTCTTCTGCTACCCAAACTGCTACTCAATACTTACTTCCCGCGCCTTGGGTGACGAGTTTTACAGCTGGGCTTAGTGGTAATGGCATTATTGGGAATTTTGCTAGTATTATTACCATGAAAGTTCGCTATCCAGATATTAATTCCTCCGGATATCCATCGAATCCCGATTATCTAACCAAATGGGTACCCATGGGCGAATTTCCTGCTTCAGTCCAGCAGGCGTTTGATAATCAACAATTAGACTCATTAGGTATCGAATTACCTGATATTTCATTTAGCCTGCAAATCGCAGTTTTATATAGCAGTTCTGAGGCCTGGTTGGAATCAGATCTCGCTGCAGCGAGGCAAAATGTTAATAATATCAACCCAAATCTGAACGAATGGGGTAATCCCAATATTGGTTTCCCTGTTTTTGTCTATTTTCCTTTTCCACTAGGTGGGCAAATTATATTATGTTCTGATCCCTCTATTTTTATCAATCAGTATGTTGATACAGCAAATTATCCTGGAGCAAGTCTTTACGACAATAGTGACTTCACAGACAATGTAGTGGACTTGATAATGCAGGATAGGCCGGGTCAAACCATCATTTTCGATGAAGGCCACCTGGCTAACGCGCCTTTTGCTCCTATTCTTCCCCTCAGTCTTTACCTGAAGTTCTTAGATATGATTACCATGTTTCCCCTGTTCGCATGGGCTCTCCCCTTTGTCGCGATCTTTCTATCTCGGCGTTTCATGCCCAAACGCGAACAAGCTAAACCTCTACTCCTAACACGGGTCGAACGGTACTATGGTCGTAGTTTTTTTGCGGTCAAAATGCGCTGGTTCCTTGAGTACCGTCAATTCTCGAGAGGTTTGGAACTTATATTCCGCCGCTTAAGACGGAACCTGATCCGTCGATATAATCCCGAAGAAGAACTCACTCCCGATGTCATAGCGATTTATTTGGAAAACGAATTCGGTCCCGAGCGCTTTGACTATAAATCTACACGGCAAACTCTAATCACTATTGAAGAAGTGATTGCTACTCGGGCCCCCATTACCGAAGAAGAATTTCTGAGTCATTATCTCTTTCTGAAAGGAATTGGCGCAGAAATTAGCTAGTAATAATGGCTCCAATTTATACTGCGAATTTAATCCTATTAGTTTCTCTCCCAGATCAATTCTAAGGAGGGTTTTTCATATTTCTGGGTCGTCGCGTATTGTTTACCAAAGGAGGTTAGAGATATTTCTTTTAACTTGCGCGTCCGTGTGGTTCGGATTAAATTTAGCGCTGCCATTCTCGATATTTCGCGCGACAAATTCATCATATGTTTCCCTGAGGTTTCCTGACCAAGTTTTGTATTTAGTCCCTTTAAAGAACCGATTTGTCCCGTTGGGAGCCGTGATAGCTCATAAATGACTCTCTCATCAATTTCTTTGAACACCACATCCGTAATTGGGATGTCAAAGCTATATTGTTTGGCAAATTCAATGTCCTGCTCAAGTTTTTCCAGGACGGTTTGGGTGGAAGTTTGTGCTTGAAACCTCTCTCCTGGGAAGCTGAAATGAACAGAAGGGATCTTATATTTCAGGGCAAATAGGTACAGACCGACATTAGCGGGAATGGGGCCCGCCGAAATATCTACTACAACCTCGTAATAGTGAAAGCGGGTCCTCAAATCAATAGTTTCTAGGGACTTAATCACAGAGATTGGATTTATTATATCTACTCTAACCTCCCAAATTCGATCCAATTGCTGAAAAAATCGACGATGACTATCAATGTAGTGAATCACGTCGTTAATTGCAATATTGATATTCTCGCGTACTTTAGGATTTATATCATAAAAAGATCGCAATAATATGCAGTCTTTGGGTAAATATGAGAGAATTGAAGCTATTATTTTACTTTTATGCAGGCCCTGACATAATAGTAACAATTTATTGGTCATCCTTAACCCTACCAGGTAGCAATTTTATCAAGAAGTTCCTACAAACTCCAGCATATATAACTTTTTGAACACACAATAAAGTTATAAAAGAAATAAATAACTTAATATTGTGATTAAATTTGGAATCAAGAAACCAAGAGGAATCGTTACGAATCTTCTTAGTTTACCAATTTGCCTGGTGGGGGGAAATTCATAGGGTTGTAACATTAAATTTGAAACAGGAGTAGGAACTTTCATGGATAGGATGATGAAGACAGTAAAAGTTTTGAAAATTATTGAAATATTAAGGAGGGAGGGTATATGATAATCGAGGGAAGAGAAAACCCGAATTCAGATCCAGGTAATATCTTATCCGCTTCCTTTCGGGCGCAAACATTTGTCCAAAATGGGCGTTATTACGACCAAAAGGGGCAATACTCACAAGCGGTGAAGTATTATGGATTGGCCCAAACCAAATTCGCTAATCTATTGAAACAATTTCCAAAGGTACCTTTAACCCCCCAATGGGAGTTAGAAATTCGCCTGGCCCACCAACGTATCAACCAACTGAAATCTAAGGCGACACCCCAAAAACTCCGTTCAAAGGACGACCAACAATATGCCGAGATGAAAGCTCGCGTTCTCTCCTGTCGAGTCAAACCCAACCCGAACCTGACACGACAGGATGTGATCGGCCTCCATCATATCTGGCGGGAGCTCGAAGACGTCGTTATTGATCCATTGATTTACCCCGAACTCCTCCACACCAATCCGGACTTCCCCCGGACAATTCTCCTCAACGGCCCCCCCGGCTGTGGGAAGAGCTTCCTGATGAATGTGTTGGCCGCGGTGGCCCCGATTACGCTCTTTCTGGTCACGCCAGGCCTGATCTACCAGAAATGGATGGGAGAAAGCCAAAAAATGGTGCAGGTGTTGTATGAAACAGCCTGGGAGTACGCCCCCTCTGTCATCTTCATCGATGAGTTTGACAAACTGTTTAATTCGTCAGTTACCCGTCTTAACGGCGGAACAGAGGCATCCCAGACAGGGATGCAGATCGAAAGCGAGCTCCAACAGTACTTGAGTGGGATGCGGACACCTCTCGTCAACCCTACAGTTACAATAGCCGCCACCAACGAACCGTGGCAAATGGATGCCGCCATGCGACGACGCTTTGCTCGCATCCTCTATATCGGCCCTCCCGGCTCGTTTACGATCGAACAGCTCATTGTCCGAAACTTTCGCCATACCCAACATGATCTAACCGAAAACCACGTCCAGTGGCTCGCGAATGAATTAGAGCGGCATTCACCCGCAGAGATTGCAAAAATTTGTTCGATCGCACATATGACGGCCCACAAACAAGCGCGAGACCAGGGATTTACTGAGGTGGTGAGTCTCAAGGATATGTTCGATGCCATCCCCACTGTGGCGCCTGCTCTGGAGCTCTGGGCTGAACATAGTACAAGGTATAAATCGAAACTCACTAAATATCGGGAGTGGAACGACCAGTATAGCATTCCTAAGATAGAACACCTGGGTTGGGAGTGGGAGCTGAAACCACGGGAGAAAACACGCAACCCAATTCAACTGAAAGTCTTTGACGAATCCCAACCCGTAAAATGGAAGAAGGATTAATGGAGCAGGAGGAGGCGCCTCAGGCCCAAGAAGAAGAGGAGCAGATTACCGAGGCTGTGGAGGAACAAGAAGAAAGCTGTGATCTAGACGGTCAAGACATCGAGGATCTCATTCAACAGATGGAAGCAGAACCCGAGGATCCCGACCCAGAAACAGAGGAAGACGTAGATCAAGAGGATACTCTAGATGATGTAGGCGACCATTTTCAGCAGATCGTTGAGGATGATATTGCTAGTGACACGCTGTCCAAGGATGAGATTCTCGAGGATCTCCCCTTTGAATTTCCGCTCGCGTTTGATTATGAACCTGAGAATGAGACCATTGAATTCCTGGAAAGTGAAACATCCTCGATTCAAGAGGCCGAGCTGAATCGGGCCGAGGCCGTAGCGGAAGAGGAACATCTCGAAAAACTCCACCAATGGTTTGACCAACTTGTCCACCACGGCACTTCGGACTTAGAAGACCACGAAGATGTATATGAGCGAGATGAGGTGGGAGCGAGTACGTTGGAAGAAATCCAGGGTGTCATTGGGGAGGGGGAGATCCAGATCCAAGACTTAGCTGAACGGCTCCCTGAGGATATTTTCAGTTTCGAAATGGAGGAAGAACAGATAGATGCTCTCTTTCTGGAGGAACAGGACGTTAGTAGGTGGATTGAGGAAGAAACAACCCATGTAGCGGACCATCTTACCTTGGAAACACAAACTGAAGAACACCACCCTGAGCTTTCTGAGGAGGAGATAAAGTCAAAGCTGGAAGAGGTCGCTGAAGAGGTGAAAGATCAGTACGTCCAGGACCTCGATAGCTGGTGTGCGGATCTCCTGCACGAGACACCCGAAGAGAGTCGGGAGATTGAGGTTCAAGAACAGGAATGGATAGAAACAACCCCTGATGAGGGAGAACTGGAAGTACTTACCCAAGAAGAGTTAGCTGTAAATGGGAGTGCGAACGAAGTAGAAATGGATAGTTTTACCCTCGTAGAAGAGGCAGAAGAGGATACACAATCAACAGTTACGACCCCTGAGGGGGGGACGAAGAATAATGAAATGGGAACGGTAGTTAAGGACATTGAGGAAGAAGAGTTAAGGGGGAATGTGACAGAGAAGGGAGTGGAGAATGCATCAATCACGGAAAATACACAATCCGAACAAGGACAGAATGTGAATATTGGGGAGGGGATACAAGCAGCTGAGAGTCATCCCATCCAGGAACTCGACAGCTGGTTGGATGAGGTTACCCATCTACTTTCTGACGGGAAAGCCTTGGACTTTCTAGAGCAGGATAGTTTCGTGAACATAGATGATCTGGTTCCACTTAGGGAAAATACAACTGATAAGGAGCTAGAAACTCTAGAATTAAAGAATCAACTACCTATGTCTATTCCTGAGGATATTCTTCCATTAGATGACCTACAAGTGGACTCAGAATTCCTCACTTCCACGCTTTTTCACACTGGATCTACAGGCCTGGATTCAGAGTATAACGAAGAGATCGCTCCATTCGCCCCATTATCCGAGATAGCTACAGAAATCCAGCAAAGGGAACAGTACCTTGATGTAATAATGGGGCCCCACTTCCTCGAAGAGGTACACACCCAGATCGAAGTACAAACACTTGAACAACTCGAGACCAAGGCCGACCAGGTTCTAAAAACCCAGGAAGAAGGCCTCCAACTCCAACGTCAGGTGCCGACTCTTCCTGAACCCCCTCCCTACGATTTTCAGGCCGAATTGGAGGCCTGGGAAGAAGAGGAAGCCCTTCAAGCCAAGTACACCGGCCCCCCTATCTATCGGTTCGCTAGCCATACTCAGGAAGGACGTTCAAAAAACTTAAAGGCCTCGTCCGACACTTCCCAAATACAGAAAACCCAGGAAAAACAATCTAACAGAGAACCGAGGTCTAATTCTGGCAGGTCACTAGAGGAAGCTAAATACATTAAATTGACAGCATCTCGTGATTTGGCAACTCAATCCCTTTTTAATAAAGAGAAATCAATAGACAGCAAATATATGGTAGGATTGCCAAAAAGCGGAACTCAAGTGGAAAGAGGAAATGACCAGATGGGGACTTGTCAAACTTTTGAAAGGGATTTTAAGTATATCAAAGAATATTTCGGATCTCTCAAATCTCCTTTAGAAGGCTTTAAGTATTGGATTAGGTTTGAACAAGATCTTAAAATAGGTTCGATGAAGCAACCGTATTATTACAGTCTGTTAATCAAGCCCGATAAGAACATTCCCGATGTGGTTCATGAAAAACGGATCTATATCCAAAACCGGTCATCCTTTTTTAAAAACGGCTGGGATGCAAGAAATTTTTACCAGCATTCGACCCGAAATGAAGCAGTCTCTTCCTTCCAGAAGATTGTTATGGAAAGAATTGACAAATGGCTAAATATATCTCCGTGGACAGCTGTAAAAATCCGTCATTCGATATACGAACAATTTTACGAAAAAAAGCCCGCATTTTCGGAAATAAGGAAGAAAATTACAACAACAAAGAGTAAAAAGAAACCTTCTCTTTTTATCGCTAAGTTTAATTTAGAAAATTCCCAACCCTTATGGATAAAAGCATTTAACGAATATATGAATAAGTTAAAAAATAAAGAGTCATTTCTGCAAGATTTAAAAATACGTTATCCTGACGTGTATCAATATTATACCTCAGAAGAGAACACCCGCAATTTATCCCAAATTTTGGCCAATAAATCCCGATTCCTTGATTCTGAGGAAAAAAAACTGGCTAAACAAATCGTTTTAGATGTGAATACGAGAAAGGAGGATACAGCAAAGGCCAAGCGGTTTATTGAAGAAATAAACCATGCAATAGTAGAGGGTAACCTAAATGTCTCAGACCAAAAGATACTTGAAAATTTAAGTATGATAAGGAAACTAGAATCGTTTAAAGATATTGGATTTGTGTACAACGGAAATAACTGGGTTACAGTCTATAACTGGGAAGGGATGGATGATATCAAGTACTTCTTCAACGAAAGAATACAAGGAATTTGGGGATTGAAAATTTGGATTGACGTTTATATGGGAATCCCGATTTTTTCGAATAATAACAAACCTCTTTATTACACTGTGACGTTAAATGATCAAAGTGATATTCTTTTTCCGTTACGAGGAAAAACATTTCTATTAAGAAATGATCCAAGAGTTCTCAAAGAATATGGCGTTCGTAACTCATATTGGAGTGATAAGAACGGAACGGTCTTAAATTGGGAATATAGATTTTGTGAAGTTCTAGATTACGAAGTTCTAGGGCTAAACAAGGGAGATAAATCTGACCGAATGAACTTTACACGAATTAGAAATAGCATATTTAACCAGTTTAAACTAAAATACGGAGAAAATTACGGATACAAGACAAAAAATGCTCAAAGTCTCGCCCAGACAAAAATCCTTATTCTTAAATATGATAAAAATAACCTGCATTATTCTTGGATAAGGGCATTTTCTACTTCTAAATGGGATATAACAACCTCTACATATAAGACTGTTGCTAATTGTCTTAGTAAGTTTGGATACGCAGATAGTCTAAAAGGGGAACCAATCGACTATATAATTACGACAAGCGAGATTAAATACGATAATTTGATTGCTAAGATACGTAATAAAGAGATTGACGATCTTGGGGAAATGATTCATGCTCTAGAATATAATAAAAACTCATCGACTAAATTTCACGATTTGTATTTTGGAACCAAAGATGTACAATTTCCTCTTATGGCCGATACCAGGGACTTTCAGAAATTTAAAGATGAATCAAATCCACAGGGCGAGTCGGCAATAATCAGTTCATTATTCCAACATAGGGAGTTGATAAGAGAGATAAACAAAAGATTTCCGTCAACGATCCCTTCATATGGCATCTATGAATTTAAAGGCCAGTCTCGAGGTGAGAGTTCAACAACACCAGTCTATGAGGATATTTCAGCCAAAAAAAATAAAGCAGGGGATCCATTATCGTCAAATGTGAACATTCTAATTAAGAATTCAAATGAACATGTAAAAATCCGATTGTTAGAAGACTATTTAAAAGCCTTGCACGGAGTTGGAGACAAAAATATCTATGTAAAAACAGTAATAACACATCCTGGGCATTTCAAGGATTTAAGCGAAATTCCAAGAGAAGTTAAGAAAGCAGTTGATAATTACCAGGAGGGAAGAAGACTTGGATGGATTGATATAGGGATTGTACGTGGTAATAAGACCTATAATAACCTTGGATCTATATATGGAGCTGTGAAATGGGCCCGTACTGAAACAACTAATCATAAGGTGGCCGACACCAAATCGGGCATCGTACATGATTCAATAAGAAAACTTATGGAACATCGTATTGTGAAAAAGGAAAAAGAATTAGTTGAAAATATGAACGACCTTTTTGAAAGACATAAATTTACTGGAAACTCCATTCGAGAAACCTCCTATGAAAAATTCAAGGATTTCATCATAGATTTCTTTGAAACGTTTTTTTAACCTGATCGAGTAGATTTCTGTTGGTTCAATACACTTGATCTGAACAATAATCTTTATTTCAGGTTATAAATGTTTGAAACGCAATACATGCTATTTTATATAGGAACAACCCAGTGAATTTTAGATGAAGAACTTAATAATCCAACATTATGAATTAGATAAAAAAATAATCTGTCATGACTTAAACAGGTGTAGGATACTATGAGTAAAACAGAAGGTAAAGATTTCACCGCAGACGATATTTCCTTCGATATGTTGTCCGAAGCTGACGTCGCAAGGGCCTATCAACAAATAATGGCTGAAATTCGGAAGGGATATATTGGACGCACCGAAATATTTGAGATGTTATGGATCGCCATGTTGACCGGTAAACACGTCTATTTAGAGGGTGTACCGGGTATTGGAAAACTTGGTTGTGGTTACAACTAAGTCTGAAAAAACATATATGGCGAAAATCTTCTCTCAATGTTTAGGAACACAATTTCAACGAATTCAATTCACCCCCGACATGCTGCCCTCCGATATTGTTGGAACGAACATATTTAATCCCAAAACAGGAACGTTTCGTCTTAAAAAGGGTCCAATCTTTGCTAATGTCATATTGGCGGATGAAATTAATAGAGCTCCTCCTAAAACTCAATCAGCAATGTTGGAGGCCATGGCTGAAAGCCAAGTCTCTATAGAAGGCGAAACACATAAGCTGGAACAACCTTTTGTCGTTATGGCGACTGCAAATCCCGTAGAGCAAGAAGGAACGTATCCCCTGCCAGAAGCTCAGTTGGATAGGTTCATGCTCAAAGTTATTATCCATCATTCATCGCCTGACGATGAACTTCGAATTATCAATTTCAAAAATGAGCCTGTCCCGGCCAAAATCAACCAAGTGGTGTCTCCTCAGACTATAGTTGCTATGATGGATGTTGTTAAACGTATTTATGTCTGTCCGGAAATTCTCGAAATGATTAGGGACATTACAGTTGCTACGCGCACAGATCCAAGACTAATACTCGGTTGTTCTCCCCGTGGAAGCGAAAGTCTACTGCTAGCTGGTAAAGCAAGGGCAGCCATACATGGCCGGGATTATGTGATACCAGACGATATTCTTCTAATGATACCTCATATAGTACATCATCGATTAATCATGAAGCCGGAAGCAGAACTCGAAGGTATCTCTCAGATAAGGGTGTCCGAGGATATACGCGATAGTCTCGTTGTGCCTGTCCATCTCGTAACCGAAGAAATGATCGTAGAAGAGTACATTGAAGAATATGTCGAATAGAATGGGATTAATGTCATCTGGTTTCAATCAATTTCATTCATCTTCCACCTGTATACCCGTTAACATAAAACAATTCGTAAAGAGAAACTACATAGAAGATCGAAGAACTTACAAGACGTGGCTTTGAATGCTCTCATCACGTGGTGCTTTTATTGCAATTGGTGGCATCCTACTCCTTTCTGTCGGCCTAAGCGCCAAGGGGGTCGGGACACTTACCACGATGGTACCTATAGTGTTTGGAGGACAGGGGTTAGTTCAAGGCGGAGGGCAGCCAACAGGGAATGGAACTTCTTCTTATCCTCCAGGCTTGGAGTTTCTCGAAGTATTTGACATTCTAAACAGTTCTCCAATCGTGGATTATGGAATGTTTCTTGGAACTTTATTGATCTTGGCAAGCATTATTGGATTACCGTTCTTCCGAGCATCCGCCAATGCATCACTTATTCGAGTCACAAGGAGCATTGACCGCGAGAAAGCATTTGCAGGTGAATATGTCCACGTGACGGTCAAAGTTGAAAATACGGGTAGACGCCGCATGGACTTCTTAGAGATCTATGACGCAATTCCAGACATGTTCGAAATAGTGGTCGGAGAGAACTTTATTATAACCCAACTCTCTGGACATGAAACTAAAGAATTTTCTTACATTGTAAAAGTGAGTACTAGAGGTGTTTACCGTATAGGCCCAACCAAAGTCATTATACATGATAGACTAGGCTTTTACTTTGAAGAGGACGTCCGACATTTCTACACGGAAGTTTTGTGCTATCCTTCCTACGAGGACATCCGGCGTATGGATGCCTTGAGCAAACGACGGCAACAGGGCAAGCTTTTTGGGGCTCATAAAACCAAACAGAAAGGGATGGGAGACGATTTTCATGCCCTAGCACGGTATTATCCTGGAGCTCCATTTAAATCCTTGGATTGGAAGGCTTTCAGCCGAACGGGAGAGCTCATGGTGAGGGAATTCGAAGCTGAGAAGAATATCAGAATTGTTGTATTCCTAGATCATAGCGGGAGTATGGGCGCGGGGATTCCCTTTAACACAAAATTAGATTTCGCTATTCGGGCGACAATGCTGGTCATGAAGATGGCAGAGGAGAGGCAAGACCTATTCGGCATGATCACCTATGCGGATAGACCTACCTCGTACCTCCCGCCTAAAGGGGGTAAAGCGATGTTTTTTCAACTATTAGAAATCCTTGCGCTGGTGGAACCCCAAGGTCGCTCCGATCCGTTGGCCGCAGTCGACTTTGTGATGCAACGTCTACCACGAGCATCTTTTTACGTGTTCCTTACTGATTTGGAATCGTCAGATTCCGAAATCTTTACCGAGGCGGCCAAAAGGGCTAGAGCTGCAAAAAACCGTATTACCGTAATCAGCCCCTTTGGACCTCTATTCGAGACAAAGTTGACAGATTTGACCCCGACAGAACGCGCAATGGCAGAGGCGATTTTCGAGGAATATCTCGGTTACCGAAAGCAGGTTGAAGATGGCTTACGAAATTTAGGGGTAGAGATCATAAACGTGGGGCCCGACGACATGTTGCCAAATGTAATTAAAACCTATATGAAAGCAAAACAACAACAAATAGGTTCGGTGTAACAAAATATGGAAGCAAGTGAGCTAACGGCCAATATATTCCGCAGCCTCTACTTCGCGTTGTTTTGTTTTTCAGCAATTTTGGTTTTTTTCTCAATAGATCCATCCATGTTTGATTTTAGCAATGTTTTTGGAATTCTTGAATGGCTCGCACTCCTCGTTCAATCTGCAGTCTGGGCAACGGGGGTGGTCGCTCTAATCATTGTAAATGCATTCCTAACATTAAAGTCTCAGATCCCCATTCTCGGCAGCTTACCCCTCATTGGGGATCCAAATTTTGGAGCTCTCCAATATGGCGAGGCCTATGGCACTATCATTGATGGTATTTTCAGCCCTGCCAATTACTTTTTTCCCCACTCGAACATTGATATCTCAGATCCCGCTGTTATAGGGACAGTCATAGAAGATTTCCTTAATTTTGCGGGGGCAACAACGATCTTGATCCTATTACCGATCGCGCTCCTCTCGGGCCTGGGTTTCCTCCGAGAAGGCGACACTAAACTTGCGATTTATTCTTTCCTCGGATTCCAACTCATCATCATTGTGGCAATCTTCACCCAAAACGCACTGATCTCGACCGAAATTAATACTTCTGGCCTCATTGAGATGATCTTAAGTCCCGTTTTCACTCTGGGATTTCTTCTCTATCTTCTACTTGAAGTAGCATTTCAAACGTCGTACACTCTAAACATTCTCGGCCCTATGACAGAGCGTGAGAAACGCATCCAAGAACACCTTAGGCGGATTCGAACCTTTGTTCCTACTAGCGGAGACATGGAAATCCAGGATGAGCAGGCATTTCAAGGCACCCAGTCCAAAAAATTCGGTCTCTTGGCTGCCAGCTATCTCCGAGAAATGGTAGAACGACGCGTATTTAGAGAAAGAGAAGTTGTGCAAGACCCAAAAAGCATGATGCGTCTTCAGTCGTATTTGGCTTCATTATCGCAAAGCGACCCCCAGACCGATTTGAAACTTGCAGCAAAGACCGCTCAACCGACAGGATCCGCGTTATTGAGACATTTTGCTCCTGCAATGTTGTTCCGACTGGTAAGCGTGGTTTTACTCTCTTATTTCATCATAGCACCCGAAGGCATCTTGAATCTCTTTATAGGCTTCTCTTTTCCAGCCCTTTTGGATAGTCTAGAGTTGTCTCAGCCTGAATTTCGCACTATCGCCATCTTAAATGTGGCTCTCTTGATTATTCTAATTTCCGCCGTTCTCCATTACGCCACAACTAGTAAACGAACAAAAGCCATGCTATTACGTGTGGTACAACAAATTGACACCTTAGTCGATTTTGATAGGGGGCCGAGTCCAGCTACGGTGACTGAAGAGGGAATGGAGGCAGACGAAATCGTCGAAGACCTACCTACAGATGAGGAAGAAGAGATTTCATAAGTCTGAAATGAATACGAGATGATAGTCCCATGGTGAAACTTGATCAGGAATCGATTCAAGCCCGAAAGCAATTAATGGATGAAATCAAGGATTACGGGGACTACCAAAAGCAGAATGACCGTAAATTAACCGATTCAGCAGTTCGGTTCTACCTGGAGAATCGTCTATCTATCTGTTCAGATGAAGTTAAAAAAATCCAAGAAGCTGCTTTGATGAGCCAAATGATTACGACATGGTCTGATTTGGATCGTCTTATAGCAAGCTTTTCAGATCTAAAATTGTTGGTCCAAAAAACGAGCTACGGGATCAGTACTTTTTTTGATAGCCTTGTCATAAAAGAATTCGATCTCAGCTATTTGTACACCCTAGAAAAAACCGTTTTGGACATAATTACAAGATTAGACGATAAGATTGAGCAGTTTAGCGAAGCTATTGAGAGTGGAATGCTTTCAGACAGCAGTAGACTTACCAATGAGATCCTTGAAGACTTATCAGCTGTCAGAGATGCATGGGAAGAGCGTCGAAAGTTAATAGAAGAATTTCAAAAGCTAGGCCTTGTTTAAACTAGATGTAAATCTCATATTTATAATTCTATTTCAATAGCACCCAGCTCATCTTTCTTCCTGCGAATCTGGATTAACGGTTTCTTTCAGCGAGGCAAGGAACACCATTCTCATCCCCTAGCTCCATAGATACAATCCAATTACATCAACAAACCGATTGTTTTTTTATCTGACATTGTAATTTTTTTCACGCTTATGCTTGCTTTTGAAATTCTACTTATCTGCTTGAATTTCATCAGGGCCTCCAATAATAGTCTAATTGGGTGATTTTATGACAGAAATGACAACAACTGAATTAGAAAAGTCGAAGAAATACTATCCACTACCCAACCTGGCAAAAACGAGCCGAACTCCTGATATAGATGCCTATTTTGCCAAATGGAAAGAATCCGTTGAAAACCCAGAGCAGTTTTGGGCGGAAGAGGCCAAAAAGATCGACTGGTTTACTCCTTATAACCAAGTCTGGGTTCCCCCTATAGAAGGAAAATCTGATTTTGTTGGCCAGTGGTATGTAGGAGGGAAACTGAATGTCACGTATAATTGTCTTGATCGCTGGGTTGAACGAGGTTATGGAAACGAAACTGCGCTCATATGGATGGGCGAAGATGACACGGTGAAGAAATATACTTACCAATCACTGCTCGTAGAAGTCAACAAAGCTGCTAACGCGTTGAAAAGTCTTGGAGTCAAAAAAGACGATCGTGTCTGTATTTGGTTACCCATGATTGACGGGTTAGCGATTGTAATGCTTGCTTGTGCCCGAATAGGGGCTATACACTCAATCGTTTTTGGTGGTTTTTCAGCGGAGTCAGTGAAGGATCGAATTGATGATTCTAATTGCAAAATTTTGGTGACTGCTGACGAAATAAGACGTGCTGGCAAGAATAGGCCAATGAAAAACAACCTAAGAGGCATCATTGAAACCTGTCCGTCTATCAAGCATGTAGCTGTCATTAAACTCACGGGGGGCGAGGTTTATGCATCCGAAAAAGACGTGGATTTCCTGATGTTAATGAACCAACAATCTTCGGTGTGTGAACCCGAAATTATGGATGCAGAGGATCCTCTTTTCATTTTATATACTAGCGGAACCACAGGTAAACCCAAAGGGGTTGTCCATACTCAAGCTGGATATCTAGTCTATGGTGTGACCACCAATTATTATGTGTGGGATTACTCATGCTTGCTTGATCTCAAGGGAACTACTCCCGCAACACGAGATGTATGGTATTGTACTGCTGATATTGGCTGGATTACTGGTCACACCCAAATCGTGTATGCCCCGTTAACTCTGGGCGCCATCACCATCATGTACGAGGGTGTTCCCACCTGGCCGCATAACGGACGCTTCTGGGAAATTTGCGAAAAGTTTGGGGTCACTCATTTCTATACGGCACCTACTGCCATTCGAGCTTTGAAGAAATTCGGAGATGAACACGTCACAAAGTGGAACCTTTCAAAATTGAAAATGTTGGGTACCGTGGGAGAAGTATGTAACTGGCCTGAATGGCGGTGGTACTGGGAAGTGGTAGGAAAGGGGACATTAGGAGATAGACCAGAAGGAAGGCCAATTGTAGATAGTTATTGGCAGACTGAGACTGGAAGTTACATGATGGTTAATTTTGGAGCAGTGACTCCAATGAAACCAGGAAGCTGTACTTTCCCTATGTACGGGATTAATCCAGTGCTTCTGGATGATGATGGGCAACGGGTCACCAAACCAAATACACAAGCGTATTTTGCCTATGACCAAAGCTGGCCTGGACTAATGCGCACCGTATGGGGAAATCATCCACGTTTTGTGAATACTTATTTGTCACAGTTCGAAGGGTATTACTTCACCGGTGATTATGCGCTAATTGACAACGAGGGCTATTATTTCATCCTAGGGCGATCAGACGACGTGATCAAGGTCTCAGGACATCGATTAGGTTCTGCAGAAGTTGAATCTGCCATAAATTCCCATCCAAAGGTTGCCGAGAGCGCTGTTATTCCTTATCCACATTCTGTAAAAGGATCCACAATTTTTGCATATGTAACCGTGATGTCGGGCGTGGAACCGAGCGATGATCTCAAAAAAGAGATTCAAGCACACGTTAGATCCGTAGCAGGACCTGCTGTGTATCCTGAGATTATTATGTTTGCAGATGCCGTTCCTAAAACTCGCTCGGGAAAAATCATGCGCCGAATTCTCAAAGCTGTTGCAACTCAAAAAGACATCGGTAATGTTATGACCTTGGCCAATCCTGAAGTTGTGGATGAGTTGATTAACAGACGAAAGATGATGGGAGAAATTATGTTCTAACTTTCCATGACCTCTTTCCATCTCCTTATTCATTCAGAGGCTACTTGAAATTTCTTCGTGGGTTTTCTTTTATCAAGGTCAGAATCTGTTCTTTTGTAACATTCTTTAATCTGAGAACTTTCTTGGATCTTTTATGGCCTGCTTCTAGGATGGCTTCGGCTTTGAAATGCTTGCGGAGCAGTTTCAGGATTTGTTTGTTCGCTCTCCCTTGAATTGGCGGAGATGTAACTCGGATTAGAAACTGATCTGGGTTAACTGCAAGTTCATCAGCTTGTTGCCGAGTCTTTACATGAACAGTGACCAGATAATCTCCTGTATCGACATCCAATTTCAACCAAGGAAACTTTTGCATCTCGCACCATCCTGGCTGATTTCTTCAACTGAAGAAAAAGGAGTCCGCTGAAGTGAGAAGCGAGTCTCGATTAACCTCTGTGCGTCCAGTAGTGAAAGATTTTCTTCCATCCAAATGAAATTCAAAAAATAACGTGCTAAGTTGCTGGGCCATAAACTTTCCTGATAAGATGTCCCCAATGCGAGAGAAATACGTTGTTTGAAACGGTTAACGTACTGTTCTGATGATTTCCGTCCAACTTCCTTAATAATCTCAACGGGGGATTTCGAGGTCCAAATGATTTCAAACTCGTGCTTGATAGAGTCCACTACAAACCCGTAAATTATCCCTGTCTGATCATTCGTGACAAAAGGTTTGCCAATTAGATAACGAAAGGTTTCAGGGATGCTCGTGAAATAAACTCCGATTTTTGCATGGATCTTATCCCCAAAATTAAACGCAGCCGCAGGTAAAACCGAAAAATATGAAGCTGCTAGTTCGTGAGGAGAGATGAGAAGCCGCTCTTTTGTATTCATAGCCCATAAGCAAGATGGTGAAAAAGCCTCCCCTTCTCCAATGCTTAGTTCTTTGGCAACGTGAAATCGGAGTGCAGCTAGATTCTGGATACCTAATCCCTCCAAAAAAAGGGTTAGGATAAAGGAGGGGGGAACCTCACGTTTGATAAGAAGAGTCTGCCCAAAGGGAGTCCCTGACATCACACCGGAAATCTTTCCAAAAGGTGATCCACCCATACCTGTAATGCCTTGGTCCATAACTTGGCCCACATCGGTGATTTTGGGTTCCCCAGGCGCGGGAATCCACACAGGAACTCGTAGCTGTGTAAGTGCTCCCTCATCAATAGTTATTCCATCAGCAGAATCTATCGTCACCCCTGGTACTGTTATAAAATTGACCTGATTCAGGTGCGGTTTAACTGGAGTAACATGACCCCCAATGGAGTGTAACCAATTATTAAAGAATGAAGGCTGGAGTGCTAAGGTTCTAGGAATCCCTAGCGCTCTTGCAATAGTAGTTTTGATTTCTTCGGTAGTAACCTTTTTCAGGTCGAGTTTCGCTTGTTTCAGGATCTTTGCGTACCGCTGTTTTAAAACCGTAATTGATAATGGCTCTTCCTTAACAATAGGTAGAAATGTTGTATCATCTACAATAATGGGGGGACGAAAAACACCCAGAGGACTACCTGCTGTATCAATAGCTACCTTTCCCACAACATCCCAGGGACTTGCTTCTGTAGAAGCGATAGGCCTCCTTTGAGCTTCAATTGGATCTGGTGGGTATGTTACAGGGACATCCTCTACAGGGGAAGGGGAAAAGGTATTGCTTACCTGGCCTAGAGGTTGAATAAGATCCCCCAAATTTAATGTATCTACTTCTTCCTCACCGAGCGGAGAGATGAGCCGACTAATGATATCTCTTTCCACATCTTCCATGGGAGCCGAGGGTATTGTGGGAGTTGGAAATTCATCTTTCCTGTGGGAGTCGGCCCATTTTTCCCACACCTCGGAAAACCGTGATATTATTCGAGACGTCGATTCCTCAACATCAGAATGCGGTAAGTTAGCGATATAGCTCCGCAAATCGATCCCATCGTTTGCTTCTAGACTTTTAAGTCGGGCAATCAATACTGGGATATGAGTATGAAGTGTTTCCTCCCTTTTCTCAAGTTTTTCGCGCTCTTTTACGAGCTCTGTAATCACATGTCTTGCTTCAGCTTTGGTCGAACGACCGGAATCCCATGACAAAGCGGCTTGTTTTGTCTTTACTTCATTAATCTGAAGGGCATTGTTGACTTGATGTAACCTCTCTTCGATATAAATGATTTGAATCATATCAAGAAGGGGTCCCGGAGAGTAAGCGCGTGTTTGTGATGGTTTTTTGAGGTCGTTAAGAGCATTAAGGAGCTCATTCTCATCTATTAGATCTTGATTCCTAAGAGCAAAGAGGAAGTTTTTCAAGGAACTAAAAGTAGGCTCCTCCGATTTGGACTGGCTGTCCCTACTAAAACAAACTAATTAGGTTTATTAAAAAATTACCTGAATAAGGGATTTTCCGTTATTGTTGCCGATACCTTATTCTTCTTCAGAGGTTTCTTGGGTATTTTCATTCAGTGATTCCGGAATTTCAAAATCGAACGGCGGTTGGGTCGTTATAATCACCCCGTCGTTTTCCGTGATAACAAAAGTATGTTCATATTGGGCAACATAACTTCCTTTTTCATCGGCCAATGGTGGGTATGCCAATGCGCCTCCCGCGCTTAAAAGCTCCCGAAGGGCAAAACGTACCCGTGCTTGATTAAATCCGCCATAAGAAGATAGCCAACGTTCCGCAAAGGGCAGAGATTTGTAATTCTTATAAATTGTTGAATATATCTTACGAGAAACCGGATTCCTAAGGGCCACTCGTCGAGGTAGTAACATGTAGATGTATTTTGTACCAGATACCTCGTGGACACTCCCCGTTCCTGTCGAAGCGAAAGTTTCAAATGCATAGGCTTCACCGACTTCCAGTGCGCTTTCTGCGGGATCAAAGGCCTGCCCAACATTAGGCAGCCTTTTCTCACCGTGAAGTTCAAACCGACCTAATTTATGCCCAGATAGCTCACGTAATGGTTTGTAGCCGTAACCATTAATTGTTTCTTCCACTCTTTTTCCTATCATTGAGGGCATGGTACCTGGATTGATAATTTCCATTCCAGCCTTAAAACCTTCCTTTGCTGCTTCTTTTAGGTTCTTATGATCAGATGAGAGGTTAACCGAAAGCGCAGTATCAGCAATATACCCATTAACATGAACACCAACATCAAATTTCACAATTCCATCACTTGGAATAATTGTCTGATCACCAAAGGGTGAAGAGTAATGGGCAGCCAGATGATTGATCGAAACATTTGTTGGAAACCCATGCCCATCTGCCCCTTTTTCAAGGATCATCTTCTCAGCACTTTCACAGATATCAATAACCGAAGCTCCAGGCTTAATCATCTTAACAATGGTGTGTAATACTTCATACCCAATTTGGCCAGCTTTTCGGTAGTAATAAATCTTTTCTTCGTTGGAGATTCCCTCTTCAGATGTCCAGTCACTCAATTTCGTCACCTTTTACTTTTTTTTCACTTTTTAGTGCCAATCGTTTGGAAAGATTCTGTTTTATGCAAGGAAGGAGAATGAAGAGGAAAAAATCCCTCTTAAGGCCGAGATGCACATTATTGCTCGTAATACGTGCATAGAATCGCTGTTTGGGCATTCTATGAGTTAACTAAAAACCTTTATTTCACGGATTCAATGGGAATATCATAAAGTTTAAGTATCGGTATAACGTAAAAATGCCGATCTCATTGGAGTTATTTGCCATTGGATGTTGAATTCCTTTCCATCCTGCAACAAAGATATCCTCAAACAGCGGATGCTATAATAGATGCCATAAATCAGTGTGATTACCTGATTGAGTCGATAATGTCTGAAGATTTCTCACAAAAAGATTTTTATGTCAATCTCCTCCAAAATATTAGACTGTTTCTTAACTCTGAATCAATATTTCACAGCAGAAGTTTTCAAAAAGCCCTAAAGTTCTATGAAAAGCTACGGGTTAGTATAAGTGAGACCCAAACGCAGTTTCCAGATTCCTACTCATCCTGGCGATATGATATCGACCGTTTAACCTCACGAACTGAGGCCCGACTCCAAGAGGTTCGGGCACAGCTTTCTCTGGAACAAGAGGACACAGTACAAGCAGATATTCTTCTTGTTGAAACAATAAATCGATATAACCTGGAACTCCAATTAGAACAAGAATACAGTGATTATGACCACTATTTTAATACGTTGGGCAATATTTTTCGATGTTCGGGCCATCTCTACTTTTTAAGGGGACTGACTAACAACAATCGCATTGAACTCTATCAATCAATCAAGGATTTTAGAAAAGCGATCTTTCTGGGTCAATTGGACCTTGATGACTACGTGAAAGATGCACACAAGAATATCAAAATCATGACGTTCGCAAAACTAGAACAACAAGCGGAGACCTACTTTAATCTTGGATTAACTGAAACTGATGCAGAGAAATATAGTGAGGCAAAAGGCAATTATCATAAATCTGCCCAATTATACAGCTCATTAAAGCGCACCGCTTTCCAACCAGACCAATCAAGAGAATTTGAACTCCAAGAACAGATTCAATTCTCCTCTTATTATGAAGCTAGCGCAAAAGAATTCATGGCTCAAGATAATAACGAGCAAGCCGCTGTTCAATTTTCGAATGCTTCTCAGACTTTACGGAACGTTCTCGAGTTCCTTCCCAGTGAGGCTTTACGGAAGAACTTTTCGCCCCAAATCGATTATTTCGAAGCAATGCGTCTATTCTGCTTGGCTGTAATCGAGTATGACCAAATGCTTCCTGAAGCAATGATTCGTTTTAGGACGGCCAGAGGAATACTCGAAACCGCCAGACAAGAAGCTGAGGGAATGTCGAATCTTCCTCTGGTCAAGAACTGTGAGGATACTTTAAACAAACTCAAATCCTATATAGAGATCGCTGAACTCCTACAACCTGAAGAGTCCGAAATGACGGAGAGCGCCCCAAGCATCGAGGAACCCGTACAACCTCTGGAGCCCGAAGAACCTACTCAACCCTCGGACCTCGGGGCACCTGAACTAGCTCCAGAACCCGAACCACCTCTGGAGCCCGAAGA
>JBHLRO010000026.1:32726-40513 GCA_048882505.1 Candidatus Thorarchaeota archaeon
GAACTAGCTCCAGAACCCGAACCACCTCTGGAGCCCGAAGAGCCCACTCAACCCTCGGACCTCGGGGCGCCTGAACCTCCTACGGAACCTGAAAGGTCTCACCGACTGGAGGAGACTGTCAAACCTTTGGAATTAAAGAAACCTAAACAGCATGAAGTCTCCAGGAAACTCACAGAACATGTCTCGGATGAAAGGCCGATTGAACCGATAGATCTTGACCCTCGTGAGATCCTCATGGAGCTGAGAGGGCGTTTGGATGCAGAAAAACCCACTGAATCAAAACCAGTAGAAGCGTCGGAAGTCCTAGAGAAACCTAAGAAGAGTAAGGAGGAAGAGAAATCTGTAGAAAATGGAAATTCAGAGAAGGTTCTGGAACCTGAGGAGTCTGAGGAATCTTAATCTTCTTTAAAGCGAAGTTGAGCTAGGATCCAGTAGGCCTCCAGTGGCGTGATAGAAAGCAGGCGGGCAAGTTCTTCAGGATGGATTTGGGGATTCCTGGGTAGGATCTTTTGGCGGGTCCATGCAAGATTGGAGGCATGTCCGGGGATTTGGGCCATAACTGGAGCCAACATTTCCAGTAATTGCTCTCGAGAGAGCTGCAGTAGAGACCCCTGAGATTTGCGACGATCCAGTATTCTTGGGACTTTCCGCTCTTTTTTCACAGGAGTGGTACTTTTCTTATCCTTCTCCTGGTCAAGATATTGTTCAAGATCTGACATTATTCACTGATTCTCTCTTGATCGGATCTGGTTTTTCAGGCTTTTTTTATACTCAATCTTGGGGCGTTTCGATCGCTTCCACAAATCGTGTGCCTGTAACAACCTGGTCGACGGAATGAATGCTTCCGTGTAAATCATTGATTCGCTCATTTATTATATCGTAATCTAAATTCGACCCCTCTAGGACGACTTTAAGGTTCTCTGTTTTTGCATCAATTTCTAGGAGGGTACAATTAACCCCTGCGACTCCCTCAACTTCTTCGAGAGCCCTAGCGAAAGAGACGATTGAGGGATCATGTAGTTTCAGAACATCCAAAACTAATCGCCTCACTCCTCCTCTTTTGGTCAAACCAGTGTGTCTTTTTTCAGTCATGGGATTGTAAACACCTGTTTCTGAGAAATATAGATTTTATCTTTTTGAAAGGAACCAACCGGAACATAAGTCTCCCCGTTTTGGCATTTTCCCAAAAAAGGTTCCTGAGTATGTCCAATAGGATTATCGATCAACAGCTGGGAAGTCCATCCCGTTACGGAGGTTTATGATGGAACTAAAGCTAGTTACCTTTAGCAGACCTCAATCACGCAGTTCAATGGAAGATTCGGGGAAGCCTTCATCAACTAATATTTCGGGGATCCGCCGGAGAAAATTCCCTTGGAGCTCGATCCTCCCATCCTTTGTGGTGCCCCCCGTCGCTAACGACTTTTTCAGCCTTTTTGAAAGGCTTCGTAAGTCAATTTCTTTACTTAGCCCATCTATCACGGTCACCTCACGTCCCCATTTTCGTTTCTCAATGAAAACCCGAATAGAAGTCGTCTCGTCGCGTGCTATATCACTGCACGCACATAATTCAATTGGAAGTCCGCATGTTTTGCACGTACTTGTTGCCATGCCCATTTTTACTTTTTTACCTCAAATTTTATGAATTGTAGATGGGGAGATATGCAAATTTGCCTAAATATAAACCTATCGTAGAAATTTTGTCGTTTTCATTCAGTTCTCAACCGTTTGATAATCGGCGGCCGTTTCTTGAGTAAGACTCGATGCCCGCAGATTATGCACCTTATCCCTGGAAGGGTTTCCAATTCCCCTGGATCGATCTCTTGGTGACAAGCGGCACATAGATAAGTGGTCATTTGGTTTCTCCTAACCTTTTTTCATTCAAGGAATTGCCATCGACCCGATCTAGCGGAGGATTAAGACGGAGATCCCTGTTAATCGAGCCGACCCTTCCCAGTTTGATAAACATTTCTTTCCCAGAACTTTATACTGCTCGTTTAAGATTATCTTCTATGAATTTAACAATCTCCTCGGTATCCGTTCCTGGACCGAAGATTCCTGTGATGCCTATTTTGTTCATAGCAGGGATGTCTACATCTGGAATAATACCCCCCACAACCACGAGAGTGTCATCATACATCTCCTTTTCCTTAAGCAACTCGATGATTTTGGGAAAAAGGGCCATATGAGATCCACTAAGGCTGGAAAGACCTAGGACATCGACATCTTCTTGTAAAGCTGCCTCAACAATCTGTTCAGCGCTCTTATGTAATCCAGTATAGATTACTTCCATTCCTGCGTCTCGCAGCGCACGAGCAACTACTTTAACGCCTCGGTCATGGCCATCTAATCCTGGTTTAGCTAACAGGACTCGTATTTTCCTAGTAACGGTACGATCACTCATCGTTGGGCTATTCCTCCAGGTTTCACTTTAGATCAAACGATCACCCTGCCATTCACCAAAAACCTCCCTAAAGACATCACAAATTTCGCCTACAGACGCATAAGCCTTAACCGCCTCAAGGATAAATGGCATCAAATTGCTAGTGCCTTGAGCGGCCTTTTTAACTTTCGTCAAGGCCGCTTTAACCGCTTCATCATCTCTCTCAGCCTTAACCTTATGCAGACGAGAAATTTGGCGCTCAACAACTTCATCTTTAACCTCGAGAAGGGGAATCTTGATCTTTTCATCTCGGGTATATTCATTCACTCCAACAATCACACGTTGGTTTTCCTCGATCTCCTTTTGATACCGGTAGGCTGCGGTAGCGATCTCTTGCTGGAAAAATCCTTTCTCAATTGCTGGGATAACTCCGCCTAACTGCTTTATTTTTTCAAAATATTCTTCCACTTTTTGCTCCATTTGATTTGTCAATGCTTCTATGAAATAACTCCCCGCTAAAGGATCAATCGTATTCGTAACCCCGCTTTCATGTGCAAGGATTTGTTGAGTCCGCAGTGCAATTTCTACTGCTTCCTTGCTTGGAAGAGCCAATGCCTCATCTAGTGAATTGGTATGTAGTGATTGGGTGCCCCCTAGCACCGCAGCAAGCGCCTGGACCGTTGTTCTCACGACATTATTGGAGGGTTGTTGGGCAGTTAAAGACACCCCCGCAGTTTGAGTATGAAACCGTAACCACATCGAACGGGGTTTTTTAGGGTTGAACTGACGCATATGCCGAGCCCAAATTCGTCTGGCGGCCCGATACTTGGCTATCTCTTCAAAAAAGTCGTTGTGGGAATTAAAGAAAAATGAAAGCCGGGGAGCGAAGTCGTCAACATCCATGCCAGCTTCTACTGCCCATTTGACATATTCCAAGCCATCAGCCAATGTAAATGCTAACTCTTGAATTGCAGTGGAGCCTGCCTCCCGAATGTGATATCCCGAAATCGAAATGGTATTCCATCGGGGTACGTGCTCAGCACAATACTTGATTATGTCAACAATAATCCGCATAGAGGGGCGTGGCGGAAAAATATATGATTTCTGGGCGATATATTCCTTTAAAATGTCGTTCTGGATTGTACCGCCGATTTGGTGTGATCCCACACCTTGTTTCTCCGCAACCGCGATATACATTGCCAACAGAATGGCCGCCGGTGCGTTTATTGTCATGGAGGTAGTAACTTTGTCGAGAGGGATTCCATCAAACAGAATCTCCATATCCTTTAACGTGTCTACAGCAACTCCTAATTTACCGACCTCACCTAGAGACATGGGATGATCCGATTCTCGTCCATATAAGGTCGGTAGATGGAAAGCAACACTCAATCCCGTCATTCCACTCGCCAAGAGGAATTTAAAACGTTGATTTGTCTCTTCTGCACCTCCGAATCCCGCAAATTGTCGCATAGTCCATAGACGCCCTCGATACATCGTGGGTTGGACGCCTCTCGTGTATGGAAACATGCCAGGGTAGCCAAGCTGACTCAAATATCTCCAGTTGTCAGGTAGATCACTCGGATCGTAAATCCGATTGATAGGTTCACTGGATGTCGTCATGAATTTAGATAAACGTTCGGGGTTTTTTGCTACCTTTTTATCGTAGAGTTCCTCCCAATCCTGCCTCTTTTGTTTAATAGATTCATGAGAATCTTTTTTTCCAGATAATGATGCAGATTTATCTTTTTTAATTTCCGAGGTATCGGTGGTCAATATTCTACACCTCTTCGAGCCAAAACTTCCTCGTTATAGGGATGCTTAAGTGATTGGATTTCTGTGTGATAGTCCGCCAACGCCACGATACTTTGCGGCGCGTTTCTTCCTGTCAAGACTACTTCCAATTTTTTAGGCTTTTGCTTAACCAGCTTAACGACTTCTGCTTTGGAAATTAATCCAAAATCTAGAGCTACATTAATCTCATCTAAGACTAGTATGTCCCATTCTTCCTTTTCCACTGCAGTACGAGCCCGAGAAAGTGCTGCCTGTGCTTCTGTTATATCAATTTCTTTGGGATTTTTTCTGTCTACAAACTCTGGCCTTCCATACTGTACCAAAGTTATCTGTGGTACCGCAGTAAGCACCTTTACCTCCCCATAATTCCATCCTTTCTTCATCCATTGGATGATTAGAACCTTGAACCCATGTCCCGCCGCGCGGAGGGCCATCCCAAGAGCAGACGTCGTTTTCCCTTTGCCGTCTCCTGTTACTACGTGAATATATCCTAGTTGACTAATTTCCATATCGTCTTTAACCATTTAATGGCCTCTGAGGTTTTTGACTAAAGTATCCTATATCGATTTGAATTCCTTTTGATCAGTGGCAAAAGAGACCCATATATCGGTGCTTTGTGAATAGGAATGGTTAATCAATGAAATTAATCTTAGTGACCAATGACGATGGCATTGGCGCAACAGGTCTAAAAATACTAGCAAATGCAATGATAGGACTTACACCAGAAGTCAAAGTTCTTGTTGTTGCTCCCACAAGCCAACGTTCTGCTGGTGGAAAATCAATCACATATTCTACACCTTTACGTCTGTCTAGAGAAATTGATTTTTTTGATAACGAAATTTCGGCGTACTCGGTTGACGGTACACCAGCAGACTGTGTAATAATGGGGAAATATGTAAGTAATAAGGAATTTGGAAAGATTCCTGACCTTATTGTAAGTGGAATTAACAGTGGGGGTAATACCTCGGTCCAATCCATTCTTGCATCCGGAACATGTGCAGCCGCATTTGAAGGAGGAATTTCTGGTATTCCATCAATTGCCTTTTCTCTGGAAGTCCCTGAAAACGAGCTTTTTTCAAAACCGAGTCAATCAACATCTAATTATGAAGTTGCAGCGATTCGTGCAAAAGAAATCGCCAATAAAGTTCTTCTAAAAGCGCTACCTCCCAAAGTACTATTTTTGAACTGCAATTTTCCCTCAAGCGTTTCACTTCAGACACCAATAGATTTCGTCCAATTAGCTCCCGAAAAGTACATTGACGAAGCCATAGAACAGAAAGATCCTAGAGGAGTCCCAATATATTGGATTTGGGGGGATTTAATATCTAATCTGCACGAAAACACAGATGTACATTCTTTAAGTGTTAAAAAGATGATCACGTTAACCCCTATAAGTTTGGAATTCAACCCAAGTCATATATTGACTCTGAAAAAATGGTTCATAGAAGAATAACAAGTGTTTCAAGTCCGTTTTGCCGTTCAAAATTTACCCAAGCAAAGCGGTGAATGGAACTACAGCCCAATTCATTCGTGATTTGAATTCCCTTTGAATTGCCATAAAAGATTTATTACTAGCTTCTATTAAGATCCATGATCATCATTCAATCTCTATAGCATGATTTGTAGCTAAAACATCAATTCTTACGTCTTGATTGACATGGCCGGTGTAGGATAACGGTAGTCTCGGTGGTTGTGGCCCACCATGTCGGGGTTCAATTCCCCGCTCCGGCCCTTCCTTTCTTAATTTCGTTCTTTTCTCAGAGGTTATCGCCTGTAATCATATCTGAAGAACTGGGAATTAACTTTGTACTAATGTTCTGTCATCCAAGAACCTTTCACCATAGAGACTAGAAAGTTATTTGACTGTTCCGAGAATCACTGGCAGAATAACCATGAAAATCTCAAAGAATTCCCTTGGATTTATTATATCATACGATTTCCTTCCGCCTTCTCTATGCAATGATCTTATCAAGGTATTGGCGGATTCTGGCAGTTTTACTCATGTTTTTGTTCCCGAACTCTGGGGTTATGACGCATTTACCCAGATAACTGGTATGATACCCCATGCTCCCAATTTAACCTTTGGAACAGGGATTGTCAATCTGTATTCACGAACCCCAGCCACCTTAGCTCAGACAGCCGCGGCTTTGGATACATTAACAGAAGGAAAATTCATCCTTGGTCTCGGACTGAGCGGTCCAATCGTGATTCAAGACTGGCACGGCGTTAGCTACTTTAAACACTCCCCATTGGGAAGGACACGGGAGTACATAGAAATTTTGCGCCTGATCTTCTCTGGCGAGCCTGTAAATTATAACGGCCAGATATTCAAGCTGAAAAGATTTAAGATCCGAACTTTCGCCACCCCTCTGGACATTCCACTCTGGGTGGCAGCTCTCGGTCCAAAAAACCTTGCTCTAGTCGGAGAATTAGCAGATGGCTGGTTCCCTATCTGGGCCCCGATAGGAGGATTTAAGTTTCTCACGGAAGACTTAGCCAAAGGTTACGCGAACCGTAGCCCCGATCTTGGTAAGCAAGTCGAAATTGCACCGTTTCTTATTACCTGTGCGTATGAAGGTGATAGGGCGAAACTCCTTGTTCAAAAAAACATAGCCTACTATGTGGGTGGTATGGGTGAGTTTTACTATAACTTCGCAAAACGGATGGGATTTACCAGTGAGGCCGAAAAAATCAGATCTGCGTGGAAAATGGGTGAGAGAGAAGCCGCGGCCAAAGCTGTCTCCCAGGAGATGTTGGATAAAATTGCCGCTCTCGGATCGGCGGAAAAAATTCAACAAAGGTATCAAGAATTTCGTGCTGAAGGGGTGACGCTCCCTATCTGTACCTTGCCATACAATTGTCCCCCAGATCTGGCTCTGGAGACCATCAGGGCATTTTCTGGTTGAAATCCAAGGGAAAATCTGGAAATCCTGGAGAATCACTTTATTTTAGCGGTACGAACTGCGAACCGCGTGTTGCTCCAATTCCCGGAGCAGAGTGTTTGACCTGTTTACAGGTCGGTGAATATTCCCCTAGGTAATGTCCTAACATCTCTGGTTTCAACTCAACCCGAAGAAACTCTTTTCCATTGTATACATGGACGACCCCTCCAATCAGCTCTGGAAGAATGATAAAATCGCGACTATGAGTCCGAACGGGTCGGTTGTTGTCTTTGGAGGCGAGCACCTTCTCCATAAGCTTGATGTGCTGCGGATCCATCCCTCGTTTCAGTGACCGCCGTTGACGGGCGGGAAGAAGGGAGATAAATTCATCCATACTCAATTGTTTGAGCTCGTCTAAAGAATAACCTCGATATTCAAATTGGCGCCGGGACATTTACAGCCACTGTTGATGTTCTGTGTAGACAGGCAGGTTCTTGAGGGCTATATAAATGAGAGGTTGAAGAGAGGACAGAAGCGGAGAAAGAGATGTGAGGGGTGGCCTTTAAAGGGAAAAAAAGGGGTTCCAGAACAGCCACTATCAAGCCACAGCTTGGTCAGTTGAGGTTGATTCTTCCAACCACAACGAGTGTAGTTATGATTATAGAAAAACACATAGTAATGTAGATAGTTGATTCCAGATTGCCCAGTTATAAGTTATCTGTCTATGGCCTAGA
>JBHLRO010000027.1:0-36939 GCA_048882505.1 Candidatus Thorarchaeota archaeon
TTTTTCATGACTTCAACGTGTGCAGGTGGTTCACTGAAGGTACGATCTTTCGCAGTCTCATAGCTAATGAATGTCTGAAGCTCTTTCTGATCCCCATAGGAGTACTGATCAAAAGGGGTCATTTCACCGCTCGGAGTAAGTACATAAAAAGTAGATCTAGCTTCCTCTTCAGCATCTAAGGCCTTAACTACTTCAACTGATGCCTTTTCTGTTTCTTCACCGAAAATACTTTTCGATCGTTCAGCTAGTGGATGTCCTATACAATGAACGTTAAAGCGTTTATAATAGCCAAAAGGAGCCCGAACAATGGTTAAATTGGGATTCTTTTCCTTTAATCGGGTGGTTAAATGATTAAGAATCGACATAGCATCACTGGGAGGAGCTGGTGAAGATTTTGCTATATGAACCCAGGGATACAGAATAACACGAGATTCTCCAATGTCTGTAAGGGCTTGCCGAATTTCGAAGCTCGCATTGGTAACCACGGGATCAGCATTACGGGGGTCAGTGATTTCAACCGCAATGAATACTACTAAAACAGATTCATCAGTACGATACTCTTTTGATTCTGCGGTTAAAGGTTCGGCATTCACGATAGCCTTGTCGTTTGCCTTCCAATCAAAACCCTGGGAGTGAATGAGTAATAATTGCATTCTAATCACACAGAAGGGGTATTGCATCCCTGATAGGGTAGTACGCTCAATTATGTGGAAAAAACTGTGGAAGACAAGTATCTTACTTTTTTCTCAAAGAAAGTTTTCAACAAAAAAATTTACTGAGGAATCAGGAATACCTAGGCCTGTGAATGTAGACCATGCCTGGATCCGATCATACCCCTCTGAAATGGTACGTTCCTTCATAAATTCATAATATTCGTGTGGAAACACGACCCATTCTGTCGCTTCTTCAACAAAATATTCAGGGGTGATCTTTGACCAGGGTTTTACAATTAAAGTTGCCACTCGGATCTCTTTAGGTCGTTTAAGGTTGAGGTATTCCAGAGCGCATCTAATACTTTCTCCACTGTCAGCTAAATCGTCAACTAAGAGAATAAATCGATCATATATGTCGACTCCCACATCTTGGGCTACAACTGGGCTTGCATGTGTTTCAGCGATACCTGTATAGAACTTCACCTGCATGGTTGAGAGAGCCTGGAGAGTTTGTTTATCCCCCTTAAGGGGCCCATCTGCCTCAAACATATCACTCAATAGCCTAGCGGGGATCGTACCTCCTCTACTAATCCCCACTATGATGTCAGGTCTGTATGCATCGTTCTTGATCAGAGAAAATAGCATTCGGGCGAGCTCATCGATTTCTCGCCAGGTAAGCACACGGAAATTAATCATTGTGACAAACCTTCTCAGCACACTGGGAGTGCGCGATGGAGAGATAACTAAAAAAAGGATTTGTATGGTCAGTAAAATCGGCGGGTCATCTCAATCGCGCAATCTGAACAAACACTCCTAGAATTGGTTAATTCCAGCCATGTTCTAATCTTTTCGGGTTCCCTCCTTACAAAGGCCCACGAACCCGCAACCATCGGAGCGTTGCTGACCCATGTTACAGCGCATCATGATATTAGGGCAGCGCAGTTATTCGATAATCGTTTTATCTGGGGGAAAAGACATCTCTACTCCGCTGTTTGGCATGCGTATCAAGCGGCGACCCATGATCAAATGATATCAAAGACCCTTTCAATGGAGATGCTCCTCTACGCTGCAGGGCAACGGCAAATTCAAAAAGCCATTGAAATTCTTGGTATAGGATCAACAACACGTAATATAGCGGGAGTAATCCTAGGTGATAATTTAATCCCAATGCACGAAGCTTACGCCTATTTACGGGATGCTTTAGATATGCAAGAAGACATAAGTCTGTTGAACAAATATAACCTAAAGAGAGAGTTCGTTCTGGCTAATTTGTTGGAATTGGAAATAGAACAACCTGAGATGACTGATCTTGATATTGAAAAAGCGGTTTTGCAACGAGTGGGGATGCTAGCTTTAGAACGTTAACAGCGCCATTGTAACAACTAATTCTAATAATGTACCATTTTCAGCTCGTAATTCGGCCCCATTACACTCAATCCAGTTAGATCCCGAATGATTTCAACTCGAATTTCGCATTCTGGATCTTTTAAGTCCACTACGCCTAAATCGATGTGTACCGCTATTGCTTCGATTACTTGAACAGATCTAAGCATTGTTTGCCGTTTTCGGATGTTTACTTTCCAATGGGTGTCAGCGTTGATACGAAGTTCCGCTAGACGTGTTGCGTTCTCAACAATTCGGTTCAAATCCGTTTTGAACAACATTTCCAATGGTGTAACTTTTAGACAGGCAACGAGGGGACCTTTTTCTTCTATATAATCCCGAACCTCGTCTATGATCTCAAAGGGATGCACCGCTTCCTCAGTTACACGCAGAAGTGAAAGACCTGGTACTCGGGCACGTAAGGGACGAGCTTGATACCCTAAGACGTCTACAATAACGTAATAAAACTCTGATAGTGCGTCTCGCTCCTGGGCACGTCGAGAACTGATAAGAAAGCTCATATGATTGGCCGATCTGTTATTCTTCGCTTTGGAGTATCCAAGATGACGAGATTAGGTCGGTTGACCCGCATTTTGGGCAACTCGGTTTGGTAATGTATATACCATCTTCGTCTTGTTCAGTTATAAACTCAGCCTTCTGAAAACGGTTATTGCACTCTTTGTTTTGACATATGTAAACATCTGGCTTTTCTACCATGATATGGATCAACTCGATGACTCTATTAGGTTGTTTACACGTATTAAATTTCCCTATGTCCAAACTCTAAGATTTCTAGGATATGATCAGTTCCCCGAGTCAGAAAAAATTGATTGGTATCCCAATCAGCCGACAGCAATCGTCTCCAAGAAGCAAACTGCAGCTGAGACAGGACTTTATCTTCAGCTTGGCCAACATATTGCGCGATTTCTCTAAGCTGGCCACTTTGAGATTTCTTAACAGCCAATAAAATGCCATAGTATTGCTTGATAGCTTGGAGGAGGATAAGTCCTAACGCCCGTTCAATCTGGTCTCCCGTTTTGGCGGAGGTACCAAGCCATTGGATTCGATCCTTCTTATCCCCAAGAACAGCTGCGGCCACTTCCTCAGGGGTCTTTGCGCCTTTGATATCCTGTTTGTTCGCGCAAACGACAATGGGAACGTCAGGTAAAATCTCCTCTACTTCTTCTAAAAGGTTTTTCGCCTCATCAAATGATGCCACATTCACCGAATCCACTACGAAGAGAATTCCATCCGCACCCTTGCTCAAAATTTTGCGAATTACCTCAAAGCGCTGAAGTCCGGGGGTACCAAAAAGAAAAACTTCCACTCCGTAAATCTGAGTCTTACAATGATCCAACGCGACTGTGGTTCCTCCGTAGTCGATAGATATGGAGTTGGAGCCACAAATATTTTGAACTGTTGTTGATTTACCTGAATTATAAGGACCTAATAAAACGATCTTCATTTTGAACAGATCTCGTTTAAGTAGGAATGATATCAAAGGAAAAGAGAAATCTGCACAAGGAAAGGACGCCTACACGGGGACATTGGCTTTTGCGCTGCGCCTAGCTTCGTTGGGGAGTTTAAAAACATTTGGCATTAACTTATCAACGGCTAATGGTTCGCGGTCAAATAAAGGATTCTATTCGATTTGGAACATTTCTCTGGGAATAATCCATGTATTAGGAAAAATCCCTGATCCAACAAGGACAAACAAATAAAAACTTCTCCCTGATGGGCTCTTTCAAAATAAACATGATTTGGAGTTCGGACTGGTTGGCCTTCAAACCTATCTATCGCACCATTTGGCAACCTCGGGAGGTACGAACCTTGGTGTTCAGTATTTTATTGATCACAATGGCAGTGTTGCTGGAGTTGATATTTATCTTCTTCGCCGTAGAGTTGCAGGCTTCTTGGCTCTCCTTTCTTTACATAGAAATTGACCTCCCAATTGGAATCATTAAACCTTTTGAGATGTTTTTGCACTTAATCCTCTGGGGGATTATGTTTTTTTGTTCATTCCTTGCATATTCCGTCATTCGAGAGTATACGAATGCTCGTGTGAATCTAATTGAGATTTTGGTAATTGGGGGTTTTTTTGTCGTACTCGGATGGCTTATCTTTGAACTAGTGTTTGGGCTTTTGTTAGCAGGCGTAATAGCCCTTATCCTAGGGTACATGTATTTATCATTAGCAGAAACAACCTGATAGGCAAAGATCTGGCTATTCTCTCCAATTTACGGAATTTGGTGGTCATTAGATGGATTTCCCTCCGAGTGATCAATTGGTAATCCAGCCATTTTGATTAAGAGAAAAGTCAGGAAGGCTAACACAAGGTCAAGCATGCCAAAAATTAGGAATGCAACAGCCATAAACGGATACAAAGTCGAATTGTAAATCAAAATCAGCTGAAGGCTTATTCGTAAGAATATAGACACTAAGGGAATGATCATGTATGTTTCTGGATCTCTTGCCGAGTAACAAAGAAGGATCCCAAAACAGATGGCAAGCAATCCTGCAACTTGGGGAAAAATGAAGTAGTTAATGGGATTTTTTAACAAATCAGAGAGGGAGAGGAGCGTTTCAATAAGAAATACTAAAATCACCCCAAATACAATCTCATAAACCCCATTTAGAACCAGTAGGTATTTTAGTAACAAGATCCAACGATTTTCCATTGTCATAGATCCTCACCTCCTTAAGATATTGAATGATCCTTTTTGCGACAGCTGATCCGCCTGATTCGTCTCATTTCTGGGTATTTTGTTTCAATAGGGCTCGAAGAATCTTCCCATCTTCCGCCATGGGAATACTTGCTCTAATTTCAATTATTCGGGGCTTTTTATATGAAGCAATTTTCCCCTCACACCAGTCTTGAATCTCGGTTTCAAATTTTCTCCGATCGATATCGGGCTGATATTCTATGGGTTCGATAAATGCCTTGACAACCTGTCCCCAAACAGGATGGGGTACGCCAATGACGACCGCATTTTTTACATGTGGGTGCTTACGCAGGACATCCTCTACTTCCATTGGGTAGACCTTTTCCGCCCCAGTAATGATTAGTTCGTCTCGTCTGTCAACATAGTAGTAGTTTCCCTCTTCATCAATAGTGAATAGATCACCGGTACGATACCATGATCCGTCAAAGGCCTGGGATGTTTTTTTTTCATCATGATAACGGTGCATAAGGGAGGGGGATCGATAGATGGCTTCTCCAACTTCACCAGGGGCGATGTCATCTCCCTTTTCATTCACAATCCGCATTTCCACTCCACTAATGGGTTTACCAATAAATCCCTCTTTTATCTTGGGGATATCATTTTTTGTTAAGAAGGAGTAAACCGCCGCTCCGATGTTTTCCGTTGATCCATACCCGTCCACTAACACGATTTCAGGAAAACGGGTTAAAATCTCCTTTTTCATTGATGCAGACATTCGTGCGCCACCCGAGGAGAATAGGGTCACAGACGACAAGTCATAATCGTCCAGCTGGGGAAAGTCTAATAAGAGCCGAAACTGCGTAGGTACCATGAAGACGGTCGTAATTCGCTCTGTTTCAATGATTCTAGCAACTTCCGCAGGATCAAAACTCAACGACCTAGGAAAGACAACCTGCCTTTTCATGGCTGTCATAATTAAAGCAGGGACAAATCCCGAGAGATGGTAAAGCGGAGTGGGAACCAAAAACTTGGGTTCATGATTAGTAGGGAGCATCGCAACTTCAGGAATTTTTCCTTCAATGATCAGTTCGAGACCATGTTCTGGAATCAGGTTGCATGCGTCCAACAATGCACGATGGGTGAAATCGACTGCCTTGGGTTGACCTGTAGTTCCCGATGTATATAGCTGAACTCCTAGATCCGTTGACGAGACCGATATGTTAGGAAACGATGTTGAGGCATTTTGCAACAGATCAGCCCATATGAGTATGTCCTGATTGCTAATTGGCACCTCATCCACGATAATACAAGGAAAACGATTCTTTTCCTTTGTTAATGCTTCTACGATATGATGACAGAAATGGGAGCTTGTTACGCATCCTTGCGGGCAACTTTTCCTAAAGATGTCAGTGAGTTCTGAGTGAATAAATCGGGTACTTATCGGTGTTGGAACCATACCTGCACGTTGAGATCCATAAAACGCAATTAACCATTCCGGTCGATTCTCTAGCAGGATTAGGATATTCTTTCCTCGTCCTTTAGGAAAAAGATGAAGAAACATGTTGGCTACTTTTGATATTTCACGATCAAGTGAGGCCCACGTCAAATGAGACTTACCATACGTGACTGCAAGTTGATCAGCGTAATCACGGCCATTTATCGCGAGGAGGTCACTAAAAATCCTGGGAAAATCCTCCATCATGAGAACATCATCATTTCATGAGGGCCTGAAGTTTTAACAAGTCATTCATGGGTCCTTTTGCTTTAATTTTTCCTCCCATAAACGCTCGGGTCGGACTAATCTCGCCTGCCATCACACCCATGATTGTGTCTGTGGTAGTTGTGATTCCGAGATCGGCATTATCTGCAATCCCTTCTTTAATGGATGCAGTGCCGCCCTGAAAGACAATGTGGCAATTCGCGTCTTCCAAATCTGTAAAGCTAAATTGGAGTGTCTTATTGAAATCGACAAATCGTGATTGATACTTCGGATCGTCCATCTTCGAGGTCATTTTTGCTAGAGAATCCATAACTTCTTGCTTGGGTGCTGGCATGTTATATCACCTACTTGTTGTTGATCAGTTACTTTCCCTGCCATTCGGGGTCTCTTTTCTCTATCCACGCGGTAAAACCTTCGATAACATCATCAGAATGGAATAGAGAGTAAAAGGGCTCCCATAACTGCCCAACTTCACGTATACCGCGACGCAAATATTCTTTGGTATAGTTTTGGGACAGCGGAGCACAAAGCTTGATCTCCTCACACAATTCGGTCACAGCTTTCTCTAGATCATCGTGAGGAACCACTTTATTGATAAATCCCATCCGAAACGCCTCCTGGGCATCTATACTTTTCCCTGTGAATGTTAATTCCTTGATGTAACGCATGTTATACTCGTGAGCTCTTAGTATAGCGAGACCTGACATAAGTCCCCTTCGGTTCTCTCGAAAGGCAAAAATCGCCCTATCAGATGCTACGGCTAGATCGCAAAACAAGGTTAACTCAAAACCCCCTGCATAAGCGTGACCGTTTACTGCTGCTATGACGGGCTTGGGGTACCTTTGTAAAAGTTCGATTGGATCTAGAACTATGCCTAAAAACTCTCCAAGGCCTTTAAATCCAATTTCACTCATTTCCTTGATATCTAATCCAGCGGAAAAAGCAGTTCCTTCTCCTGTAATTACTAATGCTCGAACAGAGTAATCATCCCAAGTTGATTCAAGGACATCCATTAATTCACGCCAAGTCTGGCGAGACAAGGCATTACGTACCTCTGGGCGATTGAATGTTATCCAACCAATCCCATTCTTTATTTCAAACTTTATACATTCGAAGGTCATTATGATTTATCTCCATTTAACCTAATCTAGGCCAAGTCATCTGGGGACACACCACGAAGAACACGAGGCAGCAGGGAAGGATTGGGGCGTTTCCTAAATTCAGTTCGTCCAATAAAAAGTCTTAATATATCATTTCCACCCCCAGTAACTAATGTAAGCAATGCATTCTTTAGAATGGAAGCCGCCTGAAATTCTTCGGTATACCCATCGCCTGAAAGAATGAATAGGACATCTTCTGCAATACGTATTAATGCTTCAGTAGAGAAAATTTTGCAGGCAGCTGCATCAACGCCGAATTGAAACATGTCTGCATCTTCGCTATCCAGTTGCGCAGCCAAAGAATACAGATAGGCACGCGTTACCTTTAATCTAATTGATGCATCTGCCATTCTGAGCTGGACGGCCTGCCACCGTGAAACCGCCTGCCCGAACTGAACTCGTCGTCTTCCAAAGGCTCGGGCTGTTTCGATCAGTTGACGAGCTTGGCCAACTGTTGCAGCAATCCCTAATCGTTCAATATTGAGGCCTGAAGTCATGACTGTCCAGCCATCCCCTTCGAATAATATCATGTTGTCTTCTGGCACTAATACATCCCGAAACCGAATGACACTGTTGTACATTTCAACATCCCCCGTAAGATCGTTGATTTTTTCAATGGTAATTCCAGGGGAGTCTCGTGGAATGATGAATGCAGTTAGGTGGGAATGGGTGGACCTTGCCTCCTCTGATGGATCCGTCAAAGTATAAACCATTAGGTAATCGGCCTTTGCTCCGAGTGTAATAAATCGTTTCCATCCGTTAAGGAGATATTCATTGTCTCCCTGTTTTTCCGCACGAAGTTGGATGTTGGCTGCATCATTTCCTACATCTGGTTCAGTTACACAAATAGCAGCCCACTTTTCTCCCTTAATCATTGGTACCAGAAATTTTTCTTTCTGTTCAGGGGACCCAAATAAATGAACGGGGCTTCCTCCAAAGACCGTCGTAAGTAATGGGTTGATATTTAGAAAACATCTTCCAAATTCTTCATTGAGAATTGTATAGCCAGTGAATCCTTCATTTCGTCCTCCATAATCCTCCCCCACTAACATTGCCAGAGGATGGAACCCTTTATCCACTACGAATTTACTTAGATCCCATTGTACTTTCATTGCCTCCCGATAATCCATTTTATCCGCTTGGGGCCGTAATTCTGAGTCCACAAATGCTTCCACTTCTGCTGCAAAATGCTTGTTTTTATCAGTCCACCAAGGAAAACCTTCCATTCGATACACCTTTTGTATTCAATTGCCTAAAGACCATACCGCAACTTTACATCTCCGAATTTGTTAAGACCATCCACCGTGATTTTTGCCAGCTTGATTTTTCCTCGGTAATCACTCCAAAGATGCACAAATCCCTCCTGTTGCAGTGCCTGGAGGGTTTCATCAAGTAAGGTATCTGATTCGATACCTAATTTCTCCATTATATCCTCCCGTTCGCTGTGAAGTGATTGAGAGTATTCAAATTCCCGTACCAGCAAATTTAAAATGGTCTCTTTGAGATCAGCTGACATAGCGATCACCGCCTCGTGATTGGAGATAACAAATCAGTCTCGCTTATTAATATTTCTTCAATAGCCAGTATATAACTACTTTACATTAGCATGCGCTAGTTTGCCCTCCTAGGTCTGTTCCAACAAGCCATGAGGAGTACAATAGTGTTTAGGTTTAATTTGAATACGATTTTTATCTATGGATTAACCAGTCAACCTTAAATGCGTCATTGTAAATAAAAAACCGAGCTTTGTCAATATCAACAATAAATAAAAGCCGATATACTTATATCTCAAACCTACTGCCAAGGAATATTCAACTGATCCATTGAATGTTAATTCTCTCAGATCGTAGGAAATCACGGCTTAATTTTTGAAATGTCGCCAATTGTACTGTAACTGCCAAAATCTAGAGAAATTATAGGATCCAATAGCTCATATCTCTTTTGATGATCTTTAGTATGTAAGATATCTTCCCAAATGTGAGCAGCAACTATTTCACCAAATATAACGAATCCTGATCCCACTTGTGTTGTGCTATGAAGTACGCACTCCAGGTTCGCTCTACATTCCTCAATTAGAGGGGCATCTACTTTCGATGCTCCTGTCATCGTGAATCCAGATTTTTTGATACGGTCATCCCCTTCCCATTTGATAGATTCGTAAGCCCTTTCCCCAATGGAAGAATCAACTATATTTACTCCAAAGCATTTTTTTATAATTATATTTCGTTCCGTAGGGCTCTTCTTCCTTCCAGAAAACATCAGAATCGATGGTTTCAAGGAAACCACGGATAAAAAACTCATAGGAGCAATATTCGGGGTATGATTTTCATCATATGTAGAAATAAGAGCCACGGGGCCTACGAGTAAATTCGGATTCCATTCTGCCCTGTTGACTCCGTATTCCACTTTAGTAATTCCAGATCCCATTTTATGTCTAACCTTTGCTTGTGTTCTCTATTTGACTAACTAATCCTTAATAATTCTCGCTGACAACCCTGTACCTTTAACGATGACCAGGCCAATCGAATCGGTGAACTCCCTAAGAACCTTCTTTGGAAAAGAAGGTCATCTACCGTCCTCCAGGATTTATTGGAGCTTGTTCCCATTCACGGAGGAATTCCATGGATTGGCGAGCTTGATGGAGGACTGCAAATCGAGTAACCTGTCTCCCCAGCTCTTTCAATCGGTGGCCTATCCTAGAATCCTTTATGTTTCCCATATCATCGAACTGCTTATAGGCCGAGGGGATAGAGACTTGTAGAGGAACCACCCAGGCATGCACTTGTCTACCGACCGAACGGAGCCCGTCCAAAGCGAGTGTGGATCCCATTGACCCCCCAGCTACCCCAAGAAGCCCTACCATCTTAGATTCAAATTCATCAAATCCCATGAGATCGAGTGCGTTTTTTAGCACTCCACTGAAGGTCCCGTGATAGTCCGGCGTTCCAAGAATAATTCCTTCGGCTTTTTGTACCTCATGACGAAGTTTGAAGACATCCTCGGGCAGATCACTGCTATTTTCATACTGCTTGCAGAACGGTAGATTATAGTAACGAAGATCGATAAGATGGGTCTCTGCTCCTAGCTCCTCAGCACCCTCTAAGGCAATTTTCAATGCCATTCGGGTGTAACTCTTTGATCTAAGACTTCCACAAATAGCAACAACTTTGACACTCTCTCGTGATGAAATGGACACTTCAACACCGTCCTACTGTTCTTAGATGATAACAATATATTGTTTCAAAAAGCAATTCTAAAGCCATCATCCTTTTTTCGCAACTTAAGGATACCGTTCTGAAAGCCTTGCCTAAATAGGGCTTTTGTGGCCTTTTATGTCCAGGCTGGGTTGGTGCTTGTCTTCCTGCCTTACTGACGTGTGCCTGCCCATCGACAGGCCCTACTATCTCTTTACAGGCCTTTAGCGCCTCCGCAGAACTCGGGGCGACGGGAATCAGTAGAGTGGCTTGAGACAATATAAAGCGATGGAACTAGCGCTACCTCCTTCGAATGATTAAGTCAGAAATGGGCTTTGAAAGCCTATTTCCATCGTTTCAAGATATAATTCAGTAGATTTTTGATGGATAACTCTTCTAAATCCTCGGCAGCTAGTTTTAAGCGGACATCATTAGGATGAAAAGATAGAAATGTTGTAACTTCCTGGACAGAAAGAAAGGGGCTTTTCTGTTCCTTTGTGGTCGATAAATCTAACAATACCTCTCAGTATAATCCTATATATTTTATTATAAGCACAAGAACTTTTGAAAATTTCTGAACTCGGAGCCCGTCATACGATACAGAAAGGTAGCCGGCTTATTTTAAATCAATTCCTGCTGAACCCAGAGTGCATGGATTATGGCTAATCCAAAGATTGAAACTCCGAGTGTCAAGTGAATGGTGCCGATTAGCACATTTTCTAATTGTGTTAAGATCACTAGGCCTCCTACTATTATTTCTCCTATCAATAAAGCGCTGATCAATATAATCAACTTGAACAGGCGAGGAGCCTCATCACGAAAGTTATATGAAAAGAGAAATGCGGATCCAACACTTATCGATAATGCACCTGCGATTATTCTATGTCCATATTCACCAACCAAGTGAGCTATAGGAGTATTAGGAGCATCAAAGGGAATTATCTGACCATGACACAAAGGCCAATCTGGACAGCCCAACCCGCCTCCAATTGCTTTAGTAATATTGCCCCAAATCATCAAAATGAGAGTTACAACAGGTATCACGTAAGAGAGTTTTTGATAATGGCTTTTATTACCAAGTATTCGCCTAAAATCCATTATTCCGCCCATTAGTGCTATCTTAATGCTGTATAAAATTAATATTCCCTGAGTCAATTTCAGAATGAATGCCTGTTAGCAAGACAGAGTTTCGAATTTTACCCGTTTTAAGAAGTAAAACAAAGATAAGCCAGGTAGATCGAAGTTTTTGGTGATTAAATCTTCAAGGAATGGAAATCATTGAACCTAAAGACTTTCGTTATTGAAACCTTTGAAATTGCTAAATGAAATGTCCTAAAAGCTATATACAGGTTAAAACCAAGGGACTTTGAAAGACAAATAACATCAAATCTAAATCCAGTTAGATGGGGTATTGGCCACCTTACAATACAGATGGATACAGTTTTTAACCATCTTTGCCTTGGTGATAGGAGATTAGACCAAGATTTCCGAGATTATTTTGTTATGGGCCCGGATAGAGCTAGTAAAAGAGAATTTCCGATGTCTTATAGGGCATTAATCGACCAATTCCTTGAATTTTCCGAAGCTAGTATTGAATACCTCAATAACCTGCCGGAAGATAAGTTTATGGAACCACCAGCGCACAATACTAAAAAAAATACAGAAACAATGGTTGAATTAATACAGAGGATTTCTCTTCATTTCATGGGTCACACTGGACAGATTTATCAAACCAAAAGAGAATTAGGGAAGGGGGGTACGTTTGTAATGGGAATAAAGAAGAAAAATCGGGATGATAGTAAAGCCAAATGGCTTTCCTGGTGGAATGCACACAAAAATAATTACCTTTAATCTGAAATGTCGAATCACCTACGCTTTAATAAGATCATCGAGAGCCGCTATTCCGATGAATAAAGCAAAGATTACAGATTCCGAATTGGGGGATAAAAATATCAGCGTTACACCCAGTATTTATCAATCAGAAAGGAATTTAAAACGTAAAAGGATTGAAGGAAGAGAAAGACTACTAAAAAACACTTTCAAAGTACCTCAGAAATCTAGGCCCCTTTCTAGAGGTTTCCAGAGATATTTTTTGAAATCAATTCTGCCTTTTTCACTGAATACAATTCCTTCGGCTTCCAACATGGCTTTCTGCTCTTCATATCCATGCATATGTGGTAATGAGATTCTTCCTTTGCTATTAATGACACGATGCCAAGGCAAGCCATCTTTTCGTGAGGATGAATGCAAAATCCAAGCCACTTGTCGGGAACCCCTCGGATTACCCGCATATGTGGCAATCTGACCATAGGTGGCTACAAAGCCTGCAGGGATTTTTTTTATCAAATTTTTGACCTGTTGTGTGAATGTAGTGCTCATAAAAAACCTCTATTAGTATTTGGGTCTTCTAACGTATTTGTTCGCGATTTTTCGGAGATTAATATCACGGAGGAGATGATATTGACGCAGCTTTTTGATACTCGCAGGTGAAAACGCTGAGAGAGGTATGTGAACAATGCGTTTTCCCTGTTTTCCTGCATATGCCTGAACATGTCGGGAAGGTGAATCTTTTGCTACGTACACAATCAACTTTTCTCTTGCCCACGCGATTCCATTTAACAGCAGAACATCAGGTGGACGTTCGGTACTATATTCTGGATAAAATTGGATACCGCGAGGTGGAAACACTGAGGTACACCCTCCTATCTCTACACGAGAGATGCCTGGACCCACAAGTTGCTCTCCAGGCGCGGTAGAATAGAGTAGCAGATCGGATTCTCGGGCATGTTCAGCATACAAAATTTCCCAAAACGGGTATTTGTCAATTTGAGGATCGAACACGATTACAACGACATCTGTGGTTCCTGGAAATGGAGGGAACTCTCGGACATATAGTTTTCCAGTATGAACGTTTCGAATGGTTTCCCGATAATCAATTCCATCTAGTAATGATGAGGTAAACTCATAGGTCCTGGTTTTTTCAGTGGTTACTGTTCGTTTTGCTTTCCGACGAATAAAGTCGAAGTAACCCTCATGATACTGCTCGTCGGGAACATGCCCCCATAATCCAACCCCTATATCCCAGATATCCCGCCATTGGCCTGGGTAATCTTCTTCGGGCCGTTCACGAAGCCATCGATGGATATCTGCGTCGTATTGGGTGAACAATCGAGGCAAATGACGGCGGATGCGAATGGTTTCCCCATCTAGGAACGCAAAAGTTGGTTGGATGTCAATGAGGGGGAGATCGCTCGGCGGGGGATCATTAGGGGGATATTTTTTTCCAGAAGTGTAAACATCCCATGCATAGTCATCTGAAACGCAGGCCTTTGCGGCCCGGATGATTTCCATGAAATCAGGAAAGTACAAGTCCTTAACCAGCGCAAGATTTCGGGAATACTGCATTAAGAGTTTGTACTGCGTAACATTGAGCTTTTTACCCGTGAAATCATTGTATGAATGTTCTGCATCTTTGCATAGATCGCGCAACGCTAAACCCTTTGAGAATTGATCCTTTTGTTTTATATAAAGCCAAGTGAAAAGGGGAATTTCTCCAAGGATTTGGGGTAAGGAATCCAGGGTTGGAGCGGCCAGTTTGATGGTAGTTGAATCAAATTGGAACTGTTTGGGAGTTAATGGTATTTCTTGCGTCGGTTGTTTTAACCAGCTCACAATATGTTGCCAATGGGCGATGCCTCCCACCCATAGCACTCGTTCTGCTGTTTCCATGAGTTCATAAAGACGATGTGCCATCACAGCCTCACGAGTCTTATCTAGCGGCGATCGAGTGTAACCAGAGAGTGTGGGCTCAATGAGATCAAAAAACTGGGTTAATTTAAGCGAATTCAAAGCATATGGGTCTGGGAATGGTGAAAAAGGAGCTGGGGATGTCGGTTCAACTAGCATATCAACAAAGTACGTGTGTATATCATTTTCCTCTGCTAACCGAAGGGCTTCCACCATTGAATCGCAGGGATCGATGGGCAAAAAAGTGCTCATCCCGCCTTGAGGTAATAAATCAGGGAAGAGTACGATAGTTACCACGGGTAACCGTTTAATCCCCCTCAAAAATGTTTCACGTATAAACGGGGGGAGCTCCACCGCAATGACATCGGGAACTATCTCGTAGAAGGCACTTCGAACCTTTAGAGCGAATTCCACCGAAAAATGAGCAGATGGCACACCGTAAAGGTTTTCATACTGGAAATAATCTTGATCAGCCATCGAACTTTCCTGCTTGCTGTTCGCTTTGAACTTTGAAGTCTAATGCATCCTGATCAATAACCTGTCGAATTGCCTGGTTTATATACTCGTTATGTGAGCGCTGGTGCATTACCCCTAGCTTCAATGCATAACGCCCAATATTGACCCCATCTCGAACAGTATATGGGCGATCTTCATCATGGCCAGCTTGGAGGAAAGTTACGATCTGTCGAACTAAATCATCAGGAGCAAACGGGAGGTTATATTTTATTATCCTATATTCATCCTCGGCCCCAGGAAATCCCACTTCGATGATTGGCTGGAGCCGTGAATCGATATATTCCGGGATTTCATAGGTTGAAGCATCCTCGTTTACTGTTACGCAGGTGCGGAAGTCAGGATGGGCATAAACAGTAATTCCAGCGACAATACTTTCAATATATCTCCGATGATCCAAGAGTGGTGCCAAAGACGCCCAAGACTTTTCAGACATCCGATTTCCCTCATCCAAAATACAGACCCCCCCATGAATCATGGCGGTGACAAGTGGGGAAGCGTGATACTTGATTTTTCCCTCAGCTGAAATTACCGGTGTTATCAGGAGATCTTCTGGACGTGTATCCATTGTACATTGATAGATCCAGCAATTTTCGTTCAACAATTTCGCACAGGAAAACGCAAGTGTGGTCTTTCCAATCCCTGGTTTCCCAATTAGACGTGGGGTGAGGGGGAGATCTTCTGCATCGACCTTAAGCCAGGCTGCCAGAAGCTGGCGTTTCAAGGCATCTTGACCAATCCATTCGGTTTTAAAGTCGACGGGAGGATTAAGAAATAGTTGAACTCCTTGGATCTCGGTAGTTTCAAAAATAGGTTTGTGAAACGGAGTGGTCATTACGTAATCTCCCGCTGATTATGCCCATTTTCTGTCAGGTAGTACTATTACAGAGCTTTTTTAGCCTTGGTCTAATATTCCGCTCATGGTTTGACCAGCATCCTCTTTCGGCTGAAATTAAACTTAGGATTCCTAGCAGGGAAAACCCTAAAGATAAGAGAGTAAAAAGAGAATTCGAGGGCAGGAGTCCCCTTCAATTCAATCTAGTTTTTACCCAGCTTAGCTCTATGGAATTATAACAGCGATACGGTGACCTCAATGGGAAAGCCTATTTTTACTTCTTTCGTTTTTTGATTCAGGTTGTATGGCTTGCTTTTTCTTATGTTGATCTAGCTTGGGATCACAGAGAAGCCCGAGCTTTGTCTAAGTCATCTACTCCAAATACGGCTCCTTTATATGAGCCATAAAGTAGGTCAATATTGACCCCAGCGTTTGCCAACCGACGACACGCCTCTCCAAGCGTGCCTGGTTTATCATCAAGTTCATGTATAATTACTTCTCGTTCTGCACGCACTTCGAATCCAGCTTCCTCTAGTACATTCCTGGCTGACGCTGCATCCTCTACTACAATATGGATTACACCTTCACCTTCACAGGGAAATCCACAAAGTCCTTCCATGTTAATGTTCGCCCTGCCGAGTGCCTCTCCCATATCAGCAAGGGTTCCGGGTTTATTCTGAAGTATTACAGTTAAATCTCTCATCAAATTCAACTCCGATCTTTTATATTGTACAAATTCCCCGCTATTATAATGGTTTTATAATTGTTTTGTCCCTTTTTCATCAAACTTATCGTTTAGATCAACATAGCGAATATGTATTCACGAACATCTCGCTTGCTTTATGAGAACTGACACTCTGGCCTTGGACACTCCTAGCTGGTCTAGAATCCGGCCTTAAATTGACTGCCAACCATTGAAGTAGAACGAGAAGAGAAGATTAGCTAATAAAACTCCAAGGGCAAAATAGCGAACAAGCGATAGATGTTGCCGAAAACGGGGCCCGAGATATGAGGCCAGCAATTTGTCCCCATCAAGGAAGGGAATAGGTAATAGATTCATTATAGCCAGCATTAGATTGATAGTAAAAATGTAAAGTACACAGTTAAAGAGCCAATATGGGATTAAATTCAAAAAAACTGAGGCGGCAAAAAAGCGGGGGGGAAAGAATTCCCATGTACGTACGCCAATAAACCCCTTACTCGTGTTATCCGAACGGGGAATGGTTTGAAGAGTAATCGGGAGGATATCTGGATTGGCAAAATGAAAGGTCAAGGTTTGATTGGGAAAAACGGCTGTGTCTACGAAGCTATGGAAATCATTCACGGAACGGATAATGTACTCTTTACTGGAGGATTCGATCCTTACAATGGCATAGCCGGGTTTCAATCCAGCTAGTGCAGCCGGATTCTCAGGGATTGTTTCGATGATAAGGGCCCCTTCGGGTTCCGGCTGATACAATGGCGTGATAAGGAGGGGAAACGCCTGTGGAATGAGGAGAATGAGGAAAAAAAATCCCGCCACGAGCATATTCGAAAGGGCTCCTGCCGCCATGATACGCATGACAGCCCGACGAGATTTTGAATTGAGACTCTGTTCATCGGGTTCTACAAAAGCACCAAAAAGTACAAAAAATACAAAAAGCCCGGTGCTTTTGAGTTCAACGCCCTCCACACGCGCAGCAATGCCATGAGCAAACTCATGGACGGCAGCCCCAATCATAATCGCAACAAAGAAGTAGGGGAGAGATTGCAATGAGACTGTGATTCCAGGTATGACTGGAGTCACCACAATAGCTGTACCCCCGTTGGTTCCATCGGAAGGTGGTAGAAAAAAGAGAGGGATGTTAATGGTAAATATTAACAATCCTATCAGTAAAATTCCGATCCCAGATACGATTCCGATATCAAACACAAATTTCCACCCAACTTTTCCCTTACTCGCCAGTCTATCAATAAGCTGGTTTAACCTGGTTGTACGGTACATAGCATAACCCAGTCCAATGGAAGGATTCTTGACACTGAACCACGGGATACGCGATATGGTGTGAAGGGTGAACCACGCGAAGGCGATTATTAATAAAAACGTTATTGGATCCACGATGTCACATCTCTTAAGATGACGAGAAATATCCCCATAAACCTTTTTCGATTAATTTTCGGCGAATTTTTGGAACGTTGGCACTGATAGCCACATGTCTCATTGAACCACATCGTAAAGCGATAGAGTTTCTTTTATTTTAAGTGTATTGCCAGGATAAGCATTTAAAAAAGACGAGAACGCGTCTTTGGATAATTTTTGATTCATGGTTACCGTAGAAATTCAACTAAAAAACATAGAGTTCTTAAGCATACACCGAGCCGTGGGTGAATCGGGGACTTGGGCAGAAACCTTGAGCATGTTACTTCCACGCCTTCTCGTGTCATCAGTAAGACAACGGTATTCTTCCTTGAAACGTGCAATGTCATTTAGAGGTGTCCCCCAAGATAGTCTTGCACTATGAGATTGAAGATGAGGAGGAGATGGTATCGGAGTGAGCAATGACCATGATTTAGGCTTTAGGATCAACATTATACTTGAGTACAACCATGATCGATTGTCAAAACATTAATAGACATTGAAATTGCCTGCAATTACAAATCAGATACATTTAGAGAGGTGAAGGAATATGAAATCTAGAAGGACCGTGATCCTATTTTGTACAATCATTTTGTCTATAAATGTATACACAGCATCATCTCTTATCGTCACTAGTACTAATGAGCAAAAGCCGATAAGTTCAGTAACGGAAGCAATGAGTACCGTTGAGAAGAAATTAAAGTCCAATGCACAGGTGTTTGAAGAAATAAACGTATCAACCATACTTTCTAAACTAAAAACGACAGGAAAGTTTGTTTTATCATTACCAGACAGAGATATCACGTTAAACCTCAATGAGAAGGATTATAATTTGGACTCTTCTGAGGAAATTTATTTTTATAACGGATTTGTGGAGAATTATGAAAATAGCGAGGCGTATTTAACATTAGATAATCATCGTATTTCAGGAAGAATAGAATTCCCAACTAAGGATCGGGGTATTCAATCATATTCAATTTCGCATATTTCTGACTATATTAATCCAAAGATCAACGAAAAATCACCGATCCATATAATACGGCAATTAAACAAATTCAATAATACAGCGTATGATCAAGTAACGAATTCTTTTTATGAATTAACTGAAGACGATATACCAAAATCTGATAATAATTCTGATTACACTTGCTGCGCCGATCAGGAACAGGAAAATGGAATCATAAGGACTCTTCACGACAGATTATCTTCAATTAGTGCGAGTGGTTACTATGCAAAGGTAAAAATTTTTGCCGATTATTACTACTATCAACATTACGGAGACACCAATTGGTATTATATGGATGAAGTGAATTATGTTATTGGCAAATGGGGAGTTTCTGAACAGCAAAATCCTGACATTCAAATATCAGTGAAAACAACAGATGTTTGGACAAGTACAAGTGAAGGTGGGGGTTGTTATTCCGCTACAAGTATGTCTGATCTTCTTAGTAAATTTAGAAGTTGGGGCAATAGCCAAGGCATATTCGGTACCTGGAGCGGGCCGGGACCTGGTGACCATTGGAACGGTGATACTGACTTTGCATTATTAATGACGGGAAAAGACTGGGCTGATTACCTGGGAATGGCTTACTATCAAGATGCTGGAGTTTACAACTCAGGTACTTATAAGTATGCATTATGTGAAATATGGCCTGGATTGTTTACAGAAATTGTTGCTTGGGGAATAAGCCATGAGTGGGGGCATTTGTTTGCAGGACATCATGATGCTGCTCATGGGGGTCCATGGGGTCATCGTGCCTGGGCATGGTGTGATGCTTGGTTTTTTGGAATTTGCACTGGATATCGTCAAACAAATATGTGGTACGGATATATTTTCCTACAAGCTTCGATTGGAGTCTTTTCAAAGGCAAATGTTGATGGAGCTAGTTCAGCCGAGAATAATATTTATTATATTCGCCAGTGGCGAAATAATTACTTGAGATCTTAGTAAAAATTAAGAGAGTGCTATTGAGAAACAATGCAAGGCAATATAAAGCTCTTCGCTATTGGTGCGATTCCTGTTTTGGCAATTACAGTTCTAGGAATAATATTTCTCTTCAATGCGGGGTTCCCCGTTATTGATCCAGGTATCACTGAAAATAATTTCACTATCATGATAGTTGAAAGAAAAGCCACTCTGCCTTCCCCTTCTGATCCTTTCCTAAATGTATCTGAATCTCAAATTAATCGGTGTATGATCTTAAAAACAGCGTGTCAGGATCTCATTGAGAACGATCAAGATTTGATTGAAATTAAAATTAATGGTAGCGAATTAACCTGCATTACTTCATTTCTGGAATCACTATCGCCACAAGGTGCCGGTACTTCTTTGATTTACTATCAAGGATTTTATTTTGAAATTGCCTTCTTAGTAGGTTAATATTTCATCATATATCGTAAGCAGCGGAATTAATAGTGAAGGAAAGGGAAGAATTCCACGAATCGGAGTGACTGTCAATAAAGCGAGAGGAATAAGAAGGGAAATTTGGCCTATTTGAGCTCGTGCCAGGATAGGAACCTCGACTAATTCATATGTTTAACCCCCTCAAAATTTAAACTCTTTCTTTTTTTTCTGGATGAGATCACGGAATTAGATGCTAATCACATCCCCTAATAGGTCCCGTCAGAGATCCGAGAGAAAAACGTTTACAACCGGGTAATTCTCGTACCCCAACCAAACCCATTAAGGAACACCAATTTCTAAGATGTTCTAGTTATTCGCAGAACTTAATCGAATACCAAGTCGTGAGACAATAAACATGTTAAGAGAAAAAAACCAGATCCAGAATGAATAAATCAGAATGAAGTTGTGCCAATTATTGCTGGTACTAATCCCCCTAAGTGAAACCACAAAAAATATCTGTACAAGAAGAATTAGTAGAAAGAACCGAAGCCAACGAGGTCTCGGAGGAAATTCTTTGTCTAATCCCTGTAATATATTTCTTATTGTTGCTTTCTGGATTTTTTTTTCATTATTAGGACGCTCTTTGCGTTGAATAGTGATTCTCCTCCCTTCTTCAACTCCTGACCGATGGTTTAATAAATAAAGATTCAATTTGATTCGTATGGGCTGCCAATAATAAACCATAAATGCAATAGAATGCAATAAAGGCCCTGGGAAAAAAATTATAGCCTCCTGAATAACATAAAAGACTCCATTGTCAAAATAGTAAGAAGTAATAGGATTAGGTATGATTTTATTCAGAATTGCTATAAGAGCAGAAAAAATTGTAAAACTCATAAAATAGAAAATGAACCAAACATAAATCCATTTCAAAATAGGTATTTTCGTATTGGTTGCGTAATCTTGCCACTCTTCCAGTTCAGTGGCACTTTTGGGGGGTGGATCACACCAAGCGAGACAAAACCCAAATAGACCTAATATTATTGTTAATCCAAGGTATAATGTTAGAACAGGGATAACAAGTATCATTCCCCCTGAATCAGTCCTAGAAGTTGTAAATACCCCGATACCAATAGGAATCATGAAATATCCTGCAATTCCAAAAAATAACCCATAATTATTTGCACTTATTAAAGAAGAAAGTTTTTGAGTCATTGTTTTAAAAACTAAAAGATCAAGCGTGAAAAATGTCACCAAACAACTAATATAATAAACCGCGGGGCCTACCAAGATCATCAAGAAGTTTTCATCCTGTGTCCATCCAAAAGGATCCCACCCAGAAATCAACCAACCAAATGTTCCAAGAAAGACTGTAATTGTGGCAGAGGCAGCAAAACAACAAGCAATAAATGAATAAATCAAATTTGAAAAAACAGATTGCTGTTCCACAAGATTCCCCTATCTATCATCGCTTTATCTTTAGGATACCTCTCTAATTTCCTAAGGTTATATCTTCCTATTGAATCGTTTTATTTAGCTGTCATTAAGATTTGCGTTTTACCTTCATTTTTACTATACAAAATAGAAATCTTGATATGGATTGACATTGAGTTAAAAGTGAGTCTAAAAGTCCTTATCGTACCGAAGACGAAAAGACCTCCCAATTACTCCCAAATTTTGGCCTCTTTTTGGATGAGAAGTATATTTTTCGCCCAATATTCCTCAAGCTTATCGTTAGAGTTTGATTTTGTTTCAATGAAAAATCGGAAGCCTTATTAAGCCTAGGTTTTATATTTAAAACAAAGAATTGATCAAATCCATCATATTGCCTAGATCAAAGTCAGAAATTGACTTCGCACTGATTAGTGGTACCATTGGTAGAGGATGAACGAGAATCGATCCATGAAAAGGTTTAACTTCAATCTTTCTTAGTTGATCTTTATGCCGCATATCGAAGCATTTGAGCAAGGCCTAGATCAGAAAAAACCTCAGGTCGATTCTATTAAGATCCGATGGTGGAATGTTAAACGACGGGTCTACCGATCCTGGCTTATAAAAGATTATTTTACGCATACAATTCGTGATCCAAGTGTCTGGGTTTTTGAAGAGCGATGGAAGAATTATCTGGCACTGTTTTTATCTTCTTTTTTCGCATTAACCTTTCTACTATTTCCCCTCGGACTACTGTATTTTTGGATGTTATCTATCTCTAGTCTCTACGATTTACTTTACTTGATTGGAGTAGGAGGAGCGTTTTTCCCAATAACGTACTTTCTGGCTGCACTCTTGTTGAATAATGCATATAATCAATGGTTTCGTTTCAAAAGTACTAAAAAATTAACCCTTGATCGACAATCCCGCCTCCTGGTGTGGGAACTCAAACCGTGGTTGATGAAGGATTCCAAACATCAAATCCCACTTAGTAGTTTCACCACCCGGATAATCCAACGATCTTCTTCTGATTATAGAAAGATCCATATTGTCAGAGGAGAGACTGAGTTCGCTGCCTTTGATCTTTATCGATCAGTGGATAGAACCAAGGTAAGGAAGTTTTGGAGTAACCTTAGTACTTTTCTTCAAAAAGCATAGGGAACAGATAATTGAATAACTTTCCATTCCAAGAGGAGAATGTAACTACAGCCCCCACTCTTCACAGTTTTGTGTGAACTACCCTCTTTTCTAAACAGGTTCTCCCCTACCTCTCTGTTAAATTAGGTTTTCTTTTTTTTTGAGAACCGATGGCTAGATAGAACAAAAAGCGTTGTGAATATCCATGTCCAGATAACTAGGATCCCAAAGAAGATGATTACTTTTTCATTTCTTCCTGGTAAGATTATTGCACCAAGAATGAATATATAAAAGATTAGGGGAAATGCAAAATACCCTTTCATTAGGTGAACAACCCAATCTTTGTAAGTTCGTTTTGCATGGAATCTGTAACGATTAATAGTCCTATCAATTGTGTTAATTAAGGATAAATCGTTATTTCGGATATTATACTTCTTTAAATTGGGCTTCTCCTCCTGTCTTATCCTTAGTAAAACGCGATCTACCCCCTTACCAATTGCTCTCCGATAATAAGTTATAAAGGCTAGAGTATGGAGAAAAGGGACGGGAAACAGTAAGATACTGGCTAGCCAAAACTCTAGATTCTTAACTTCGAGGAAGGAAGAGAGAAAAGGATTCGGAAAAAAAAAATTAATAAATAACAAGACAATGAATACGAATACCGAACCCAATCCGTAGAAGACTAGATATAAAACAATCCATTTTTCAACAAGTATTGTGAGACCGGGAAGAGGAGGAGTTGAGGCTTGAAGTTCTTTAGACTCCCAATGATTGGGGAGGGGACGCCATCCCAAATATAATCCGCTTAATCCAAACAACATCAATCAAGCCATCATTATTGAAATCAAGAAATTTTTCAATTGGTTCTCCCACAAACTCCACCTCAACACTTGTCTCATTGGAATTAATAGGGAGGGGAAGAGGAATACTTCCATGAATAGGTGTAATCATCAATAAAATGGAGGGAACTAGAAAAACAATAAGAACTCTTCGATAGCGAGACAGGATGGATCCCTCAGTTTACGGTAATGATTAACTCGATGTCAGAATTTAAACTCTTCCATTTTTTCTAGAATGGACTAGGATTTCAATCTACCTTCCCTTTATAATCGCTCTCATTTATTAATCCGAATTTAAGTGCTATAGTGGTGGAAAAAACTGGAATAAAGAGAAAAACCCAAGCCCATATTGCATAAATCAAACTTGGTAGCCATGAACCAGAGAACATCACATAAAATACTATTAAGAAAATTGAATCAGCAAATGTTATCCAAGCAATCTCAAACCATCCTGCCTTCTTAAATTCTGTTTCTTCGTTTTGTCCACCACTGATTTCTTTTTGATTATAATTTCCTTTTCTATTGGTATTAATCTGATTCATAGGTGTCCTTTTAAATTCATTTGCTTTAGATCGGCTTTCTATCAGATATAAATCCATTTTTGTTTTAATAGGTCGCCAATAGTATATTACAAATGAGACAGTATGCAGAAAGAGTCCCGGAAAGAAGATTAATGCTAGTCCAACTACTATATATTTTTCTTGATCCTCAAAATAGTAAGAGGTGAATACATTAGGAAAAAGGGATCCAATGAACAGTAAAAGCATTATAAAGGAACTAATTCCAATAATATAAACAATAAAATAAACTAATAACCATCTATAGGTAGGTATCTTGGCATCATCAAGATACTCTCGCCAAGCTTGGATTTCAGTTTCGTTTTCTACAGATGGTTCATACCATGAAAGATATACTCCTAATATCGCTAGAATCACAAATAATTCTATATAAACACCCCAAATAGGAACCCAAAAAGTTGGATCTCCGATAGAGACATTTGTTGAAAGAATTAGTCCAATAGGAATCGAAAATACACCCCATAATCCCAGTGCTGAAGCGAATGGGAGCGAAAAGAGTAAATAATATATTTTGTTGACCGTTTTTCTGCTGACTAAGATTTGTAAAGTAAAAATGGCAATCAAGCAGCTGAAAAAGAACATAATAGGTCCAAAGGATATCCCCGTAAAGTTGTTGGTATCCAACCATCCCATGGGATCCCATCTTGTAATAAGCCATCCTAAGGTCGCAAGAAAAAATGAAAAAAAACCAAATAGGATAAAACCAGCTGAAATGGCGGTATAAAATAAGAAAGAAGTTAATTTCTGTTTCAAAATTACCATAATTATTAATCTACCTATTCTGCCCACAACATAAATACTGCTGCCATACCCAAATCTAGAAATGTACCAATACCAAACAGTATTAATGATCTTTTGGTAGGTGATTTGAGAGAGGGAATATTATCCCAATTTATAAATCCATATTCTCGACCATGCCTTTTGCCCTCGTATCTATCTGCGTTCACAAGAAGATGCAATATTCCTGCTTGTAAAAAAAACAGAATATCTCCAGCAAGAACTGGATCATCATTCAAAAAATGCTTAACAGCGGTTTCAGGCCCAAATATGGGAAAAATTATCCCCGCCATTGTAGCGATAGCAGCTACGATCTGTAATCCGTTAGAAAAAATAGCTTTGAATTGATTCCACTTTAAACTCGTTTTCTTTTCTACTCTTGGTTCAAAAATTTGTTCAACTATTGGGATCTCGAAAAAGCTGCCCAGCATTGTTCCAATCTGATTAAATAAAAATGAAAGAACATTAGCTCCTAAGTAATTGAACCTTACTCCATACTCCGAAATGATTGAACCAGGGAGATTCAAGAGAGGATTTCCCCCGACATACGCCCAGTTTAGGGTTGCCCAAAACACTGACTCGATATCCATGACAAATGCTAGTAATTCACCAACTTCAGAAGCTGTTGCAATAACGCTATAAGATCTTGAAAGTATTGCTGTGAATAAAAAGATTGAAATCGAAGTTAACTTCTGTAAAGTAGAATGGTTATGCTCTCCTGGGGAATTGGAAAGAACAGATGAAAATGAACCCCTGCCCCCGGTTTGATGAGCTGTCGGGAATATTGCTGTTGGATTAATTAAATACAGAAGACCCCCAATAAAGGTCGTACTTAGATCGAAAAAGGCTTTAAAAATTAGATTCTGAGAAGCTGATCTTAATCTGGTCATAAGAAAAGTCAGTAAGTCTCCCCACAATGAAAAATTCAATATATTTTCGAGTGATCCTAATTGATGAATAATCCCAGAAAATGTAATTATGTTCTCTAATCCAGGCGAACTAAAATTCTCCACCAACTCAATAAAGCTATCTATGTGTTGATCACCCCATGATTCAAGGTTTAAAATATTTGAAAAGGAAATTATGTTATTATTTCCCCACGATACAATTAATGCTTTGAAAGCAGTTGTTATTGTTATTTTCAAAAATTCAGAAACTAACGTGAAAACCAAATCGGGTCCAATAAGACTCAGCAGGTCTTGGATGATACCGGGAAAAGCGAAAACCTGTTGTGCAACTTTTATCGTTTGATAAAATGAATCAGCCGGACCTAACATGGTAGCAACATTAGTAGCAAGAGGTTTGATCACTTCTTTAAGATTGACACTACTGAAGGAAGCTTCTAGTCTTTGTATTATTGTTGTCCAATCTGTATTTTCAAAAATATTGAGAAAAATCTCCTTAACATAATTCTTATAAATTCCAATGATGGGTAATTCTCCCGTTAACGCTTGTGTCATAATTGTCAGAACCACTTTCACCGTGGTTACTGCCACCTCTTTGATGACTTCTACAACGGAGCCTAAGGCGGGCGCAATAAGTTGATCCCACACATTCAACAGGAAATTCACCACCCCCACTGCTAGCCCCACCAATGTAGTAATTATGGCTGCTACAATTAGAAGAGCAGCTGCGATAAGCGCCCCAATAAAGTTCACCAGATCCTCAAAGAATTGTTCAATACCACTCTTTGCATCGGGAAAGCCAAGCCTTGTGGTTATATTCAGACGACCATAAACAGAGGCAACAAATTCTGGGTTGGCTTCTAATTGCTGCTTGTTATAATTTAATAAAGTAACCAGATCTGCCGCTAACTGATTAACATAGGTTAATCTTTCATGACCTGGGTCTTCTGGACCATGCTCTCTTCTCCACGGTCTTAATTTCATACTAAGCCAAAGAGTTAAGAAATCGGTTTTTGAGAGATCATAAGGGGTTCTTACTCGGTATACTGTAATAATTGGTAAAGGTATAATGTCATCGCTCCAATTAATACCAAGCCAGTCATCGTATTGTCTGATTGCGATTGTTGTGGTATCAAATAATCCACTTTCAAGTTCATCTTTCGTAAAAGAAACGACAGGAGATGTTACCTCATACCCTCTCACTAAGTCAATACCAAAGGGAACATCGTGGTAGATATGGGCATAATCAGCCACCATTGTATAGGTATTACCCGATTTCGAAAATGCCCCCGAATCTTCAATGTAGGCGCGGAAAATCTTAAACCGTGCATTATTAAACGCATTTGAGGAGATAAAAGCGGTATTTTCTGGGCCTACATTCTGTATCATTTCCTTAGCGTCGTATGCGGGAGAAACTGAGGTTTCACTCCTGTAATAAAGCCCGTTGCCTGGGAATTCTACCCGAATTTGTGACTGATACGTTTCATAGGAATAGCGCCCTTTTCCAGATGTATCTAGTGAACGGATGGCCAATAGGTTGTTTGAGGCATCATAGATGTTGACCCGATGAGTCGTTGCAACAAGGGATCCACCTTGCCTATCTAATAACATTGGAGGATCCTTCTTCAAAGTTTCTGCCAGATTGAATTCGATAGTCCAGGGGGGATCATTTTCGGGGGCTTCTCGATCAATGGAGAGGGAAGCATCCATTAAGGTAGTTCGTGAATAGGCGGCGGTCAGGGGAGTGCCATGGATGTATTCTTCATAATCCGTTAATCCATCACTGTCAGTATCAGTGGCCTGGGGGTTACTTCTGGCTTCATATTCTTTGGCATCAGTTAAGCCATCGTGGTCGGTATCCGTCAGAAGCGGATTGGAAAACACATGCTGTGTATGGTAGGCCGTGCTAGATCCTTGCAGTAGGACGGTGATGTTCCAACCATAGACTTCCAGGCCATCTTGGAGGGAATCATCATCAGTATCATCATCGGTGGGATCTGTATTAACTAGGAATTCACCTATGCCCGTGCTGGCTTGGTACCCATCCCATAACCCATCATTATCTGTGTCAGAACGCGCAGGATCCGTTCCATAAGTCGATTCTTGACTATCTACGATCCAATCATCGTCCGTGTCTGCCAGGGTCTCATCGGTGCCCAACTGTGCTTCCAGGACATTGGAGACACTATCCCCGTCGTCATCCCAAAACACCACTAAGGGGTGTTGTTCCGCAGCGCCGACATTACTTGGATCCTTGACTTGGAGTAGAAGGGTATGCTGGCCATGGGTCAGGGAAGAGAGATCCAAATCAAGCAGAATCTTGCCATCAGTGACGGAGTGCCAGGCCTGATTTTCTAGGAGCTCGAGAGGCGTGTTCATCGCGTTGGTGATAGCATATCGGAACTGTAATGCCTGATAATCAAGAACAGTATCGATCGCGGTAGCATGAATTCGAAAAGCTGAGGGCGCACTTCCATAGATTAAATGTGGGGTGAAACTTACCTTTGGTAATTGATTGTTGACGATGATCTGAAATCCTTGGCTTGTCTGACGGCCTTCGGAATCAGTGACGGTCAGAATGCCGTGGTAAGACCCATCATTCAAAAACAAGTTAAGACGGCTTTGTGACACATAGATGTCATCAATTTGCCACTGATACGCTAAATAGGGGACTTGAAAGGCACTATCTGTGACTTGGGCTTCAATTAGCGTGGTCACACCTTCATTCATCTGGATTTGGGCAGCTAGTTGAATCTGAGGGGCGGGATTTTGAACCCAAACCACGAATTCGACGGTATCATTCGCGGCATTATCATCTAAAATGGTCAAAGTTCCCCGATAGACCCCACTGTGATAATATCGATGGGTGGTCAGCGCGGAGTAGCCAGAGTGCGAGTCTCCATCCCCAAAATCCCAAATAAATCGCAGACTATCTCGATCAGACAGGCTATCAGAGGATGTTGAGGCATTGAATACTAACGCGGAACCCACCTCAATCGATTGGCCTAGGGCGTGTTCTACATAGCCTGTGGGCCTGACGTTATCGACCTCGACTAAAATCCCTCGAGTGGTATTATACTGAGCTCCTTGGACAGTCAGTTCCACCAGGTACAATCCTGCGGTAACGAAGGTATGAGTGACCCTCGGACTGGCAGTGATCTGGGTCGTTCCATCACCGAACTGCCAGTGATAGACTAGGAGCTGCTGATCTATGGGTGAAGAGAGCACTTGCGCATCGAATGTAATGAGCTCGTCTTCCCAGGCCTGGCCGACTCCCCGATCAATGCTCGAATTAATCGCTTGGATGCGTGGCGCACTCCCTGCCAGATGATATCCTTCAGAAGGGCCAAACGGGGCTTCAAACAGATAAGTGGAGTTCCTACTTCCTCCATCTTCATCTAAAATTCGGAAGGTTAAAAGAAAATAAGGGGGGGTGTCGTTCATCGCAAAATTCTGGGTAAGAATGGTGACCCCTTGATTGGGGCCGACTGTTGAGGCCAGGATGGTCAGATTAACCTGGTCGGTGGGGTGAATCACTTCCAGGGTGAGATCGTCCTGGCCAGGGTCATAGAAATTGATGTGATAATCTATCGGAAATCCGGTGACGAAGGGCTGGAGGGGGAGCCGCCAAAGATATCCTTCCGGTGAATTATAATTAAAAGTATGTTCGAACAGCCAAGAACTGCCCGTCGAGAAATTCAAATAAAGATGTACGGGATCCGCACCCTGGGGTTGGCCATTAACAGGGTCATTCTCAGGGGTATATAAGACTTCTACTCGCCAAAGATGCGTTAAATCCAGGGTTACAAACGGGTAGAATAATGATTGGTTCCAAGGATTAGTAGCATTCCGATAAATGATGTCATTTAATAATATTTGATCAGTTTCATCGAGTAATTTTAATTCAGCATCATGCCATTTTTCCCCAGTCATAAGGAGAGTTAGGTTAAAAGTAAGGGTGGTCGCTACTAAGCTTGCACTGGGAGCGACGTTATAGAATGTGACGTGCGACTCACGGGTCACACTTGCCCCATTATCATCCGTTAGGGTGCCCGTAACTCTTAAATCTTGTTCATCAAAATAAGTCCAGCTGACAGTCTGGCCCCTTTTATTTTCTAAAAACCACCGATAGCTTAGGCGGGGTTGATCGCTTGGGGTATCTTGGCCTTGAGAATGGCTAATTAGGGTCTGGCCTTCGGGGAGGAGGGTCCGATTCAGTTCGATTTGACTCCAAAACGGAAGTTGGTTCTCGACGGTGATTACGGTTGAGACCTCAGCTTGCCCTCCACTCGGATCCCTGACAGTTAACCTTACCTGATAGATACCCTCCTCAGTATATTGATGCTGGACAGTCGGGCCCGATCCAAGTGTTCCGTCTCCGAAATTCCACCCAAACAGCAAAGATCCTACATCTGATGGCGAGTCGGTGGTCTCTTGGGCATCAAAAACCACTGTTTGGTCTTCGGTACTTTCGGTAGCATTGACCTGCATGGTGGCACTGGGTAGGACGTTCTCGACCCGAAGAGATCGTGAACTCATGCCAACCAAGCCTTGGTCATCAATGGCTTGGAGAGTGACCTCATAAGTCCCGGCCTCGGTATAAGTGTGCGTAACTGCGGAACCATTGGCTGATTGCCCGTCTCCGAAGAGCCATTGATACTGCATGGCCGCTACATCGCCTGGGGAGTCCACAATGGAGGTCACGGAGAAAGGAACGACTTCGTCTTCCCAGACCTCGCTCTTTTCCAGCTCGAATGTGACGGTTGGCCCTTCATTTTGAACCGTGACAGCCACAACTTTTAGATGGGTTAGGACGCGGCCGAGTTCGCCCACCGCTTTAATACCGGTTACCGAGACAAGAAATCCACCTTCAATGGCAAATGCATGGTAGACTGTGGTTGTGACCGGATCCACCGTCACGGGAGGAGTACCGTCATGAAAATCGAAAATAAACTGACTGACAGCCCCTTCAATGGATGTCAGCCGAAAGGAAACGGCTTCGCCCACATCAACGACGGACGGGGAGGCTTCCACCGAGAAATCAAACTCATGGAGTTCTGATTGGAGGATTTTACTCCCTATGTTAAATACCAAAATGCCCATGATTAGTGTAGTGCTCAAAGATAGGTAAATCTTTTTATCTGGCAGGAACCCCCTCTTCATATGAACTTACAAGTTTCAGGGATCGGATTCGTTCCAGCTTGGTTCGAAATAGAGAATTGCGTCTTTATATACGCCAGCTGAATAAACTGTCCGCAGATAGGGAGGAAAACGTGATGAATGACTTGAGAATTCGTCCCCAAAATTTGAAGAAACCGACTCAATGGTTGCACATGGTCAAAGATTGAAATTTTCTGAGGTAAAAATGAAAAAAACTGAAAAAACTCTAGTTTCAGAGTAAACACAGACATGAACCGGGTTCCTGCTCCACAAACAAGTGGGGATACACTTAGTCGGAAGTCGATACCTCAGACCTTTATTGTGGAATTCCAATTTAACCTCCCAAAATAGCTAATTCCAATCAAAAATAGAAATGATTAGATGAACTAGGATTCTAAAACTTTTTTACCACTTAACTTTTCCTGATTTTTCGATTGATTTATTCTACTATTAATTTATTAATCGCAGGTTCATTTGATTATACCAGGAAATATAATCGGACTTGGCCTAATAATCCATTTAACGAATCAAATTTCGTCCAAAACACCCTCTAACCCTGACCCCCTATATTCTTTGTAGATGGTTGTGAGATTTCTGCAGCAAGATTCTCTAAACAAAATGATTACCACTTCTTAGAAAAAACTTCTAGGAGGTAAGCAGCCAGCAATTAAGCATTCAAACAAATATGGAAACGATTATAATTACACGGACTGCTCATTAGCATTTTTATGCAGTACCAAAAGTACACTTTGATTTAGCACCAATCCCTCAATCATGTTAACCAGTATCGCAAGAAAAGTTTTCCTATCTCCTCACGGTACGGATTCAAACTGGACTCCAAAACCAGTCGGAAGGGATGAGGTTTGGTCCAAATGCGTTCTGTCCGAACCACACGAGTCATGGATGTCAAGATAGGACCCTTTCGAAGAATCGGGTTGGTAACCTCCAAGTACGGATTTAGAAACGAGAATAGAGTCTCTGACTCTAGGAGTTGTCTGTTTAATAAACCCCTGAAAATCAAACTCTAGCGATACGGAAAGGAACTCTACCTCGACGGATCAATAGGCTCAGGCCAACGATTCCTGAGGAGATTTCCAGAATTATAGAGGATTTGTACTTCGATATTCTACCAATAACCTTAAAATCACCAAATAATAGGATAAATCGAGAGTGATTGGCCAATGACGTCTCTAGCCCTCCAAGAGGTTGGGTCTCAAACCCTCCCGTGATGATGATTTTGAGTTCCAAGGCCACCTCTCGTTCTTCTCCTGGTCATAATCTTTTCAAGGAGATTTTACCTGATCGTCTTTGCGGATTCGGGTGCTTCTCTCTGGGATACTGCGGATCCCATGACATGGGGACACAAAATCATTGAGAAGCGGGGTTTATCATTTATTTCCCATGCTTTATTGAATACTATAACTCCTAAGTAGGTTTCTTGGGATACTATTAAAGCGGTTAAGTCTGATTGTTCGGCTAAAATCCGATCCTTTTCCGGAATATCCAAGGGTGAAATCTTACCCTAACCCGCCGAGAACTAGTATGGCTTCTTACATTTTTTTCCCGAATCTGATATGTTCGCAGGAAATGGAGGCGGTGAAGGGCGAGTTGTTCGACTAGATCTAAAAACACATTTTTCCAAAAAAATTCTTATCATTTATAAGGATTAAGTCGTCTGCGGGTTTTGAGGTCTGGAGAGGAATTAAATGAAAGAAATGATTTATTTTTTAGCTTCTCCAATCAATTTTCGAATGCTTTTAGTTTCTCTTAGAGGAGAAATCAAGGAATGGCATTTATCTATAGGCTTGAAAATTTGAAGCGGTATTACAAAAGTAAAGAAGAAACCATCAAAGCTCTTGATGGTATCGATACTACTGTCAATAAGGGTGACTTCATTGCACTTCTGGGCCCTTCAGGCTCCGGAAAAACTACATTGCTGAATTTATTAACGGGACTCGACAAAGCAACTTCAGGAACCATCTACTTTCATGATCTTAATTTCTCCAGTTTGAATGATTCTCAATTCTGCGATTTAAGGCGATTCCAGATTGGGATCATATTTCAGTTTTACAACCTGCATCCTTCTCTTACCGCACAAGAGAACGTGGAATATCCCATGATGATTGCGAACATCCCCAAGCACCGCCAAATTCGTCGAGCTCTCGAACTCTTAGAGTCGGTGGATTTGCTCAATAAAAGAGATAATTATCCCCCCGAATTATCGGGTGGGGAACAACAACGGGTTGGCATTGCTCGAGCCTTAGCTAATGATCCTGAGGTTATTATTGCGGATGAACCAACTGGGGATCTTGATTCTGAACTGGCCCAGGCGATTATTGAGTTATTAGTGCAAATTAACACTACAGGAAAAACGATTGTGATGGTCACTCATGATGAGTCGCTCTTACGGGATGAAATGCGGGTAATCCGGCTCATTGATGGGAGAATGTGTGAGTCATGAGAAACACTTGGGTGGGTGTGGCCAGGTGAAGCTGATTGGCCTTATGAAAGGAAAAACGCGAGTTCTGTTCCAGCTGTTACGAATTGACTTTCCCATGGCTTTGATTACCTTAATTGGACTAACCATCGCGCTTTCGATTTCCGCTGCGACCTTGATTTACTTAGATTCGAAGAAACCAGAGGTTTATATGTCAATCTTTGAGAATGAGGATTTTGAAGAGGATTTAAGATTCCATGGAAATCGACATCAATTATCCGCAGAAATATTCACCAATTTTTCAGAATTGAAAGCGATTCAAGAAGCCCTAGATAACCAACTAGATGAGTACAAGCTAGGTGATATTTTCTCTCCGAGTTCCTATTCCCCTTATTACATGATCGGAGACCAGCCCACCTATTTCCTTGGAATCGCCCTTGATCATGCCGTCCTTGAGGATTGTATCGAAGGCAGCAGCCTTCCCTCCCTGGGAAATGAAACCATAATATTTAACCCGCATGACACCAATATGAGCATTGGGGAAGTCTTCAATGTTACCTATACAGAATTCCAATTTGACGTTGAATCGGATCAGGTGTATCGCTTTGACATCAACTATACCATGAAAATCACAGGAATCATCACCCCCAGTACTCTAAGAGCCGAATCTCCGTTACAACACGTCTTTCCAGAAAATTCCTTTGATTTCTTACCGATTGTTGAGGCTACCGAGATTCCCACGATACTTGATTCAATAGAACAGGAATTAATATTCAAAATTTTTGAAGCAATCAATAAGGTCAGATCAGACCTAATTCCTGCTGGAATTCATTTTATTTATGCCCTTAATAAAGCGAACATTCGCCCAAACAATGTTGTTGAGATAATAACCAATTATAATGCTTTCTTAAGAACCACAGGTAGTATGTTTGACCTTGATGGAGCTGAATTGGTGAATCCTGAATATTACACGACTGCCCCAATCGTTCAGGAGCTTATTACGGATTTTAATAGTAGTTTTTTTCTATTTTTGATCCTCGGCATCCCCACATTCATCTTGATTTTTTTATTGGTTAAATTCTCCCTTAATTTAATCAATACCCCGAGAAAGAAATCCATAGCTCTTTGCAAAATGCGAGCGGTGTCCCGAAATTTCATCCTGATCAGTTTGGTCATAGAACTTGTGCTTGTCTCATTCCTGGGTTCAATAACAGGAATCACCATCGGAATCCCTCTTTTTCTATTAATGAATACGACTACCGGATTTCTTACCTTTGAATTAACCGAAATTCCCCCCCGGATCGTGCTATCCCTTCCAACCGTGCAAACCATCTGTGTAATGAGCTTGGTCCTGACTTTCCTTTCCCAATCTCGGCAAATCCTGTCGTTATCACGAGCCAAAATGATATCTTTTAGACAAGTAATGAGTCCAAAGAAGGACCAAAAAGACGGAAGGCTCCGAGGCAATTTAGACGTTTTTTTGCTAATTCAGGGGGGACTGGGCGTTGTCATCTTCACCTGGTTAGTAGATATCTTATTTCAAAATGTTGAATTGTTTGGCAACTTCACTTTTTTTCTATTAATCTTAATGATTCTTTCTGCCCTCGCATTCATACTCGGTGGTGTTTTGACCTTGCAGAGATTCATACCGACTGTGATTCAGCAATCTGGCATTTTTTTCTGGAAACGAAATTGGCGCCAATTAGCATTCGCTGCTCGCAACCTTTCCAGCAACATGAGGTTATCAGAACGCACAACATTACTCATGGCCATATCCCTGAGCTTCTTAATGATCCTGTCCAGTTTGCCTATGTCATATTATGAGTATCACATTGATAATACTTATTATAGTTCAGGTAGCGATTGGGCCATTTATACGCCAGACGTGGCACAAAATCCTGATACTATCGCTCAATTACGGGCCATTCCAGGTATCAATGTCACGCAGGTCGGGTATCGGTGGCAATATCGGGGTATTGAAGAGGATTTTGCTCAAAGCGCCCATTGGCAAGACTATTATGATGATTCCTCCTTGCAGGAATTAGTCTTGGCCTTATTTAGCTCCAGCGCGGATTTTCCCGCCATAATTTCTTCAAAGTTCGCTAGCCAAGAGAAATTATCCCTTGGGGACAATTTTAGAGGATTAGAGGAAAAAGAACTCACTGTTGAAGGGATCAGTAATTATTGGCCTAGCACGAGTCCAGGCGATTTTGTCATAACGCCCCTTCGGGCATTAGCAAATATGACAGAACACCTAGATTATTATCTGTGGGTGAAGTTTTTAGCAGGTCATAACCAGACCTCTCTGGTTAGTGAAACCCGGAAAATTATTGGATCAATATCGTTTGAATCGTCTTACCCGCCAGTAAGAGCAAGATTGGGAGAGCTAGAGACTACCAATTATTCCACCGCATTTATCTGGGTGATTATCAATTTCAATTTTCTTGCGGCTCTCACAGTGGCCTTAAGTGTGATTATTCTGTTTTCATTGGCAAGAATCGTCAGTACTGCCCCAGAGATCGGGCTGAGTCGGGCATTAGGGATGAAGTATCAGCAGCTCTTTCTCCTGACCCTAATGGAACCTTTCTTGTTATTTTTTCTTAGTGGGATCCCGGGCGCGATCATCGGATTAACTTTACTCGGCGGTTTTGTCTTTATATTGGGAACCTTTCCGATCCCAGGCCCACCATTTATATTAAAATTTAATTATCCGGTTATTTTTCTTCTTTATAGCGAGATATTTTTTGTAACATTGGTGATTGGGGCACTATCCTCGTCTCTAGCCATGAGAGTAAATATCGCAAGAATCTTACAGGTGGAGTAAGGTTTATGCTAGTAGAATGTAAGGATCTGATCAAAATCTATCCTTCTCCATTCAAAGGCCTCAATTTCCCCGCCTTGAGAGGATTAGATTTAGCAGTGAAAAAAGGCGACCTAGTTTCCGTGATTGGTCCATCGGGTGCCGGGAAAAGTACGCTGCTTCGCCTTATCAGTGCCTTTGACACACCAAGCTCGGGAGAAATTTGGTTTGATGGGCAAATGATAAACCAATTTACGGATAGGGAACGATTACAGTATCGACAACAGCTAGGGGTCATAAATCAATCGCCTAGGGAAAATCTATTCTGGGGGTTGAACGTGATAGATAATGTGCTATTTCCTATGCGTTATTCGGGGAAATATCTACCTAATCAACGTCTCAAAGCCCTAGAACTGATCAAACGCGTGGGTCTCCGAGGTAAAGATAAAAGAAAACCGTCTCAGTTGTCTGGAGGCGAACAACAACGAGTAGCAATAGCGGTAGCGCTAGCTAATAGGCCACAATTACTCTTAGCGGATGAACCAAC
>JBHLRO010000028.1:0-36097 GCA_048882505.1 Candidatus Thorarchaeota archaeon
TTCAGCAACCGTCATGAACTCCTCATATGCTGGTACTTGATCCAGAATCTCATCTAAGTTCATTTCATTACCTCCGAATTTTAAGACGTGAAGAAGAAGGGGATTTAGAGCCCATAAAAAGGTTAACCAGAAATGACGATGTTTCTCCGAAATAATTTCGGAGGGGGTGTTTTGGCTAGTACTCCCGAAGAAAAACCGTAGATAGCTTGAATTTTTCGGGTAATATCACGTCTATTTCCAGTAAAACCTTTTCTAAAAGGGTTTTGAACTTTTTCATTTCTTGCTTTTGGCCGTGAATGGGAATGGAGAGTTGGGGTTCTCGGGAGAACATGCCCTGGCTGTACCGACCAGAACAAAAGTAATATCGGCTCCAAAATGGCTTTGCATAATCGGTTTTAGGGAATGGAAAATTCATATGATTCCTCATCCTTAAAATCCAGTAGTACACTTACCTTTATAGCAAGAGTAATAGGACTACGGTCATAGAATTTACATATGAGCTTGCAGCAAAAAACTACGTGCTTTTACTGTAAAAAGATAAGTAGTTATGAATCTGATTATCCTTCTCGTGAAGGGGGCTTTACTACAGATGAAACAGCTTTGAGGTGTGCGTTACATTCCCAATTCAAGTGTTTATATTGTAAAAAGTTTCATCATTTCAGCTGGCTATATTGGTGTCAAAATAAGCGACAACTCACCTGTGGAGACTGTAATCCTCCCATTCTGAAACCACTAAAATTCTGGAGTACGACATATACGTACAGTTTTCACTGCTCACTATGTGAGGAGAATCACTATGATTTGTACTACGCTGAATACCAGGGTACACACCCCTGGCAAAATAGAATGAAGCGGTACGCAAAAGCAATCATAAAGGAAACTTCTAACAAAGAAGGATGGACCCCAAACCAGCCACGTGGAGGAAAGAAAATTTCACTCGAAGAGGCGTTAAGAATCCCAAATTCCACCTTAGATTTGAGAGAACCTTTCACAACAACTAAATTCCACTCTGTTCTAATAGATCAAGAGCAGCTCAAGCAATCCGATGTTCAGGACCAATGGGAAGAAACAAGCAACCAATGGATCGAATTAATAGATAAAACTACCCAAGAAGACAAAGGGGATCTGAACAGACAACTGATCATTGATCCTGCTATGTGGGAGATCATAGGAGACGTCAAAGAATTAGCGGTTTTGGATGCAGGATGTGGGAATGGATATTTCAGTCGTATCCTTGCTCAAAAAGGGGCCATCGTATCAGGAGTCGATCAATCAAGGGTATTTATTGATTTTTGTAAAAAAAGAGAGAAAGAGGAAGCCCTTGGGATAAAATACCATGTCCAAAGTCTAGAAGACCTAGTAATATTTGAGAATGATAGCTTTGATCTAATTGTATCAAACATTGTGTTTGTAGACGTCCTAGATTATAAGACTGCATTCAAAGAAATGGGAAGAATATTAAAGTCGTCGGGGAGGTTTGTATGGTCAAATTTACATCCTATCTTCGGTCGGGTTAGTAACCTCTTTTATCGTATACCTTCGGACACTCCTCGGAATGAAGAACGGTTATATGTGATGATTGATAGATATTTTGATTCAGGAGGGACTTTAATATCCTGGGGAACTCTAAAGCCAATATGGCAATTCGATCGAACGTTATCCGAATATGTCACGGCCTTGAAAGAAGCAGGTTTTGTAATTCGTGATATAGTTGAGCCAAAACCGAGTATTGATGTAATTAAAAAGCATCCCCGAAATCTTGCCTTCGATACTGACAGAATTCCATTCTTCATAATCTATGAGTGTGTAAAATTTGCCGATTAAATAAGAGAAGAAGAAATTTCCTTGTTTCCTCTCTGAGGAGGGAAATGACTGAGCATGTTGCTCAATCAATTCCGGCTATTATAGAAATTGTTGAAATTTTTACCGACGATAGTTAAAAGAATAATCAAGGTAAACAATCCTGCGGTTCCAGCAACGATAGTACTTGTCGCGAATTGTTTGACAATAATTCCTATGAATGCCCAAACAGCAACTAATCCGTATGCAACGTCATTTCTGGTCATAACTAAAATCATTGCGAGAACAGTCGCGACAAATAGCACGATTCCTGTCCAAATTTCAGCCCCAACACCGAATCCATCCCAATCTATTGATAAGAAGAATACAGTAGTGTTGGCTATTGTGGCTACGGAGATCCAACCCAGATATACACTGAAAGGGACGTGAACTGCCCACTTTGTTCGTGGGTCAACCTCTATCAGTCCTATTTTTAATCGCCAATAGATCCCAATCAGAGTAAACAGAAGTCCAATCATTACGACCAAGGAGAGGAAGATCTGTTCGTAATGCCATAGAAAGATCCAAAGTGAATTAAAGATATTACTGATAATAAAAAGACCTGAAAGAGCCGAATCGAATACTTTTTCTCTATTAACGGTCTGATAGAGCACGAAGACAATTAATAACGTATATATTATGCTCCAAATCGAAAAGACATATCCAGCTGGCGTAAAGGGGTTAGGATAGCCATCGGATAGTTCTTGGGTCGTTTTACCATTTAATGGGAGTGTAATTGCCAAAAAGTTGACAATTACCGTCATAATTAATGATATTATGTTTCCTATTGTAAACAACGAATTTTTTTCAGTTGATAACATGCGCGTTTGCTCCTAATTTTGTAATCTGTGGTTTTTTCACGTGTTTTACCCAATCTATGGTTTTACTGAATTGGGAAGAATATCGTGAATGAATACAAACAAATGATGATCTGAGGTGATCTGAGTATCTACTTCACCGAAAATATTTCCATGTTTTTGTAGGGCTTGTCCGCCTACTGCGATTTTTATCCTATCCTTGAAATGGGCTTTAATCTCCCTTATTTCCCGCAACAAGGTTCCGATAAATGCGTCAATAGTGACTGAAAAGCATATCCAGTCAGGTTTGATAGCCTGATCTTCTATATACTGAATTAATGATTTTATTGGTAGGGTTCTCCCCAAATTGACAACTCGATGTCCATTTTCACGCAGTAATAGCTCCAAGGCCAGTAATCCTATTACATGCTCTTCTCCCTCAACGGTAACCAATAGAACTGTTGCCTTGCTTTTATCCAGTTTTTGGGGAATCAACTGGATGATAAATTTCTCCAGCCTTGACGAAATGACATGTTCTTCGGCTGTCGTGAGAATTCCTTCCTCCCATCGTCTCCCTACTTCAACTAATAATGGTTTAATGAATGCGGTAACCAGCTGAAAGTGATCACTATATCTATCAGCGATTTCCTTGTTGAATATCACCATATCATAGTCGTCGGAGATCAGGTTCTCGATATACGTGTCAAGAAGCTCTTGAAAGGAATGGTTTACATCATCTTGTAAGACAGTTTCTGATTTGGGCGGCACATCTCCAGGGGGCGGATTGTATTCTTTGGGATGAATATATCGGTGTTCAATGATATCATTTGCAAGTGTGATAACTGTATACTTACCCCGCTTGAGTGGTCGTCTTTCAATATTGATTAAGTTACGATATTGAAGTTCCTTGATCGCGTTAGAGATTGTTGAAAGTTTAAGGTTACAGGATACTTTGATTTCTGAAACGGGGATTTCTCTTCCTCTATTTAACCTAAGATAATTTAGGATGACTTCTTTTGATGATGTCAAGAGGTGTTCCCGCAGTTATTGTTCAATATCGGATATGATTTAACTAAATTTTCCTTAGGTATTCTAGTCTTACTTTAGAGGCGAGAACAAGTTTTCGAACCTTTGATACAACAGCCCTCTGGGTTAAAATTTGATAATCTTGCCGTTTGATCTCATTCAAAATCTCACCATAAACTCTTGAGGCAACTTTAACCGTGTAAGCGGCTGCAGGTGGTAAATCATCAATTCCCAGATCTGCCTGCTTATAATAGCTATTCGCTCTTTCTGATTCATATCGGATTAATCGTTTCAAATCCTCAGTGACTACGTCCTTTTCAAGATCTACCGTTGAAACATTATACATTTTTCTAGTTTTTTCAGGCAGATAAATACGTCCTTTATTGAAATCTTCCTTAATATCACGTAGTATATTTGTCAGTTGCATGGCTTTACCAAGATCTGATGCCCTTGCCAATGTACTAGGGGCAGGGTTGTCTAGAAAGATATAGGTCATCATTAGGCCAACAGTGCTAGCGACGCGGTACATATACAGGTCTAATTCTTCATCAGTTTTGTATTCCTTCTTTATTAAGTCCATACGAACACCTTCTATTAATTCATGCATGTATTCGATCGGAATACGATGTTTACGAATTGTGTCTCCGAAGGCCTGTAAAATCGGCTCCGATGACGTGTACCCGTGAGCTAATCGTGTAATCGTTTCTTTGAGATTATCTAGTTCCGCATTAATAGCCTCATTGGATGTGCCGTCCGGCGTCTCATCTACGATGTCATCGGTCAAACGACAGAATGCATATAACGCGGCAACAGATTTACGTTGCTCTGAGGGGAGAAACCGGGACGCGAAGTAGAAAGACTTACTGTGGATTTCCATCCACTCCAGACAATGATTATAGCTTTCTTCAAGAGATTCCTTGACAAGATTGAACCTATTATTCCAAGTTTCTGGAATTAACCCATAGTTCGTCTGTTCATGTGTTGAATACATCGTTTTGTCACTTACGAGAGTTTTATTTCTTGAGTAGGGCTTTTTTCCACATTATTTATAAACTTCATGAAGCGATATTCATTTCATGAAATATATGAATTTTCATGTAATCAGGGTCAGTAGAAAATAAATTGATGAAAATACCTAAAACTGAAATAAATACTATCGGAGACGTATTTCCAATGATTAAGGAAGAAAATGGAAGATTTAAAACCCACAAAGACCAGGTCATCATTATTGGTTCGGGTTTCGGGGGTTTAGCAGCAGGAATCCGTATGCAGAATGCTGGTTTCAAGGTTAAAATACTGGAAAGGCGAGATCAAATCGGTGGTAGAGCTGGAGTCTATAAGATTGATGGATTCAGCTTTGATGCTGGACCAACAGTGATAACGGCGCCTTTTATATTTGAAGATTTATTCAAATTGGCAAACCGTGATATAAATAATTATATGGAGCTTTTACCGGTAACACCGTATTATCGAATTCATTTTGATGATCAAACTTATTTTGATTATGGTCATCCCGAAGATAATATTCCTCAAATCGCGGAAATGAGTCCAAAGGACGTAGAGGGGTATGAAAAGATGCTGGAAGCCATTGAACCTATATTCAAAAAAGGGTTCCAAGAGCTCTCGTTTAAACCCTTTACAACGTTCTCTAGCATGCTTAAGGTTGCTCCTTCGTTACTTAAGCTTCAATCATATCGCTCCAATTACAATTTTGTATCAAAGTACATCAAAAATGAAAAATTACGCCGTGTTTTCTCATTTCATCCCCTCCTCATAGGGGGAAATCCCTTTACTGTCCCTTCAATTTACAGCTTGATCCAGTATTTAGAAAAGACATATGGGGTTTGGTTTGTCAAGGGTGGAACGACAAGTCTTGTTCACGGACTTGCTACTCTTTTTACCGAATTAGGTGGAAAAATCATATTAAATGCTGAAATCTCAGATATTAACATAGAGAATGGCCGAGTTACTGGAGTAACAACTGAGGATGGGCATAAATATCCGTCTAATACTGTGATTTCGAATGCCGATGTTGCATTTACCTACACCAAACTGATAGAGAGCAAATGGCGTAAAAAGAATTCAGATAAACGCTATAAAAAGGCAAAATATAGTATGGGACTCGTGGTCATCTACTTTGGAACCAAAAAACAATATCCAGACATGAAACACCACACAATACTTCTAGGAAGTCGTTATAAAGGATTACTTGAGGATATATTCAAGAATAAAGTTTTATCGGATGATTTTTCTAGTTATTTGCATGTTCCAACTCGAACAGACCCCAGCCTAGCTCCAGAAGGCCATGAAACCTTTTACATCCTAATTCCAGTACCTCATCTGGATTCGGGAGTGAATTGGGAGGAGTTAGCTGAGCCCTTCAAAGAAAAAGTCTTTACTTTTTTGGAGGAGAATTACCTTCCTGATCTCAAGGAAAATTTGGTTGTCGAAAAGGTGTTCACTCCGCTAGATTTTCACACCGAATACCTCGCTACCAAAGGATCGGGATTCTCTCTTGAACCTATTTTTACTCAATCGGCTTGGTTCAGACCTCATAATCGATCAGAAGATATAGAGGGTCTTTACTTCGTGGGAGCTGGAACTCATCCCGGTGCTGGCCTCCCTGGCGTTGTTTCAAGTGCTAAAATCACCACAGATCTAATTCTGGAAGATCTTAATGGTGGTTCACCTAATCTTGCCCCTGGAGCTTCCATTAATTAAACGGAGGAGGATATATGTTAACCTACTTAGATTTTCTTATCTATTTCATTTTTTTACCCTTTTTTGGGGTTTTCCTCATAAATTTATTTGAATCACGTAGGAAAAAAGGCAAAAAACAGACGTTATTAGGAATTAATCCCGTGATGGGGCTTTTTATTTTAAGTACAATTGCTTTAATTTATACTACGCCTTGGGATAATTATTTGGTGGCAACAGGTGTTTGGTTTTATGAACTAAATCAGATTTTGGGGATCATCATTGGTTTTGTACCAGTCGAGGAGTACATCTTTTTTGTTGTCCAACCCCTATTGGTCGGTTCAATCGTCATATGGGGTCTAAATTATTATCAACCCAGCTCAATACAACCAAAAAGCAGATCCTTAATAAGATCAATCGGTTTCTTGACGTTTTTCTTACCGTGGATTCTCTCTCTCATCATTTTTATTTTAGATTTTCCGAATGGAACGTATTTAGCGTTAATCATTATGTGGTTTTTCCCTCCTATTCTACTCCAATTGGGATTTGGAGCTGATATTCTCTGGAGTCATCGAAAACTCGTTTTACTCGCGATCCTCATTCCATCCCTTTATCTCTCCGTGGTTGATGCATACGCAATCTTCAATGGTGTGTGGACGATAGCTCCAACAACCTCTTTAGGCATTTTGATTGGTGGAGTTCTGCCATTAGAAGAAATGGTTTTCTTTTTTGTCACAAACATTCTGATTGTCTTTGGTTTTATACTACTGATGGATGTTCATAGTCAAAAACGGATGAGATCATTAGTAACGTTCCTGAAAAACGTGTTATTATACAGATTTATTGGTAAAGAAAAGAGAACCGTGTCATAAGAGTGAATAATCATGTCTAAAGTGCAATCCAACTCGATTTTGAGAATAAATCTATCTAAATCTTATTTTCGGGTAGTAATTCTCCTCACATATCTATTGGGGATATCATTAATGCTGGTGCGGATTATCACCAACAGTACGTTTGCTGAGCTTATACCTTTCTGGTACGATGCATTAGTAGCATTAGGAGGGATTTACGGAGGTGGATTATTACTATTGGCGCTAAGGAAATCAAAAATAGTCATTTCTCACCCCGTAGACAGATTTGCTTTCTATTTAATTGCATTTCACTTATTGGCGGCAACAATTGGGCATGTTGCTATGATTTTAATCCAAAACCATGAGATACTGAACCTCATTTCTCTTGAAATGGTATATCTCCTTCTCGGAGGAATGATCACACTAACATTGTACAGTTTCAGAATCAAAGGGGATTACCACAAGGAAAAGTCCACGAAGATTCCCAGTATTAATCCGTACAAACAGTGATTTCCTATACTTATGTAAACAAATTTTGGATAGGAGAAAAGATTATTGCCAGTTAACCATTTATGGACAGGTGCTAACGTTACCAGCCACACAATCAGTGCATATGTTACCCCTACCACCACTAATATGTTTTCCATTTTCAACAAACTTACTAGAACAAGAAAGGGAATGGCGAGTAATCCCCCATTGAAGAAATGGAGCAGATATACCAAGATGTTCGTTTCTTGGATTGGCCTTCCGAGGAATTTTTCTATCATACCTTTCGACTCATCCCACTCTAAAACACCTTGAAATCCCCATTTACGCCAAACGAGAATATTTCCAATTGACATAATCCCAGTCGCTAATATTCCCATTATAAATCCTTTAACGATTAGAAAAAAAATGTCCATACAAGCGCCACTTCATGTTAGAATAGCCATAGAAGAATTCCGGAATAAAGAAGGTGTGAAAAGAAGCTCGTAAGAAGCTGTCCTCTTTGTTGGAGGATATTCTCTCCAGTAATGGGTTTATGAATTAGAAGGAGTCCAATCCATAACATTAGGGCATAAACAAGTGCAAGCAAAGGAGTCATTGTAATTTCAAATACCCACAGAACTATACCTAAGGCGGTTGCCCCTAACACTCCATGAAGATAATGTAAAGGAGTTGCTTTCCAATATAATTCTTCCCAAGAGTAGCTCGGAAATATTTTAGTCAGCAAATGGGCATTTTCATAGAATTCGGGGACAATTCTTTTGTCATAACGCCAGATTAACACCAGCTGTGGGATTGTCATGCTCGTAGTAGCTAGGATACCAATAATAACCCATCTGATTATCAATTGTAGTTTACTCTCCTTATAGAAAAAAAAATCCGAAATAATTCTCTGGAGAACCCATTATGATTCCATCCTCATCCAAAATGATTTATAAGACTCCTTATTTTTGGCCTCGCTTTTGGCTTCTGCTGGCTGGCCTCCATCCAATAGTTGTTGGAATTTTATTATTGCTTCGGGATCTGTTTTTCTCGTGGCCATTGATCAACCTACAAATACCCAGTCCACGATTATATGGTGATGTATCAGCGGCCTTCTTAATTTCCATAGGTGTGTGGCTCATTTTTACAGCCTATAAATACCCCGATCCTGGTGCAGTGCATCTTTGGATCATTCCTGCTGGTTCAGCTTTAGGCCGGGTAGTTTACTTTTCATTTACAGTTGTTGGGCTTTTTAATAGAACTAACGAGTTCATTTACTTTCTTTTAGGTCTCTCAGACGTCCTTTTTGCTATCATTTTGCTCTGGGTCACCTATATAATGCGTAAGACCTTGAAATAAATTCTTGATGATACCGAGATCACCGATATAAATCGCTACTTACCTTAAATGGTTGCCAGTTTGATTTTCAGCATCGTCAGTATGGCAAATCTCCATGATGGTTCGACCAATGAGAGGAATAAATTGCCATCTATAAGGTGTCTTGCGAAAAGGAAAATTCTGAATTGTGGTAGGATATTTTTGATACATTCGAAAAGCCACAAATGCTAGGTACGGTCCAAAGATGAGGCCAAACGCTAATGCTGTCAGAAAGTTCCAACCATAAGTAAAAGTTGTTCCTCGTAGTGTAAGTGCCTGGGCATACTCTGGCCGACCGTGGGTGGTCGGGTAAGTGAAACCCACCCCAATCTGGGAGGCTCTAAACCCTCTGAGCTTTGCAGATGCAAAACTAGTAGCTAGAAGAATTCGATTTCTAATGGCGATGAAGTGAACAGGGGTTGCATGGATTGTTCCAAAGCGATTGATTACAGCAATGTAAAGAAAGTGAGCTCGCCGTAAAACGGATTGCTGGCTGGATGTAAGAAGATTCTTAGTTCTGAGTCTTGGAAGGACCGTTATTGGAAAGAAATTTCTGGGCAAGTTCTTAGGAAGAGGCCGCCATCGATAACTACCAAAACGAATCCCCGACCAGTAACTTGCACGATAAGGATTCAAAGTCACACGAACTAGCTCCCGACCCGCCCACATTGATTTGAATGCTTTAAAGTGTTTATTTCCCCTGAGGAGGGTGTCAAAAGGATAAGCTTCCCATGATTCAATGGAAGCGATTAAAAAAAGGCCTTTATTGTCATTGGGATTGGATTTTGTGGATTTATGAGTCACTAGTGTGACAGTTCGGTAGTATGTTTTACTCAAATAAAGAGTGGAAAGGGTATCCTTTGGAAGCAGGATCTCAAGAGCGGTGGAATGAATTATATGAACGTAGACGGGCGAAAAGACAATTTGCTTTCCAGGATCACGTTGACACAGAACAGCTTCGGGGTTACCCCTAAACCAGGTAATCAACTGCTTTGGTATGTGAATTCTCAACTTAAAAAGCCTATATAAGCGAAGAAAACACCTGTTTTATAAGAATCAAGATGCTTAGTCAGGTTCTCCCAATAACGATACTATTTAGAAACTTAAAATGTCTACATTCGCTTTGCTGATTTAGGTACTTTTACGGTAGAACCAGCAGATATAAGATTAAGAGAACCAACTTGCTAGAATGGGATTTAACTGTGAAGAATTTTGTTGTAGATATTCTAGATGAAGATACTTTTCACCTAGCCCTGCCTCCATTCATCAAAGCCATGGGTTTTGCAGAATACTATGGAGACGAGCAAGAAATAGAAGAATGGATAGCAAACAGCATTAGGATGTTTTATAAGAAAGGACGTTTTCATTGTGTGGGAGTGCGAGAGAGTCAAGGTGGAAACTCTGCCAATTATGTAGGGTTTTCCTCATTGATTCCAGTAGAGACGACAGGGTGGATTCCATATGTAGGGGTAGATTCCAATTTTCAGGGTAGGGGATTAGGAAGAAAACTAATGCTGAAGGTATTGGAAATAGCTCGAGAAATTCCATTAGAAACAATTGAACTCTGTTCATCCCAAGCGGGAATTCCGTTTTACCAGTCTCTAGATTTCAAGGCAAACTATCCGATCTGTGGATATGATATTGTAGAACCAAGGAAGAACTCCAAGCAGGAGTTGCAGATTGACACGACAATGCCTGATTGGATTCTTAAAAAGGACAGAGAGGTGGTAGGTATTGACCGCCAGAAATTATTTCAGATCCATAGATACGACCAGGTGCCAATTATCAATGATCCAGGCCATGGTTATGGTTTTTTATACAAAACAAGAATCGGCCCCATCATAGCGGATTCTCTAAGCTTGGCTCAGGAGATCCTTCTGAAAGCCATTGAATTGGGAGCCACATCGTTAATTTTGGTTGAAGACGCTCCCCTGAAAAAACAATTAAAAGACGTCGCGACCTTAAAACCTCAGCCATTGTTAGATAATTTAAAAATGACCTTTGGAACCCCACTTCAACAAGATTTATCACGGTTATATGGTCTCAGAAGTGTAGCATACGGATGACTCCCAGGAAAACGACACTCATACAATAATAAATACGATTGGCGAAAATGAGATCAATCCAGAGTGTGGCACCCCTCTTTTAACCACAATACTGGTATTATCAATGATTCGATTCTGTAAATGTTGCACCGAGTCTTTTGAGATGGCCCCAGCTGAAGGGCCTTTCTTTTCTCGCGCACGTACCTTTCTGCATCTGTCCACCTAGGTTTTACTATTGAAATAGTAAATAAATACATATACAGGAAGGATTGACAATTTATAGAAGCAAAAAAAGGATAAACGAGTAGGAAATCATGCAAAGTGAAAAAGATAGGTCATTTCTAAAATATGAGATAACCGGCGGGCCAGCATTTTCGATAGTCAGAATTTTCCTCGAACAACCTGGTCAACAAGTGCGCGCGGAAGGGGGTGCGATGGTTTATATGGACGGCCATATCCAGATGGAAACAAAATCAGCAGGGGGAGTTATGAGAGGATTGAAACGCAAGTTTTCAGGAGAATCCATGTTTCAAAACTTCTTCTCACTTCCTGATGGAGTTCCTCCTGGGATGGTGGCATTTGCTCACGGAGCACCAGGTGATATTATTCATCTCCATCTAGAAAAAGGTGAAGAATGGGTACTCAGCCAGGATGCGTATATTTGTGGAACTCCCAGTATTGAGGTAACTTCGAGATGGGGAGGCGCAAAAGGTTTGTTTGGGGGAGAAGGTCTCGTATTGACCAAGATAATGGCAGAGGCTGAAGGTGATGTTTGGATAGGGGGGTATGGCTTTGTAGAACGTCACGATCTAGAATCCAACCAAGAGTTCGTAGTAGATAATGGAGTTTTGATGGCAGTACCGGCCGATATGCACGATAATGCAAGAATCTCTAAAGTTGGGGGTACTAAAAGCTTGGTATTAGGAGGAGAAGGAATTGTTATACGATACACGGGTCCAGGTGTTGTTTACACCCAAAATCGTGAGATAGGCCTGTTGGCCGCACTTCTAAAACCCTACCTACCAGTACCTAGGGGATGATTTCCCCTTGTTTTACTTTGACCGAATCTTAAAAGATATCAGAAAGGAGATATGACCACAGGATAAGAGACGGGGAATGAACTTATGAAATTTTGTCCTGCCTGTGGAATGGAAAATTTCGAGGGAAGTGTTTATTGTGGAAACTGTGGTCATAAATTTCCTGGAGAACAACAGGAAAGTAGTCCTCAGCCGATTCAAACTCCATCTCAATCTTTTCTATCAGTCGATTCGTCAAGGATATCCTATGCCAGACCTTCACCTTACATTCGACCTCCTCGTATCCAGTATATGAATTTGATAACCCACAGGAACTATCAAAATCTAATTAATGGCAGCACAGCTTTTGCACTCGGACCGATTATATCTCTGGTCCTTGGAATAATCTTGGTCGGAGATGAAAGTAGTTTATCTACATTTGTGAATCAATTAGTCGATCTTAGCGCATTAGCTCTGTTTGCATTTGGAATTTACTCGATATCTCAATTAGAACCAGTTTCATTAAACAGACAAGTCAAGTATGTACCGCTCTTAATAATACTCCATGCAGGGATTGGATTTATCGGGGCTGTAATGACCGAATCCATCCTCACGATTCCCGAGGACGTATCTTTAGAGGGGCTGAGATCGTTTATTTATCAAGGAATATTGATTTCAATACTTATGACAGGTTCAGCCTTTATTTTCCTGATAGGAGCCCATAGCTTCACTCAATGGTTTGAAGAATTCATAACCTTCTTGGGAGCTCCCCATAATGCTACGACAAGCCGCATCAGGTGGTGTGCCATATGCGAGGTAATGGGGTCATTATTACTCGTGGCAACATATGTGATGTTTCTAAGTGGATTGGAAACCCTCTCACTATCGACTATCCAAAATGGCCAAACAGTTTTAGTTTTAGCAACCTTAATTTTCTTTGCAGCAATTATTCTACAAGTAGCAGGGGGATATAAGGTTTTCACACAGTTAAATAATATAAAAATGGGGAAGTATGATGGAACCTATCAAGAACATATCATCGAAAAATATAGATAGGGTTTAATTCTGAGTCATGTTTTGGTAAAGATTCCTACGTCCTCTTATCTTAAATTCGTTCCGCATTTTTCGCAGAACAGCCCATCGGACCGAGTCCCACAGAGTGGACAGATGACCCATCGAGAACTCTTGGGATATGATGGAGAATCGTCAAATACGAAATCTCCGGGATCTCTCCCTGATACATGCTCGAGGGGATCATCTGAGGGGATAGAACGGTCGCGAGAAGTGACTGCCCAGATGATGGCCAATATGATACTACTGATAAGGACGCCAGTACTGTAAAACACAAAGGTAAGTTCAGTGATTCCGAACAGACCGGCAATGAACGACTGCTGAAGGGTGATTTTCACCGTTCCGATTCTATCAGATTGAAATTCATCATACTGAAGGTAATAGTCCCCCTCTTTCTCAATTCTGACCGAGGTAAGCATGACCACTGAGAAAGTACTCTCTCCGTCAAATGAGAATGAAATGAAAATAGGAGAAACGGTACCTGACCCATCAATCGAGATGAGAATGATTTCACCTGAACTGAATCCATATACGTGATTCTCACCTACGGCATTAATCGAATAATACCCTTCTTTCAGATGGAATGTAGGGCTAATTGAGGATTGACCAATATCTAGCACTCCAAAGGTGGTCTGAAAGAGAAATAAGTTTAAGAATCCGAATATCATTCCAAATATACTAATACCAATCAGCAATTTTGGTAACGATCTCATGTCATCGCCTTTCCAAAGAAGAAAATTGAATTGATAAAGTAGATCAAGTAATAACCTATGAATTTGGCTAATAAGAATTTCGATATCCGACCACTGTAGATTGTGAGTAGGTGGTAGAAATTAAAGTTACGACATTTGAAGACGTAAAAGACCTTCTAAGGATGAACATTGTTTCAGCAGCCTTAGGAACTGCCTTTGAACTGAAGTTATTTGAGATAATCAATAACCACCCCCAAGATGCGCGAAAAATCGCGGAGACCTTTGATATACCACTAGATCGTGTTTACTGGTGGCTCGAATTGCTAGTTGGATTAGGGCTTTTAGAACAGGACAGTGGTACTTATTCCATTTCTCCTATCACGCGATCTGCCGTTTTTGAGAGCTACAGCGCAGAAACCTGGGCGCAATTGGCCCAGTATGCACGAGAAGGGTATCGAATAGGTGATAATCTCGTATTCCACATTTCCCATCCGAAGTCGGTGTGGGCATCTCAGGGATTGAGTCCACCTGATTGGTTTAAACAAATCCAAAAGGATCCGACGCGTGCACGACGTTTTACATATCTACTTTACGAACTGCATCTTCCGTTGGCAAAAACGCTGGCCCAAACATTAGAAATGACGGGTGTGAGACAAATGATGGATTTAGGTGGGGGATCAGGGGTCATGTCGTTAATGTTACTAGAACAACATACTAGTCTCAAAGCAGTAGTCGTAGACATACCAAATGTTTGCGTTGTAGGGAGGGAAATCGCCGATAATACAATCGTAGCGAATCGTATTGAATATAGGGCACTGGACTTCATTCATGATGAATTACCAACTGGTTTTGATCTGATACTTCAATGTGATGCGGGAATTCATACTGAAACTTTCTTTCAGAAGTTGTATAACGTGTTGAATAAAGGGGGGCAGTTGGTAATTGTTGATTGGTGGAATCGTGGAATTACAGACTCTCAACCCGTACCTGACACTTCTCTCCAACGGAGAATGAAGCAATTTGAAAGTTCACTACAAGTTCCCAGATTGCCTATTACAACTGGAACAGAGGTGGCGACAAATATTAAAAGCCGTTTATTTCAGGTTGGATTTAGGGATATCTCATTAGACACACTAGAGGATGAAACTACAATTATTAGGTCTAAAAAACCGAGACAAGGTGTAGAATAGAGCATGGCGGGTATTATCTTCTTAAAAACACAAAACCTAGAAAAAATTCGCGATTTCTACACATCAATGATTGAAGCAACTGTGTGGGTCGATCAAAAAGATTGTATCATCTTTAAGCATGATAACTTTCTGTTTGGATTTTGCGAAGGATTTAGGATAGATAAATACGGGTTGTTAACATTCTTCTATCAAACTATCGAAGAAGTAGATCGAATGTATGACAGACTGCGAAATATTACGACTACCCAACCAACAAGAAATGAGAGATACCGAATTTACCAATTCTTTGCCAAGGATCCAGAAGGCAGAGACTTAGAATTCCAAAATTTTTTGCATGAAATCGATTTTAGCTGGGATTTTTATAGCTAAAAAATCATAAAACATCACTATTTGATGTTTCAAGGGCCAACAAGGATTTTGACCAGAGTGAAAGTAATTCAAGAACAATTAAAGAAATATGACGTCGTACAAATAGAAAATTTACTGCGAGGGAGTAAGAATCCTGTAACATTAACGTATCTATCAAAAGCAAAAAATATTCCTGTTACTGTTCCCATTTGGACTTTTTTTTATGAAAATAAGTTCTACTGTTTTGCAGGAGGTAAATCCAAGAAAGTTCAAGCAATTAGATCAGGAAATACTGCTGTTTCCCTTCTAATTATTGATAGAAAGTTTTACCCTCATCCTGAATCCGATTTTATGCCATATCTAGGAATCATGGGAGAAGCTAGAATCTGCACCTACCTGGATAATCCCAAAACGGCATGGATCCATCAGCAGTTGCTGTTAAAATATGACCCCAATCTTTCTCAAGAATGGATAAGAGTATTATACGATAAAGTTGAAGGTAGACCTGAGGAGGATTGGTTGATAGAAATAACTCCCACTGATTACTTCTCGTATTAGGAACTCACAAACGCGGTTCCTAGGCTTTGTTTGTATCTGGCAGGATGATGAAAGGAATCAAGGGATCGATTCATCTAGTTTTACCAACCAATGATGGATGGGAGCCATCTTTTGGCAATGATTAAAACATTGGTCAACCAGCTCAACTGTTTTGAGTGTAGATACGCTGATCTGCGGAGAAATAACATAAAGACCATTGTATTTCAACAAATCAGCTCGCGGGTGAGAGGAATCAAATCCTCTTGGAACCCGCTTGTAGTGACTCCCCCCAATTTTATAGTCTCCGGCTTGGTGGACAGAATCAATGGCTTCGACTAATTCGTGTCCCGTATCATCGGAAACAACTGCTTCACGAAAAGCAGCTAGATGTTGTTTGGAAAAAGCATGCATACCCAGATATAGTCCTGCTCCAGTCATGTCCATGCCAAAAAAGATACCAGGATGTTGCATTTTCTTGCCCAGGCCTTCCCAGAAAATCACACGAAAACGGGTATTATACGGGGACTTATCCTTACTAAAACGAATATCTCTGTGAACTCGCATAATCGAACCACGTCCATTTGTTTGAGGATCATAGCGAAGACCAGAGGAGATCTTTTTGAGCCGCTCGCCTAAGGTAATTACAAAACTTTGCCCAGGATCAAGGAGGTACTTTTGATAGTCCGCCTTACGCGCTTGAAACCATTCTCGGCTATTATTTAATTTCAGATCAGCTAAAAACTGCAACCCTTCTTCAGGAAACCCATCAAAGGTATTATTACTTGACAATCGAATACCTCAAGATATCGAGTTGGTTTAATCAATAGGTTCCTATTTATATCCGACCAACTAAGAGAGAGATCAGTGTAACGCTATATATCTACCCTTTCTTACCAGAATTTAGAGAATTCTGTCCATTATTCGAAAATCCTGGCAAATCTGACAGAAAAGGCCTTGAAATCCTTATCTAACTAATCATTTAACTAAGGACCAAGGATTAATTCATCTGTGTGAAAAGAACTCGAAAAGGGTTTAGCTACACGGGTCTTATCGTGGAAAGAAAAAAGCAATTTACGATTACATTCCATTTGGGACTTTCGAAACTGGTTTTCTAACGGATTTTTTCGTACTCTCGATACCTGTCATAACGCTCCCTTTTCCGATAGTACTTTCCCAGTTTGTGTTTTGTCAGCAGATAGGATATCGATCCAGGATTCATCCCGAACAGGGCTCCTATCAGGGCATGGAAGGCGCTTCTGGTGACTTCTTTTTCCAATTCTCCCTTTTTCTTCTTCATTGGTTCCACTCTCGAGAATTGCTGCGTGAAGAGAACCTCTTCATGTCTGGCATTATCAATGATATTTCATTTAATTTGAGAGTTTTGAAACTAGTTTTCTAACGGATTTTTTCGTACTTTGGATACCTAATTATCGCTCCTTCTCCCCATAGCGCTTTCGCAGCTTATGTTTAGCAAGCAGATAGGATAATGACGCCGGATTCTTGAAAGATAGACCAAAAAACTCTCCGAAGGATGTACTAGCTAGTTCCTTCTCTAGTTCTCCTTTTTTTTCTTCATTGGCTTTTGCTCTTGGCCTTTTTAGTTTAAGAGTTATTGGTTCTTTGTAACACTAGGCATAATCGGCGGCTTAAATATGCTGTCATTCCGGAATTACTCTTAAAATGCTTTTGATCGATCTTTTTTGTCTAGTAAGTCCTTTAAGTCTTTTCGTTTTCTCAAGTTCTTCTACTTCCAGTTAGGCTTCCATGAATCCATCACCTAATGCCAGCTGGTTCAGCTCTGTGAATTTTTCTCCATAGTTGCCATGCTGTTGAGATGCTCATGACATGAAAAGGTATGGAAACTCCCTGCCTAAATTTTCTGTCTGGGACCCCCGATTCTGAAAAATGTCGGGTCATCCTTAAATTCATTGAAATTACATGATGCCATGGAATGACACAGGCACTAGTTGAAAGGTTGAATGCAAGAACGATTGAAGGGGATCTGTATCGTTTAATACCTGAGAAACCTGAATTCGTTCAATGTTATGCGTGTGCTCATTACTGTAAAATTAGGAACAATCGTTCTGGCATATGTAAAATCAGATTCAATGACAATGGGGTCCTGAGAGTTCCGTATGGCTATGTGGGCGCATGGCAGTGTGATCCGATTGAAAAAAAACCCTTTTTTCACGCGTTTCCTGGAACCCATGCCATGTCCTTTGGAATGCTGGGATGCGATTATCACTGTGGGTATTGTTTTACAGATGATACTGTTGTCATAACTGATAAAGGCCCTGAAACATTTAAACAGTTATTTAACTCTGTTGATGCTATTCAAGAAACTCACGATGGATACATTGGTTTTAAAAACGACCTTAGAGCTATCACTTCTTCTGGTAAATTGAGAGATGTAAAGGGTATATTTAAACATAAATATAAAGGGAAGATGGTAAAAATAAATCCCCTATATTTACCAGAAATAAAGTGTACAAGTGATCATGAAATTTATGCCACCACTAACCCTAATATTAAACCAGGAAAAGTTAAAGCGAAACAATTAACAAAAAATCACCTTCTTGCAATTCCACGAAGCTATTCTTTTTCTTCGCCCCAGCTTGTTAAAGTCGATCAAGTCCTAAATCAGCATGAATTCAACTTCAATCCTAGGTGGAAATTATCTGTTGAAGAACGTAATTTTATCATGTCCGAAACTGAAAAAGGAAAATCATCTAATGAAATAGGAGAAACACTAGGGAAAAGTGGTTCATATATTCGGCATGTTAGAAGCAAAATGAGGAAGGGATTAGGCTTAGATAAAAGAAAAGGAAAAATCATCATTGAAGATAATAAAATGAGATTTTCTAACGAACGTAGACCAGGAATCCCTGTTGAAATTCAATTTGATGTTGACACTGCGAGGTTATTTGGACTTTACTGTGCGGAAGGATGTGTTGTAACTGATGAAAGCAGACCTAATAGCTATAAAACCAATTTCACTTTTTCACATGAGGAAGAACATTTTGTAAAGGAAGTACGAAATTTAATTACAAAAATTTTTGGCATTAGTGCAAGGAAAGTAATTAGAGAAGATACCATAGCGGTTGCGGCAGGGAAAACTTCGATTGGACTATTATTCAAATATTTAGTTGGAGTTAAAGCTCTTGAAAAGAAAGTTCCGGAGTATTTATTCGATGCTCCAAGAGAAGTGGTTGAAGCCTTTGTTAATGCATATATAGATGGTGATGGCCATAGGTACGAAAGTAGTAAGGTTTCATCTAGTACTGTTTCAATTGATCTAGCTTATGGTATTGCTTGGCTAGTTTTAAAACTAGGATATTTACCCTCCATATATATTAATAAAATGCCAGAAAAAACAGAAATACTAGGAAGGGAAGTAAATCAAGCTGAATTTTTGTATAATGTGGTTTGGTATGAGAATTCAAATGTTGAAAGAGAATTTCATGTTACTGATGAGTATTTTTTGATACCAATTAGATCATTGAGTCAATTTGACTTTGATGATTATGTTTACAATATGGAAGTAGAGAATGAACACAATTATCTAGCAGGATTCTTTTTGGTAGCTAATTGTCAAAATTGGCTTACGTCTCAAGCTCTAAAGGATCCCCGAGCGAGCGCCAGATCGACGGTTAATGATATCACCCCACAGGAGTTTGTAAACAAAGCCCTGGATCTTGATGCGAGAGTGGTAACATCTACGTATAATGAACCGCTGATTACGTCTGAGTGGGCTGTAGCAATCTTCAAAGTGGCACGGGAAAAGGGACTAGCGACTTCGTACGTATCTAACGGGAATGCCACCCCCGAAGTTTTAGACTATCTAAAACCCTATTTGGATCTATATAAAATTGATCTGAAGACGTTTCAAGATAAGAACTATCGAAAGTTAGGGGGAACGTTAGAAGCGGTTCTTAAAGGGATCAAAGGTGTCTTTGAGAGAGGAATGTGGTTAGAAATAGTTACATTAATTGTCCCGTCTTTTAATGACTCTGATGAGGAACTACAACAAATCGCGGAATTCATTGCAAACATTTCCCCTGATATCCCGTGGCATGTGACCGCATTTCATAAAGATTATAAAATGACAGATCCAGACAACACTTCTGTCGAAACTTTAGTTCGTGCTGCAAAAATTGGCGAAAAGACTGGATTAAATTATGTATATGCAGGCAATTTGCCTGGTCAAGTGGGTAAGTTTTCTCATACACGATGTCCTCAATGTGAGCATACGTTAATTGCGAGACACGGTTTTGAAATCACCGACTTCGCATTAAACGTGAATTATGAAGAAAAAAAGGGATATTGTCCTAAATGTGGAGAACAAATTCCAGGGAGATGGGAAGAACCTCCAGAAAGAAACTCACGGCTTCATTTTAGTCGATTTCTCAGTTGATCATTTATGGGAAGACGTAGGATTAAGGACGATTATTTCAAAATTTCATTGAGAGAGGCAATTTCATTCGGGAAATTCTTCTTCAATCGGTTTTTCTTAAGATTCTCCCTAACAATAAAATTGATATCGGGGTCATTAACTCCTATCAGGTGTTTCATATAACTGAAGCCTTCTTCAGGGATTGCTTGGGTGACAACACTTAACGTATAACATAGTCCTTTTCTCAAAACCTTGAATTTTTCGGACTTACGTTTCCTTGTCTCATTGATCCTTTGGAAGATAGACTTATGCAAATTTAACGCTAATTGGGGAATATTATTATTGCCTAATGCACTAGGATGAGCCACTGCGGCCGCGACTGCTCGCATTTCGAGCCAATTGCTATTATTAATCCAATGTTCAAGCTCATGAATCAGTAGTTGTCCTCTCTGTAATAGGATTCTGCCCAGTGCAGCCGCAACTGCCTCCCTCATTCGCCATCGCGGATCACTAGCCAATTCTCTTAATATGATGATTGATTTTTTGAAGTAATCATCGGAAATCGCTCCTATCGAGCCAAGAGCTCGTGTCCCACAAAAAGGAATCATTTCTCTTGGATCATTTGTCGGAGCTTCCGTCGAAGACATCTTAGTCAATCCTACGCTCAGATTCCATATACCATCTAAATGATCTGTAAATTCCTCTTCAATGATATTAACGAAAGCTGATGCCATTTCAAGGTTGCCTCTACGGCCAGGGAGGTTACTATTCTGTATAAAATATTGAGTAATCGGGATATCGTCCCAGGTACTCAAAAAATCAGTGAGAAGATCTTTAAGGTCTTTTTTATGGGTATCAGTTTTTCTCAAGTCATTACCTTCTCAAAAAAGAGGGATCCTTAAGGTAGGCATCCATTCCTTCGGGGTGTGATAAAACCTACTGAAAGTTTGCTTTTGGGAAACAGACTTCAAACGATCCTCTAAGTTCCAAAAATCCTAGAAGAAGAAATTATAAGAGGATTTGTAAGAACAGGTGATTTTGTTGAGAATATCCTTGGGAATGCATTACAAACAGGCCATTAGAACAATAGATAGGCAATACGAATGCCTGGAGGTCAGTTCATGGAAACAAAACATAGATATCAATGGTATCAAAGCATATATGACAATTTTTCCAAGATAAAAGAAGAAGCACGAAGAATAGCCGACGAACTCGGCGTAACTAAGGTCAAAGATCGTTTTGGATTATATCCTGGCGCATCTTCTTCACCAGGTCCCCTGCCAAATTATGTACTCAACGAGATAATTGAAGCTAACAAGCGAGTCATCCCCGTGCGAAAAGTAGAGGATGACCTCCGTAATGTCGTTAAGGACATTTATGGAGATGAATATGACGCAGCAGCAACAAACACTTGTGAAGCCGCTCTTCGAGTAGCGTTTGAGCTATTATTTGCTCCTCCAATATTAAGAGCAGGTGAGACATATAAAGGTAGATACATTACTCCGTATGGTGAAGATTCAGAATATATTGCAGGATATGGAAGACCTTTCCCCCCCAAATACAAAAACATATTTGTAGATAGGTCGGTAACAGGCGGAGAAGTTGCAGTAGAAGCGAAAAGCCTTCCTAACTTAGAATCAGTACTTGTGAGATTTGTAGGGGCCAAATACGAAGTTCATGGAATAAAATACAACCCAATTCCACTATTAACCCGTACTAAAACCAGCCAAACGCTAGAACGGATTGCCAAGGTGGCAGATCGCCATAAGTTGCTTTTAACAGGATTTGCCACCTTGGGGTACGATACCCCAGGATATGGATACGCGGAAAAAGACCAAAATGGAATTTCAGTTCTAAAGAAGGGCATTGGCAAATTGGCAGAAGGTTACGATCTGCCTTACTTATTGGATGGGGGAGGTGGGATGCCTGTGATTGGACTGGGTCCTCAAGATGTGAACGGGGATATTATGATGTGGAGTATGGATAAATCAGCTCGGGCACCTGCCAGTGGTTTAGTTGTTGGTAAAGAGGAAATCATGGTTCCTATTCGAAAAGGATTAGGATTAGGGGGACAACGATATGGTGAGGTCTCATCGCATGGAAAAGCACGCTATAGTATGATGGATCCTGGTCGCGACACGGTTATAGGCTTGATTGCTGTTTTAAAGATGCTTCGCGATAACCCAATGAAAATTAAACGCCCAATCGATGAATACCATAAAATTATCGTGAATGAATTCAAGGCCTTGGAACCGAGCAGATTTCGTGAGAAGTTGATTATAACCAAGAGCTACACGATGGGAGGCACCGAATTAAATTATGAACAAACCTGGGATGGGGAACGCAGGGGGATTCCACTCTTTAACATGGAGGATATGTTTGCAAACACCAATCCAATAATGGTGGCTCTCGATGAGATGGGTGTGGGCCTTGGGGCAACTATTTATAGTGGAAATATGTTTCTAACACCAGGTCTGGGAACCCTTGATGAAGAAGGAGACCTTGTGAAAGAAAGGGCGAGTTTGGCGATTCAAGCTCTTGTTAAATCGGTAGAAATAACCTGCAAATACGCGGGGTTGAACGTATCAAGGGTTTGAGGATCTGTTAAAACACATTCTAGCTGAAAATACTGGCCTTGACACTTGTTTAATCGTACTTAGGTTGTTTTCTACCAAACTAGTGCTCTTAAATTCACAGCCTTTAGGTTAGAGTACTTCATTCTCATTTTCGGTACCCATAAAAACGAGAAATTCAAAACAAGTTTTTTAACCAGACGGGGGAAAGATGGGAAAATTGTCCTCATAATAAGTTAGAAAAGGTGAAATCGAATTTTGAGAATAACTACGAAGAAATTTTTTGTTCTGTTGTTTGTAATGTTTCTGATTACGTCTTTTGGGCATGTATCTGCGGCTCAAAATCCGTTCAGAGGTATAACCACAACAACAGATGGACATCCCACATGGGACTCCGATATGATCAATATCGAACAAGTTGAGGAAACGGGGAAAGGTGTGTATGTTGCCGTCCTTGATACGGGTCTTGTGCCAAACTGGATGGATTATTTTCCTGAAGAACGAATTGCAACTGAGTTCGGGATAGGATTTTATCAACCAGTGACCATTCGACCTGATGGATCGGATTTTGAAGTAGGTGAGTTACACACCACGACGTACATTGGGAGCGTGGGCTCAACTCATGGTACGCATGTTACCAGTACGATCATTGGTTATTTCTATGATGCAAATGCGGATACATTTGGTGGTTGGCCTTTAGATCCGCTAATTGTCAGAGGTATCGCCCCTGATGTTACCATCATTCCAGTAAAAGTCCTAGCAGATTATACTTTTCCAGGATTGGGTGCTGGACTGGGTCAAAAGATCGTGTTTGGGACTGATAGTATGGTAGCCGCAGGTATAGACTATATCACGGACCTTAAACTCAGTGGAGCCCTTGGAGATTCCCCTGTTGTCATTTCAATGAGCCTAGGTGGCCCGTCTCTTTCACCAGTTGAGAAAAATGCTATTGATAACGCCATTGCAAATGGAGTTATTGTGGTTGCTGCCGCTGGTAACGAAGGAACAGATGGAATGAGTTTTCCAGGCGCTTATGCCCCAGTAATCTCTGCAGGTGCATCTGGTTGGACTAAGGAATGGTTGCTACCTGATGATGGCCCATTTTACCGTCTATGGTGGCTCCAAGAGAATCCATATGGTTGGAATGACATTCCAGAACCTGCTCCTGTGGATGAGGTTTATGTTACTAATTTCAGCAGCCGAGAGTTGCCTGGACAAGAATTGGATGTGCTAGCCCCTGGGAGTTGGGTTCGTGGACCGTTTCCTGGATTTCCAGGTTACAGCCATCTCCCATGGTGGTCGGAAGGAATAGGTGACTTTGCAGGTCTTAATCCGGGTAACTTCTACTATGTAGGTGGGACCAGTATGGCGACCCCGCACGTATCTGCAGTGGCAGCGTTGATGCTTGAAAAAAACCCCACACTAAACCAAGCAGACATTGAATCTATCCTGAAGTCTACAGCTCTTCCCATTCCAGCTCCTGATAGTCGATCTGGTGTTTTTGTACCATTTGCCCCATTTTTTGTAACTTTCGCATGGGATACCGATGCAACTGGAGCGGGATTAATCATGGCAGACGCGGCTCTAGCTGCGATACCTTGATTAATCTACTAGAATCCCCCTTCCTTTTTTTCTTTTTTTTTGTCCATAGCATGCTTAAGCGGATTAAGATAACATACATTTACACGATGGAATCAAGAGAGGAAAGCAATTCAAGAGGGAGGTTATGAATGACGATCCCAGAACTAGTTAAGTCCTTAATACTTATTTTGGTCAAGAATGTGCATCTGCTGGCCTTGTCGTGTCCCCCCAGATATGTCTTATTTAAGTTAATGCGAGAATCTGTGGTTAAAAGAGGGAATTTAAGCGTTTCTAGAGTGTGGGTACTTGATAAAGTAGAAGTTCAAACCGCCAATGAAACGAAAGATCATCACGACAATAAGCATGGCATATATTGTTTCCCATTTGCCAATAATAGTTACCAAAAGTTCTGTAGTTATTCCCATTAATAAAGATCCAACGAATGTGGACAATCCCATGATTAGGGAAAAAACTCCGATATACTGTCCTTTAGATTCTTCTGGAGCAGAATCGATGATATGAGCGTTCATTGCTATGTAATACAGTCCAAACCCAAATCCTCCAGCCAGATTGGCGAGCGCCATTTCATACCAGTTTGTTGCAAAAAACAAGACTAGAGGAATCAAGAACATCAACCTTCGGCCCCAAAAACCAATTCTTTTTCCATATCGGTCAATAGCTGATCCACCTATCATCAACGAGATGATCTGAAATCCCATAAAGGTTGCCCACATCAATGAGTTTTCGGAGGGCGACGCATATCGTTCCCGTATGAATCCAAAGATTGGCCAACCGAGAGACATGCTAAAGTCCATAAATGCGCAGATAATTATAAACCGCCGAAAATCACGGTTTTCCTTTAATGGAGATAGTAGCCTTTTGATTTGATCCAGATAACTAGATTTCGAAGAAACTATTCCCGTTTTCCTATTCATGTCAGCAGATCTCCCCAAGAATAGGGAAGAAATCCCAGCAAGTAAGAACGCAATTGAAGCAATACGAAAAATAATGGCGTATTGGGCGGCATAATCTACATTAAGCAAACCAACTCCCCAGCCCATGACAATTAATGCGAGGAATGCACACAAAACCCCTATAGTGGAGATTTTCCCTAGAAATGATCCCCGATTTTCCGAGGTCGAGATATCTCCCAAATACGCAATCCAGGCGGGGGCAAAAATGCCAAATGCGGTCGAATAAATAATCATTGCTAATAAAAATACGAAGGGATCCGTGATATCGGGAAAGATGAAACTAATAAAGGCCGAAACAAGCAACCCCACCAATAAGAATATTTTCCGCCCAGATTTGTCCGACCACCTCCCGAAGATCGATTGAGTAGCCAATTGAAGCAGATTTCGAAGACTTATCATGATTGAGATAAGGAAGGGGGAAGTCTGAATAAAAACGGCGTAAATCAGAGCATAGGTTCTATTGATCCCATCACCTAGAACTCGGCCAATTTCAACAAGGGAAATGACTGAAAATCGGCCATTGGAAGAAGGCAAGGGTAGAGAATGTTCGCTTAATGGGGGTTCCAAGTCTAAAGATCTGATTCTATCCACATCAGAGAGCCTAGTCAATAAGGCTTTAACTCTTAGGACGATGTGAGCAGAGAGAGACGGAGGAAAATGAAGAGACTAGTAGAAAGATAATATTAAAAATGGTATTTTTAAGAGAATAATCTTAAAGTAGAAACTTCTAGGAGGATTTTGATATATCCTTCTCACATATCGGTGTGTTTCTTCATATTCAAGCGAAATTCAGCCAATATTAGTGCTGACATTTACATTTAGTTCCAAATTTAATCCAATGTCAGGATTAAAAGTCAAAAAAGTGATTTCTACAATCGTGAACTCAGTTTAGACGAAAGATTTTCTATGAAGCTGGGATAATAAGAGGAGAAAGCATGGTTTGGCAAGTAAAAAATTAAGGAACAGATTAAAACTTGTTTTAAAGAAGATCTTTCAATTTGAGGATATGGATCTGGATTTTGGGATTTATCGTATCCTTAATATCAAGAAAAAGGAAATTTCCGATTTTATTGATAAGGAATTATTTGAGGTAATTGAAAAGGAATTAGGGAAATCAGAGACGGAAGAGGTAGTCGAAAGGCAGATTTGTGACCATATGATCAATTTCTTTTTACGATACTACGACAATGGCGATTTTATATCTAAACGACGATATTCTAAAACGAAGAAGTATGTAATACCCTATAACGGAGAAGAAGTTTATCTATATTGGGTAAACAATGACCAATATTATGTGAAAACAAGTGAGGATTTTAAAAATTACAGATTCATGATCGACGGCCTAACAGTTGAATTTAAACGGATCAATGACGAATTTGAAGTAAGAGGAATTAGTATTACGAATTCGGAAAAGAGATATTATATTTTTAGGGGATTAGGATTTGAAAAATCTGTTAACACATTGGAACTGAAATTTGCCTATCGTGGATTGACAGAAAAGGAAATTGAAGCGATCAAAACTACCCTAAACAAGAATTCTATAAAAAAGGAATATGTCAACGCCTTCAACATCAAGAATGTTCTTGATCAAACCAAAACCACGGTTTTTCCCAAACTAGCCAAGAAGCACCTCAAAATGAATGGGGAGGAATCAGAGCTTTCTGAGCTCGCCTGGCATTTAAACAGATATACAACCAAAAACACTTCTGATTATTTTATTCACAAGGATTTGAGAGGTTTCTTAAATCAAGAATTGGACTTCTATATTAAGAGCGAGATATTTTCTATTACCGATTTCGAATTAGAAGCAGAAAAATCTCTTATAACGAAAATTGTCCCCGCGTTCAAAACTATATGCCAAAAACTAATAATATTCCTGGCTCAAATAGAGGATTTTCAGAAAAGACTGTGGGAAAAGAGGAAATTTGTCATTTCAACGAATTATTGTTTGACTTTGGATCATATTCATGAAAAGCACTACCCTGAGATTCTGGCGAATGAAGAACAACTAAGGGAATGGAGAACGTTATTCAATATTGATTTCGAGGAAATAAAGAGAGAACGGGGATCCAAGAACATAACTGACAATGGTGGATACCGTAACATTGATTTTCTTAAGAGATTTCCAACATTAGTTCTCGATACCAGATTCTTTGATTCGGAATTTAAATATCGGATACTAAGTGAAATTAGGGAATTGGATAGCAGCATTAATGGAATATTAATCAAGTCCAATAATTACCATGCATTAAATCTAATTCTCAACAAATACAGAGAAAAGGTAAAATGCTGCTATATTGATCCCCCGTACAACACTGGCAATGATGAATTCCTATATAAAGATAATTATCGTCATTCCAGCTGGCTTACGATGATGTATGAGCATTTGATGTTGGGGAGGGAACTTCTTAACGATGAAGGGTCTCTTTTTGTGAGTATCGATGATAATGAAATGGACCATTTACGGTTATGTCTTGATCACGTTTTTGGTCGTGATAATTTTATCGAGCAATTGACTATTGTATCAAATCCCAGAGGGAGATCTTTAAGAAAATACATTTCTTCGGTTCATGAGTACTGTTTGGTATGCGCAAAGAACATTGAAGCCGAATCAATCTATGGACAAGAGCCAGATAAAAAAAGGAGAGCACACTATAACGAAATTGATGAGCTGGGACAGTTTCGATGGTTAGAATTACGAAACAGAAATCCAAAATTCAATGCCAAAAATAGGCCAAACCTGTTTTTTCCTATTTATGCCAATCCTGTTACATATGAAGTATCTTTGACTGAAAAGGAAGATTGGATTAAAGTAGAACCGCTAGATAGCAAGGGGACTGAAGATTGTTGGACTTGGGGGAAGGAAAAGGTACGTAACAATCTCAAATTTCTAAGGGCGAAGAAAACAAAGAATATGAACTGGATTATCCAAAGAAAAGATTATTTACATAAAGAAGATGGTACAATTAAGTTGAAAAAGCCGTTTTCGGTTTGGGATGAGCGAGAGATGAATACTGAAAAGGGTACCGAGATATTACGACATCAATTTGGCTATTTACCTTTTGATTTTCCAAAATCCCCATTTTTCATACAAAAAATTGTCGAGATATCCACTCGTTCAAATAATCAGGAGATAATTCTAGATTACTTCGCTGGTTCAGGGACAACTGGGCAAGCCGTACTTAATCAAAATAAGAAGGATAAGGGAACACGAAAGTTTATATTGGTGGAAATGGCGCAATATTTCGAATCTATTCTATTGCCAAGAATAAAGAAGGTGATTTTCTCAGAAAATTGGTTAAATGGTGAGCCACAAGATAAAAATGGGATTCCTAGGCAAATCCTCAAATATCAATCTTTGGAACAATACGAAGATTCATTGCTCAATATCGAGTTTGTTGAGCCAAGATCAAGTGTAAAGGAGTCTAAAGATTATAAATTAAAATATATGTTGGATTATGAAACGAGTACCAATAATATCTTCTTGAATCTTGATTTTCTAGACAATCCCTTTGGTTACAAGCTAAAAATAGAAGAGAACGGCAAAACAAGGGAGGTTAACGCGGATCTCGTTGAAACATTCAACTATCTTGCAGGAATCGATGTTAATTTCATTTATTTAAAAAATGATGCCGAAATTAGGTATATTTTTATAAAAGGACAACAAGGAGAAAAGTCAGTATTTGTGGTCTGGAGGAACAAGCCTGAATCCTTCAATCCTGAGCGTGATAAAGAATTTGTTGAACGAGAGATCGCTAATGACAAATACGATGAAGTGTTTGTCAATGGTAACTCTCTCATCAGAAATGCCAAACCAATCGATGTTGTTTTTAAGGAAGAACTGTTCAGGTGAGAATAAATGGGAAAAAGGGATCATAGAAAACTTCAGAACTATCTGATCTTGAACAGATTCATCTCTTCATTTTTCTCATTAAAGAACATGGCAGAATTTAGAAAAGAACTAAAAAACGTACAGAAAGGGATTAGTTCGAACAAAAAGTTTTTCTTTACCGAAATTGTGCAAACCCTGCCCATTTCTGATGAATTTCGTCTCAAGCTGGATTTTTATGATGAGAATATTCAACAATATCTCAAAAGGATTAATACCAAACGAAAACCTCCTATTGACCTTACGTATTTTCAATATCTAGCGATTTTGTTCACAGAAATCTACCTTGATAACTTCTTCAACAATTTTGATTTGTTCTATCACGACTATGTACGATTTGTCGTTGAACAAAACCATATAGAAACCCCAAATAGTTCTAATCCATATCCCAAACCTAAGAAGGGAAATATGCGAAAATTATGTTATTGGTCTGCCACGGGTAGTGGTAAGACCCTTATCATGCATTTTAACATGCTTCAGATTTTAAAATACACGAATCACAAATTCGACAACATGCTTCTTGTTACCCCTCCTGGTGACACTCTATCTTCGCAACACATTGACGAATTAGTCCATAGTAGCATCAAGAATAAACGGTTTGATAAGAAACAATCAGACATAGCAGATTATTTTACGGATATGTATGTTCAAGTTATAGAAATTTCTAAAATAAAGGAGGAGGTCACCTCTCAAGACGGATTATCAGTCCCAGTGGAGGTTTTTGGGGAAAACAATCTGGTTTTTGTTGACGAAGGGCATAAAGGGCATTCTTCGGAAGCCAAGGTTTGGCGAAGTTTAAGGGAACAATTAGTGGGCGAAAAGGGCTTTACATTTGAGTATAGTGCGACGTTCGCTGAAATTTCAGGGAAGGATGAGACATTTAATGAATATGCGTCCACAATTATTTTTGCCTATCGTTATCGATCTTTTTACGAGGATGGATATGGTAAAGATTATTCAATCCTTAATTTAAAGAATGCGAGAGACTATGGAGATGAATATTTTACAGGAGCCCTACTTTCGTTATATGAGCAAAAACTTTACTTTAAGAATTATCAAACGGCGGCTAAAGAATTTTTAATTAATAATCCCTTAATGATCTATGTTGGAACCTCGGTGAGTGGGAAAAGAAATCGGTCCGATGTTTTTTTTGCGTGTAAGTTCTTTTCTCAATTTATCAGGGGTAGGAATAAGTATGAGAACTATATTAAAGATATTCTAACAAATAAATCTAGTCTACTGGATGAAAATAACAAATCCATTTTCCAATATAAGTTTCAATATCTGAAAGACCTTATTGGAACGAACCAATTACAGCTCGGTGACATTTATGCTGATATGCTTGAATTATTGTTTCATTCAACAACCTCAACCAAGATCCGCTTTATAGAGATTAAAAAAGTAGAGGGAGAGATTGGATTAAAATTGGGGCCGAAATATTTCGGATTAATCAATATTGGGGATGTTGCGACATTCTTAAAACTCGTTGAACAGGAAGATGATTTTATACATGGGCAACCAACCCACCTAGAAGAATCATTGTTCAAACAAATAGAGGAAGAAGCATCACCAATAAATTTCCTCCTTGGCTCCAAGAAGTTTAGTGAAGGGTGGAATTCATATCGTGTCTCGTCAATGGGGTTACTAAACATCGGAAAAAAGCGAGGCGCCCAAATCATGCAAATATTTGGACGCGGTGTACGTTTGAAGGGTTATAATAATCTTCTGAAGCGTTCTTATGCAATCAAAAGCGATCCACACGGTAACATCAGTATAAATATTCCCCAATATTTCACTATTCTTGAAACCCTGAATATTTTTGGTCTTAATGCCGATTATATGGCGATATTCCGAGAAAATTTGAAAGAAGAAGGATTAGCAGAATTCGGGATCTCCAACGGTTTAAGAAAGTTTGATGGTTTAAAAGAAGCTCAAACTTATTTAAATTCGCCTAAAATGTCTAGTATGTTCGAAAATCAGGTACAAATCACCTCATTGCAGCATTCAATCCCTGAAGTTAGAATTGATCTGGGTTCAAAGATAGGCTTTCTTGATTCTCGGAGAAATGATCCCTCTTCCTATCTGGAAATGCCCCAAGAACGGATTCGATTAAGCGACAATATCCTTGAAATTGTTGATTTTCAGGAAGTTTATCTCGAACTTCTCAAGTATAAATCCCTGAAAAAATATTTTAACCTTTATTTTACTCAGAAAGACTTGATTCATTTTTTAAAATCAGGTAATTACTCCATTTATGGCAATAAAGCGGTTTTTACTCTACATGCTTTCGAAGACTTGGATAAGATCAATAAAATCCAAGGTTACATTATCCAACTATTAAAAGCCGTTATTGATAGCTTGTATAGATACAACAAGTCACTTTGGCATGAGAAAACCAAACCTAGACCTAATTAGAAGCTTTATGAAATGAATTGAGGAGGATGGGGGGCAAATAGCCAGTTGTTGATGCTGCTGACTCATTAAATCAACCAATCTAGCAAGGATCAGTTCTTTCACAATTGGTAACGTCAAAATCCTGATGAGAGATTCTAAACATGAAGCATCTGGTTTAACCTATTTTTGACGCACAAATATTATTCAGGTTTTTTCTGAAAATTCTGCCTAAGCTTTTCTAGCATATTACTGGTGATTTGGGCTAATCTTTGCCGGTATACGACCCCTAGAGCCAACAGAGCAATACTTGGTACCCCGATGAATGCAAGAAGTAAGTTGGGACTGAGAGGGTTTAATGGCTCGGGATCCATCCCATCATTCCACCCGTCATTGTCTGAATCAGCGTCTAATGGATCAGTTCCTATCTCAAGCTCTTTTGAGTCGATTAATCCGTCATCATCGGTATCAGGATCCCGGGGATCCGTGAAATAGATGAAAATTTCGTCATAATCCTCTAACTCATCTTTATCGGTGTCGACTTTGGCGGGATTTGTCCCATATGTGTATTCCGCAGAATCATTTAGACCATCATTGTCAGAATCGAGATCAAGTAGATTATCCAGTCCATCCTTATCAGGATCCCCTGCAGGATCCTCGTCCCAAAATTCGAAGTAATCTCGTTCAGCACCATCCCAAAGTCCATCTTCATCAGTGTCTTCTTCGTAATAGAACGTCCCAAAAACGATGGTCTCTTCGTAATCTGTGAGATTATCATTATCATAATCATAATCCCAGCCATCTAATTCACCGTCATTGTTTTCATCAGGATCCAGAGGATCCGTCAGGTAGAAGTTGACCTCGACCCCATCATAAATCCCGTCGTCATCGGAGTCTGGATCAATGGGATCGGTAAGATAGAGATTTATCTCTTGTGGATCGGTCAGACCGTCATTATCGGTATCATTCAAGAAGGGATTGGTCTTATAGAGATTGTATTCATCGCCATCCAACAAGCCGTCGTAATCTGTATCGTTATTCAATGGATGAGAATGTAGAATAGATTTCTCAAACCCGTCTGTTAAACCATCTTTATCCGTATCATAATCCCGAGGATCGGTCTTGTTTACTAGAAGAGTGGAATTTTGATACGATATCAGTACCTCAAACTTGTCGTTTAATTGATCATTGTCAGTATCGAAGGAGGTAGGACTGGTGTGATAAATGTTAATTTCATCAAAGTCGCTTAATCCGTCTTCATCCGTGTCTCTTCTGTTTGGGTTGGTTGCATTAACTTCAGTTCCATCTAAAAGCCCATCCCCATCGGTATCATTCTTTAAAGGATTCGTTATTACTGGCATGGAGATGGCTTCAAAATTATGACTTGGAAATTGAATGAATGTATAGTTTGCCATTCCATACTTTTCTTGTCCTTCGGTTAACCCATCATTATCAGTATCAGGGATGATTGGGTTAGTAATGTAACCACCCCTAAGCGCAGCTATGCTTGTATATTGCGTTTCTCGTGTCATCTGAACTTGAAGGGGAGGGGCATCACCATTACCAATAATTGCCACACCAGTACGTTGTCTGACATCATAGATTCGCTTTGAGAACCAATTCCAACTGTAGATTTCCTCGAAATCACTAATCATATCGCCATCGGTATCGGGGTGCATGGGATTGGTAACAACAGTGAGGTTGTTGTTCATAACGGTCATGTTGATTCCACCGACCTCAACGCCATCGATCAGCCCGTCTCCATCCGTATCTTTGTCGGTCGGGTCAGTATACCAATTGTATGGTATAATTCCATTCACTTCCTCTCCATCCTCTAATCCATCGTCATCAGAGTCACTATCCAATGGATCTGTATAGAATAGGATTTGTTGATCAAGACCCGTAAAAGGATCTGTGTAGTTAAAGCCATAGCCATATACTTCATCATAGTCTCCCATTTGGTCACCATCAGAGTCATATACTGTAGGATTGGTTCCTCGCGCCATCTCTTCTCCATCTAGCAATCCATCGTTATCAGAATCAGCATCTTGAATTCCCGTGATTATATCACCATCATAATTGCTAAACTGCGTGAAGCCGTACGGGAGGAAATAGTTAACTTCATGTCCATCATTAATGCTATCGTTGTCACTATCGGGATCCCTAGGAAAGCTATTCCAGATCAGTACTTCTTCGCCATCGGTTAAACCATCGTCGTCCGTATCAGCGATATTAGGATCAGAAAAAACCATCATGGGAATAGAGACACCGGTGCCGTTCCATTCAATCATGACACCATTAATCTCCTCAATATCTTTTAGACCGTCCACATCAGTATCATCTGTTGTGGGGTCGGTGTGATATGTCAGAACTTCTATACCGTCTGATAAGCCATCTGAATCGGTATCACTTAATGTACTGTTGACAATTGGTTGGTCATATCCTGTTAACGAGGCTTCGGTTCCATCTAACAGTCCATCGTTGTCAGTGTCATTGTCCATTATGCCTGTAAGGGAGTCGGCATCAAAATTGCTATCTCGGGTAAAATTAGATTGTGTTAAGATCGTATCATTGAAATAAGCGACTTCAGAACCGTCCGTTAACCCATCTCCATCACTGTCTTTATTTGTAGGAATACTTCGCCAATAATTGACCTCCAGTCCGTCAGAGATACCATCTTCATCCGTATCAGGAATTTGCGGATTAGTGTTGTTCCTGTACTCATAGACGTTTAATAATCCGTCCCCATCGGTATCAGTCACATTATCAGTTGCGACATTTTTATTTAGACCATTGTTATCTTCCCAAAGATCTGGCATCCCATCATGATCGCTATCAGCCCATTTATCATCAGATGGATCTGTTAAATTAAAAGTATATGTAGCATTATTCGCTTCAAATTCTGCTCCGTCACTTACGCCACCACCATCAGAATCGAAATCCAAAATTCCTTTGATACCATCGCTGTCATAATCGCTGTTTTCATCAAACCCACTGACGAGTGTGTTGAAGTAAGAAATCTCGTCCCCATCCAAGAACCCATCAGCGTCACTATCATTTATCAGAGGTTTACTTGACCAAACATTCACTTCATCCCCGTCAATCAGATTGTCATTGTCAGAATCTACATTAGTTGGATCCGTTCCATGAACATAGATCTCGTTATCAGCTAGACCATCCCCATCGGTATCAGTAACGTTTGGTTTTGTCAGGTATGGATTTGTAGGTGTAATCTTAACTTCCTCAAAATCATTTACACCATCCGTATCGGTATCTATAAAACGAGGATGACTATAGAATACGGTGGATCCTATCAGGGTTCCAGTTTTGACTTCATAGAAGTCTGTTAGGCCATCCCCATCGGTATCATTCAGATTGGGATCGGAGGTGACCGTGCCAATTCCTGGAACAGCTTTTCCAAGAATTTCCTCTCCATCAGTGAGCCCATCGCCATCAGTGTCCGTCTGATTCCACAGAATAGAGTATCTTCGCAATTCATCAAAGTCAGAAATTCCATCAGTGTCGGTATCAGTAAGTAAAGGATCTGAGTTCAACACAACTTCCTCCTTATCATGTAGTAAATCCCCATCACTATCGGCATTCATAGGATCACTAAAGACTGGTCTTGTATTTCCATTAACGGTTATTGAAAGCGTGCCCTTGACTTCCTGATTATCTGTAAGCCCATCTCCATCTGAGTCTTGTTTAAGAGGATCAGAGGTGTAGCTATGGGGATTCGCTCCATTTACTTCTTCGCCATCGGTTAACCCATCATTATCGCTATCTGGATCCAACACATGGGACTTGTTATCCCCATCATAATCACCCAATGGATCGATGTATCTCCCTTCAAAATAACTAACTTCCGCGCCGTCAGTTAGGCCATCATTGTCCGAGTCAGGATCCGTGGGAAAAGTGAAATAGACCGCCAATTCAACGCCATCGGGAAGGCCATCATTATCGCTATCGGCATTATTGGGATTCGTACCAATCTGGGTTTCAAAGCTATCAGTTAACCCATCACCATCAGTATCGGGATTCATTTGGTGTCCTTCGGGAGACAGGGGTCCGATTTTCCATACTTTCGCCCAACCTGCTTTTAAATCCTTGAAAGGCCACGGCACATCGACTTCATACCCGAAGTCCAATGATAATGTGAAAAAATTACCCTTACTGGTAAAGTGCGATGATAATTCAACTTCTGCTCCCCCTCCTATATCCACTATTCGTGTATCTATATACATGGAGACTCCAAAAAATATCGCTTGAACAAATTCATCATCTCCGTCATTATTTAGGAAGATTTCGAATTCTGCCCCCAAGTAGGGGGTAAGTTTGGCTC
>JBHLRO010000029.1:0-35713 GCA_048882505.1 Candidatus Thorarchaeota archaeon
ATGGATAAACATCCACCAAAGTAATGTTTTCGGGGGTTTCCCATAGCCATTTGTTCTGTTCATCATTGGTGGTAATTTTTATCCAATCTCCAGCCAAGGAATCGTCGTTTTTTCCAGTTACAATCCATTTAACGCCATACTTCTGGGGATGATCTATTACATCGGCAATAAGCGTGGAATTTGGCCTGTATTTCTGTGTACTAGGAGGAGTACTTTGAAACCAGTTTAATCGCACGCCAGGAGGGTTCCATCCATCAAAATAGGGTTTGTCTGCCAAGATTGGTAGATAAGCCATATGATCACCTTGGTATCCTTTGGGGCATGCGTAGTATAGGCCGTCTCGATTTTTCAGCTCCTCCGCCACTGGCACTAAGTCTCTCCATTGATTATCATCAAAATCCTGGTAACCGTAGTTGACAATTCCATTCTGAGCTTCTGCCAATGGCAGAAGCAGCACAATCAATAGGAATATAGATGATCCCCACCCCCTGACCCCTCTAACCGAGACAAATACTATCAAGATATGAGTTATTAGAATAAAACGCAACACATCCATCCCTCTAAGCACTAAGGGCAATATGGCATTTGTTTCTTGATAAAACATTAAAATCCCTGTAAGAGTAATAAAGAAAGTTGCAATTACTAGGGCCCTTTCATTGGCATTCAGTTTTTCATTTTTCAGGGACAAAGCAAATAGTGCTAAGAACATGAATATGAATATACTCAGGTAGCTGTAAATTATATCACGTAAAACTCTTAAGAACCAATATATTTCTCCTGGTCCATCTGCAAAGACAGATAAAGATCGAGACGAGACGAGAATTAATCCTATGGGTTGCTGAAAAAAATCGATCATCAAAAAGAAAATCCAACCAAATGGAATAAGCCAGATACTGTTTCTTCTAATAAAATGCGTCAGTTGACTTTTATAGACATTCCATAATTTTTCGGGTTTATCCTGGTCAATATCATTGACTTTTTCCCTTGATGAGGAATGTAATGGATTTGGATTATCAGAACTATATTTCAAGCCACTTCTGGTTCTTTCAAAGAAATAAATTAGCTCTGTTAGGCTAACAATAACGAAAAAGAATCCGAACATCATGAAATGTGTTAAACCCAGTAGACATGCCAATACAATAGTGCTAGCCCGTTTGTTATCATAATAAAATCCCAATCCAATAACAAGCAGAGCAATTCCAATATGGGTTGGTGCTCGTGAATAAAACATGAAATTTGTATTCAGATTAGGTAGAGTCATGACGAACAAGGATCCGAGCAAAGAACTGATTTTATTTTTCCCGAGTCGTGTAGAGGCGTAGAAAACAGCTAAAGAAATTATTAGGTGAGTAATTACCAAGAAAATCACATAAGATTGATCTGAGGCAAAAAAAAAGCCCAAAATCCATAGGAGGAAGGTTGTGTTTGGAGGATATTGTTCCAAAAAGGGGGTGCCAGTGTACCAACTAGGATTCCACTCTCCATTGAGCCCATTCTCCTGAAAAAAGACTAATCGAAAAAGATGTGCTGAAAAGTCAACTCCAGCTGGCCGAGAAAAGAAAAAAGGAAAATAAATCCACAACCAGAGGAAAAAGATGATTAGAATCGCAATCAGATTGAAGTGATCCAAAAAAACTCTTTTCAGATCGTTTGTTACAAATTTTTCTTTTTTGAACTTTATAGTGTTTCCTCCTGTGATCTAGGAATATATTAGCAATATGTATTCCTCAATATGTGAAACGAGAGGCAAATTAATCTTATTTAAATATCGGGGTACAAACAAATCTTCAAAGCATCTCATATTAATGAAGTTCATTTGGATTCACCAGTTGGAACCAATGACCATCGGGATCCGTAAATGTTAGGCAGTTTTTGCTGCCGTCTGTTCCTTCAAATACTAATCCTTTGGTTTTCAACATACTTGCTGATTTTTCCAAATTGTCAGTATACAAAACTAACCCTACTGATGTTTCTTGATAGTTTTGAACCTTCTGAGGGAATCCTTGTCTTAATAGTATTTCTGTTTCCCCTAATTTTATCCAAATTACATCTTTTTGCTTCGTTACTACCTCGAAATCCAATATATCGCAAAAAAAATCTTTTGATGTGTTGGTATCCCTCACAAATAGTTCAATATGACCAATTTTCACATTTATCATCTTCTTGTTCTGTGATTCTTTGAATGAGGAGCAATAGTTGTCTATTGCATATTTTTGATGAACTCCGACTCAATGGTTTTATATGAATTCAGGACAGGTTATGTTGCTGAATGGCTGAAAAGATTTTAAAGCCCGAGCTACGAGTTGTTGGTATGTTAACAATCACTGGAGGTACTCTCATTGATGGTACAGGGAAACCTCCCATTGATAATCCTGTGATAGTCGTTTCTAAAAATAGAATTCTTAAGGTCGGAACTGAAGCGGAGGGTGATATGCCAAAAACCTCAAAGATCATTGATGCAACAGGCAAAACCATTATTCCAAGTTTCATTGATTCTCACACTCATTTCTTGCTGATGGGAATCCGATCATTAACGCACCTAGATTTATCTAAAACAAAGTCGATAACAGAAGTACTAGCAAAAATCGAGGGCCAGCTCAGAACGTTTCCTGAAGGTGCTTGGTTATATGGACATGGATGGGACGAAAGTAACTGGCAAGAAAAACGCTATCCAACGAGAAAGGATTTGGATAGCGTCTCTCTCGAAAATCCTGTCAGCTTGACACCCATGTATGGACATTTAATGGTGGTAAATAGCCGCGCTCTTGAACTTGCTGGAATCACGGCGTTGACTCCAGAACCTCAAGGAGGTAGGATCGACAGGGATCCCAATACTAAAGCGCCAACGGGCATTCTTCGCGAAGAAGCAATGGAGTTAATTGGGAGTCTTAAATCTCCCACCTCAAGGGAGGAATATCTTGCGGGAATACAAAGAGCGTGTGAAATCACGTTGAGCTGGGGCTGTGCAAGCATCCATGATCTTGGCTTAAAAGCGGCGGAAATTCAAGCCTATCAGCTTGCATGGGAAAAGGGCTTGCTTAATGTAAGATCATATCTAATGCCAGATGTTCGGGAAACAGAATCGATGCTAGATGGATTGGAAGTTCTAGGAATAAAAACAAATTTTGGAAATGAATTTCTAAGATTAGGCCCAATCAAAATATACGCTGATGGTTCAATGGGAGCGCGCACAGCCGTATTTTACGATCCATATTCTGACGATTCTTCAAGCTCCGGATTATTAACTATTTCACCCAAAACACTTGAAGAAAGAGTGATAAGGGCCCATAAATTAGGAATTCAAGTAGCCATCCACGCCATAGGGGATAGAGGGATTGATGTGGCTCTGGATGCGATTGAAGCCGCTTTGACGCTAGATCCAAGGAAGAATCATCGCCATAGGATAGAACATTGTGAAATTCTAAACCAATATCAAATTCAAAGAATAAAACGCCTTGACGTTATCCCCTCAATGCAACCTAACTTTGTCGGAGAGTGGGGACAAGCAGGAGGCATGTATGAACAACGAATAGGCCCGCGGATAGAGAATAATAATCCCTACAGAAGATTGCTGGATGCAGGTGTGGTCGTTTGTTTTGGATCTGATTGCGGATATTGCCCACCATGGCCCTTCAATCCACTTTATGGCCTATGGGCCGCGGTTAACCATCCCATAAAAGAATATCAGATCTCCATACCTGAAGCCGTAAAATGCTACACCCTTAATGGAGCTTATGCTTCCTTTGAAGAAAATCTCAAAGGATCTATCGAACCCGGCAAATATGCAGATATTGCAGTTCTTTCAGAAGATTTGAGTTCTATCGCTCCAGATGAAATCAGGAACGTCAAGGTTGATCTGACGATGGTGGAAGGTATTGTTAAATGGAAGAGATAAAATGATAGAGATTTTCTGAATTGCTAAATTACTTGAAAAAGAAGCTCTGTGGGGAGAATCAACCGGCCAAAACTTGATTAATAGGCATTATTGACGGGCCAGACTATTCTTTGGTAGTTTTATGCTAGGCGCCTTTTCATTATCCTGGCCCTCTGTTAGATTTATCAACGGTTGAATTACTGGGGTATTCAGCATTGTTTATTATCTGCGGCGGGCCAAGTCATATCCAGCCTAGAAAAACTAGAAAAAGGGAAATATCCTCTTTAATTCAGAGTCTAGCACGTTAATCCGGACATTCATCCTATCAAAGCGTCTAATTTGTTCCGAAATCAAAGGAGTTACATGAATTGAGTAAATACAAGTTACTTATGAAATCTATTGTCTTCAGTACCCGATCACGGCGGCGATTCTTCACATTCGTGATTGTATTTTCCATTCTTTCGGGAGCCACAATCATCCTCTTGAGTTATTTCGATAATTTCTCACGAGAAGGTCTATTGGTGCACAGAGGAGTTGTAATAAATACTGAAGGATTAGATACGATTACTCTTGACCAGGTCCAAACAGATCTCGGAGTAAATGATGGCCAACCAGTCACGGGGGCGGAAATCGTCATTTTCTTCAAATATGTAAACTTCGGCTCCAATTTGAGGATTTTCAGCCTAAATTCAAATTATCCCTGGGCGTTTAACGCTCTAAATCCAAACCATTTGGTGAGCGGTAGCTTCCCAACAGGTAAGTATGAAGCTCTAGTTTCTGAAGATGCTTTGGTTCCACTGAACGATACTGAGGGGGCTATCAACATTTACACGAAACCCGTGATAGGTACCAAACTCACTATCGGTGCAAGTACGGATTCTGATTTTGAGTTGACGGTGTCTGGAATTTTTCGGAAGCCTGTAACCCCAATAATCAGCTCAGATAGTCGAGAATGGATACTGCTTACAGAGGGAGCCTTTGCAGAGCTCGTAGGAGGACAACATCTCGCTTTGGATTCCAGTGAAATTGGTGTGCTCTCAGTAACAATTATCGCAGGAGGAGACATATTTGGAGGAGAGGCTTACAGCAATGTGGATGCTTTGGCAACCACCTTTCAGGAAGAAATAACTGGAAATCCGCATTTATACGATATTGATTTTGTTGAAAAAATCGCGAAAGATAGTACTCGAGATAGTGCAATAATTTCCCTTCTCTTTGGTTTATTTGGAACCTTCATGGTGAGTACGTTGTATGCTTACCTGATAACCCGCTTTCGCAGACGAGAAGTCGCCATATTGAAGGCCATGGGTTATTCAAAATGGGATGTTAGAACAGTTGTTCTGACGGAAATCCTAGTGGTAGCAATAACGGGATTTCTGATAGGATTACTCGCGATTCAGGCATACTTTTGGAACCCCCTGGGACGTGAAACGTCATATTTTTATCTAATTGCCTATTCTTCAGCAACGTTTCTTGCTTTCGGCGCAGTCGTTCTATCTACCGTACCTGGTTTCATCTTGATCTCGGCCCGAATTCTCTCCGTTCGTCCCATAGAAATTTTTAGACAGAAATAAGGTGAAAGTGGCTAATGAGCAATTCAAATATTTTAATTGAAGCAAAGGATCTTACAAAAGAGTACATGCGTGGAAGAAATGAGGTTGTTATTGCCCTTAACGATATAGACCTCAAAATCCCCAAGGGAAAACTTGTGATGGTAACAGGTCCCTCAGGTTCAGGGAAAAGTACTCTACTCAATGTTCTATCGGGTTTGGATAAGCCTACCGAAGGAAAAATCCTCTATGAAGATGAAAACATTGCAGATTGGGAGGAGGAACGTATATCGCAATTTAGACAGCAAAATATTGGTTTTATATTTCAAAATTGGGAATTAATCCGCACTATGAAAGCCCTCGAAAATATTGAATCTCCCCTGTACCCTCTTAAAATCAAAGGTAAGGACATTCGGACACGTGCGGCCGCTCTGCTTAGACAAGTCGGATTATGGGACAAGGCAGATAACTATCCCGATGAGTTAAGCGGGGGTGAGCAGCAAAGAGTAGGGATAGCCCGAGCTTTGGTGGGAAAACCTCGGATTATCTTCGCAGATGAACCTACTGGAAATCTAGATCAAGATAATGCCACTTCCACAATGCGCCTGCTTAAAAGTTTCACAAAACGGGACACTGCTATTCTAGTGGTCACACATAACGAGGAACTAAAAAAATACGCTGATGAATCCCATCAATTGTCATCGGGCAGATTTGTCTAAATCATAAGCCTAAAAGGAGCTAGGGTTCTCCGCCATAACGGAGGTCTAATATGCTCGAAACCGAGAGACAGGGTGGGGTGGGAATCATTAGGCTTAGTCGAGGAATTACTAATGCCATCAATTCCGAATTGGTAGCTGAATTAACTGCCGCCCTTGAAGATATGATATTAAATGATTCAGAGATCAAAGTTATCCTCCTTACAAGCAGTAACGACAAGTTTTTTGCGATTGGCTTTGATTTACCAGAAGTCCTAGAGTTATCGCGTTCGGAATTCCAGGAATTTTATCAAGGATTCAATAAGTTAACCTTATTACTGTACAAGACACCTAAACCAACTGTGGCCGCACTGACAGGTCACGCTACGGCTGGAGGTTGTATTTTGGCTCTCTGCTGTGACTATCGCATTATTGGACAAGGACGTACCTTAATGGGGTTGAATGAAGTCAAATTGGGAGTTCCAGTCCCCTACCCTGGAGACGTCATCCTCCGTGATTTGGTGGGGACTCGTCATGCCCGTGAAATCATGGAAATCGGAGAGTTCTATCAACCTGACAAGCTTTTAGAACTGGGGATGGTAGATGAAATTGTACCAAAAGCCGAGGTCAGAGCAAAGGCTCTAGAAAAAGCGCATGAGTACCTTTCATTACCGTCTCCAGCTTTTCAAGTTATTAAGAAAAATCGGATTCAACCAGTTATGGATCGTATCCAAGAGAAGTTGGCCGTTAAGGAACAGCAATTTCTCGCTTGTTGGTTCTCTGAAGAGACTCAATCTACTTTGAGGAAAGCAATGGAAAAATTCTAACCAGAGGCGGCGGTTTCCTTCCTAGAATCCACTTACTATGGCGTCTGCGAGTTTATCAATATACTGTGTGAACGGATGATCAGGATACTTAAGGGAAAAGATCGTTCGTGATCCCTCACGAGCTACTTCACAATAACATGGGATACTGGTAATTACTCGCATTCTCATCTCAGATTCGATAGTGGCTTGAAACTCATTCACCAATTTTAGGTCCGTTTCGCTCCAAACACCATGTTCAGGCGGACAGGTTTCGGCCACAACACGGTTCAGTACCACGTAATTTTTGGCATCAAGTAACGAGTAAAGTTGGGTTACCATACTCTTTGTTCCGCTGATATCAAAATCATCGGCCTTTAAAACGAGACATGTGGCATCGGAGATGACCAACCCATCAATACTCTCCATTTGTACCCCTGGACTTGTGTCAATTATTGTATAGTCAAATCCAGACTCAGTTAGCTCGTCTCTGAGCCGGAGAATGCGTTTCAAGGACCTTTGTCGTTGTTTCTTGTCCGCTCGCACGATTTCTCCCATTTTACGAAAGTCCGTGGATGCAAAAGCTGCGTATAATGGAATCTTGTACTCCTCTTCGAACGACTTCAAAATGTCCTCGCCTGTTAGATCAGGGTCAAAGAGTAAGTCATTGATCGTGACATCTGTGTCAATTCCGCATAGGGTCTGAAGATTGGGCCCTCGGAAATCAAGATCCAAGATACATGTCTTGTGCCCCTGGCGAGCAAGAATAGTTGCTAAGTTGGCACTTAGATGGGTTTTTCCTGTTCCCCCTTTATAGCTGTGGAAAGCAATAATCTTCATTAATCACACCTTAATCGAATTCTAATCCTTAATGTGGGCAAAAATTAAATTTCCTCTTCATCTGATATCCTGATTGCCATCCGCGTTTTTTTCATGGCATGATTTAAATCATCATCAGAACCGTTGCCATTTTCTCTAGATCCCTCTCCGGAATAGAAAAGCACTTTCTTTCCCTCTCTCATTTTAGAAATTAGTCCTTTATCAGTAAGTTGGTTGAGATAATCGGATTCGGTCGGCCTTGATTTACCCGTTCTAGCGGCGACCTCTTGCGCTGTTACACCGCGTTCAGCCTTCATAACAGTCCCGTAGGTACCTCGTAAGTGACGGGGTACCTGCATTAGTATATCCAATCCTGTTGATATCTTCGAGGAATTGGTAGACGATCCGGGCGTCTTGAGCGACACTTTCTCAATCATCCGACGGTTCACTTTGGCCATATGTTTTATTTCTCTAATGTCTGCGAAGATTCCTTTGATCTCCCCATGAATTCCCGTAATTAATACCTCGATTGACGTGCGGGTCTGCTGTAACGCGTTATTAACCTCCTCACGTACCTCTTGTAACTCTTTCTTGAGAGCATTATATAATTCATCAGGAATGGGTTTGTCTTTTCGATCCGCGTTTGTTCCATCCGGGGAATCCATAAACCCAAAACCTAAATCATCTGGAGAGTATTCAACCTTATTTATTTTCCTTAAGGAAAATCGATCTCCAAATTTCGGCACTTATGACACCACGAAAATTCCAACCGATAAAATAAAAGTTTTAAATCGGCGAACATCTAGAGCCGCCCTTATTTACCCAGTACTATCCGTAAACGAGACTGTTTCGCTAGTTCAGGGCGTAATAATGAGACCGTAGATCTCGAAGGTCGGGTACTCTTCGTACGAGGGCATCTTCGATCAAAATCTTTAAGGCGTATCTAATTGTTCGGTTACTTAACGTGGTGTGATTACCGATTTCTTGTGGCTTAAGGGCGCCATTTACTTTTAAAAGGTAGTACACTTCCCGTGCAGATTTGGGAAGATGCGTAATCCGAGTATCATCATCATCAAGTAGTTGATTTCCGAGCTCATCTCTTGAATCAATCGCCATACCGATTTCTCCGAGTATGTTGAATTGTTGATGATTTGATGATAGGGATTTAAAAACCTTCCTCTTATCTTATTTCTCACCGAATACTCCGATCTATGGCAATTATCTTGTTGATGATGTAACTGTCATACAGCCTCATGTATGAGTCCGTTTCGCCCTAATGAAAGGAAAATCGTATGAAGTGTTCTGTGTAACACAATCTGCCCTTCAATTCTCCGCCTTGTTTTTTCGTCGGATATTTTGAGCTCATCATGGTTTTAATGAAAAAGCTCGACATATTTAATTCAACCTAAGCGGCATTGTCTGATGGGGTAATCTTATGAACTTTGGCTGTGTTTTTCCGAAATCAGACCCTCTGAAGGCCATCGAATTCGCCAAGGAGGCCGAAAAATGTGGGTGGAACGGATTTTTTGTTTGGGAACCGATCTATGGAGCTGATGCATGGGTAACGCTTTCAGCAATTGCCAGTCAAACCAAAACCATCAAGCTTGGAACCCTTATTAGTCCATTATCGCGGATGCGACCATGGAAGATAGCTAGTGAGGTTTTGACCCTTGATATCATTTCCCGTGGAAGAGTAATATTGGCAGTTGCTTTAGGAGCACTTGATACGGGATTTGCAGAGTTTGGAGAAGTAACAGAGAGAAAAACAAGGGCTGAATTACTAGATGAAGCATTAGAAATCATTACGAATTTTTGGAAGGGAGAATATACATACAGTGGCAAGCATTATGATATCAAGGAGTGTACCTTTTTTCAACAAGTTCCTCCACCAAAGCCAATCCAGAAAGAACTACCTATTTGGGTTGTTGGTGCCTGGCCACGAACTAAATCATTGAAACGGACAATGAAATATGCTGGCATTCTCCCAAATGTCCTGAATGAACGAAATCAACACGAAGAAGTAACTCCTAAACATATTCAGAAAATAAGAGAATTTATGATCGAAAGAATTGAAGAAAAACCATTTGACATTGTAGTTGAAGGTACAACCTCAGAAAGCTCTTTGAAAGCGAAAGAAACTGTTCTTCCTTTTAAAGAAGCAGGAGCAACTTGGTGGATCGAATCCCAATGGATGGCCGAATCCTTAGACGAGGTCCTCAACAGAATCAAAGCTGGGCCACCGATGTAACTTGAAACCATAGAAGGTTGATCACCATGGGTACTTTGGAAGGATACGAAATGTACCCATCAAGAAATAAATTTGGACGTCAAAAAAGGGGTCACAAATGGTGGAAACAGAAACCGAGGGATCTGTAAAAAACCTGAAGTGACTGACTAAAACGTATTTAAACAATTTCCCTAGATCACCAAGAAGTGAGTTGATCCCCGTGGGAAATGATATTGCGATAAAAGTGTCGGGACTAACAAAGATTTTCGGGAAGGGGGAACAACAGGTTAAAGCAGTCGATAATATTAGCCTGCAGATTAATCAAGGGGAGATCTTTGGGTTTCTGGGGCCCAATGGAGCAGGAAAGACAACCTCCCTAAGAATGATGGTGGGTCTTTTAGAGCCAACGAAAGGAGAGGTTGAAATCTTAGGTATTAATCCCAAAGAAGGCCAAAATGAGATTAAGCGAGTTCTGGGGATTATCCCGCAAGAGATCAGCCTCTATCCAGAGTTGACTGTGGAGGAAAATATGAAATTTCTCGCGGATGCCTATAAAATCCCGAAAGAAGTTGCAAAGGAACGCATTAACCGGTTAATCCAAGCACTGGGCTTAGAAGACAAACGTAGAACCTACGTGAAGAATCTTTCAGGCGGATTAAAGCGTAGAACAAACTTGATTGTTTCTTTAATACACGATCCGGACATTATCCTCTGTGATGAACCTACACCAGGCTTAGATCCTCAATCCCGCGTTGTAGTGTGGGATTTCATCAAGAATCTAAAGGAAAAGCACGGAAAAACTGTAATTCTGACGACGCACTTTATGGAGGAAGCAGATCGTCTCTCGGATCGAGTGGCGATTATAGACCACGGAAAGGTCCTGGTGATGGATAATCCAGCAAAACTCAAAGCTTCTATTGGGGAAGGGGATTTGTTAGAGCTCGAGCTAGCAGATGCCAATGAAGAACAGCTAGAAACTTTTGTTAACGATTTAAAGGGATTTGGTAAACCCATAGAAGATGCCTATTCTTCAGGAGGCCGGATCTTAGTTCGTGCGTTAGATATAGTTCGTAATTTGGCAAAAATCCTCAATTCAATAGAGGACAAAGGCGCAGTTGTGGAGAATATGTCGATTCGAAACACAACCCTAGAGGACGTCTTCATCAATTTAACGGGACGAGCGCTTCGTAATTGAGCATAGGTGCACAATTTGGTTCAATTAGCTTTTCTAAGTGTCACTGGACTGTACGGAAAGGCACTTCTCAGATCTAGATGGACAATCGTTGTCTTATTGGTTATGCCCGGATTCATGGGTTTTATGTTTTGGTTTGCTTTTGGAAACGTAGGTTTACAGGGAGCTACAACCTACTCTATAGGTGTAATTAACAACGATGAAGGGATAGCAGAGGATCTGGCAGCTTTTCTAGAAGCAGCCAAGGGTTTTGGCTATGATAGCGGAATAACATCATCTACTCTCGAGTTAGGCTTTGCCTCCGATTTTATTGAAATTTTAAACACCACTGAATACCCTACAGAGGCTAATACTGATTCAATACGAATTTTTAGGGTACAGGAGTTCAATAATTTATCTGAAGCACGGAGAGCCGTAGAAAACCAGGTGATTGATGGTTTGGTGATATTTAATCCTGATTTTTCCAATATGACTTTAAGTGCCATCAATGAGGTTCAAAAAATCAAGATTGGATCGTTTATAGATGAGGATCCGAATTGGATCTCTTTCAATGGTCCCGAATTTCCGAAAAATTACAACAGCTCTCTTACCCTATTAGGAGACGAGAATAACTTCAACTATTTTATTGTCCAGAACATTTTGACCAGTTTCTTCACAAGTTATGCGGAGTCAATTGCTTCCCTCGACTATACGGGGGGTCATCTAAAGTTAGAGATTGGCGGGATAACCTTGCAGGACTATAGTCTCTTTGATTCAGTCATGCCTGGAATACTCGTTTTCGCAATTTTGACGCAAGCTAGTATGATTGCTGCCACCCTTGTTGGCGAAGTCACAGAATCAAAAACCATCAGTCGTATTCGACTGAGTGTGTTATCCCCATGGGAATATGTACTGGGAGTAGCGTTACTAAACTTTTTGGGTTCATTCATCCAAACTGTTGTCTTACTTGGCGTATCAATTGTATTCCTGGGTTTCAATCCCGCGGGGGACGTTATTCAGGGGATTCTTATCCTTATGGCTTTAACAGCCTTTACAACAGGATTAGCTTTTATTTTTGGAGGCATTTTCCATTCAGCTGATATGGCTGGACAATCCGCGGGCTTTATAATGACTCCATTGGCATTCATGTCTGGTGCGTTCTTTGAAATCCCAGGAATTACCTTAATTCCCGCGTTTTTCCCAACAGCTGCAGGAATTCCACGAGATTTCATCCTTTGGGACCTGTTACCTCCAACACATGCTGTGAACGCCTTACGCTCAATCTTGCTTTATAATTTTAGTTTGATTGAAGAGATTGCCAGTTTTTTGATGATTTTAATTACAGGATTCCTTTTGCTCGGAATAAGTATGGTTTTTTACTCAAAACGCAGGTTTTCCGGTGATATTACATAATCAGGTGATGAAAGTGAACGTTGCTGTCTCAATTCTCATTAGAACGGTGAAACAAACCATACGTGATCCTTCACGAATCCTCTTAATCGTTGGGTTCCCATTCGTTTTTATTGCAGTTTTCGCCTTTATATTTGCAGATTTTGGGGGCCCACAAGCCTTTTCTATCGGGATCATCAATAACGACGATGTAGATCTGAGTACATTCCAGAGTGATTTTTCTCCTTATGTCCCCGAAGCATCCAACAACACTATCAACCCTTTTGTGCATGGCTTTGGTCACCTGTTTTTAGAAGGTCTGCAGGGAAATACAGAACTAAAATTGTCAAACCTGACGTTTCGGTTAACTCCGTTCGATTTATTGGAAGATGCAAAAGCTGCTGTTCAAGCAAGAGCTGTGGTAGCGGTAGTACAAATTAAAAATGATTTCTCATACGGTATTCTCTCGGGAATTAACTCTATGGTTGCCACTCTGAATGGAACTCCAATCACCCCAGATCCTCAAGTTAATAATTGGAATGCCACGATTTTTATTGAGGGTGACCCAACATATCAGACCTTCCAAACCGCACGGACGGAGATTGAGGCTGCATTTAAAGTGTTCCAAGGACATTATTACGGCATAGAACGCGCAGGCGGTAATCTTGGTATTCGTTACCAACTAGTACAAAGCGTGGAACTACGGGTGTTCGATAACTTCGTGGCAGGATTCTTCACATTTGGTGTCGTTCTAAGTGCATCTTCAATCGCAGGAATCATTGGGATAGAAAGAGCAGAGGGAACCTTGGATCGGTTAAAACTCTCTGATACCAGTTCTCTAGAAATGCTTACCGGGTTGACAATGGGTCATGTTATAGCCGTAGGAACGCAGATGGCTTTCATGTTTTTGGCTGCCCTATTTTTTGGATTTCGAGGCCAAGGGGATGTCCTATCAGCTTATTTGATAGGCATCCTAACAATTTTCCCAGTCCTAGGCCTTGCATTCTTCGTTGCGGCCTATATTCCAAATGGTAGAGATGCGAACTCGGTCATTGCTATCCTTTCCGCACCTATTGGGTTTCTTTCGGGATCTTTTCTAGAAGTCCCTGCGGTTCCATTAGTCCCTAATATAATTCCTGATGGCACAGGTGGGCTTCGTGCCCTTCAATTATGGGATTTCTTTCCATTTGCACCAAGTGTGAGCGCTATAAAGAAGATTTTGTTATCAGAATACTCTCTTATACAGGTCCTCCCAGAAGTTTTCCTCCTTGTGTTAGGGGGAGTATTATTTTATGTTCTGGGAGCCATATTTTTCCTTAAACGCGTGTTAAAACCCGTAAGATGAAGAAAAGGTAAAATAATATTCTTGGTATTGTCATAGTACGTGATTAACTACCCTGAAGTTAATTATCGTGTTAAGGAAAACCATTAATTGGCGGTATGGACGATGGCACGTCAAGATAAACCCTTATATCCGCAAACGGAACAGATTCCCGTAATAAACACTCTCCATGGGATGGAAATTACCGATAATTATCAATGGCTCGAAGATACCGATAGTGAAAAAGTTAAAACGTGGGTAACAAATCAAAATGATTTTTCAAAACCCTATCTTGAGAGTATCCCAATTCGGAAAGATATTCGGGAACGAATTCAGGAGCTTTATGAGTTCGAGCAGGTTTTGGATGTAATCGAACGGGAGAATGGCTGGTTTTTTCGAAAGAAACATGTGGATAAACAACAGCCCGTCCTATACTTCCGTTCAAAGAAAGATCCAATGCACGATCGGGTTCTGATTGACGCCAATGCGCGCGATCCTTCCGCGTTAACGACAATAGACTACGTATATCCTTCACATGACGGGACATTGCTCGCTTATGGGCTTAGCAAGGGAGGCGATGAATGGTCGACCCTGTATCTTATGAATGTTGAAACAGGGGAAGATTTTGGCGAAAAAGAATGCATTCAACGGGCTAAATATTCGCATGTTTCCTGGAAAAAGAACAAAAAGGGATTTTATTATACACGATTCTTTCATCCTGGGGAGGTACCTGAGGGAGAGGAGAATTTTCATTCACATATTCGCTTCCATAGTTTGGGAAGCGATCCCGATCAGGATCCTATAGTCTTCAGATACGCAGAAGAACCCACGGCATATCCTGATTATGTGTTATCCCCTGATGAAACGTTCATGGTGGTCTATATCTATCGTTTTGTTTCATCAGATCTTCATCTAATAGACCTAGCTAATGATAACCGTATAATCCCTATCGTAACAGGAAGTAAATGGTTATTCTATCCGTACGTGAGTTCTAAGCATATTTATGTTCTTAGCAATTACAAATCATCCAATTATGGTCTATACCGTTTCACTAGGAACGAGACAAATCTCAGCGATTGGGAGGAGGTGATTGCACCAAGAGAATATGTATTACAGGACATAGAATTAGTGTATCAAAATATTGTGGCACTATGGATGCACAATGTAAGCAATAAGTTGACTCTGCATGATTTTGATGGAAAAGAGCTCGATACAATTTCTATTCCGAAAAACGGTTCGATCCAGACCTTCCCTCCGGGTTCAATGTTATTTGGATCCTTGGACACAGAATACTTATTTTTTAATTTTCAGACCTTTCTCCAGCCTCCTGTGACCTATCAGTATCACATCCCGTCCCAAACCCTAGTTCACTTCTTTAAACATGATATTCGAATTCCTTCAGATGAATTTAAGATTACCGAGGAATATTTCCCTTCGAAAGATGGAACCAAAGTGCATATGTTCATTATTAGCCGCCCTAACGTCGAAAGGAATAAGAAAAATCCCACAATACTGTATGGGTATGGCGGATTCGGTATCAGTATTTCCCCGACCTACAGTCCAAATTTTCTTCATTGGATAGAAAGAAATGGAGTGATTGCAGTAGCAAACATCCGTGGAGGTGGTGAACATGGTGAAAAGTGGCATCAAGCAGGAATGCTTGGAAGAAAACAGAACGTGTTTGATGACTTCATTGCTGCCGCTGAATATTTAGTGAAAAGCAATGTGTGTTCTCCTGAAACTTTAGGAATGTATGGTGGAAGCAATGGAGGTCTTCTAGTAGGAGCAGTTCTCGTTCAACGTCCTGAGCTATTTGCTGCCGTCTATTGTGCCGTACCCCTTCTTGATATGCTTCGTTATCATCGTTTTTTGCTTGGAAAAACCTGGGTTCCTGAATATGGTGATCCAGACAATCCCGATCACTTTCATTGGCTTCAGGCATATTCCCCTTATCACAATGTAGACCCCCAAGGCACTTATCCCTCAGTTTTATTCAAGACGGCCACGAATGACAGTCGAGTGGATGCTAGTCATGCTTTTAAAATGGCAGCGTTAATGCAGAATCTTTCATCTGCATCAGAACCCATTCTATTGAAGGTAGACACAAGCGCTGGACACGGTGTGGGACGATCCCTCACGAAACTTGTGAATGACAGTACTGATCTCTTAACGTACTTTTGCTGGCGATTAGGGGTGAAATAGAAATCTAGATAGAGATATCTACGCGGCCGGATTTTTTTAGCCATAGTGTTTTTTGATAAATGACTGGGAGTCAAGTTGGACTTATGCTGGATTCAATAGATTTAGCTTTACTCTATGCATTAAATCAGAAATGCCGTTCGTCATTTTCAGAATTGGCATCTAGGCTTGAATTGCCTGTACAAGAGATAAAGGACCGAATGAGTCGCTATCTTCGTGAACGAATCATCCAGAAGTTCACTGTTGTCCCAACCCCTGCGTTGTTTGGAGCAAAGGAGGCCGTAATCCATTTTTCAAGCGGTGCTGGAAATGAGCAAGAACCAATAGACCTAGATCGGATTACGCTGATGGGGGTTTTTTCACCGGTAACTTTGATCTCAACCGGTACTCTCACGGAAGGGTTTGCGATCGTTCATTATCGGTCAGAAATTGAACTCGCAGAGGTAGTATCTCATTTTCGGCAGGTTTGCCCCTTCTTCGCCCAACTAGCCGCATTTCCTGTCCAAACTTTGACACAAGATGTTCTTAAAAGGCCGAAGAAGAGTCTCCTTGAGTTTGAAAAAGTTGATTGGCTAATTCTCACCCACCTACGAGAACAGGGTCGACTCCCATTAGGTGATCTTTCAATAAGGACGCATTTGCCAGTAGAAACTATTGTAGAACGGCTGGATTTTCTCCGAACTCATCAATTAATTGACGAAACGATTTGGCTAAATCCCGCTCTTTCCCACAAAAGAGGCACCTGGACCTTATTTAAAACCGAACTAACTTTCTTTACCTCCCTTCTTCTAGAAGAACTGGAAGGCGAAATCACAAGAAATTCATGTTTTTGGCCCCCAAGTTTTTGGAAGGTGGAGGATCAGAACATCCTAATTTTGGGATTCTTTTGTTCCTCGTACACTGAGGTGGAGAAAATCCAGAGTACATTAACGGAGATACCTGGATTGAAGAGTATTGAGAAACTTATGGGCGGAACCACCTATTATTTCCAAGACTATAGAGATGAATTGTTGGAAGAAAAAAAGGCACACGGATGGTTTTCTCCCGAACAATGGGTTGTCTAGCCAAGGCCGTTGTGAAAAGTAATTTGGGAGGCCAGAAACAAGGAATCAAGAACAAATTCATCTATTAACAGAAACTCCTACGAGTGCTGAATTCCACCTTAAGGTTCCTTTTTCGATCTCGTTTGAACAATCGAGAAGAGGATGGCCGCAAGGCCTGCTAAACCCAGCATAAATCCACCAAGTTGAGTGACTTGGGCCAGGGAAAGTCCTTCTTCCAATAAGAAAGATCCTAGTAATGATCCTATCCCAAAACAAAAAATACCCACGGATTTAAAAACACCGATTATGTTTTCTGGCTGGAGATTATGTTCATGCTCATGGGAATGCATACCTAAAATGAATCCTGTGCCTTGGGTAAATCCCAGGTCAAGGTGAGCATGCAAGTGGCGGTAACTCTGATCTTCAAGCTCAAAGGTCAGCGCTGCCTTGTTTCTTGCTGGCTCAAGAAGGCCTTCAGACAATCCGGCCAGGAATAGGACGCTAAATAAGAGTAAGAGAATAGCAATTCCTGGATAAAGAAGAATGATGGATCCTTTTAATAAAAGACTTATAACAAGGGGAATAGAATAACCTATCTTGTCAATAAGACGTCCTGCCAGGATTTGGCTTAGCCCCCAAGTAATATCGGCAAAAAAATATCCTAAACTGATACTAGGGGTGTCAAAGCCATTTTGATTTAATAGAATCGATAAATTGGGGGTATAAAAGCCGTGTGCAAAGTCATAGATTCCGTATATGAGCGCTAGTAAAAGAACGGAGGGAAGTAACATGAAGTTCTTTATCCATGAGTTTAAATGGAAATGTGGCAGGATCCACTTTCGGTTCGAGGAAATTTGCTTTTTTTGCTCATACCTAGGCAGTAGTGGCATGAGCATGCCCCAGGCTAATAAAGAGAGGGTAAAACCGATTGCGGCAATGACTTGCAGGATTTGAAGGGAGGATAGCATAGGAATTATTACCTCGATCATTTGCCACCCGATTCCAGCAAGAACCTGACCCATTGCAAGTCCAGAAAAAACGGCAGCGAACAACCCTCCAAGAACCTCCCCCTCACGTGTGGCAAAGCGCATGGCGATTTTGATCAGAGCTAAGAAATAAAAACCGTATGCCATTCCTTCAAAAAACCGTACCCACACAAAAACGGAAGGATCTGTCATAAAAGCCATAAGAGATGCAGTACCGAGTGTACATACTCCTGCAATTAAAAAACGGGATTGAATAGAAACCAATAGAGAGGTTAGAACGAGAAAGACAATAAGCTGTCCAACCGCGAGAATAGAGCTCCCTATTGAGACCAAGGAAGTAGATCCTCCCATCAGAATTATTTGGAAAGGAAATATAAAACGTAATGCTCCCAGACTAAGATGCAAGAGAAAAATTCCTATACAATAGACTTGTAACCGACGATCAGTCAATAGTAACCATGATGACACAAGGAATCATCTCCTACCCAAGAAAAGAGCTTGAAATAGGTAGAAAAAGAATCGTTTTTTGAAATTGTGATTTGATTACAACAAAATCCTGATTTAAAAGTCAGTATTCTTTGCAGGCTACCTCCTCTGATTAATGCGACTCAAATAATACATCAGAAGTTAATGTGATTAGGTCCGCGGCTTCCATTTGAGAAATGGCACGCCCATCGGAATCTTGGGTCAAAAAAAGTTTCCAAAAACCAGAGGAAAGTTGGTCATAAACTTTTAGAGCTTCTTTACGTTGTCCTAATTCATTGAGAAGAACTCCCTTCAAAAACAAATATGGTTCCAACATCGGGCCACTGCGAGCGGCCGGTAAATCAGCCAACAGTTTTATGGATCTTTTTAAAGCGTCCCCTGCATCCTTGGGGATCCAAAATCTGAGTGAGTTCGCTATATCGTTGCTGATACGATCTACAAATGAAAATTGTTTTACAGAAATCGCTCGTGGTCGAAAGAAAGCCTCGATAGAAACAGTCATTGAAGCACCACTGAAGAAAATTCGGATTTCTTTTGTGACTTTCAAGCTACGATCCACTAGTAGAATTTGAAGTGGAATTTCGTCCATTTGAGGAGGAATTGCGGTGACCTTCAACCTAATGGGGTATCTGCCCGCTACCTTTCTACTGACTTTAAAATCGAAATGAAAGTCAGGACGTGGAACCCCGCGCAAGTAACGATCGTAAAAGTTTTTTACCTGCCAGATATATTCCTCGGGCCATATTTTTTGTGCAGAACCAGAGGTCACACCATGAACCCACCACAGCTGGTTCGGACACTTCAAATACATGGCATTATAGTTTTTCCATATTTCAGTATTAGGAAAGGTCTGGTCTTCTCGTACAGCAATCATAAGTGTAGGGCAGGCATGAAGGTTATTAACAACAATCTCCCTTTTTTGCCAGGTGGTATCCCAAAGAACAGGCCAAAGTACAAAAGCTAGGATCAACTTGGTTAACCGAAATGGAATTCTCCTATTGAACTGAAGTTTTCCTGCAATATAATTCCAAACCCCTACGGGGCCGTCCTCCAGAATTACGGCCTTAATCGGCTGATTTCTGATCACCTGGGAGGCAAGATAGGTACCAAAGCCGCTGCTATAGATTCCTATCTGACGTTTATCTATTTCTGGTCGTGTAGTCAGATATTCAAATGCTACTTGTATTATGTTTTCACAGGTCTTCGGAGCGAGCGTTAATTCGTTAAATTTACGTTTTTCTTCATCCAGATGATGGTAGAGAGGCATTAAAACATTATATCCTAGAGATTGAATGATGGATCCAGTTTGAAGACTCTGTGTATAATCAGATCCGTAAAACCAGTTTGGAACCACTAAAATACTTGCCTTAGATTCACTACTTGGGAAAAAGATCGCATGTCGGGGTGGTGAGCCATTTGATGGGATCTCCACCAATTCTACTTGTATATTGCATTCATCTGGATGAACAAAAGGGAATTCTTGTCCCTGGGCAAATATCCAGAACAAAAGGTGAGGTATTATCTCCAAGTAACGAAGAATGATGATAGTGATTAATGACAAACCTGTAAATCCAACGATGATTTCCACCAGAGCCATTATCCTCACGCACTTCGATAACCAAGAAACACCTTATCGCAAATTAAAACATTATGATTATGTTCTTTTATTCTCTTCCTTTCTAATGAGCCTCAGTTCCTTCTCCAGCGCATTCATCGAGAGGCCGATATTTTTTACGAGTTCATAGTGCTGGTGAAGTTGTAGATTGATAGGTTCAATCAGGTTCCTGAATTTTTCTTGAAAACTTTTGATAAGTTGGATCTTATTCTTCTTCTGGTTGAATGGACTCTGTTTCTTCAATTGACGTTCTCTTTGAAGTGCTGCTCTGCGGGAATGATAGAATTCGAGATAAGCTAATTCAATTGGTTGTTTATTCGTTAAACGAGCACCTTTCGTGGCAATCAATCCACTATGGGAAGCAATTCTCTGGCCAAGTCGATGGGTATACCCCGTGTAGATTTTTCGATTAAAACCTTGAGCTTTTTCTCCGACAAGAAGCATATATACAAAATGTGAAACCAAAATGAACTCAACACCCTTCATTCCGGAACTTTGAGTAAGCAAATGAAACTCAGATTGCATGTTATTTATATTTCCCTGCAAAAAAACGCCAGCTAGAGAGGTTCAAAGGATGCCCAGTCTAGATCCTCCTCATCAAGAATCCAAACCCCCTAGTATTGTTAAATCCTTTGTTGATCGTGTGTGGAGATGGATTCTTGTCATCAGGTTTCCTTTATTGATCGCTCTGCTCGCTATTCTTGTGAAGGTTGCTTTTAGCGGGAGTATTGCCATGTGGGATGAAGGATGGTTTGTGGCAATCGCCAGCCGTATGGCGGACGGTTTATCTGACCCTATGCTTCCACTGTACTATCCTTCTGAAGATGGAGGTATCAACTTCTTCGATAAACCCCCTGTGGCCTTTTGGGGGGGTGCCATATTGATGTGGATCTTTGGCCGAACAACTTTTGCAGCCAAGGGGATTATAGCCCTAGGAGGAGCGGGGCTGGCTGTCACTACCTATCTTTTGTTCAGCCATCAATCAGAAAATAAAAGCGCGGGCGTCATTGCAGGGCTTTTGGTGGCCCTTGCTCATTTCTTGTCTTTTTATTCTAGAACTGCTTATATAGATCCCTTCGTGGTTTTTATGGGAGCTTTGGTCATGGTTCTGGCCATTCGGACTATCGATGCTGTTTTTGTAGAGAAGAACATGAAAAAAGGCTATATCTTGATTATAATAACCGGAATCGTGAATATATTCAATATCATGACAAAGGCCTGGCAGGGAATTCTTATTGGTCCAGCGATTGTGATTTATTTAGTTGTTCGCTATATTGAACGTGATGTACAGCTTGAGGAATTATCTGGAATTATTAATGAAACACGAAGTAAAATGAAGCGAGACGGAGGGGAGCTTCAGGATACTACAGGTGATTCTACATCCCACATATCCTCTCAAAAGGGAGCATCCGATTCTGAAAGCAATATAGATTCCGATAAAAATTCGAGGTTAGACTCTAAAGACGATAGAGAAGCTGATCCCTATTATCAAAGAAAATCAATCTGGTTGTACGCTCTTCTGGGTGGCATTACTTCTTTTCTTGTAGCGGGCTTTCTTTCAAACCTATTGGTAGCCAGTACATTCCTAGCTTTGATATCAGGGATAGCTTGCTATTTCATGGTTGTCCGATTTGAATCGGATGAGCGGCCTGGGGTGAGGTGGAAGCTAGCGATAGCCAGCAGTATGGGAGGAGGAGTTGGAGGGATTATTGGCGGCATTATAGTAAAAATCTTTTTCGACAGAATGATTGATCCGATTCTATCTATCGCGCAAGAACTAGGAACAAAAGAAGTTTCTTGGGGGCCATTTGGAGGTATCATCTCATTCTTGTCAGACTCTCTTACATCTTTGGAAGGGTGGGCCGTCATTCTTTTAGAAGTTCTTTCAGCACTGATTGGAGCTTTCTTTGTTTTTGCGGTTACATTTCTTTTTAGTGGATTTATTCTGGATCTTCTTCGTCGAAAAGGAAGATTTCTGATCGTTTTTTATGATTTATTAGATTTAATTCCTTTGGGGATCATTGGAGCGTGGTTTGGAGTATGGTTTTTTTTCCTCCTCCTCGAAGGTGAGATTTTCGATCGAAATGCCCTTGCTATCACGATTGTTGGTACTGCGGTTTCCCTGCTCTTAATTCCTTTGATAATCGCATTTACGGTTCTAAAGGATCGCGCAATTACATATTTTAATATTAAACGATCGTCCCGCTCCCCTCATGAACAGGGTGAGTTTATTAAACGCCTGGTATTCCTTACAATTACAATCATCGTCATAATGATCAGTTTTTATCCCTTTGTTGCCTGGATACAATTCCTAGACACGAACATTGCGAATGGAACCTTTCCGTGGCCGATTCGCACGCCAGGAGAACTTGCCGGAGATCCGTTAAAACCAGAAAAGGTGACATATGATTTTCTATTCTTTACTTATTATATCGGGTGGCGTTACACTCATGGAACGAAATACACTTTGGCAGATAGCATTGGTGGAGCTGTGAACGATTATACTATCATTATTATGTTACCGTTTTTTATTGTAGGTATTTGGGCGTTTTTCTTGTCTGAAAAACGTAATCCTGCATTAGGAGCCTCTCTAATAACATGGTTACTCACCATACCCCTTGTTTTCTTTCCCGCTCAATCCCAACTCAATTATTACTATATACCACTTGTAATTCCGTACTTTGCAATTGGCGCGAAGGGGATAGAGTTTATCTACTCTTCTGAACGCTGGCGGATCACGGTAACCGATAATGTGGAGAAACTCCTTGCTGCAACCTATTTTTATATAGAAATTGGTTTTACTCTTCTTCTGCCTACATTAGCGACGTTTTTAGATTATATTCTCGGATTTTTGACAGGAATGACCTCTATTTACGTACTAATTGAATCTATAGATATTATAGGCCCCACCCTTCTCCTAGCGGGGATTTTTTTAATCCCTTTCACTTTTCTGGTATTTCGAGTTTTAAAAACGTTTCCAGGGATAATAGCAATTGGGTTTGCTTACCGCTTATTTGTGCTTTCTTGGATGAAAGAGGAGAATATCAAGATTCTTTACGATGTGATTTTTCATGATCTTCTCATTACCCTAGTTCAATTGGATTTTGTATGGATTCAGGAAGTTTTGGAATTTGGGGCACCATTGGTTACCCTGTTTGGAATTATTTTATTGATTTTTGGATTATCTTGGTTGAAACCTAACACAAAACCACAAGCTTTCATTTTTCTTGGGCTTGTACTTTCGGCCATGCTCGTTAATATATCGGTAACAGCCCATTACGACCAAATATTGGATCTTAGGTTTGAGGAAATGGCGGGGTATATCAAGAATCATGGTGGTCAATACAACCATTCAACCTGGGTGATTCCTGAAGGTGGAGCCCAGTTTTCTATGCGATACTATTTGGCAGTAGAAGTGGTGGATACTAAAAAAACTCTATTCAGTAGTAATTCCGCAACTCGCATGGCGAATTATTACAATGACCATACCTATATAAAATTCTGGGTTATTACTAACCAATCACACTGGGACTTGCCTATTTATTCTGAGGAATATCCGAATGCCTATCGTTGGCTAACCACGAACCCTCATTTCGCAAATGTCGATGCAATTGTGGGCCTACCCACCTGGTATAAGATGCACCTATTTGTAAATCGAACTTGGATAACCGAGCAGGGGTATGAGTGGACAACTTTCCAAGGATGAATTTTACCCATTCTACAAAGGCGAATAAGGCTAATCGCGTTCTTTTGTTTGATCTAGATGATCCAAGGGTTTTGTCAAAGAATATCCGCAAGAATTTCTCCTGCATCCCGCACAAATCTCGAACAATTTGAGAAAGCTTTATTCTCTCGCGCAGTTTGAAGCTTTTCTTCAGTCGAAATATCATAACCAATAAGATCCTTACATAATAGAGTCCCGTTTCGGTGTTTGAACCTATTCATGAATCGCTCCCCCAGTCCATTTACGGTGGGCGCATCCCGTTTCGAGGATTCCGTCTTTCCTGCCTTCCCATATTTTAGGCTGATTGCCATTAACCCGCCAGTTATTGCCCCACACACGTTTCCCGAGCGAGCCACACCTCCTGAAAAGATTTCAGCAAGATTAAGACAGGTGTCCTCATCTAAATCCATCCCTTGCGCAAATGTTGAAAACAGAGCTTGTGCACAATTATCCTTTTCTTCAAATCTTCTTACTGCCGCTTCGATAAAGTCATCTGCCATAATCAATTTCCTCATCGTGAATTTTTCGATCATTCGAAGGTTTATCGGATATAAGGTTGCTATATCTATGCGTGCGAGAAGAATAGCCTTGTATTTAAAATCCTATTAGTTTTTATGGGATGTGTCCCAACAAACCGTCTCTCGCTATACGGGGGATTTTATAGTGAATTGTGAGTCACTTTGGATTTGACGAAGCAAGATCTTAAGGATTTGGCCCTAGCAGGAAGGATTTCTTGTCTTACACTGGATGCTGTAGCAAATTACGTTCGCCCGGGGACATCAATCGGTACCCTTCACGATACCTTGGTTAAGCTTATCACGAAAACCCCGGGAGCTAGGCTGGCATTTCCTCCAAATATTTCTGTAAATGAGTGTGCAGCCCACGATACTGCGGCTCCTAAGGAATCACGGGTAATACCAAAGCGCGGTTTGGTTAAAATCGATATCGGTACAAATGTGAATGGGATGCTCTCCGATACCGCCCGAACATTTTCTATGGACGGAAAATACGGACATCTCACGGCAGCACCGAAAATTGCCCTAAAAAAAGCGATAGAGATAATCAAACCTGGTGTACGAGTGTCAGAGATTGGGGAGGTAGTTCAAGAAACGATTGAAGGTTTTGGGTTCAAACCGATCGCGAATCTTACTGGGCACCAGATGAAGAAAGGACTTCTTCACGCAGGTTTATCTATTCCAAGTGTTAAATCCTTTCCTTTGGCCAAACGCTCCAAATTAAAAGTTGGAACGATAGTAGCGATAGAGCCATTTGCCACTACAGGCGAGGCTGGACTGGTAGAAGATGCGCAGAGTCCCGCATTAATCTACTCGGTAGGAAATGGTAACCCAAAGACGCCGATTGGTCGTCGTTTGACTGGGCAATTTCAAAAGCTGCCCTTTTCATTACGGTCTGCTTACTTTTCCTTCCAGCAAGAAAAAATCGAATTAGAGGAAATTACACATAGTCTTAGTAAGGATAAATTCCATGGATATAAACCGTTGGTGGAAAGAACGGGAGGATTAGTGAGCCAAGCAGAACACACCATCCTTGTTATGCAAGAGGGAGCAAAAGTAATTACTCGATGAATGTTCTACTTTCAGATACGTTAATAATTTCTAGTATTCTGTGGATTGAGAGAAAATTCTTGATTCTTCGAGTAAGAATGTTTAGGTCCCTGGAAATTCTTGCTTTTAATTCAAGACCACATATTCCTAAAGCAGGAATTGGGATCAAATGATCTTGTGGTTTTTTAAAAATTCAAAAACGAACTTATTGAAGAATTCTGGTTGTTTTGGTGTATCATGATCTCCATCGAGGTTAATCCTCTGAACGTGAGAAAGATGTTTTTCTAGGACTTCGAACGCAATTGAGGGGTTTACTGTGTCCTGATTTCCTGTTATCATTAGAATAGGGACCTTAATCTCTAAAAGCTGATTTAGATAAATTTTTGATCCCCCTCGATTCCGTTTGATCTGGATTTCAGTGTACGAAAATAATTTTTGGATTCTTTTGACAATCTTCCATAGCCACGAAGCGCTTCTCTTCTTTTGATCACCAGAGCGCTTTTCCTTACTCAAAAAATTCCAAGCTCTGGTAGTTTTGCTCATGAAGGGTCTTGGACTAATCAGAACAATGGCTTTGACGTCCTCAGGATGCCCTAATGTATACATTAACGCTAATGTTCCCCCAATACTGTATCCCACCAGGATCTGCCCTTGAAGTCCCAATTCATCCTTGATAAGAGCACGAATATCAAGAAGATGGTCTTCGGTCTTGTGTTTCTCCACCTTTTTCCCTAGGGAGGATTTCGCAAATCCCCTGAGATCTGGTGCAACCAATTGAAACTGGCTATTCAAATCAATATCGTTGAGTTGGGCTCCCCAATGCGACACCGAACTTCCTAGATAACCATGAATAAATACCATGGGAGGTTTATTATTTTCGCCTGTGATTTGGTAAAATAGCTTGTATCCTTCGCGAAAATAATATGGCATTCGTGTTCGGGCCCCTAGCAATTCTGGCTTTCTACTTGTCAAAAATAATTATCAGAATGGAACTTTCAACTATAATAAAACCAAAAGGAGTGAGATTTTTATAACCTTATATCAACATAATAAATGTGATAATCACGTTTAGGATTCACGCTGGGAAATCTTATAGATTCATGGTTTTGTCCCTTTAAAGGATAATCAATCCATAGTTAGTGGATAAGGGATTTTTTTGAGCCAATTGAGTTTTACAAATAGAGACATTGGACTTTTCAGTATCTTTACTGTTTTAATATTGACATTTGCTCTATTTAAGGATGCTTTTCGTCACAATCCCTTAATTTTAACCTTTTTTATGGGCATTGGTTTAGTCTACGCAATTTTGGCGAGCGAGAAAGCTGTAGGTGGAATGGATGCCGTTGGCAAGAGGGCCAAGCTTACTCCTTACGTTTCGGGAATGCTATCTAGTTTAGCCAGCAATACCCCTGAGCTGGTAATCGGGTTCTTTGCAATTCTCTCAGGCCAAGTTGAGTTCGCAATTGCATTTATAATCATTGCAACCGGTTTTAACATCCTTATGCTGGGAATTCTTATCATTATTGGAAATTTCCGTCGAAAAAAGAGTATTTCCATCCCTCCCGAGGTTGTTGAGGTTGAAATCCCCATTGTTCGGGTGGCTATTGTCTTTGTGGGAGCTATCTGGACACTAGGTATTGTCCTTTTTGCCTTGGAGGCAATCGAAATTGCGACCGAAGCTGAAGCTGTTATACCGTTCCTTCCATACGAAGCAAGCGCTTTGATGGTAATTGTCTATCTCTTCTATCTTTTTTTTATCCTACGTCATAATCTCCAGCACCGTGTTCAATCATCCCCCAGTGCCTCCTCCGCTTCTAATCAAGCTGAAACTAACAGAGGCTTTCTACTGTTCATTCTTGTTCTTGCGTTTACGGCCATTTTTTTTGCAGGAGAAATGATTTCCTCTTCCGTTGAGCTATTCTTAGAGAGTACTCAACAGATAGGGATTTCTATAAACGAATTTCAATTGGCCTTCGTTATCGGAGCCGCCGCATCCATTCCAGAACACGCTATTGCTCTACTTGCCGTCAGACACGAAGGGGGGATAGAGCTCGGTTTGGGTAATCTCATAGCAGGATCCATGCAGAATCTACTCTTAATGACGGGTCTTGTCTCCTTGTTTTCTTTTCTGGGGGCGATTCTAGGCATTCCTGGTAATGATCTTCGTGGGATACCTCTAATACACTTTGTTGAAGGTGAAGTCCCTATTCCGTTTCTCCTCGTTCAGTATGGTTTCGCATGGCTGCTCCTATTTCTGATCAAATCTTCTATGACGGACGATCAGAAGCTGGATTTCTACGAGGGGTTTACAATTACCATAGCTCAATTATTTGTCTTTATTATATTCTTACGTGGGATCCTTGTTTAGTAGAAGTCTCCCCATGTTGTATTAGTGGATAAACAGGTGAGACGACAATAAAATCGCTCGATAAGTCCCCAGAGACCATTTCACGAATGTTCTCATCTATCGCGTCACGCTATAATCTGATGAACAACGTGATGACGGGGTTTACCCATCACTTAACTCGAAGATTTGCCTTCTCTCTCGCCAAATTTAAGACCGGCCAGCGTGCAGTCGATCTTGCAACAGGTACAGGAGATTTTGTAAAGCTATTAAATGCTAAAGGCGGCGAAAAGTCGGTTGTTATTGGGTGTGACCTATCTAGGGAAATGCTTGGTCTGGCGAAGAAACATAATCATCGAACTGACTTTATACAAGCAGATATTAACACTCTTCCATTTTTAGACAATTCTTTTGATCTATCTACGATATCATATGGTCTCAGGAATGTTCAAGATCCTCTACTCGTGCTTACAGAAATATTTCGAATAACCCGCCCAGGAGGCCATCTTATAATTGTTGAATCGAGCATCCCGATGAATACGGGAAGTCGGTTTCTTATTTGGTTTCATTTCACAAAAATTGTCCCGCGTTTGGCATCGTTTTTTCGTTTAAGCACAGCTGCCTACAATTATTACTTCGAATCCGTCAAACAGTTTCCAATAGGAACAAGATTTTTTCATCTACTAAGAAACGCAGGATGGAGTCATGCGACATGGTATACAAGACTTTTCGGAGCTGTCTCGATCTATCTTGTCACGAAAGGGGTATCCTAGCTTTGATCGCTATTCATTCAATAGCTCGGCTTCACCGTGGGTCAGGACTGAATACCCATCTTGATTATCAGTCCTAAATCCCAGAATTCGACTTTCATTGGTTTTCTTGATTAACCAAGCATGAGTTGTTAGGAAGTCCCCCATAAAAACGGGTCTGGAAAATCGCGTTTTTATACTTTTGAGTTTGGTTGGACTTGTATCTGTCCCATTTAATATTGCCTGTGCGGCAAACGCCATTGTACAAAGGCCCTGTAATATCACATCTGGTAAACCCACCATCCGAGCAAAATCTGGGTCAAGATGTATTGGATTCATGTCACCAGATGCTTTTGAGTACCGAATGGCTTGGTCTGGTTCAACAACCATCTTTTCTTGGAAGAGAGGTTCCTGAATTTGAGACGGGGATGGTATCTTTTGAGTTTTCGATTTGGATATCACCTTTTCTTGATTTTTGAAGAATAAACCTGCCCGCATTACAAAAATCAGATCAGAATGGTCATGTCCTTCGATTCTTACCCACAGCACTTCGCCAGATGATTTGACATCAATGGATTCGAGTTGGATGGAAGTCCGGATTTGGTTACCTGGTTTTAAGGGTCGAGTATAAGTGATCGAATGTTCTCCATGAACCATTCGTGAGAAATCAAGATTTAAAGTTGGGTCTTGTACCAGTTTATTACTGACTAAGAACATCGTGGTCACAGGGAAGAGAGGCGGGACTAGGCGCAGCGATTCATTGGTTTCGAAATAACTTGGATTCGTCTCATTTGTAGCCTTGGCAAACTCAAGAGTTCGAATTGGATCAATAATTTCAATCGAACCAGAATAATTTCTGCCAATGATGGACGAATCGAGAATTTGAGGGGACTTATTCATGGGTAACTCTTCCAATCATATAATCAGCGCTTTAAGATTTGAGCAACAAATGCAGAATTTGCCAAGTTAAATCAACCTTATCCCGATTTTAAAGAGAAGACATAATACAGGAGTTACTCGTGCGGAATTAGTATAAACATCTTTATACTGATCATATTTATATACTAGTTCAACCCTAATGAAGATTGTTAGTCAATGAAATCCGCCTCCACCATTCCAGAGATTAGCTATCATCTGCATCGGTTGTCCTTGGACCTCCAGAATGACCTAACCGAGTATTCTCAACGAAATCATTGGGCCACCAAGGATTTACATGAGATTTGTAATGATCTGGAATTGTTTATTGAATCTCGCTCAACCGATGAACCAACTTATGGTGTACTCCTATTTATATACGCCCAATTACTCTTTTTCTCTGGAAATCTTACTAAACTAAATGATCTTTTTGCATTGACAGCCAATACACCAACCATGGGTGTTCAGCTTTACTATGCAATTGGTTTGGTATTTCAAGGTCATACACAAGAGGCCGAAGAGATTTTGGAGCGCATTCGTAAAGATCAAAATTTCAACGAACTAGATGATAGTTTTCAATTGGAGGTTTTAGGGATAGATTTGTTTATTCACTCTATCAAACGTGAATATCTCAAAGTTGCACAGAAATACGAGAAACTAATTAGTTTTGCGATTTCAAAGAATCTGGCTACAGATGAGGCTGGAACCCACCTTCTTACCCTCCCTAAAATACGGCATGCCTATTCTCTTCGAGGAAGTGGGAAGGTGGGAGAGGCAATTAGGTTATTAAAAGCCTGTCAAAGAGATTTGGGAACATTTCCTCATCGATATTACCAGGTGATGACACTTACCCGTCTTGGTCATTGTTACCACAATGGTGGAAGAATAAAACGAGCTATCGAGCTATACGATGAAGGAATTGATATTGCCTTGGAAATACAAAGTTGGGTCTTACTTTCTATCCTTTACAATCGCGTTGGATTTGTGATGATTCAGAACGAAAATTCCTCAAGAGCTAAAGATTATTTTGAAAAGGCATTAACATACGCAGAGATGGCTGGAGCCATTTGGCTAACTATTGGGCCTTTGGCTAATCTGGCACGTTGGAAAATAGCACAAGGGAAAATAAAAGAGGCAATCGATGACTATCATCAATTTGCCAAGGTTGCTGAAGGCGTGGGTGATCACCGGGAATTATGTTATGCCCAACTCGGGCTGGCTGATCTATATGAAAAAATCGATGATATTCCAAAATCAATGTACTATTTAGGGAAAGGTGTTGAGCTTGGGGTTAAGCTCGGGATTCTCGAAATTATTCCTCAGGACCGTCAACGTAAAAGCTCCAGACAAAGATGGTCTCGCCATAAGGACGAGGAGAAAAATTAGCTAGCCAAATAAACTTTCGAAGTACCGAGGATAACTGCCATGGGCAGTCAGGATTTAAATCCCAAGCCTTTCTTTGGTGCAACCACCACTGAATTACAGGAGGCTAATTTGGCAGTTCTGGGTATCCCTTGGGATGCTTCTTCCTCATTTCAAACAGGAGCCGCCTCAGCCCCCCATTATATTCGAAATGCTACATCAGGCCAACTGTATAATCCATACACCGAAGATCTCGTGAATCTTAAGGAGAAATGGAAGATATATGATTGGGGTGACGTTCAGGTCCCCGATGATGTACAAGAAGCAAAAGATTACCTAGTTAAGATTCATGCTACCTTGAAAACCGTTCTACAGGAGAAAAAGGACATAAATTTTCTTTTTCTCGGAGGAGATCACCTTTCTACATATTTTTCTCTTACCAGTCTTTATGAATTGGGAATTTTCCGTAACCTGGGTTTAATCTATCTTGATGCCCACCCTGATCTTTATTTGGAATATGAAGCTAGCCCGTACTCTCATGCTTGTGTTGTCCGACGACTGATCGAGGAAATTCAGCTTGATCCAATAAATATCTTTCAGGTAGGAATACGTGCAACAACTCCTTCACAAGCGGATTTTGCCAAAAAGATGGGAATAACAACTATCTCAGCACGTGAATTTCAGCAATTGGGAGCTGATGCTGTGGCAAAAATAATAAGCAACCTTCTAACAAATGCAGTGGACAGCATCTATCTTTCCATAGATCTTGATGTATTGGACCCGTCCTGTGCTCCTGGCGTACCTAATCCAGAAGCAGGGGGACTGCTTACGCGTGATCTTGTAACGTTCATCCAAACATTGCCAAAAACTCCAGTTCGAGCTTTTGACATAGTCGAACTTCTTCCCGCAAAAGATATGACCGGAATCACAGGATTTGCGGCAGCGAAGATTATTAGAGAATCTTTGGGTAAGATCGATCCTTTTTCGGATATATCGGAAGATTAATTTTTGGACGATATCCATTTACCAATGCCAGTAGGATATAAATCATTGATCCTCTTGGATTGACGATCCAAGAAAACTTTTCAACAAATTAGCGGATCCCAAATTCTTGAAAACGACTAATTATTGTTAAGGGATTAGGTTCTCATCGCGTGAACATTTATGAAGAGAGATAAGGTAATTACAATAATTGGCCCTAGTATCGTGTTTTAGGTGGTATTTTGGTCGTGGAATTTGAAGATGTTCGTCTCAAGGGATTTGCAAGACGTATCACGGTCAATCAGGCGATTGATATCTGTATGGCAAGTTTTCCTGTATTTAAACCTGTAGTCGTCTCACTAAAAGCAACTTCCATTACCAATCGTATATTAAGACAGGATATCAGATCACTACGCCCTGTACCCCCCTTTGATCGCTCGGCAGTAGATGGATATGCGGTAATTGCAAACGAAACCTGGGGAGCTTCAGAAAGTAATCCGATAACGTTCGAAGTCATTGGAGAAGTTGAAATAGGGACTTCTCCAGCATTAAAATTAGAATCAGGAAAAGTAATTCAAATCCCAACAGGCGGAATGATTCCTAAAGATGCCGACGCGGTAGTCATGGTTGAGGATACGAATATCATTGCATCAGAAGGTAATAAGCCAAAAATAATTGAGATCACAAAATCAATTCACCCGAGAAAGAATGTTGCCCGTGCTGGGGAGGACTTGCAGGCGGAGCATCTTCTCCTGTCAAAAGGGCGAAAATTAAAAGCGGTAGATCGCGCATTTCTTCTCTCAGCAGGAATTATAAAGATTAATGTGAGCCCAATCCCTTCTATTGCAATTTTTTCGACTGGAAATGAATTAGTTGAAGCTTGGCATTCGGAATTGCTTCCAGGTAAAATTCCTGATGTTAATTCAGTCAATCTCTTCGAATTTTGTAGAGAAGAAGGGTGGAACCCTCAGATTCAGGGAGTCATCCCTGATGACAAAACGATACTCAAGGAAGCGCTCCTTAAAGCAGTCCAGAAATTCGACGTCATCCTTCTTAGTGGAGGATCTTCGGTGGGAAAACGTGATTTTACTCCCCCGCTTCTGAATGAACTGGGTAAGGTCATCTTTCATGGCATCGCTATGCGCCCAGGTGGGCCCGTTATTGCGGCAAATATCAGCAATAAGATCGTTTTTGGATTACCTGGATTTCCCGCGGCGGCAATAATTGCATTCAGATTCATATTTCGGCCAGTGATTTATGGGCTTCTCGGGCTTGATCCTAGTTATAGCCCTATCACCCTGGAGGCACGTATAACTCGGAATGTAGGGTCCAAACTAGGCCGTTTAGATTTTTTAAGAGTAATCCTGAAAAAAGTAGATAATGGGCAGTTAGTTGCCAAACCAATGGAGATAGGTGGTTCTGGCTTACTTCGGAGCATTGTTCATGGAAATGGAATTTGTTTAATACCAGAAACCTCCGAAGGTCTTAAGGAAGGGGATTTAGTGGATGTAATTGTATTGGATAGAGACCAAATCAATTATGGTGCTAATGTAGCAGAAGATTTCTCTTTATAGAATTTTGGAGTGAATATTATTGAGCAAGAAAAGGGAATTTCTTGATTTGATCTCCATTGAGAAAGCCCAACATATTCTTTCAGATGCTTTTTCCTGGACACCAAAAATAGAAAAAATCCCTCTGGTAGAGGGTAAAGGTAGGATTTTAGCAGAAGATGTGACTGCGAAAATTGATAGCCCCCCGTTTGATAGATCACTGATGGATGGCGTAGCCGTTCGTGCAGAGGATACGTTTGGCATTGAAGAAGCGGAACCCCGTACTTTCCGTATCATTGAAACCGTTTCAGCTGGAAAAACAGCAAAAAGGTCATTGGAAGAACCAGATACTTGTATTGAAATCGCCACAGGAGCTCCAATCCCTCGTGGGGCCAATGCAGTTGTGATGGTCGAGCATACATCAAAGGTGGAACCAGAGAAGGTAAAGGTCTACAGATCGATAACTCCTTACGAGAACATTGATCCCGCAGGATCCGATATTATGCTCGGGGAAACGATACTACGCAAAGATGATCACTTGACACCCGTACGTTTAGGTATCCTTGCAGCACTAGGATATGATCGAGTTCCAGTATGGACCCGCCTAAAAGTCGGCATTCTCTCTTCAGGAGATGAATTACGCGCCCCTGGGGAATCACTTCCGATAGGATGTTTATATGATTCGAACTCGACTGTTCTAATGGGGCTTGTAGAGGACTGTGGAGCTAACCCAGAGTTCCTTGGGATTTGTCCTGACAATATGAATGATTTTATTGAAAACCTGACTAGAAATCTAAGGACACAAGATATCATTTTAATTTCTGGAGGCACGTCAGCAGGGGAAGGAGATTTTTCTTATCGGGTTATAACTGAATTAGGGGGAAGTTTATTATTTCATGGAATCTCGATGAAGCCAGGAAAGCCATTGGCGGCAGGTTTGGTGGATGGCACGCTCATCCTTACATTACCTGGATTTCCAGCTTCCTCCATCTTTTCGTTTAATGAGGTTGTTGCACCTCTTATTAGTAGTTGGACTAAAACTTCTCGACCTCAAAGCCAGACAATTCAAGCTAAAGTAGGCCAAAGATTTCGAAGTACACCTGGTCGAACTCACTTTAGATTGGTACATATACTAAAAAAAGGAGTAGATTATCATATTTTTCCTGTTAAAGGAAATAGCGGTTCCGTTTCGATGTTGGAACGAGGCGATGGATATATTATCATCCCTGCTGAAGTTGACTATCTTAGTATGGGAACCACGGTACCCGTTTCCCTACTACGAGAGGAACTTTCGATTCCAGATGTTGTGTTTATTGGAAGCCACGATATCCTTATTGATTTGCTTTTCAATGATTTTCGAGATACACATCCTAAGTATGTCACAAAACTCATTTCAACTGGGTCAACAGGGGGATTGGCGGCTCTCAAACAGGGAGCCTCCGATATCGCGGGGATTCACCTGTTAGATGCATCTACTAACACGTACAATATCCCGTATCTAGAAACCTGGGAATTAATGGAAACTGTTACAATTATAAAAGCCTATAATCGGGTACAGGGATTATATGTTCCCAAAGGAAACCCAAAAGGTATAAGTAAATTAGAAGATCTCGTTTCTCCCGACATTCTGTTTTTAAACCGAAATGAAGGAAGTGGAACGCGAGTATTATTTGATTCGCTATTAAAAAAGACCCTCGATGATCAAAACATTTCACAGCAAGTCAACGGGTACTCATCAGTGGCATACTCACATAGTGCGACCGCGTCCAGCGTAAAACATGGAAAAGTAGATGTAGCGATGGGTATCCAATACTATGCGGAATATTTTGGTCTTGATTTTATCCCACTTGGAGAGGAAGAGTATGACCTAATTATAAATAATTCAAGTCTTGAAAAGCCAGCCGTGAAGGCTCTTCTAGCTATATTTTCATCCACTCGCTTTCGCGATCAAGTGGAAACCAAGATCCCCAATCTTAAATGGGCTGATGGAAGCTAAAAGGCCGGTGTCGTTCTATGGCGATTAACATATCTGATAAACCTATACAAAAACGGACTGCGGAGGCCATGGGGAAATTATTTCTATCTCCGGGCTCAATTAATCGTATACAAACAAAAAGAGTTGAAAAGGGGGATCCGCTAGAAAATGCCCGTTTGGCAGCGATTCACGCGGTCAAAAAAACTCCTGAACTGGTATTCATGGCCCATCCAATTCCAATAGAAGGAGTTAAGACTGAACTCAACGTAAATGAGACTGAGAATGCGATTGTCTTAACTTGTTCAGTCACCTCAACAGCTAAGACAGGCGTGGAAATCGAGGCCTTGGCAGGTGTAATGAATGGCTTGCT
>JBHLRO010000030.1:0-35539 GCA_048882505.1 Candidatus Thorarchaeota archaeon
GGTGTCGGATTTGGATCAAGCATCTCCCAAAAGTGGGCTGAGAAAGAGATATGAAGCGTTTTTTGCCCCGTTTGGGAAACTTCTCGCGAATACACGGCTTTCGCCCAATATGATTTCTCTTTTAAGTCTAGGTACTAGTATTATTAGTTGTCTTGCTTATTCATTGGGCCCAATAATTGGGATGACTGTAGGATTATTGGTTGGGACTCTTCTCCTTGGACTTTCTTCCTTACTTGATATGTTGGATGGAAGTTTAGCACGGGCTAAAGGGGTAACAGGCCATTTTGGAGCTCTTTTGGATCGAACTCTTGACCGGATTTCAGAGTTTTTCTTTCTTTTAGGCATAATGTTGGGGGAATATGTTCACTTTGGACTGGTTTTTTTCGGTTTTGAAGGAATGATATTAGCTAGTTATGTTCGTGCCGCTGCGGAAGAACGTGGGAGCCTAAAGATGACCTCTACAATCGGAATTTTTGAAAGAAAGGAAAAACTTACCCTCTTAGCAATGGGGTGTGTACTTGAAGCCTTTTTTTATCAAGGAATGACCTGGATGCCCCCTTCCTGGTGGCCCTTCTCATTCGGAATTCTCCCAGTAGTAATCATTGTAATTGGGATCCTTTCGAACCTGTCTGCAGTACAACGTTTACGCTACGCCCGTACTTTTTATTCTTCTGTTGAAAAATCCCCGTAATGATAAGGAAACGGAAAATCCTCGGACGGTCACGTGGGTCGGGAAATTTTGATCCTTTTTTTACAGATTGGACATTTAGCGTTTATTTTCAACCATTCGGCAAGATGGGCGTAATGGGCTGGTGATCCGCACTCCGGACATCTTACCAAGGATCTATTCTCAGAAATTGGCATCCTGCAAACGGTGCAAAATTCTTCCACCTCCTCCATGAAATCCGTGTCAACGCTGTTAGATATGCTCACTTGAGACCCTACGAGAATATTTGCTCTTCTTAAAAACGATTCTGCAGCCTGTGGAGCTACCGAGCGGGCATGATCCGCAGCACGATGGTATAGCTTGGCGGCATACGTTGGATTCGTTTCTTCATTTGCTAAACCTGCTTCTGCCAGAATAGGCGTAGGAGCGTTTGATCCTAGGCTATCTAAAAGCTCATCGTATAGGGCTATTGCCTGATTCGTTTCTTTCTTTCGTAGAATGTCCCTTGCCGAGTCAAGGATCTTAAGAATTCTCTCGTATTCCTTAATAGTTTTCAAATGCTTAGTAAATTGTTCTGGAATTACCTTCCTTTCCTGATCTGGTAGATTATCCATAATGTTTTTGACGATTGCAAGGCTCCTTCGCATTTGTTCTATCTCCCCTTTCTCTAAGTGATTAGTAACATTATTCAGATAGTATTGGAGGGCAACTCCCGATTGTCCAGCTGAGGTCACATATTGATTAGCAATATCATCCAAGCCTTTTTGCTTCATCTCTGTTGCCGCAGCAATTAAAACGGCATTTGCCTCCTCTTCCGCTCCAATTGTACGAAGTAGTTCAGCTGCTTCCATAAATTTCTGGTTATTGTACGCGTGCTTTGCTAAATTTCGAATTGCTTGGTCGCGATCATGAATGAGAGAAAGGTTCTGATCTATTACCTGAATAGCTGCTGGAACGTAATCTAATCCCGAATCAGCAAAAATTTTGGCTGCAGCAAAAGGTTTTTTTGCTAACACAAAGGCCTTGGCAGCAGTGTGAGGATCCCGTTGCGCAATGTTTGATCTGGCCAATCTAAGGAAAGCTCGCTCCACCTTCTGCCTAGGAAAACGGTTCTCCAGTCTTCTGAGCGCTAGTACCTGGGATCCTTCTGGACTCCGAAGCACCAGTCTCGCTGACTCTTCCAGAGAATGACGAGCTAGAAGATCGAGGGCATCCATATACTGCCCGCGATCTTCTAGGTTTTGAGCCTGCTGTATATATTTGGACTTATTCCTTCGGGTAGTTAACCAAACTATAATAACGATTACAGATCCAAATATTATAAGGAGACTTGGATTATCCATGCCACCCATCAATTGATTGAACATGATTATTTTCCTAGATCCCAGCTTTTTTGCTTCTAGAACTGATGATTAAAGGTCATATCAAGGGCTTTTGAATTTACGCTTCTTGGAATATATATCATTCAAACCTTTCTACCACGGAGGATGCGGAGCATGCATCCCTTCGAAATGGAATATTAGAGGTACGAATCAGCAATTTTCTTGACGGCCTTTTTTAATAGACTCTGAGCGCTTTTCCAAGTCAATCCTGTTTTTCCTAAGGTCTGTCCCCAAGTCCTACCTTGAAGAATTCTGGAAACAAGCAACATTTCTTGAGCGGAACTAAGTTTGATAGAGTTTGCTACCACAAAGTGCATAACCGCCAATTCGTACATCGCATCGACAGCGAGCAAGAAGTTTAAGTGGCCATTCAAATAATTGGTAAGCCTTAGTCGTGCCGAAGCTGTCATATTCGGGCTATAATTCTCAACGGGGTGACAGCCCTTCAAGATCTGAATAACTAGTTCTGGCCGCATTTCGAATAAAGACTGTTTTAGAAGGGCGATGAACTGTAAGGCAAAATCTGCTGAAGTCTGTTCAATAATTCCTTTGGCAGATGAAGAGAACGGAAGTACAAAAACTATATTCCACTCTCCTGAAACAGGCGTCTTCGTGGGACGGATATGGACAGGTAAAAATCCAAATTTTCTCCAAAATTTCACCAATTTGATTGTTGCACCGTGACTCACCCCTATCCAGTCGTATTTACCTTTAAACTTCGTTATATGTGCTTCGACTGTGAGTCGGCCAAACCCTTTTCCTAGTAACTTTGGATGAGATGCAATCCTTACAATACGTAGACCCCGAAGCTTGGCAAAACCAGAAGAAAAATGCCGAATGGCAATAGATGGAATGAGATTTCCAGGGATAAATTCCCCCATGGCAATTCGTGAGATTTTAGGTTCAGAAAGCCCTCCTTCTTTTGCTAAATGACTTGCTGCAATAAAATTAGTGTCTTTCTTATCTTTATCTTCTAAAAGACCGAGCAAGAAATGTTGATCGGAGTCAGCCAACAGTAATAAATCATTTGGCTGATTACGGTAATGGGCATATACAAGCAGACCAAATAAGCTCCTAAGATGATGGATCCCTTGGTTTGAGAAAAGAAATCTAGGATCACTATATTCCTGAAGAATCAAGAGGGTGCGATTGATATCTTGGTTCTTAATGTCGATTTTGTTTAATTCAACATCGAGGAGGAAGGTATTACTAAGCAATTTTTCAATCAAATCGCCTTCTAGATACCTTATTGGGGTCGATAAGCTAAAGATTCGGTGGGGAATGCGTTTTTGGCGGGTCAAATATTGAATCACTTTGTGCTGAAAACCTCTTCCTGATCCCTCATAGCCGTGAATGGTAGATATCAGAACCTTCTGTACTTGAGTCTGGATAATTGACCTTAATTTTTCGATAGGAAGGGCCGCTGCTTCATCAACAATAACCAGACTGGCCTTCGTTTGATTTGAAATTTCGCTCGGACTGACATAAACAATTCTAAGCTTGCCTGAAATGTGAACCTCGGTAATTAGATTCTTATCTTTAATAGCTTGAAAATCAACTCGTTGTTCTCGGAGTCCCTTTCGCAGGAATTTAAACAGGATTTGGACATTTGATAAATCCGGTGCCGTCACTACCACGCGCCTGAATCGTTGATTCCTTTGATGGTCATTCGGAATCAGTTGAGAAAGAGTTATCCCAACAGTAGCCGATTTTCCTCGTCCTCTATTTGCCACTACGACCGAACAGTTGTTTGGATTTGACTTATCTGAAAGAATTTCCGTCAGAGCGGTAATTACTTCTTTTTGATCAGGTGTAACATCAAACCCATTTGTTTTTGCCGTTAGATTTACTGTATAATGCATTGGATTGAATCGGCGAAGAATCTCTTGACTAGACAGATCCTCAATTATGCAATGGGGATTTTGTTTGATATTTTCGAGAAACCAGCTCAATAAATATGATTTCGGCGTGAACTCCCTCGCAGGCGAAATTTGACTACGATTCACCGTTAAAATCCACTCCTCATAAGGTAAGCCGCAGATGATAACGAGTCCTCCTCCACAAACTGTTTCAATTAGCAGGCTCACTTTGTTCGGATGAAATGTCCACCTTAGATCAAGTACCAGAAAATCTAATGTTTGCCCCAAAAGTGGTGTGAAATCTTTTAGAGAGATTACCCGAACTTGGGTTAAATATGGTAGGATCGGATAAGCTTCATTGAGAATTACCGATTCATCGGGATCTTCTTCAGTGATGATTGCCCCCCTAACCCCGCGGTTGTTTTTCTCATACAAATGCTGAAGAAAGCCTCCAATTGTATGAGAGAGAGCAATTGCATCTTGAAACAGGACAAGACTCCTTTTGTATGCTTCATAATGATTCTGAGACAGGGTCAACCAGGCCTCTGTCGGTCAAGTGATTCTCACTTTATTGGATTTCGATTTTAGTAACTTTCTTTTTTGCTTTCTCCAATATTTCATCACAAACAGATATCGCAATCTCGTGTTCCTTTTTGATACTCTTTACCTCTTTTAAGACCCTTTTTTGTTCAGAATGGGACAGGGCCTTTTCATCAAGGAGTTTTTGAAGTGTATTAAGGCGGGGAAAACTTGAACAACGCAATCGGTGCTGGGGAGGCGACTCCCCTTTTGTACGACGAATGAAAGCTGCCACATCAGGCACCACGCTATAATAAAGCCTAGGTCGCCCTCTACGAGATGGTCTATCATGTCTCTCTTCACCTTTTACTAAATTATGCTTTTTAAGAACCTCCAAATGTCTGATGATCGATTGTGGGTGATCATCTAATCTTCTAACCAGCTCATTGACAAAGCCCTCTCCTGCTGCCAGCTCTGCCAGCATTCGGCGCCGGGTTCGATTTGCTAGCAGGTGGAGAATTTCGTCAATTTCTTGTACATCTAGAAATCCTCGGTTTTCGATCTTAAAGGATAATACTTTTAGTATTAATTCTATTTCACTTAGCGTGTCATCAACCATATTGTGACCTCCTAAACAAAAAATTGGGAATCAGGATCGCTTGGTTTATTTTGATCCCTTTTACCTCCTAATGTGCTTACATAATGAGTTTTGAACTCATGGGCTTTCTCTTCTAATTCGCTGAAATCCCCAATAAATCCCCATTCCTCCGACAAGTGTAATAATAACGTGTACGACGAAATCGGATCATATTCTGGGAAGGTGTCTACCGCGAACACTTCTACTGGGATATTATTTCCCCAATAAGTTAGAAAAGAGCATGCGATCTGACCACAGAGAGTAAACGAATTACCCGAGGTAATCATCTCACTCATTACCTCTAAATGTTGCTCATTGGAAGCAATCTTATGTACTAGAGGTTTTTTATCCATCGAACGATCCCGATTGTATACTCCATCTACCAACAGAATCTTTGCGACTTTATGTTTCTGATAAAAACGATAGAGTTCCTCTGCTATTTGATATCCAATTGCATCTGGAATTGCAAAATTGGTTGTAGCAAGGAAATATGGACGATCTCGAATTTCCAAATATTGAATTGTGATTGGAAGAAGTATTTCATTTGAGGATAATTGTACCATTTCGGTCATGTGGTTTGTAAAAAATCCTGCTAATTTATTCATTCTTGGAGTCGCACGTCGGATTTCGCTGGCCACCAAATGGCCTACTGCACCATAATACCCCAAAATTTCGATTGCCACGGCACCGACAGGCGGAGAAAAATCGTTTTGAATGATAAATCGTAAATTATCCTGTTCTTCCATTTCTTCTAAGAAAGTTTCCACATTTGGTACTTCCATACTATGTGCACAGATTAATGGTTTTCATGAGGAGGTCGAATGAAATTGAGCGCTTGAGCAACATCAGCAGGGTCTATCTCTGGTTTATTCTTCTCAATCAATTTTGATATCGTGTCTGGTTGGATTCCATCTAGCATCTCCTTTTGATCTTGAAGAAATCGGTTAATAGAGAGGAAGGCCGCACGACTTATCAGCCCTTTCAAATCTGCTCCACTAAAACCTTCAGTTTTTTTTGCTAGTTCGGGTAATAACACTTGTTTTGATAATGGCTTATGTCTAGTCAGTACACGTAGAATATCCTCTCTAGCAGGTGCATTGGGTAGAGGGAGTTCGATTATTCTTTCAAACCTTCCGGGCCTTAAGAGTGCTGGATCAAGCACCGAAGGGCGGTTAGTTGCCGCGATCACAATAACATCGCGTAACTCTTCCAACCCACTCATTTCCGTTAACAATGTGGTTACAATACGGTCTGATGCACCCCCATCCAAGCCAGACACGGTCCTAGATGGAGTCAGGGCATCAATTTCGTCGAAAAAAATGATGCAGGGAGCACCCAGGCGGGCTTTTCGAAAGGTCTCTTGAATTATTTTTTCGCTCTCTCCCAACCACTTAGAGTGGACTTCTGATCCTTTTACATAGATGAAATTTCTCGAAACTTCATTTGCGATGGCACGGACAAGCAGGGTTTTTCCAGTTCCAGGTTTTCCAATCAGAAGGATCCCTCGTGGCACCTCTGCATCCATATAGTTGAACAGGTCTGGATATTTTGTGGGCCATTCGATAATCTCCTTGAGCTCATGCTTAACATCGTCTAATCCCCCTACATCATCCCATGTGACAGTAGGGATTTCGAGGAAAACTTCCCGGAGAGCACTGGGTTTAATCTCTGCTAAGGCATTATTAAAATCCTCTTGTAAAACAGTTATTTGCTCAATGATTTCAGCTGGAACATCTTCGTCCCACGTGATTTGAGGAAATACTCTCCGAATCGATCGCATAGCAGCTTCCTTGGTTAGGGAAGCCAAATCGGCACCAACAAATCCATGGGTACGATCAGCCAATAATTCCAAATCCACTTCATCTGCTAATGGCATCGCTCTAGTATGAATTCCCAGAATAACTAGACGGCCTTCTTTATTGGGAACTCCAAGCTCGATTTCACGGTCAAAACGACCAGGTCGACGAAGGGCGGGATCAATTGCATTAGGTCTATTCGTAGCTCCAATCACAACTAACTCCCCCCGGCCTTCCAAGCCATCCATAAGCGCCAGCATTTGGGACACGACTCGACGTTCAAGTTCCCCTGAATTAGAGTCATCACGTTTGGTGGCTATGCTGTCAATTTCATCAATAAACAGGATACTAGGTGCATTTTGTCTAGCTTCCTCGAATATGTCTCTAATCTTTTGTTCACTCTCACCATAAAACTTTGACATGATTTCTGGTCCAGAGACGGTTATAAAATGTGCATCAGTTTCATTTGCCACGGCCTTGGCTAGAAGGGTCTTACCTGTTCCCGGCGGGCCATGAAGGAGGACTCCTTTTGGAGGTTCTACCCCAAGTCTTTCAAACAGTTGGGGATAGCGCATTGGCAATTCAACCATTTCTCTTATCTTCTTAATCGTTTCGTCCATTCCCCCAATTTCCTCGTACGAAACTTTGGGAACAACCTGCATTTCACTTAGAGTTTCAGAAAAAGAATCAGAAGCCTCTTTTACTTCAAATACAGTAATTGTATCGACGTAAACGGAATGCTCTCTTTCTGGTATTATCTCAAGAACTTTATAATCGATATTTTGCCCCATGTAGGGTACCCGGAGGACGTCATCAATAGAAATCGCACGATCTTGGAGAGTTTTTTGAAAATATCCTGTCACGTTACTTATTGTGTAATTGGACATTGGTGCTAGGATGATTTTCTCTGCTGGACTGAGGGTTACCTTACTAACCGTGACAATATCATCAAGGCGAACCCCCGCATTCGTACGTGTCGCCGCATCAATCGAAATGGTTAATCCATATTCATCGGATTTAAATGCGTGCCAAACCACCACTGTCGTTTTCTTCTCGGTAGGGCCCTCGATCTCTATTATATCACCCGCTGATACCCCTAATTTGTTCATAATCCGCTTTGAAATTCGTGCCCGTCCCCGATCTACATCTTGGTAGGCGGCTTCTTTGACCTTTAGCCTAACTGAGTTTGAAGCCAAAATTAGTCCACCCATGATTCAAACGGTAGGTTGAAAATGTATGTAACGGGGTGAATCTTATCCCACGGGGACTTTGGTACTGCGTTCTTTGTCAGTAGATTTCTTCAATTCGACCTCGAGGACGCCATTCTTAAATTTTGCCGAGGCTGACTCAGGAATAATGATGCAAGGGAGATCTAATTCCTTGTAATACTTTCTATTCATATCTTCAGAGCTTGCCTGAACAAGTAGACTATTTTCGGTTGTGGACAAATCGATGTTTTCTTTTTGCACCCCAGGGATTTCCGCAATCACTCTCACAACATCAGTGTCCTCGATTACATCAACTAACGGTTCTCGTTCCGCAGAAGGTTGAAAGCCTGTTCTTCCTGTCATTTGACGGGGATTATTGCCAAAACGTTCGATATGTGGGCGTCCATCGGGCCCCGTCGTCATTCGAAAACCCCATACAAAGCCTGGTGGATTATTCTCACCCTCTACAGGGGTACTCAGGCTAAATCTTCGAAACAAATCTTCTAGGAAATAATCCATCTTGTTGAAAATATCGTCAAAGGATACCCCACCGAATTGGTCAAAAAAATTCTCAAAAATATCATCGAAGGGAGTTCTCCCACTTCTACGTCGGGGATACCGCCGGTGACGGTCGTCTTCATCATTAGGGTCAGTTGTTGGATCAGACATGTAACTATCTCCATCTAACGTGAATAATGAGTCAAATAAAGGCCAATTACTTATAATTAAAATAAGTTGCTGTAAGGTGTGAATAAAAAGAAAAGACAAGGGTCATAGTCGTGAAATGGAAAATTCGTTGTTTCTATAAGATTATAAGTAGAGCATCATCCTCTAGTATTTATTAACGATTTGTGAATAATACCTGAATTTAAATCAAGAAATAAATGTTTGCGTAATCAACCTATTATGGGTGAAATTTTGTCAGAGCGTCCATTGATCGTTTTAATGACGGATTTTGGCAACGACGTTTATACAGCAATCATGAAAGGTCGGATTATTCAAATCAATCCGGCAGCCAGAATTGTATCTCTTACGAACCATATTAAAAAGCACTCGGTCAGACAAGGAGCGTTTATTATGCAGAAGTCGTACAGATACTTCCCTTATGGATCTATATTCTTGGTTGTGGTAGACCCAGGCGTGGGAAGCTTAAGAAAAGCGGTAGTAGCGCAAACAGAGAACTATTTTTTCATTGCCCCTGATAATGGCATACTCTCACCTGTAATTTCGGAAAGCAGAGCTTTAGATATAATCAAACTACCTATTCCATCCGATGCATCCACTACATTTCACGGACGAGATGTATTCGCTCCTGCCGCTGCTAAAATTAGTCTAAACTACTCCCTTCAAAACCTTGGACAGCAAACCAAACTGAATAAAAATCTCAGTTTCTATTGGGATCCTGGATCATTTACTGGGGAGGTAATTTTTAGCGATGAATTTGGGAATATTATCACTAACATACCTAAACTCACTAAATTAGACTGTAGTGGTAAATTCATTGTCACTACAACGCATTTTAAAGGTGAGATGCCATTAAAAATGTCTTATTCTGAAGGTTCTGCTCGTGAACCCTTTCTAATCTTCTCGAGTTTCGATACTTTGGAAATTGCCCTCCGCGAAGGAAGAGCTTGCGATCTTATACCTGTTAGTGGAGGAGATCGCGTGACAATAACCCCTCTTTAATAACTATCAACGAAGAACGAAATAACAGTGTCTCTTAGCGTTTCCATTCTCCTTAGATCGTAAGCAGCCTAACTGCTAGTTTTAATTGCTCATGGGAGATCAAATAGATAATATCAAATAATCGAAAAGTCACATCTCGCGAAACCCCTACATTTCAGGAACCGCCCCCGATAATAGCAGTGGAAGTGAAAAATTGAGTTTAGTCGAAAGAATACGGAAGATGGAACTATCACTTGATGAATTAATACCCAAGTTCCAAGGAAGGTTAGAACTAATTCGTGAGGATCTCAAGTTATTAATAACTGGCATAGATGATTTGAAAACGAGTATTGGCGATAATCGTCGTAAATCAAATGATTATACTAGAGAGATTTCCGATCTATCAAATGATCTTCAAACTTTTAGAAATGAAATCGCCGAAATTGAGAAGGAGATTTCCCGATTACAAGATATGGCCCATACCGTCAATATGGAAACACAGGAATTAAACAGTGAACTAATGGCGGAGAGAAACCGGCTTGGAACTCTCGAAGGAGAAAAAAACGCGCTAGAACATAGCTTAAGTGAGCTCGAACGCGAAGAAACAGGATTACAAGAAATTCACGATCAATTCAAACCGAAATTTGAGAAAGAAGTCGCCTTAATCAATGAACGTCATACTTCGCTCAAGAAGAAACATGATTTACTTGGTTATCGTTTCCAAGCTATGCGCATCCTATGTTCTGAGGGCTATCTCTCGACCCCAGAGGTAAATATAGTAAGGTACCTCGCTATGAAGCCATCTTCGACCTCAAATGTAACAGAAATTAGGTCCACACTTGGGGTTGATCCGACAGCGTTATCTACGGTTCTTCAAGGCCTGGCCACACGGCAAGTACTTGAACTGGACGAGTCCTCGGGTGATATTACAATACTTGCCAAGATTGATCTATTTAACGAGGTGAAATGATCATGGATACCGAGACACTACGTGAGAAGTTTATTCGATCCGAGGAAGCGCTCAACAAACTCGCAGATGACATCAAACAACTGGTTTTTAGTCGGAGTCAAGAACTACGAGATTCTCGCGATTATCTTGAAACCTTGATAAAAGAAAAAGAAGCCGTTGACTCGCAAATCACAGAGCAGGAAGCTAAAATTGCATCACTTCAAGAAGAGATCTCAAAACAAGGTGGTTTGAAAGAAAGTTTAGTTAATAGACGATCCCTGGGTTCAGAGGATACTCAAAATAAGAAGATTAGGCTAGAGGAACTTCGTCATGAAGTAGCCACATTAGGAGATTCTGTTAATTCCACCAATCGTGTGATCGAACAAATAAAGATGAACATAACTCAAAAACGCGAGCGTATTGGAGAGTTAATTCGGGCAAACCAGGAATTAGAAGAAAAACTTAGGGTCGAGATGGATGTAAAAGTGACTGAAGCCAAAAATCTAGAACAAACTGTAGCTAATATGGAATCAGAAAATGCAGTAATCTCATATCTTCTTGAAGAGTCTGCGGAGGATATTCCTGAAGTTGATATCCTAGCCTCAGTAATGCAACTAGGTGAGGCTAGTAGAGATCAATTGAAACAATCCCTCGAAGGAATTGTGTCTCCAGTTATGCTTACACGAACCCTCGGACGGATGGCTGAAAAAGGAATACTTAACTTCGATGAGTCTCGTGATATTATTAGATACGAGTGAGGCGGAAATTATCACGATATCCGAATTAAGTAATGAACCAGAAAATCTGCATGAAGATTGGGTTTTCCATCGAAATCTTACATCAGGAAAAACCCAGTGTTTAGCATGTGCCCGCCATTGTCACTTGATTTCAGGTGAAATTGGATGGTGTGGTGCACGGATGTGTCAGGAAGGGAAAGTTGTACCTAGAACGTATGGTTTGGTTTCTTCCGTTGCTGTTGACCCCATTGAGAAAAAACCCCTTTACCACTTTCTACCTGGAACGGGTATCCTTAGCATCGGTGCTACTGGGTGTAATATGAGGTGCCTCCACTGTCAAAACCATTCTATATCCCAAAGCCGGGCCATCGCTCACCTCCAAAGAGTATCTCCTCGTGAACTCGTGAATCAGGCATTGGAAAGGAATCTACCTTCTATAGCGAGTACGTATAATGAACCGATGATTGCTTACGAATATGTTAGGGATATTGGAAGGATAGCCCATCAAGAAGGATTGAAGATGGTGGTCGTAGATAATGGCTACATTAGCAAACGACTGGCAGAAAGACTCACACCTTATCTTGATGGGGCTAATATTGATGTTAAAGGTTTTTCCGACGAATTCTATGGGGAAATCTGTGACGTGAGGGCATGGAAGCTCGTTTTGAAGACCTGTGAAGTTTTTTTCCAACGGGGTGTGCATCTAGAGATAACTAACCTCATTATCCCAACGAAGAATGATAATATGGAGATGATTAGGGAGATGTGTGAATGGATGGTGACCAAACTCAGTCCAAATGTACCTCTCCACTTCTCAGCGTTTCACCCTGATTACAGATTGAGGAACCTACCTCACACTCCCATGAAAACATTAGAAGATGCCCTAGCGGTTGCCAAGGACGTAGGGCTTAATTATGTATATCTTGGGAATGTTAGGGGTCGTAAGGGTAACGATACTTACTGTCATAACTGTCATAGCCATTTAATCTCTCGTGCTGGCTATTATACGAAGCTACTTGGAATTACGGAGGGTAGATGCACTAAATGCAACACAGAAATTCCAGGGGTCTTTCTCTAATTCAGATCAGCCTTAAATAATTCTAATAGGGAGTTCTATTACCTTTCCCTTGCGAAGGGCGAATGCTTTGAGTTTTGGATCGGATCCGTCCCCTCCGATCAACCACGTATAAGGATACGGCCAATATTCCATGAAATGTATGTCCTGGAGAGAAGGGGCGAGACGAGCATTCTTAGGATGACTGTGAAATATCCCTACTAACTCTCTTCCCTCTTTCTCGTATTTCATAATGTGGTGGTAGAAGATTTCATAATCGATACTGAAGTGGGTCGATGATTCATCCAGATTGAGCATTGGTTCGAAATCTGTTACATTAACATGATCCTGGGGCTCCCATTCTCCAAAAGCGAGTCCTACAACTTCAATAGGTTGATCTTCTTTTAACAATGATATAATTTCTCGGTAACAAGAATTAGAAATAGATATAGAAGGTGACACAGAACCACCTCCATTATTTAATCATATGAAGAGCTTAGGAACGTGCCTTTATTTATGGATATTCAGGATGAACACTATACGGGGGAATAATCTTATCAGGAGAGTTCAGGGCTTCAATATACCGCTGCTGGGCCGCTGGTTCACCGTGGATCGGCAAAATCTTGGTTGGGTTTGTATATTTTACGACCTCGAGGAGGCCTCCTTGGGAGGCATGGCCTGAGAATTGGAATCGTTTTACCTCCAATTCAAGGTTAACATTATAGAGGCCTCCAAAACCGTTGTTCAATAAAATTTGTCGCTGCCCTGCGATTATATCTGATCCTACAGTCCCTTCGACTTGATAGCCCACGATATAAAGGCCGTTTTTTGGGTCACTCCCTAGATCGAACTTTCCCAGATATTCGTAAATTGGACCGCCCTCGATCATACCCGATGTCGTCAATATGATGATAGGTTTTTCCTGATTTGCCAATAATGCTCGTTTTCTATTTCTTCCTCCAGTTGGAAGGATCTCATCAATTTTGTGGATACCCTCATGGTCGAATGGTGATTTGTATCCATTCGCTTTTAGAAAGCTAAGCAATCGTTTGGATACCCACTTTTCGGTTAAATACCGTCTATATATCTTGTTTATATCAAGGATCATGCCATCTATCCAGAGTTGATATGAATCTAGAAACGTGTCAAACTCCTGGATCAAGTAGGTTTGAATTTCTTGTGAACGGCCCAGTGCAAATGAGGGTATTATCGCTTTTCCACCTCGGGAATAACACTGTAGTAATTTTTGTGTTAACTTTGAGGTTGTTTCCTTCCGCGATGGTAAAGGCCGAGTGGCATTGGTAGTCTCCGTAATCAATATATCGATGGGTTCCTCCAAAGAATCATTCATGAAATTCGGATCATGAAAGGGTGTTTTGGCGTCATTTATATCCCCGGTATAAAAAATCCTGGTTCCATCCCAATCAAGCAGAATGCACGCACTACCTAAGATGTGACTAGCATCATAAAATTCAGCAGAAATACCGTCCAAAAGTCGAAAAGATCGGTTATAATTGTGAGGAACAGAATTTCGCAGGGCGTGATCGAGATGACGAAGACTAAAATGAGTTTCTCCCTCGATTTTCAAGTGGTCTTTCCATAAAATTTTCACGATATCTTTTGTAGGTGCCGTTAGATGGATATCATTAGCATATCCCCAGCGATAGAGGGCTGGAACATATGCTGAATGGTCTATATGAGCGTGGGAAACCAACACGGCATCTATATCAGGGCTTAGATCATCGAGCTGCGCGGGGGGAGTCGATCGTTGGTCTGTTCTTCTTGGATGAAGTTGAATACCTGCATCCAAGATGATCCGTCTATCTCTGTCTGAAATCATAATACATGATTTGCCAACGGATTCTGCGGCCCCAAGCACTGTGACTGTAAGCATTTCGATCAAGCCATAAGGCATGTGATAGAGGAACGGTGGTTAATCAGGGTAAAAACTGGAGATCCACTGTTTTCTCTGCTGAAGCAACGAGAGAATACCCACAATAAGAATTTTCGGTTCTATATTTCGAACCAATGGTTCGTCTAAGGAAAAATCTATATAACCAAAGAGTCCTCCCCCCCCTTAGGTGCACTCTGATGCCAGTCGACCCACAACAAATACCGCTTTCAGGGATTCCCATTGGCATTTTTCTGATGTTTTTGGGTTCACTCCTGGGATTAATTCCTTTATATGACCTTGGATTTATAATATTCCTCGGTTCACTAGCAATAGTGTTTATTCAATGGATTAGTAGCGGGGGTATTGCAGAAATGTTAAATTGGCTTCCATTGGTTTTGATACTGGCAATTGTCTTAACACTTTCGTCTGATTTCGTGAGTCAATCCCCTGAAACTCAAGTTTTTACATGGCCTTTGATACTCTTCGTTTTAGTGCTGATCCTTGGTTTCATGTTCGCTCAAGGAGGGGATCTAAGTTTTATTATGCCTTTTTTACCGTTTTTATTAGGAATCGGCATAATTGGAGTGGTAGGCGGGGAATTATTGTGGCAAGACGCGTTTCGGGGTTTGGCTTATAGTATTGGCTTTCTAGGGATTGTGGTTGTGCTTATTTGGCTGCGAGTCCGTAAAACCCAACGTATGGCACCTATAGTAGGGGATAAGGAACATATGATTGGAAAAACAGGACTAACTCTAAGTTTGATCTCCCCTGACGTTGAAGGACGCGTGAGGGTTGGGGGGGCGACTTGGAAGGCACAGTCTGAGGTTAAAATCTATGAGAATGAGCCGATTCAAGTCGTGGGCATTGAAGGCTTGGTTCTCAAAGTCAAACCAAAATCAAGATGACCCCTAATTCGTTATTTTTGCACTTCTGTCCGTGTCAACGATCCCTCGGAAATTATATATTAATCAAGATGGAATATTATCTATTAGATCAAAATCATGATCTTAGACCTATAACGGATCAAGGGCCGGTGGTCTAGCTCGGTATGACGGCTCCCTCACACGGAGCAGGTCGATGGTTCAAATCCGTCCCGGCCCATTCTCTTTATTGGCCCATGAATCATGTGGAAGATTCAAACGCATCCAAAATATACGAGTATATGGTTTTTTCTTCTCCGGACGATTTGGCAAACAATCGTCGCACAATTAATTCTGGTGTACTAGCTGCATATTGATAATACACTGGGGTACGATCCACCAAAAGTTCTAAATCCTCCGAAAGTCCTTGCGCTTCAATGCCATCAATTCTTAGAGCCTCTTTGCTGTATTTTGCAATTTCTTGAGCGAGATGAGTAACGAAAATCCCCACAGAATGCGATGATCGTCCCAATAAATCAAGAAACGCGGCGATCACACGAGCGGATGCCCCCGGTTCAGAGATACTCTCCATTTCGTCTGCTAAAACCAAACGAGAATGAGGGCTCATGATCATCTGCGAGAGAGTTTGCAGCGTAGTTTCGAAAGCACCTGCATCCATCTGGCCTGCCGCCTTTCTATAGTAATGGAGTTCCTTGAATCCTCCTAGCACTGCTTTTTTACACGGAATTGGGAGTCCCATCTGACCAAGAATTACCATTACGGCAAGTGAAACGATCAGGGTTGTCTTACCTCCGCTATTGGCACCAGAGAGCAGAACAATGCGTTCTCCGCTTACTACTCCATCGATCGTTCCAACTTCACCTACTGCATAAGATACTGGCTGAACCTTTGCTCCACCGCGTAGCTCCTGCTGGGCGAGAAATAGATTACGACCATTTTCAATTAATAATCCAGTTTTCGAGGATTCCCCGAGTTGAGGTAGGATTAATTGATATGTTGAAGCGAACTTACCCAGCATAAATAGGTAATCAAGTTCCAACATGTAGTTTAATGCTTGTTTAGCGATGTTTTCATATTGTTTCAGCGCTTTGGCCAGTCTAGTCTTTAACTCAAAGGATTTGATGGCACGTCGTTGTCGAAGATATGTTGTTAAACGGGAAACAATATCCTCAACAGGATCTACGGGATATCGAAGTTCTCGTGGAAATATCCCTACAAGGTATTCAATCTCCTCGTCCTGGAGATCAAGGGCTTTGATAAGACTTTCTTCCGCCTTATTTATGATCTCTTCAACTGCCATGAAGAGTTCATCATCCAAGTATTCTCGAAGATCCGTCCGACCACTGTCGGGAGCGTATTGGGAATCTTCAGATGAAATACCCTTAATGAGGGCGAGGATTTTTTCTCCTCCGAGTTCAACTGTGGACTGTTGGAGCTTTTTCTCAAGAGCCTCATTAAGTCCGATGAGAATCTCATCGAGCTTGGTTTCAAATAGCGTCTCTGCTCGTAATAAACGGGAGTATTCCACATTTAGGTCTGAGGTTGGTTCCCCAGATTCTTCCAAATTCCCCAGTTCTTTTCCCATTTCTCTTAGCATCTCTAGATCGAGATCCTCAATATAGGCACTTAACGCGGAGGACGGTAGAGTTTGAAGGAGATGGGTGAGACCGGCAATTGATTCAAGCGTTCTTTTGTTTCTGGCGAAAAAACTTAGGGTTTTTTCCGGAACAATCTGAACCAGATCATTCCGAGCCGATTCGCCGACCGTCACAACATTAGGAAGACTGTCATCTAGCAGGACATCAGAACCAATCCAGATAATCTCATCATATCCTTTTGTATAATCGCCTATTCGTTCGATATCATCGATAAGAGTAACCTCACAATGATAACCTACATCGGATGTGGTAAGATCTTTAAACAAATCCCTGTCAGGAGTGACAATCAATCTTGATGCAGTGTCAAGGCGCGCCTTTTGCTCTTTAAGAGGAGTTAGATTGCGCAAGAGAGTGTCATATTCCTTGTAGGAATGAGGGGATGCATGAATTAGTGATGCCAATTGCATTCCCAGATGAGCCACATTTTGACGTTCCCTGATTTTATCGAGTGCAGAAATAGGGAGAGGGAAGTAGAGATACAATTTTGAGCGAGCATACAGGGTATTTGCAAATTTAGCAATGATATCAATCGTCTGATTGTAGATACGGATTGCATCCTCGGTTTTCAAGAAATTCCGAACATCTTCTCCTGTTTCTTGAAAATGCAGATTGCGGCACAAGCTTAAAGCGAATTTTTCCCCGATTCCTTCAATAGCTGAGATTTCAGCTATCCGAGATTCACGTAATGCTAGTAGAACGGCAGCTTCACTTCCAAATGCGGCTACGAGCCTATCTGCCACGGAGGGCCCAATCCCACGAATATCTCGAAGGTTTGTTATACTCAAAGTCTGTTCCTTTCGCTTGGCTATCTTTTTAAACAAGAATCCCAGGATTCTTTTTTGCTTTTTTCTCCTTTAACTCCCACATAGCGCTAGTAAATTCAAAATTAAAAACAATTTTCTGCTATATTTTCTCAACTCGACAGGAAATCTTCGATTCGGAATATTAACAGTCAAAGTCAAAAGCAATCGATAATTAAATACCAAGTTTGGTTATTCGTTTTGGATTTACCTCACGAATAAAAGTATGTAGCTCAGAAAACGAACAATGGTCACTATATGGGAAAAAATGGACATCAAGGCGTTTGTGGGCCAATTTTATTGCCCAACCCGTCGGTGATATTCGTAGTGCGTCCGAAATTTTGGGATGTAAGGAATTATCAATTCCCTGGAGATTTTCAACCATTCTTCTACTCCCAACAAAGACTTGAACATCATCGTTGTCTGTGAAAATATCCCATTCCCCGCCAATCTCCTTAAAAATCTCAATTTTTTGAGGTGGGGCCCAGATTTTTTTTCCAATTGCTTTGCTGATTGTTTGAAATAAAATCTCCTTGCCTATCTGGTATGCGGACAACCAGACATTTCTTTCAGGGTAATTTCCTGGGGCATGAATTAAGGTAAGGATATCCGAAATAAGCTCCTTGCGAGAAGGAAAATCATATTTTGGATCTCTTCCATACACGTAGTCCACGTATAAATGATCAGGATTTCTTAATAATTCCATTTCCTCAATGATGACTGAACCAAGACGAAAATCGCCCGTATATACTTCTTTAGTTCCATCATTATCTTCTATAACAAACATTAAGCTGCCCAGACAATGATTGGCGTCCAGACAGTGAACCTTAAAATCGTCAAAATCCAAAGATTGGCTAGGTTTGACGATTAAGCACTTTTCCCGGGGAATTCGATGTAAAGCTTTGATAACCGCCGCTGTTTCTCGTGTACATACGACCGTAGAATCTTGAGCGGTAATAATATTCTTTAATCCTCTAGTATGGTCAGAATGGGCATGTGATAGGAAAAAATACCCGGATGAAGGTCTTCTGCGATCGTTTCTACCAAAAGGAAATTCATCGAAATAACTTCTGGCGATCGAAGAATACACGTCGATTTCCTCTTGATATCTAGTGGGAAAAACCTCTTGAATGAACAATAAATGTGGTACGATTCAGTTTGGTTTATCAGTTTTCCAATTGGTTAATTTACGGTAGTAATCCTTATTCCTTCTTGTCCAGCAACATGGAACGAGTAAAAGACATCATCCTAGATATTAAACCATCCAAAAGTAGATTGCGAAAATTTTTAAAGACTCTTAGAACCGCCTTTAATTGAATCTAAAGGTACAGAATCTCACGTTGTATCATGACATCGAGATCCTGCCGGAAGTTAAGCCGAGTTTCGTTCTGATCTGTACTGTTATGCGCGAGCTTACGGGAACATCAGAAAACGGGTATTGCCCGTTCATAGGGCTCGAGTAACACCCGGTCTCATTCCGAAAGATATGAAGGAATTTCTTCATTCCGGGAACCCGGAAACAGGATCCTCATGTCCATTTACTTGGATATTAGGGATGTGGAGAGTATGTTGTTTTTAGAATAGACATCGAAGGTTTTCCCCAAGGACCAATGTCCATATTCGTGATTTTTAATGTATATGAATCGATTCTTATCAAAGGAATGAAAAAGCAGATTCAAAATCATTTCAGTTTTGGTTGGGACTGTTATAATGGACTGGAAAACATGGGAAATTGAATACCAGTACATCGTTGAAGAGCTAGGGCTGGATCGCAAATCTGACTCCTATAGTGCCCAGCAACTTGAGGAAATCCTACTAAAGCATGCATCGAATCGTAAAAAAACGATTTTGGATAAATTAATTGCAATACTTCAATATCCAATAATTATAGCTGGCGCAGGGCCTTCCTTGGAGAGAGATTTTGAACTGTTGATGATTACAAAAGGATTACGCAGAGCTTGGGTTATTTCCGCGGATGGGGCCACATCCTTATTGAAGAAGAAGTCCTTAGTCCCTCAGGTTGTGCTAACAGATCTTGACGGAGACCCTACTGCGATTGAATGGGCAATGAAGAATGGTTCAATCATTTTAATACACGCTCATGGGGACAACATCCATCTCGTAAAATCATTTTGTGAGGTTTATGGGCCCAAATTTTCTACCTATCTTGTGTGGGGTACAACACAAACATATCCGGAACATTTATGGAATTTTGGAGGTTTTACAGACGGGGATAGGGCTATCTGTTTAGCCCTACATTTTCAATCTCCATTAATAGCTTTAATAGGATTTGATTTTGGGAAAAAAATTGGAAAATACAGTATTCATAATTCCCCTCTCCAAAAATCTCCTGTCCGTAAAATTAGGAAGTTTGAAATCGCGCTCCGTATTATTTCATCCTCGTATCCTGATCATAAGGGATTTAGATATAATCTCACTGAAAAGGGGCAAGAAATCCCAGGTTTTACACGAATTATTGCTAACAGATTTTGGCAAGAGTGGGATCGTCTCGTCTGAAGGTGTAGCTTGCCATATAGTATTGCGTTTCCCAGATTGTGACTGTTATCGAATAGATCTGTTCCCATGAAGGATGGTTCTGCAAGGTCTCGGCGAGCTTTTCGCTTAAAAGCCGAGCCAGCGTTTCCGTGGTAACATTTACACAAGGGAGGAGTTTGACCTCTGCTCTTGGGATTGAATAAACTCGATCTGTATAGCTAATTTGGAGATTGAGATCCAGTTCTGAAGTCAGAATCTCAATTCTTGGATTATGCGAAGGAAATAGCGTGTAATGATCCCAATCTGATAGTAATTGCTTTATAAGTTCCTCAAGAAAGATAAAATCTATCAGAATACCTTCGTCTGTTACGTTGCCCGTGATCTCAACTTCTACCCGATAGTTGTGCCCATGTAGCCCTTCAACATATTCGTCCAGTACCAGAGCATGACTGGCGCAGAAATGACTTGCATTCCTATTTATTGTCACCGAAAAAGAATGATCACGAGAATTCAATTTGAAGCCACGGAATATATCTTCTATAGTCAGCAGTACTACTAATTGGTCTCTTCACCGTACCAATCGCCGCCCTTCATATCCAGAAAGGCAGAAATCGCTGCAGTAGTACCTTCACCAACAGCCACAGAAATCTGTCCTTGTCCAGGAGTGATATCTCCACAAGCATAAACACGAGGGACACTCGTTCGCTGTTTATTGTCTACCTTTATGAGTCCATCTTGAGTTAACTCAACACCAATTTTCTTGGCTAATCCATTTGACGGGATAATCCCAATTGCCACGAAGACCGCTTTAACACGAATAGAGGACTCTTCGCCAGATTTGACATTTTTTAGAGCGATGCTTTTCACTCCCCCCATATCTGAACCTTTGATTTGTGTTACCACGGAATCCCAGACCATATTTACCCTGCTATTGTTAAGAATCTGGTCTTGCAGTTTATCCTCAGCCCGTAATTGATCACGTCGGTGGATTAAGTAGACCTCTCTCACAACATTATCAAGATAAAGCGCTTCTGTAACTGCTGAATTTCCGCCCCCAACAACAGCAACCTTTTTTTGTCTGTAAAGGGCCCCATCACAGGTTGCACAGTAGGAAACTCCTTTACCATCAAACTCCTGTTCACCTGGAACATCGAGATGTCTGTGATAGGTTCCCATAGCTAATATAACCACTTTGCATGTGAAAGTGCCCGAAGTCGTCACTACTTCGTGAGTTTTATCCTGAGATATAACATCAGTAACTTCCACGAGTTCCTGGATTTCCGCCCCGAATTTTTCGGCTTGCTTCCGAAGGCGTTCTCCGAATTCCAACCCAGTAACATATTCAAATCCAGGATAATTTTCAATAAAAGGAGTTTTCGCTGCGAGTCCTCCCACTGCCTCCTTTTCTAAGACTAGAACCTTCCATCCCATTCGGGATCCATAAATCGCAGCTGCCATCCCTGCAGGTCCTGCACCAACGATAATCATATCGTAATCTGTCATAGATTCAACCAAGCGGAATACGGCTCTATTAGAACGCTTTCTACGATGAAAAGGGCTTAATAACTCTTAATTACTCTTCATTTAATCCGTTATTATATATATCATCGCATGATTTAATTAAGCATTTCTTATGTATAGAGCAAGAACTAGTGACCGAGTTGAACTAGAGGAATTTGCCAGAGTAGTTCACCTAAAGGTTTTACGATCTGCCTAGGTGAAAAATCGTCATCAAAATCAAAAGGCTTTTTCTTTTGGGATCAGATCTAAGTAAAGATACCTCTATGGTATGGTTGTTTAATAATGAAAATAGTCAGGTCATCAACCTCAGAGATCTCATTTCTAGTTGAATCTATCGATATTCCGATGCAAGAACAGGATTTCATAATAATCACTGAACCTGAGAGAGATGGGGAAGCCCCCCAGAAATATTTGGCTCAAATTGAAAAGCTGATTCAAAACAAAGAAGGTAGTATCACAGGCAGCGCAGCAATTTTGGGGATTATAAATGCCACAGACCACAGCCTATCTGCATGTCGATTTCCTATCTCAACAGATTCTCGTTTGGATCCGCCACCTGTCGGGCTTATTTCGAAAATCCTTTCTTCACGGGACGATAGAGGAATATATCTGGGAGATGTAATTACCTCTGCAAACCAAAAAGAACCTTTTCTGATCACACCTAATTTTATTGAAAGACATTTGTTATGTGTCGCAACTACGGGAGCAGGGAAGTCATATAGCATAGGGGTTCTACTTGAGGAAATTCTACTGAAATTTCCAGAAGCGGCTGTCATCCTGTTCGATATTCATAATGAATATTGGGGTTTAGCTCTTCCCAATGATGGCATCGAAGTAGAGCATTTAGACCACCAAGACTACTCTCCACGGGGATTTCTAGCCAATATCTTAATCTTCGAAAAAGAATCCCTAGGTCTGGGAAGAAAGTTCGATCTACCTCGCCTCCGTCGCTTGGTGGATCTAACTGCACCACAAGAAAATTCACTCGCTACGCTCCTGGATTCGCCATTGGTCCTGGAGGACTTGATTGAGAAAATCAAGCAAAGTGAGGATATGCATAGTGCCACGCGAGAGAATTTAATTTCTAAAATTCGAAAACTTCGTACTCTAAGATTTTTTGATTCTGAATTACCATTGGATGCCCTAGTTCGATCCGGACAGGTGTCATTGGTACGTTTGGATCAATTTGTGGATGAACGGAACAGGGGTATTGTGGTTAATGAGATCCTTACCCAGCTGTTTGACCAGAAGATTCGTGGAGAACTTGACACCAAAGAAGTTATTATCGTTTGCGAAGAAGCACATCGTTTTTCCTCGGAAAATGATATTTTAGCTAGAATCTCACGTGAAGGCCGTAAGTTTGGAATCTATACCGTTCTTGTCTCCCAGCGACCAGGGGATCTTCCTGATGATATCATCGCCAACATGAACACGCTCATAGCACTTCGTGTTCGTTCAGATAAGGATCTGACGAAAATCCGACTGATGGAGGGAATTCGGGCTGAAACGGTAGCGTTACTTCCACACTTGTCTCGCGGAGAAGCGTTAATTGTCGGGCTTCGACAAGGTACTTATCGCCCAATTAAGGTTTTAGTTCGCCCACGTATGAGTAAACATATCGACCCTCAAATAGATCATTTGCCTGATTCAATTCCTCGATATTCACCTCACAGACAGATTGCCATTAGTCCTCCTGTTACATCAGTGCCCGAGGAGATTAAACCACCGCCCAGCTATTCCCCACCACTTATCGATGCCATCCAAGCTTTTGATTCCAAAGATTTGAGTAATCTTTTAGCGTGCGAACACGTTTTCATCCTACATAAGCGTACTGGACTTTGTCTCTTTGATCTTAGTGTGAGCATGCTAGAAATTGATTCGCAACTCGTCTCGGGATTTTTAACAGCTATTTCAGGGTTTTTTCAGGAACTAAAGACCCAGAGTTCTGTAAAAGAAAGGCTCATTGTCCGAACTTTTGCTGAAGATATCGGCGATCGTGCTTTCGAGATAGTACAATGTGAGGGAGAATATACGGTAACTGCTGTCATCCTTGATCGCGCCCTCAAATATCTAAACAAGTTCAAACAACGAATAAGGGATTTTGTATATGTTTTTGAAAACACATTTCGGTCTCAGCTAAATTCAGCGAGTACCAGTGGTGTTATCATACACGAGGATTTTGCCATGGCCATAAAGCTTCTCGACTACTTCATGGGCTTTTCCTTGCTCATTCCCCTGCGATTAGATCCTTTTCCACCAGAAATGGAATTTTCTGATCTCTTAGGAATTATTGATTCTCAAATGGAAAGAGTAGCTAAATCTGAGGGTCTCTTTGCTGAGGAAATCGTCAATCAGTGTCTATTGGACTCTGAATATAATCTAAGGGAAATTATCCAAGCTGTCCTCCTTTTCTTACAGAAAGGAATCTTGGTTCTGCAGGATAAAACACGAACATTACCTCCCTTTACAGAGACTTCTAGACCCGGAGATCTCATTGAATCCTCTCCAATCGAGGATATCAAGGTAAAGGAGGAACCTCTTCTCGAAAAGATGTCCGTTATCCCTCCTAAACTCTCTGAGGAAAACGAAACACTCCACATCGAGTGGTTGCCTGCTGTTATTGAAAAAATCACGCCAACTGCTCTACCAAATGCCTTGGTACCTGATATTTTAGAAAGAGATCTCATTTTTGAATCGGATTTAAGGATAAAAACGCATTCCACAAGAGTAGAAACCCTTTCAAAAACTGATCTCGATAAGTGGGCTCGAATTATGGACACGAATGGCTTTATTTTGACTCAACAGAATGGAAATCCTCTTAGCGGGATAAAACTGATATTTGAATCAGAAGCGACGAAACTTGTCTGTTCGCTCGCAAAACTGAAGGACGGCGATTATATACTCATTCTTGGAGAAATACTATGATATTTCAGGGAAAATTGCGCTTTAGCTTCGCCTCCTAGGAAACCAATCTGCCAGGTGTTTATGGGGTTACCCCATAAATTCCCGATCAACAATCATTTGTTCGTCCTTGAAAATGTCCAGATTCCCAAGCCAGGTTGGAAGAACCTTCGCATAACGCTTTTCAAAATCGACAAGAAAATCATTCAGTTTTCTTCGAAGTTCGGTAGATGTAGAATCAGCAAAGATGGCTGCAAACACCCACTTGGCATACTCAATGGTCAAAACAACATCTCCATGATCGATGGTTCTGAGGAGTTGTTCACTCCTTACAGCTTCTTTGGCAAAAGAAGTTATGGCCGAAAAAAGACCAGCTACTAGGGCAGGTTCAACTATTGATTCTTTACCAAACGTATGGGCAAGTACAGCGCGGCCATCAAGCATCATAACATGCAGAGAGTCGATTGTGACTTCTTCAAACGAATAAGCGAATTCCCTATGTAAAAGGGATAAAACTTGCGTTAAAGGAACCTCCAAATCGAAAGTGAGCTCATCCAAAATATGGTGAATCTCTGTGTTGCTCAAACCAGTAGCATTAGAGAGTTCTCCAATGGGACGATATTGAGTGGAGAGGGCTTGTCGTAAAACGGCGCCATCATCGATTTTCTCCCAACGCTCGTTTATTAGAGCCTTGACAGCGGGATCATCAACGGTACCAGGGAGTCCAATAAGAATAATATCGGATTTTCGGGATATTTCACCTTCCGAAGGCAACCGTGTCATATCGGAAAAAACGGATTTATATTGGGTTTTTCCTTCTCCTTTTTGTGTTCTCGTATGGAATTGAATCCGGGCAAGGAAAAGTAAGGCGCCGAAGATAAGGATTATTGCCAAAGGATGTAGAAGATTGTAAGGAATGGAAAGGATGCCCAAAAAAGTACTACCTCCCGTTCCACGCCATATCACTGGAATTTGATGCAGCTCAGGCACCAAGAAGTAAACATCTGCAAACCTACCTGTTTTCCACACACTCGTGAGCCATTTTAAGTTTATAACTTGACCAAAGCCGGCCAAAGTGGATTCTATTGTTATAAAAGGTGTAATCAATGGAACCCCAGCAAAACGGGGGAATCCCTGTGGAAGACCCAGGAATGTGGCCCATCCACCAGAATACCAACTGATGAGAGCCAAACTCACTGTTAAGATCGAAAGATATGTGACAACAGCAGTTCCAATTATACTCCAATTCCATCTCCGGAAAAAAAGAAGCACAAGGGCCGCAATTAGGAATGTAGCATAATTTTGCGTTAACCAAAAGAAAGTGTCATATTGGACAGTATTAATATTGACAAAAATACTTTGTATAATCACTCGATATGCAAAAAACATGAATGCTAATAAGAAGCCAATTACAACTCCGAATGAATAGGATTTTACCGTATTACGGACGGAAATACGTTTGAAGGAGGTTCGAACGTTTTTGATGGTTTCGATTAGCTTAATAAGAAGATAAATCGAAAATGGTTCAAATATATCCAGGAATAGGATAAAAAAGATTGATACCATTAGGAAATATACGACAAAATAAGAAATTACAAATATCTGTTGCGAGAAAAGGATTAGGAAAAGAAACACTGCCAGGATTGACATGAACGCTCCGACTGTCGATAGACTTTGGACCATTGCTACATATAGCTGATTGCCCAAAAACTTCCCTTTTCGTGATAATCGACTGGCTTTAATCAGATATACGGAGAAAACAATCGCCGCAATATAGGCAAAGAAGATCTCCAGGAACCACCCCATAGAGGTCCCTTGTAGCAAGCTAGGATTTTCCTCCTCACCAAGAGCTAGAAGAATAGTATTAAGCAAGAATAGAGTAATCGGTAGGATAGCAATCAAGACTTTTAAGAGCTCTCGCTCATTATCCCAATCTTTCTCCTTCACGCGGATCGATATTTCTTGGAATGGAGAGTTTTCAGTTTCATATTGGATTTCTCTTATTCGTTCTCTTACCCCACGGACTTGGAGGAATTGGTTCCGTAGATCTTCATTATCCTTTTCCAGTTCTTCTATCGCAGTAGTTAAGGCTTGAAGCTCATCCCCCGTTGCGTGCTTTTTCTGGGCCTGAAATTCTTTCAAGTTTTCTTGATTCCGTTTAATCAGTCTTTTCAAAGGTTTTCGATCATTTCGTTTATCCCCCCATGTCTGATAGAGAATTATTCCCATAGATAAGAATGGAGATATACCGAAAACAAAAGCAAGAATTACTACGGGATATGTTAGGAAGATAACGATACTGTTCACGAAATGTTGGAACAAATATTTGACCAATAGAGGAATTGGAATAAAAATCGCTCCAGTTTGGATGACGGCTTCAGAATCCCAGACTGTTGACCATTGGTTGCTGTTTGAGATAGGATAGTATTGCTGTTCCAAGTATGCGGACGGGTTAGGAACCAAGGCATTCAAGAAGCTAGGAAAAATAAAATATGCCAAATAAAAAACACAAAAACCAATGAATCCCCTATTATAGATAGTTGCTCGTATATTATCCCTTTTTCTGCGGGTAAACAAGTATGGGATAGCTAGTACTATAAGGGGGGAGAGTGACAGGACAACCGAAACGGTCAAATTAAGGGGATCCGAAAGCGGGTCAAACAAGTCCATGAAAAGGCACCATTACAATTGAATCTATCGATTATCGATAGCTAGGTTTACCTGTCTTTTTAGTTTTTTGAACCTTTTTCTATTAAACCGCAAAATCCACAATGACGGGCTCCAAAAAGTCTCATGAGTTCTCGTCACATATCTTGAAAATGAGCGCCATTAAGTCATGTGAACCCTTACATACGAATTTTTCAGAGGCTCTCGACTATATACAAGACTCTTGGGAATATGAAGAATGAATATTACACCCTAAAAATCGAAATATCTTCTAGTTGATAAAACTAGAGAAAAGAAGGAATAATAAAAAAAAGGAGAGAAGAGGGGAGATTTAACGTCTCTTTCTGTACAATGCGACCAAGGGGGGAATTGCCAGGACTACTGAGAGCAGTTCAAATCCCGATATCGGACCCGTGGTTGTATCTCCCGGACCTGGTCCCGTAGTAGTTGTATCTCCTGCTGCGAGCGCAGCTACGGCAGAATAGGCAGGATCGTGTATGATTTCACCACCATACCACTCTGGGAACTCTGTAAAGGTGAAGTATAGCACAAAGTTGAAGTAGACGCCTTCGTCACCAGGCGGTAAAAGACCCGGCTCCAGTTGGACAGCAAACCACTTTGTGAACTGATAGGCTAGCGCAAATTCCAATTTAAAGTAGACTTTTGATACGTCAGGAATAGCCCAGGCCCAGTTGGTTGGATCGAAGAGGTGAATTTCTACATTTCGAGGCACCGCGGGATCAATATTCCACGGCGCGTTTTCAAGACCTTGTAGGAGATACGTATACTTGCCCGTGAATTCTGTGTAAAAGAATGTATTTCCACCTGAGTCCAAACTGATACGTCGTTGAGTAGGATTGTCTGTTTCATCTGTATGTTCTGGATTAGATAAACCAATAGATGTGGTAGCGGTGGCTACTGTTAATCCAAATCCATTCTGCATATTCATCCGTCTCTTGGCATCATCGTTGAAATAGAAGGCCATGTTTGGAAAGAACACCGTTTTACTAGCTGGAATATTTTTACCCAAAACATCCACACTGACTAACGATGAAGGCATTTGGAATGTGTAGTTTGGTTGGTCAGTAAATGGAGAATAATCCCAGGTTTCTGACATGTTAACCGTTTCTCCGGCGATAACCAAGAAATTTGTTTCCCCGATGTTATAATGTGTAGTGGTGGTTCCTAGCACATGAGCGTTAGCGCCGCTGTTTATTTGCGTTGTAAATTCATATTCAAAGCTTAAATAGTCCAAAACACTGGCAGCTACAATATTTTTTCCAAAAACAATTCCTCCTGGGTTATCAGCAACGAGATTTGCGTCTCCTAGGATGTCAATTCCGCCCAGTTCAACACTAATTGGTTGCCATAGTACGAACAGATTGGTGTAGTTTATTCCAAACCTGTATCCGTTTTCTACTGTCTCGAAGAAGGGAAAATAGTCGAAATGATTGATTCGATAGGAATGTCCGTTGTCTGCGAATACATCATTGAAGCCATCGATCCCTTCTTGCAGGCCAAAAGTATAGCCCATGTAAATTTCATCCCCAGCGTCCATTGTGGTGTCAGTCGAATTGGAGCTGTATGCTATGAGCGACATGAAGTTATTAGTCACGAAAACTTCTTCATTATCCCAAGGTACTGTCCAATGCTGGACTAATTGCTGGAATGGAGCAGTCGCATTAATATGGAAGATTGGGGTGCGCAAGGCGTCTTGGTACTGAGGGAACAAGGGAGAGTCCAAAACTGTCTTGATATCATCATGGAATAGATCTAGCAACGTCAGGTTGTGTTCGTACTTCTCCAAGGCGGAAAAACCCGTTTCGATACCAGAATTATTCATATATGCGAAGAAGAACTGTTTGTCTTCTGTTTCATCAGAATCTCCCGTTGCAGCACTTGCGTTATAGAGATCGCGAATTAAATCAGGATTGGCTGGATCCACGACTGCTACGTCTACTTCTACGGCAAAGTAGTCTTCACTGAATGAGTGGCCCACAAAGGAAGATGCAGCACTGACGGGGGTGGAGATCATTACAAGGGCTAGCAGAAAGATCACTGAAAAGCCCATAAGAAGCTTCTTTTTCATCTCATTAATCACCTAAGAATATCTTCGGGTAAGAGCTACCCAAGTCAGATTCTAACCTCTTCCACCTACTTAGCATTATTAAAGATGTATGTAATTAAAATCCGCAATTTTGTTCCTAAGAAAGGGTTTGGCGAGTGTATTTAGCCACGGCGCCATTTCTTACGCGTAAGAACCACCAAAGCTAGAACAACAGTTATGTTTGGCCATAATTGGAATGATGTGATCTGCCCATTGGATGATAGGTTCGAAGGCGGAGAGTCCTTGATTGCGTATTGAAGAGAACTAAACGCAAATGGAGTGCCTGCCCATGATGGTAATCTGAATTCACGGTTATACAGAGCATCTGTAAGATACAGATTAGATAGGTGATAAAGTTCGTCACTCGTTAGAGAACTTACATTTGAGTTCTCAACAAATCGTTTAATACTATCTACAATCAAATGCCTAACCAAGGATGTCTCTTGGGAGAAGAGCTCGGCACCTGCAAAACCGATATGTTGGTTAAATGCAATAGTTTTCGTAACAGCGGGGACAAATGATTCTGAACCAACTTCGTTTTCTCTTTGAACAACGTAGTCACGACCTGTAACGGGAGTTGACGTAAGGAGAATACCATCATGAATAATGTCGACCGCTTCTGTAATTGGGAAATCCGCTTCATTGAGTGCGGATACAGTCTTATTTTGGTCATCAATTTCTATTTGAATGTCCTCTAATGGGTTAATGTCGTTAAAAATACCAACATTGTGACCCGTAAGGAGGGAAAGCGAAATTTCGGGGAATAGATCCAATCGGGTCTGGATATCGGAGCCTTTATACCAGGAGATGGTTTCGTTGATTGTGAAGAGCTGATTGTAGGTCTTTTCAATTTTACCTTGGGTAGAATTTGTCCAGATCGGTTCTGCAGGTAGTTCTTCATTTATTATCAAATTCGTCACTCTTCCAATTGAAACATCACTAATCGTTTCTACACCCTCAATTTCATATGAAGTATATTTTCTGATGGTTAAGGAGAAAGTTATGTTTTCGAACTGAACCAACAGAAACTTATTAGCAATACCCACTACTGAAACTTGGCTAAAATCTATGTTCTCCGTTTGAAACAAATAGGTGATGTTTGAGTACGTCATATCTATTCGTACTCCCAATGGCAGTTCCTCCATTTCGACCAAGAGCGTACTGGATGTATCAGTCGAAAAATTACCACCATAAAGAGATTCTAGGAATTCTAGAGGAACATTCCCGTATCCCAGTTGGTAGTGAGCCGGATTAAATCCAGATCCATTAATCTTAAGGGCTATGCCTAGAAAATCCTGTGTGATGACAAAATCTTGCCCCGATGGGAGTTCGAAGTGGTGTAAATATTTGACATAGGGGACAGTAGAAGTCACTTTTAATGAATCAATCAGAGGATGCGTTCGTTTAACCTTCTCCAAGGCTAGGACAGTAGATTGGATGCTTGGAGTTTGGTGGACGACCATAGAGACGATATTATCCTCATCAAGATCTGGATCGCTGGTATCATTGAAGGGCTGGTGGGTAAATAAGTTTTGCTTGAGGTAAATTGCCTCATCAATGGAGGTCTCTTGTACATTATTGAAGTCAAATTCTACCCCAAACAAACTTTGTCCATCGAAGAAAGGATTGAGCTGGGAGAAAACATAATTGTTACTTTCGGCTACTGCCGTGGTATTACCCGTCCAAATAAGTCCAAAAAAGAAAATGCCGGATAATCCCAGAATGAGAAGGAAGGTTTGAGAATGTTTGATTATCTAGCTTACCTCCAAGTAATCCTTTAACCACGTCAGGTGCTTTGATCCAATTGTATATGAAGATCTCTTCTGGTCCTTTATAATAATTATGACCCCTAACTCCGATAATTTCTTTATGTGATGTTGTACGCTTGAATGGTGGGCATTGATCTCGTTAGAAAGCTGTGATAACGACATTGGCTTACGTTTATCCATTAATGTGCGACACAGCTCTCTTGAAAGATTGCTTTTCAAGGCTAAGGCCAATTCCGAGGTTTGCGGTGATTTTTCTCCGAGAATGTAGAAGATATGATAACGTCCAACCTTCTCATGCGTGACGAAGTTAAAATCATCTAAGGCCTGGAGGTGCCATAGCAGTGATGAGATTCCGCATCCGATTTCTCTCTGAATCTCCCGTAAATGGGCTCCTTGTTCCCCTTTCTCCTCTAGATACTCCATTATTTGTGCCCTGAGTTCGTTATCGAGTAATTCATCTTCAGTCATCCTTCGACGTTGAGGTGAGTAGGTCACGTGTGCGATGAAGAAAAATGTACCCAAAAGCGCACCAACAATAACGTCACGACTCTTCGACATGAGTCCTGTTTGTACCAATAAAACAAAGCCGATAATGGCTGCTCCACCAAGAACCGCCAGTCCGACAAGCTGTTCCAGTCCACCAAACTCTATTAGAGCGTTATTTCCATTGGAAGAGGGCCTCACGGTCAAGAGCGCGGTCTGTTGCAATATTGAAACAATTTCTGGTTCAGTAACCCTCCCGTTTGAATTCAGGAGGAAAAAGTTGGATCCAATGGAACTCTCTTGAACTTCTAGAGCAAAACTCCCAATTACCACTCGCGGGCCGTCCATCCAAATTCCTGAATGAAAACCGTCAAATATTGATTCGAAGGGTTCAGGCTTGGGAATTTCCGCCAAGAGTCGAGTACGATTACTGAGCGCAACCCAAGCTGAGCTGCCAGGGAATTCAAGATTGGTTTGGGATGAATTGATGTTTAATAGAGACATTTGAGCTTCGTCAAGTTGAATATTTAGATTGTCATAAGAACCGTCAAGTGGATACACAACGGGTGCGGTGGCGGTAATTCCAAGCTGATTAAGGATCTGAAGGGGCGTGGTATGTAAAAATCGATTTAGTATAAAGACTCCTCTTCCCGATTCTTTCCACAGCCTTATATTCACGGGCAATTTGATTGGCAAGGGCTGATCATTGATCCACCAGATTGCGCCGACGCTCTCATTTTGAAAGAGGAATGAGCTATTGGAAAAGAGGTGCTCAATATCATAATAGGTCGCTTGTCGCCCAGAATCGGCCACTAAGCTTTCACCCAATGATTTGTCCTTAAAAGACCCGTAAAATATCGCAATCTTTTCTAAATCAGAGAAGTTTTGCTCTGTCCTAGCAAATAGCCCCGTTCCAAGACTAGAAAAGAGAATTCCCCAAAAAACTAGAAAAAAGAAAACGATATGAATTATCGGGGCTCTTACTTCCAACTTCATGATTTCGCTACCCATTTTCAAATGCAGTTTACTTCGACATATTATTACCAGGCTAGAGCTAAAAAGCTTTCTTCAATTGGAGGTCAACTGGATGTCTGATCCCTTATTTAACTACTATCTTGCTGTTCCATGGAAGGCCGATTATGTACGAAGTAAAAAAGATCCGAATCGATGTATTCTCTGTGAAATTTCCCAAAAAAGGAGTTCAGAAGATTCGTGGGAAGTTTTCCGTGATGACAAAGTAATTGTCTTGCTCAATAAATTTCCATATACCCCGGGTCATCTTTTAATCGCACCATTGGAACATTTTGAAGAGTTTACCGACCTACCTCAAGTCTTGATAACTCGTCTAACGTTAATACTACAACGATCGGTCCTTCTTCTAAATCGTACTCACTCTCCCATGGGATTCAATGTGGGACTTAATCTGGGTGATGCAGCCGGCGGGAGTATTAGACACATACATTGGCATGTTGTCCCACGCTACAGAGGTGATCTGAATTTTATGGATATCCTAAGGACAAGAACGTTGATCGAGACTCTAGATGAGACCCTCGCAAAATTACAAAAACACAGCCAGTTACTCGCGGGATCCCCCTAGTTTATATTAAAAGAAGATGTTGGCTCCAAATCTCTTTGACAGTTTATCAACTATAATCTTATAACAGGGAGAAAAGACGGGGTACCTTGAAAGGCCAGTTATGAATCGTTGGTTTATTGAAATAATTTAAATATTCAATTATTGAGGGCAAGATAGGGCTTTTCGGACTATTCATTTGAGGCCCCTTATATAGAACACCCACCATCATCCTAGTGTAGAGCATTTTGAATATTTCCATCTGCTCCATTAGGTGTAAGGAAACCAAAATCCCTATATCACCTTTCACATAAGATTCTATGGAGGAATCGCTAGAAATGAAACTGATTCGAAATATACCAAAAAAACGGCGGGCTGTAAGCCCGATTCTAGCCGCAATACTCTTGATTGGGCTTGCTATAACAGCCGGGGCGGTCCTTTTCGTCGTTGTTCTCCCGTTGATAACGGCTCCTGGAAGTGGAGTCGTTTTTGATTCGGGAACAACTGAGCTTACAGCTAATTCGGTTCACGTTGTGCTCAGAAACGAAGGATCCGAAATAGTAACAGTCACAGGCATTAGTGTAAAAAATGGTACAGATACGGCCGCTATTAATACCACATTCAACTCCTTTTCAATCGGTGTAGGACAGGGGGCCATCAAAGACTACACTTTCGCAACGGGCCTTTCGTCCGGGCCTTACACCATAGAAGCGACATACTATATTGGAACAGATACGACAAACACAGGAACCGCAACTCTGAACACAAACATCTGAATAGGAAAATAAACCACCTCATGTTTCCTATTTTTATTTATTTCATTCCAGACTCTCACGATCATGTGAAGGAATATATTACAAGTTCAGTGTAATGTCCACATATGTCCCTATTTGAACTGTACATTGGCCGCCCGACTTCTCACATACTTATTAAAGACCATTTTCCCATCAGTCAAAACGCTACTTAAATTCCTACCAAATTCGGACCAGTATTTGATAAGCGACTGTCGTTCTTGCCGAGTCTTGACCATTTCAGGGGAGAGGAAAAACGAGATCTCAAAACCTTCTTCTGGAGTTTTCATTACCGTGAGGTGACGATCAGAATTGCGAGCCAGCTCGGTACGCATTCGATCGAAAATAAACTGCTCAACAGGGTCGTTAATTGCGATTTTCAAGGAAACGACGGCAGAATTACCGTGTCGAATTACTTCCCCATTTTCAAAAGGGATTACCTCTCGTGGTACCCCCTTACAACACTCATCATCTGGTTCCATAACGCAAATTGGCTCTCTTCCTCCGCTTTTACAATCTAGTGGCTCTAAAATCAAATCCGTCTCTGATAATGGCAACTAATGCTCACCCAATATACTAGCAACTTGTAATTGGGGAATGGTCTCTCTCTATTTACAGCTTGCTAATGGACGGGACAAGAAAAAGGGCCTCGCATTATTCGTAAAACGCCCATTGGATTGAAATATTGATAGAAATACGCCAACAAATATCAAAAATCGCGCAGATTGAGCATTTTCTTACGGGTGGAGGTAATGAGATAGTGCATCAAACCGAGCTTCACGCTTGGTTCTGTTATTAGAACTAATATTGCACCTTCCACCTTAGAAAGTAATCCTAGACCTTGTGGTGTTTGAACATGGATGAAATCGATTTCTGTACCAAGATTAAGTTGGATGCAAGCACTAGAAAACGTACTAAATATTCCTGCAACCATAGCTGAAGCTAAGGTCTCCACTTCATCACTTATGGGTTTTGTTTTGGCACATAAGATGGGAAATCCTTCTTCACTTACTAAAAGAGCTTTTCTCACTCCTTGAACGGCCCCAAGTCCATCTAAGATACGTTGGACACGGGTCATTGATGAATTTTCATCCTCTGGTTTGCCGGCAAGTTGATCATAAAGCGCCAATATAATCACACACTGAGCTAGGTAGGGTAATGGAATTGATTACCTCTCAGGTAGTATTCAACATATTGGTATATAAAAACCAAAATTCTTGGATTGCATTTGTCTCAGAATCATGGAACATCAACACACAAAAAACCGAGAAAAGACCGTCACTCGTGGTAAGTCAGAGAATAATTTATTATTCGGTCATCATATCGGGCTATTAACCGATGAGGTAACCCCAATGAGTGAAACGATACGTATGCAGCGCTGTAATCCTTGTCAGGTCGCGGTTATGCCTAGTGAACATGGAACCACGCGTTTTCCGTGCCCAAACTGTGGGATGATTCCAATTATCCGGTGTGAACGCTGTCGTCAGCTGGGTAATCGGTATACGTGTCCGAATTGCGGGTTCAC
>JBHLRO010000031.1:0-12467 GCA_048882505.1 Candidatus Thorarchaeota archaeon
TTTCGATGACTGAACAGAAGGATACTGAGTACTCGAGCTGTAATTGATGTTTACACATTTCTTCAAAACTAGGGAATTCTATCTTCTGAGTCCTTTTGTTATCTTCAAGACACTTAATTCCAATCTTGTTAAAACATCAGTTGGTCTGAGGCTTCAGGTATCAACAGTTACAGGCTATCATTCCTTGAATTTCATTGGCGACTCTCGTTCAAAATCAGATAAAGTCTCTGTGTTTAGTCCTTTAAGGTCTTTTTTCATTAATAAGAAAAAATCATTTCAAAGTTTCTTTGGAATTGGGAATTTTTGCAGTGAATTGAAAAAAGCCAAAGCAAGAGGCTTTTCCAATGAATCACCGGAATAGGATTTTTCTACCATTAGTTCCCATTTTTGAAATTCTGCTAAAACTTCTTCTTTATCTAATGTCATTCCTGATAACTTCTGTTTGTCCACGATATTGTCTACCACTCTCATAATAGCAAACATCACAATAGCGGCTTCTACTCTATTCTGATCTCCGAGTAGTGATATTACTTGAAACAAGTCAGGATCGGAATTTTTTAGTATCTTTTCAGCCTTAAGCAGGCCTTTCTTAATTTGTGATTCGTACTCTGTAGCAAATTTTATTATGCTGTGTTCCATTTTAATACAACCTTTCATCTATTGTATTTCGGTAATTGTTTCTACGATCACTTTACAACTCAAGATTCTCCTTGAATCATTACTTTAAATATGGTAAAAGGCCGTTTCAAACGTTTTTGAAACGAGAAAAAAAAAATTCCAAACCGTGGCGGATTTGACCGATAATGTGACTACGGGGCTTTCAGCGGATTATTTCTACCACATTCCCGCGAGAAAGATAAGAAACCTGTACAGATAAAATGCCTGTCAGCACGTCAAATCCCTTCCCAAATACTGGTTCCTCGGATTGATATGCGTTATCGGAGATTCTAGATATTGAAATCTTTTGGGTCAAGGAATCAAAGACAGAATACTCAAATCGTGAATTGATCGATCTGTTGTTTCGGTTTATGCGGGTATCTCTGGTAGACACACTTTTTCGGCTTCTTGTAGGGAAAATGAGATTTGGTCTCCGATTTCCTCTGCGATACCATAAGACAACGGTTGATTATGCCCTTCTACATTAAAACACCCTAAGGATGCCACCTTGCTGTCGTTTATTAAGCAGGGCAAATGTGTGTGTCCAGTTATCAGCCAATGATGTTTTGGCAACGTGTAAACTTTCTTCAGATTTATCAAAAAACCTGGAACCTCTTGTTTATCAAGCCAGTACGGATTATTCCCATCATGAGTGAACCAAATCTTCTCTTGGTTGGTTTTATACACGATAAAGGAATCAGGATAAATATGAAGATTATCCTTAGACCATTTCTGGATTTGATCTTCAATCAAAACTTTATCGTGATTTCCACCTATTAAAAAAATCTCTTGTTCTAGGTCTCTAAAAAATGTCATTATTTGAAGTACAAAATGATTATTCTCTTGACCATAATGAAATAAATCGCCTAACACAAGGATTTGGTCAGGCCTAGTCTCCCTAATTAATCTCGAAAAACACTTCATCGTTTCCTCTACCGATTCAACGCTAAAATAACCATACCTGTTTGAAAAATGGTGATCACTAGTCAATAACGCATTTAAGGGCCTTAATAGACAGATTTGCCTAATAGATCCATCCCTGTTTAGTAAATCCATTAAAAAGTCAAAGGATTGGTAAAATTATTTTCCTTTATTGGTGTTATCCGATATTAATATCCAAAATTTACCTCCCAAAAGATCTACTACGTTAAATACATCAAAATAATTAAAAAAACACCTTAATTAAAAACGCATTCAATTTGCATAATGAAATGGTGAAAATTAATGGCTAAAATTCTCGTTCATATCACTCACGGACCGGAGCACCCAACTCGCGCCGCCCTGGGATTTCACGTTGCCAAAGCTGCAATTGAAGAAGGACATGAAGTCACAGTATTTTTGGCGGGGGATGGCGTCCAGCTCATGCGTGAGGGAGCTATCAATCACTTGAGCGGATTGGGGACTGGTAATCTACGAGAGCTGTATGATGTAATTGTCGCAAATGGTACCAAGTTCTATCTCTCTGGAATGTCCTCTAAAACCCGTGGTCTTACCGAAGCGGAACTCCAAGGCAAAAATTATGAATTCGCGGCTCCTAAACAGCTCGTACAACTGGCTGTTGAACACGACCGTATGTTTGCTTATTAGCGGATCAGAGACCAACCCACAAATTTGAGAAAAATTCCTTTCTGCATAGCAAAAGGTTGGAATTGGAGTGTTACTTCGTGAAAAGTGGCTCCGTAGAATTGGCATCAAACGTTTGGAAAAACTTGGGCAAAAAAGAAAATGGTATAAGATTCATTAGACTGCTCCATCAAAATCTGGATTTCTATTTAAAGAGCGATTACCGTAGTGAAGCTACGTTCCTGAATGACATTTTTAACTTGACCTGGTATATTCGCTCCAAGTTCATCAAACTAGAAAACAGATCGTAGATTGATTAACTACAACCACCGTCTTACTCGTTTTTTGTACTCTGAATATTTTTCTCCAAACGCTTCTTCAAGGTGTTTCTCTTCCCATCGAACTAAAAACCACCAAAAAAATGTCATTATCAGGATTCCGGTTATAAACAAGGGAACGCTACCTATAAAGAAAGACAGACCAAATACCAAACAACACACACCCGTATAGATGGGATTCCGGCTAAACTTGTACGGTCCATCTACAATAAGCGTGGTGGGTACATGAAAAGGTTCTCTATCTGTTAATCCAATTTTACCAACAACTAATAGCATATAATTTGCCCAGGTAACCAATATAAATCCCAGGATAATTACCAAGATTCCAAAAAGTTGGTAAGGGGCCTCAACTCTATTGTTCACGGGAAAAAAAAATCGCCACAAATCTTGAAGTACCGTATTTATTCTAAAAACTTCTCTCAATATGAAGGTCAAAATGATCGAAGAAACGACGATATACACTAGACCCAAGAAGGTCTTGGTATAATAGCGTTGGGTTTCCATAATTCTCACGCGTCTGAAGATGTGGGTCGGTGGAACTCTGACCCCCCCACGATCAGTTAAGTTTTTCGATAGAGGATGTTCTCTAGAACCCGTTCTCTTATATTTTGTGAAAAAAAGAATCATTTTCCACTTTCCTCACACAACCCGAGTTTTGAGGGTAAGGGACTCTTACAATTTAAAGCGTTAGATAAAAACAAAAGATTCGGTGTAATCTGAGTAAAATATGTTAAAATCGTTGTGTCTAAAAAACTCTGTTCTGAGAAAGTCAATCCGATTTCCATTAGTAATGCGAGATTAGCTCACTTCTAATCGACTTCAACATCCAGATCACGAGAATCTACTCGACTATCATGATCCATTTCGTTGGTGTGCAACTCACAAAATGGACATAAACACTTCAGGCGTAGGGTCGTTTTATTAAATCCACAAATCGTACAGACTTGTGTGTAGGCAGATGTGGCAGCGGATTTTCCCTTTCCTACTGGTTAATAACCTTCTCTCATTTTTTTACAACTTTTTATGATTTTTATAGTAAAATGTGTTTTTTTCCTAACCACACTTACAGAACTAACTCCCCCCCGTGAATGAATACAGTTTATTTCTATATCGAGGAATCTATCCGCTCAATTTTGAAGTAAACCGGTCGGAACCAGTCGGTACAACCCACAATGTTAGAATTCTCATCCTTCATATGTGGGATGGAGCCACCATAGGCAAGCATGAGTAAATCGTGACGGATATCCGCCCACGCCCATTCGCAAAAGCCCTCTGGGGGCCTATATCTCGATTCTTTAGGAACAAGAAACTTTTGGCCATCTTCAAATCGTGAACACTCCTGTGTTGTCTGCATTTCCTCCTTAAGGTATGTTTTCACGATTTCTGGATTTGTTGTTCTCTTGATCACCGTGATTTTACAGTCATACATCTTCTTTCACCACAACTATTGGTTTTTGCCAGGAATTTAACTGTTTCGTCAGCTTTCGCCTAAGAAATCACTCGTTGAGCGGCGACTCCGAGCCACCCTGCTCAAAAAAAGGTTCTTTATAGATAGACTATTACGACCGTGTAATGTAATATCAGCACATAAGGGAGTGCAAACAAGAGTTAGTGTGAAAGAAATGGTTCAGAGAGCTATGGTCAATGTTTATCCTATCAGGTACAGAGATGATAAACTCGAGTTCCTCATGATAAAACGAGCTACATTGAGTTACAACTGGCAATGCGTAAGTGGTTCCGTGGGGAATACCATGGGGGCTCGTGATCACCCGAAAGGAGAAAGCCCTTTTGAGTCTGCAAAACGAGAACTGTTTGAAGAAACAGGATACATTCCTGATCTCCTACTCCCACTTAACATTCCTCTTGAACTCTACACAGAACATGAAGACGATGAGGGGGAAAAAACTCCTCCTCACCTTCAAGAAGAACTCAAGGAGATTCAATTCCATAGTTTCATAGCTCTTATCGATCAGCGTCAAGATCCCGTCTTGAACCCAGCTGAACATACCGATTGGAAATGGTGCAGCTATGAAATCGCTTATAACATAATAAAATGGGCTATAGAAAAAAAATTGTTAAGATTTGTTCATAATCACATTATTGGGAATCCATTAACTTAAATTTTGCAAAAAACTTTACATAAATCGGTAGAAAAGTTTAACGTCAAAGGGGACAAGCCTATTTAAGGAAAACATTTCCTGAAAGACATAATAAAGGCATTCAGGTGATAATTTACAATGTGTCGCTTGTTGGCAATATGCGGTTATTTTGAATCCTGGCGAGAAATCGTCATAGAGTTTCAGAAACTCGCCAAATTTGGTAAAAAAGCCCCGCATCAAGATGGGTGGGGAATTGCAGGATCCAATGAGGGAAACTACGCCATGAGCTTGATTGATAAACAATTAGGATCAGCTTACGACTCAGAACAGTATTACAAAGCAATATTTTCGCTAAAAAAACAACCTCAAATCGTACTTTGCCATTTAAGAAAAGCAAGCCTTACTGTACCAATTACATTAGCAAATGCTCAGCCATTTGTAACTGAAAAATGGGCTTTTGTTCATAATGGAACAATATATCAAGCAGACACTCTTTCACGGGATACGGCCTATATTCAGACTTCCGATAATTCTGATACGGAATTTTTCTTTCACTACCTGCTAACAAAACTATCAGCGTTTACCACAAATGAATCTAACCTAGGTACATTTACTGATTCGATTGTATCAATGAAAAACGATTTTTCGTCGATTAACTGCATGCTGAGTGATGGAGAGGATTTGTATGTGGTGCGTTGGTGTAAAAAACTCCCAAATTACTATACATTATTCCTTTACGAGCAAAATGGGGCTATCATCATTAGTTCTGAACCGTTAGCACCGAGTATTCTTAAAAACCAATGGCAGGAAATCCCTAATCAATCAGTATTAAGGATATCAGGAAGTCCCCCAGGCACTGAAATAATCACGTATTCTAAAATTTGAGGTGAACTACCTCCTTGGCTATTCGCTGTGAAGATGTTCCTAGATATGACTGGAGGGAAACTATAAATACTATAACGCCTCTATCCATAAGAAAATAGATAGTGAGGTTTTCTCAATTGAAAGATTTTGCCATTATTCTAGAAAACAAGCCTGGTAAGTTGGCTGAACTAGGAGAACTTTTAGGTAAGGAAAATATTAATATGGAAGGGCTTTCTGGAGCGTTATGTGAAGGAGAAGATATAGTTCATATTCTAGTGGAAGAACCTGGAAAAACATATAATGTACTGGAACGAGCTGGGTTCAATATTAAGGAACAGCGTGATGTCCTCGTTATCGATATTAGAGACATGGTAAAGAAACCCGGGTCTGGAGGGAGTATATTTCGTAGGTTAGCTCAGGAAGGAATAAACATTGATTTGATTTATTTGGCTGAAAATAATAGATTAATCATAGGCGTAGATGATCTCAAAAAGGCCAATAGAATTCTGTAATAGGCCTGAGTTCCGTGATGGTTTATCTCCCGATTGACTATCATAAGAATTTACTGATCTCTAGACCCTGAGAAAAATTACGGTATTAGAAACGGGATGCCAAAATGAAGAGTACAAAAAAACCAATAACCAATATCTGTCACAGCTGCGGTCTTTCAAATGATATCCATGAAAGAGGTTCGGAAAAAGACGGAACACTCTGTGATGATTATTGTAACGATTGTTATGAGAAGGGGGAATTCATTGAACCTGAAATCACTCTTAAGGAAATGATTGAAAGAACCATCCCTTCCACTAAAAGATCTCGTAACATGACAACAACAGAAGCAAGAGATTATCTCAGAATTCTCCTACCCACTCTTAAACGATGGCGTTCATCCAATCCTCGGTAATAACAAGCAAAATTAAAGACAATAAACCTGATCAGATCAGGCCCAAAGGGAGGGAGAGGATCAGGAATAATAATAGTAGGTTTGCGATCGAAAATAGAAAACCTGCCATAACCAATGTTCTCTCCCCAATGAGATGAAAAAATCAACCAATTATCCAGATTCCTGTTTCCTTCGACCCATTCTTCTTCCTGCAAAGAGACCCAGAATAAACAAACTTGGAAGAATAACCTCCGTTCCATAGTACGTTCCCATTGTCTCCGTAATCTGGATTTCCACTATTTCTATGCCCTTTCTTTGACTGGCAACATATGCAATTTCCCCCTCAACTTGAAATCCCAAGGGAGCCCCCCCTACTTCATGACGGCCTATTTCTGACAAATTATAGGAATCCGAAATTTCAAATATTCTAAATCCTAATTCGAAATCTGAAGCATATAAGAATCCATCTAATACTGCCAAATTAGTAATAAAAGACGATTCTGTTTCCGTAAAATGCTTCACCAATACAGGATTTGACGGTTGTGTTGAATTGAACACTTTAATTCCATTTGATCCTCCGGTATACCAACAATCTCGATAAATTGCTATACAGGAAATCTCCTCGTCATCTATCTGTCCAACTGCTTCAATATTTTCCCGATTATTGATATTTAATATTAGTAAACTTCCATTGTTGGCAAACCCGATTGATAAATCATTATATGCGTATGCATGATTAAATCCATTACCCTTAAATCTTATCAATTCGCTCAGCAAAGGAACGTTCGTTATATCGTAGATTTCAAAATCATTTATCCAGTTAGCTAGAAATAATAAATCATTATGAATAAAAATCCCTCCTGGTCGAGTATTTGTATAGGCGTTCGCTAATCTTGGATTTGAAGGTTCAGTGACATTAATGATTATTAATCCTTTATCATCTGCTGCCGCAAGCACATAATCATTGTAAACAGCTATTGAATGCCCGAGATAACCATCTACATAATAATGGCCTAATTCGTAAGCATTACGTGGGTCAGCAACATTGTAGATATTCAATCCTGAATCTGATAACACATAGGCAATGTCTTCAACAATTTCTATATCTTTAGCGCCTCTTCCTTCATTTAATTCATCAATTATTGTCAATTTGACGTTATATTTACTGGGTGTAACAGCAGGTTTAGCTGATGTAAAATATATTGAATTAGGAATCGCGATAAGCAAAACAGAGATGCTCAAGGCGCTTAATACCAGTTTGGATCTCATTTGAAATCGAACAAAATCAGATTCCCCGATATAAAAAATCATAGAAAAAGGCATTCAATAACATTCTAGTAATAAGCAAAGAATCTTCAGGATCTAACATTACAGAAACTGTTGAACCATTTCTTCACTCACACCCCTGCAGAATCGGGAATCGTTCCCAAAAGATCTGTTCAACTTACCTGAGATGCGATCTTTTTTCAAGAAAAGAAATAGTCCTCGTCATTGAAGGAAAAAGTTACGCTTCTCTTCTTTTTCCTAAGGCTATTATTGTTCCTAGAGCACTAATCAGAATGAATCCAGTCATTCCTGGGCTTATGGAAAAAGTAGGAGTACTTGTCTCATTGTTTATAGTAAATGGACTATCTGAGACATCCTCCATCAACACTCCTTCGGAACTGGTGGCTACTGCCTTGATTAAATAACTGAACCCATTCGATACCATGCTCGTATTCCAAGAGTAACTGATAGTGGTGACGCTATTGGTTAACTCAGTCCATGTAGTTCCTTCATCCGAAGAGTAATAGAGTGTATACGCGGTGGAATGACTGAAATAATCAAGAGATGCCATCCATTCAACTGTTACTGTACCATTAAGCGTTTCTCCACCATTTGGAGATAATATTGTTAGAGGAGGCGTGTTTTCAGGAGGCCTGATATTTGGTATAATTGTACTATAGGCATTAACCATGGTTGGCAATCGGGCTGTCGTGACGATGTGATCTGTAGATAGGATAACGTTATCCACATCATAGGCCACAAGACGCCATATAATTAGTTCACCGCCAGAAGTATGCGGAAAATCAGAATCCAGGAACCAACTTGTGACTTCAATCTCATGGACCATTCCTGTGCCGTCACCAGAAACTCCAGTCACATAATTGTTATATACGTACCTCCCCCCCGTCAGCTGCCCCAGACGGGAATAGATTTCCATATGGGATTCGGTTCTCCCTAGTTCGAAAAAAGAAAGATTAAACGTAATACTTGAGTGACTAGTGCTAAATTGAAAATCAAACAAAATTTTTGCCCTTAAATCATATGCAGAGTCCAATGATTTCATTATAGTAAAATTGACGTTATGAAACGCATTCTCCGTGGTACCAACGGTAAAAGGTGCCGTATTTGAGGGTTTGATATCACGTTCTCCAAACAGAACGGGCCCTCCAGGCTCTCCAAATATCATCGACGTAGCCCAAAAACTCAAAAGTGAGACAAAGAGCACTGATATCACAAAGATCCAGAGTATTAACCGCCTGGATACCAATATCCTTCCTCTCTTAAGTTTTTGAAAATTGGTTTATTCTGCATTTATTAATTTTTGTATGTTCACAGACCTAAAGTTCTTCTGAAGTTTTTTTTTGGTGGGTTCTCACAACGTTAAACGACGTCGACATCCTATTCACTGTATCACAAAAAGAGGAAGAAGGGAAAAGTTCATTCCCACTCCCCAAAAGTGCTGTAATCTGCGTGTTACTTTGTTCAGAGTTATTCGACTTAGGGTAACAGAGCATAATCTGGGTTTTTTCAAACGGATTGATTGTACTCAATATCAGAGGGAAAAGAAAGGATTATTGAGGGGATGACTGTTCTTTGACTCTTGTTTAACGACAACGCACACAGCAACATATAGCTCATGATGAATCCTTACTGAGTTTCCCTAAATACTTAAGAATTATATACGCCACACGGCGTCATAAAGAATATTATCTTGAATTTAATCTCCAAACAAGTGGAAATTATTTGAATGGGACAAACCACATTTAGTGATTTTCATTATTGATCTTCGTTTGGAAAAATGCGATTATTATGACGTTAGAAGAACTCATTAGTACAATGAAACGGGAGCGAAAACGGTGGGATGAGTTAATAAAGACATTAATCGATAGTGGATATGCAAATGAAATAATAAAAGATAAGTGGACTCTGAAAGATGTAATAGCACATATCTATTGGTATGAATTTGAAATTGTAAACGCACTAAGACAAAAATCGATAAAAAATATTGCTTTCTGGAATGAATCAATTAAAAAAAGGAATTTATCCATATTTAATCAAACAAATAGACTATCATTGGAAGAAATCTTAAAAGAAGCAAATAAGACTTTTGCAGGTTTAATAATTGAAGTAGAGAAGCTTTCAAACGATGACCTGAAGTCTCGGTCCTTTTTTAAAGATTCACGAAAAACAGTATTCAGATTGATAATGGGTAATAGTACTGGTCATTATAGCGAACATGATCATAAATTAATTAAGAGATTTAATCTTTCAAAGTAAGAATTTTTAATGAAAAGGGATAACAGATCATGAAAGAATTGGATTTGAAATGGGCGTTCTTTTAGTGGGAATAATCGAAATTATTACTCCTTTCATGTTCTTATCCTATTATCGATATGAAAAGACTCAAACAAGAAGCCATCCCATCATTCTCTTTTCCTTTTTCTAATTTTAAAGCTATTATGGTTAATGACTTCTGCTATTCGCATTATGGGAATAATTAAGGTCATTAAGACGTATTCAGCTTTTCTTAGATGAATTTCGAGGATTTTTCTTTTTATTCCCATTTTTTGCGACAATTTTTCCTTAGTTTTTTTTCTGGGAATATCATAATAACCGTTCTTATATGCTAACAGGAGAGATTCGAATTGCCGACGATGCTATGAGTCGTTAAGATATTCATAATCGGGGGAATCTCATCTTGAAGAATTCGACCTTAATTCATTCGTTTTCTGAACCTAAAGACCACCATTAACGACAGAATCAGGATAATAGGTGACCATGCCGGCGTAGTAGCGCTGGTCCATGTAGTTCCCCCAAAAATCACAAAAATCATTCCTTTAAAATTGTCCACAAACGGCGCACTGATACTAAAATCCATGTACCCATCTTCATTGATGTCACCAAGACCAGAAACATCAAACCCGAAAAACCCCTCTGGATCATAAGGATCATAGTTTCTGATTATCAAATCCGCCTGGGATAACGACTGATCCATGACCCATCCAGAGGCGGGCCCAAAGATGACGTAGGCTTTTCCTTTTCCTCCAGTGGCACCAATTAGGATATCGTCATACCCATCCCCGTTAATGTCTCCTGCCCCTGAAACCGAAAAACCAGCATTTTCATCAGAAACACCACCTTGAAAAGAAGCATTGGCATAATCAGCAGCAAACACCGTTGATGAAGTTGAAGGCCAATGAGTAGCGTTTCGGCCAAAAAACACAAAGACTTGCCCTGCTTGGGATCCACCCTCATTATCCATGTACGCCCCAAAGGCAAAATCGTCTAGTCCATCTTTGTTTATATCCCCTAATCCAGACATATATCTACCTGCATACCCGCCAGGTTCGTCCTCCGTCGAAATCAAAATTGTCACATTGGCCACATCCTCAATAGGCACATTTTTCTGCCACTTATCTGACGATCTTCCAAAAATAAGGTAAACAACTCTTCCAGTCGGACTATTAGCACTTAGTAAAAAATCATCCAAACCATCATTATTCACATCTCCTACCCCCGCAGCATTTACTCCGAAGACTTTGAAACTAGGATTTCCTAGGAATGATGCAGAGGCGGCTTCTGTTATATTAGTTGTCTTATTCCAACCGTTTGAAGGCCGACCTAAAATAAGATAGGCCTTTCCAACATCAATGCCTGCCTGATCATTAAATTCACTGGTGATTACAATATCATCATATCCATCATTATTGCAATCACCGACACCATCTATTCCATGTCCCATGTAGTCACCGACTTTTTCGGCGTTAAAAGTGGCATCAACATTACCCACGGGAGTACCTACGATCCAATCACTACTATTACCTCCAAAAAATAAATACGCTTGCGCCATTGTATTTGTGTTGATCCTACCTTGCGATAAATCCCATAACGAGGCCATAATAATGTCTGGAAAGCCATCCTTGTTCACATCTCCGACCCCTACTGGATTACTGATTTGCATAGTTGACGCGCTATCGATTATGGTTGCATCGGCTTCCTCCACCGTATGATCAGACCATCCACCTGTATGGCCAAAAAAGATCCGCATCTCATCTCCCCCAATAAACAAATCATCAATAGTATCATTATTAATATCAATAGCGTGGGCCCCTGCTTGCTTTACACCCAACCACTCTTGTTGAGTCGTTGTAATTATAAACCCCCCACCTTGCGATAGTATATCAGAAATCTGGATATCGATTCCTTCAACCGATTGAATTAATCCAGAACTGGGATAAAATAGGTAACTACTAGGGATCGCCATCAATATTACCAAACAACTGACCGAAATCTTATTCTTCATCATTTTCCCGCCGTAACTTTCTCTCTTCAACCATTAATCAAGTTTAATCCTCTCTCCAGTTTTTTGTGTCTTTTGGTCCATGAAGTCAGAACTACAACAGCAACCAGGAGTGAAATAGGGCCCCATCCAGGAGTGGGAGTGGCGGTAGATGAGATGGCTGGAGTGGGGGCATTTCTATAGATTTGATGCCATAACATCATTCCGTTGGCATCTGTTTTCACCAACCACATCTCAGGTATTGCCATACCAAACAACTCTTTCGAAAATGACTCCGTAAAGCCTGCGAGAGCAAATCCGCCATCTATCGTCTGAATCAGGGCAGATGCTCCTTCTGATGAAACACCTCCGTAGGTTTGATACCACTGGAACACTCCCTTGGCATTGGTTTTCACCAACCACATGTCCTCCCTACCAGCGCCAAAGTATCTATTAGTAGATCCTGCTAGAGCAAAACCCCCATCGGTCGTTTGAACCAAGGCATAGGCAATATCCTC
>JBHLRO010000031.1:12567-33848 GCA_048882505.1 Candidatus Thorarchaeota archaeon
CCAAAGTATCTATTAGTAGATCCTGCTAGAGCAAAACCCCCATCGGTCGTTTGAACCAAGGCATAGGCAATATCCTCATGACCAGCATACCCATATTGGGGGATCGTTTGCTTCCAGGTCACATTGCCGGAAGCATCCGTTTTCACTAACCACATGTCCTCATTCCCAAATGACCACGTCCACCCTGCCAGAGCAAACCCACCATCAACAGTCTCAATTACTGATTTTGCCCCATCAGATTCTGTTTTTCCATAAGTGTGATTCCACTCTTCCTTACCATTGTCATCCGTTTTCACTAACCACATATCCCAATTCCCTGCACCATCCAACTCCGTCGATCCCGCCAGAACAAACTCCCCATCTGTTGTCCGAACCAAGCCAGAGGGTACATCAAGATTGGGTCCCCCATAAGACTGATTCCAAGTCATCATTCCATGGGCGTCCACCTTTACCAACCAAAAATCCGAGCCCCCAATCCCATAAACGTTAGTAATTCCTGCGAGTGCAAACCCGCCATCTGTTGTCTGAATCAAGGCAGAGGGTACATCAAGGTAGGGCCCCCCATAAGACTGATTCCAAGTCATCACTCCATTAGCATCGGTCTTCAGCAACAACATGTCCCCACCTTCGTAATCGGAGGGTGCACAAAAACCACACCACGCGGCATGTGATTTCGTACCCCCCGCCAAAGCAAAACCCCCATCAGTAGTTTGGACCATAGCTGTTACCTCAAACGATTCAGGTGGATCCCACTCTGGTTGTGAGTCAGGGTCGTTCGTGCGTGATCGAACAGTTATACTCACCAATACCAATGAAACTATCAATACAAGTAAAATTACTCCCGTCTTTCCTTGCATAGCACTTACATGTCGCATAACGCTCAACCGGCGCCTCCTCGGATTTCGACAGGCGGTCCAGGGATACTCTTCAACAGCCTGAGGATACGCCCTAGGGCTCTTCACCATGGTTGGTGTCTTGAGTAGCACCTTCATCCCACCGTAATTTTTGTTTGATGGTCTCAAAAAGATACAAAGCGAGTTGTGTGGGTGTCTCGGAGATCCTGGGGAGGGGAATCTTTCTCTCTTTGGCTTCCGTTTTGAGAATCCAGAGGCATTCAGCCAGAGCATCACACTGTGTACAATCGCCCTCCTGTTCATGCCAGATCTGGGTGCCAGTTTTGGGACTGTGGGTGATGTATACATCGGACTTGAATGCCGGGGAATACCCCCAGAGAAAGCCTTCCACATCGCTGTGGCGGTACACCCGGATCCTGTTGGTTTTGGCAGCTGCTAATAGCAAGCTTTCGATCTTGGAACTCTTGCTACTCAATGCCTTGTATACTGCCTGCACCGAAATCGCGTTTTTCTTGGCAATGTCGGAAATTGTAGCCCCGTTCCGTCGCTCTTTCCAGAACTGATCCCATCGCTTTCTTGAGAGGGTTGGGTTGCCCATACCAACTATCAACCATTAATGGTTTAAAAAAACCTCGCTTTTTCTCCGTCTAGGATTTGTCCTTTGATAATTCAGCAATTGACAATGGTACTTCGAAAATTAACCGTAGAATTGATGTACTTTGGATTTCTTAAATCAAAGCTCAATGAAAAGCTGATATCCTTACCCCTAGCTGGTGAAAGATCTAAGTACTAGTACCGACTTAATCCATGTTAGATTAATAATTATATAACGTTTTATATAAGAATTTTAACCTACCCACCGTTATACGACATCAGATAATTTGAAGTTATATAAGAAGAAGATGAATCTGGGAAAAACTCCCTCCTAACACAAGAGCTCGCAGAATTTTAGATCTTTTCATAATACCTTTTCATTTTCTATTCAGACAGCCTAGGAAGAACTCCTGAGCTTTCTCATGTGAGATCTTAGAGACTAATTAAATCCGTGAAGTTTCTCCTTCCCCTTCATCAGGCTTTTTTTCCCTAAAATACAGACTAAGATAGATACATGTAGCCCCAATGAAACTTAGAAACAGTGGAACGATAATTCCTTCATTTAGTCCATATTGTTCGATTAAACTTCCAGCAATTGGAAGAGTGGGGATTCCAATAATCGAAGTAAGGGTAGGAATCAATGAGTAAACTGAATTTCGAAAATCAGATGGAACTAAGTCCACCATGGTTCTTCCTCTCAATGTTTCTGCAATATCATAGATACAATTAACACCAATGGTCAATAGAAGGGCCGTTAAGATCGCTCCAGGAAAATTTGGCTCATTAGCAGGAGGAATGATAGCTAATAAAATAACAAAGGGAAGATAATATGTGAAAGTAATTAGAAAGTCAAATAGAGGCAACTTACTGTTCGGAAATTTCTGACTTACTTTTGCCATGTAGATTCCAATTGGAATTCCAACAAAGAACATAATTGTCCTGAATAAGGATGCTAATCCATCAGTCCCTGTATAGCCGAAATATATAGGGAAGAGAATCAACGAACCCCAAACATTTAGAGCTGCATAAATTATGGACATTCCCATCAAAAAGAAGAAAGCAGACTTACTAGATACTAGAAATTTGAGTCCTCCGACGAGGAATGTAAAGAAGTTCTCTGATGACGGTTCTGTATATAGAGTATCCTCCTTAAACTCTATAGCATCAGACTTAATATCCTGGACGAGAAAAATTATGAAGAATATTAGAAACGCTGATAATATTGCTTGAATGAAAAAAACTAGCTCCCGTGAGAATGAAGTTGCGATAAATCCACCAATTGTGAAGGTAAAGGCCATGGTGATTCTAACTAAACTACCAATACGTGCATTAAAAAAACCATAGATCTTTCGATCAGGATCTTGGTCTCCAACTACGCTCTTATAGTTATTGTCAAGCCAAGTACCTAAAGTTCCTGATGCCTGCGCATTGGCCACTCCTGTAAAAAAGGCATAGACGAAAAAGTCGGTAAATGTTGTTGAAAAAGATAACAACCAATATGAGATGGCATAACATGAAAAAGCAATTGACAAAACCCACCGTTGACCAATATAATCACCGAGAGATCCACTAGGGTAATCAATAAGCAGCTGAATGAGAAGCGTAAAAGAAATAATTATACTTGCTTGTGTTGGTCCGATTTTATCGTAAGTGTAAAGAACAAAAAATGTACTCGATAAATTTCCTATTATTGATATAATTAAAATTACAACAAGAAATTTCATTATTAAATTACGTGCATTAGGAATCGCTTCTATCCCTAAAAACCGTGGAAGAAACAAATCATCACCTTTACATAAACAGTCACGCCCGAAAAGGACGAGAGCTTTAAAATATTTCAAAAAAGGCAGTCATTCACGCTTTTGCAGGAGAAGACTATGAGTTAGCTGTTGTCCCTCCTAAAACAAGAGCCTCCTTCTCTCGGTTTGACGCACGCTCTCAGCATTATGTGTTCATAATCCTGAGTATCATTATACGTATTTTTGGCAATATATCCAACGTTAAGCGACATCTCCTTCATGGAGAAAAAACAACTGACTAATGATGGATGATGGATAAATGTATTAAAATGATGAAATAGCTAATGGAACAATAGTCTATTGCTCAGTGGTTGAGACAAATAGGAACGTATCGAACATGAAGGTCTTGGGATACGCAGCAAAAGCGATAGGACAGCCACTGGAACCCTTCACCTACGAGCAACCAAAAACAGATGCACATGATATCCTGGTGTCGGTGACGCACTGCGGTTTGTGTTATACTGACATCCACGCTATCGACGACTACTACGGAATAACCACCTTTCCCTTTGTCCCTGGTCATGAGATTGTTGGATATGTGTCGGCTGTGGGCCGTGCAGTATCTAACCTCAAAGAAGGGGATCGGGTCGGCATTGGCTGGCAGGGGCGTTCTTGTATGAAATGTGAGTGGTGCTTGCAGGGCGAAGAGCAGCTCTGTATGGACATCGTGTCGTCAGGAACATGGGTTCCCTATGGCGGATTCTCGTCCTCTATCTGTGTGGATAGCCGCTTTGCCTACCCGATTCCAGACGCCATGCCCTCCGAAGTGGCTGCAGTACTCATGTGCGCCGGGATCACGGTTTACTCCCCGCTCCGTTCTTACTCAGCTCATCAAGGGAAGAAAATTGGCATTATCGGCGTGGGAGGGCTGGGTCACCTCGCATTACAGTTCGCACGCGCCCTCAATTACGAAGTAACCGCTATTTCCTCCTCTCCAGACAAGAAGGATCAAGCGCTAGCATTTGGCGCGGACCACTTCCTTGTTTCAGACGACCAGACCAGCATGCAACGAGCTGGGTTCGTCTTCGACCTGCTCTTATGCACCGCTCACGGCAAGATAAACTGGGAGGTCCTATTGAGTACTCTGAAGAAAAATGGGAGGCTGATCCTTACCGGCTTCCCAGACATGACATTCAATCCGACTGACCTCGTGGCACATCAATTATCGGTCACCGGGTCCTTCCTTGGCAATCGGGTAACCATGCGAGAGATGCTTTCGTTTGCACAGGAACACACCATCGTTCCCAAGGTAGAGCTAATGCCCATGACGAAGGTAAACGAAGCTATTCGAAAAGTTAAGGAGAACAAGGCACGCTACCGAATTGTTCTATATAACGACATCGGGGAAGTGGAACTCTAAATTCTTAGAGTTCTTTGAAGACACTTTAGTCCTAAGCTATCTTTATCCAAGATATCAGATCTTAAGATCATCTCCAACCTATTTTTATTTTATCGAATTATGTAAGCAAATGCTTAAATATTACATTTTTTCGTTATGTAAGCAGGTGCTTACCTATATGGATCACTTGAAAAATCAACTGGATGAAGTATTTTCGGCATTATCTCATCCTGTTCGTAGAGCAATAATAGAACAAGTGGCTGTTAAGGAATGCACCGTAAACGAGTTAGCTAAGCCTCATAAAATTACCAGACCTGCCATATCACAACATCTCCGGATCCTTTTAGATGCCAGCCTGATAGAACAGACAAAAAAAGGAAGATTTCGGATGTGTCATCTCAATGTAAGACCCCTTTCAGTTGCATTCAACTGGTTGGTCAGATATCGGGTTTTCTGGGAAACGTTACTTGATGAAATCCAAGAAAAGGTGGAAGCTGACGCCAATCTACAGGAAGACAATCAAAATGCAGGAAAAACCTAGTAAAGAAAATACGTTAAGAATATCGCGGATTATCCGTGCACCAGTTGAACGTGTCTATAAGGCATTTATAGATCCGGACGCAATGGTTAAATGGTTCCCCCCACATGGGTTTACAGGAAAGGTCACAAAAAGTGATGTACGAGTCGGCGGGAACTATAAAATGACATTTATCAATTTCACCACGGGAACAAGCGAATCCTTTGGAGGTAAATACCTAGAATTGACACCTAATAAACGTATTCGGTATACAGCCCAATTTGAAGACCCAGAAATGCCCGAAATAATGGAAACAACAATTGAATTTCGAAATACAGAAGCAGGCACAGAAGTTTCTATAACCCAAAAAGGAATACCTCCAATAGTCCCGATTGAATTTGCTACAATGGGTTGGCAGGAATCTCTGCAACTACTTGAACAACTGGTCGTTCCCGAGATTCCTGACACTTAGACTCAATCATCAACCTAACCTCTTTCTTTTCTCTTTAAATTGAAATATGAATTAAACAATAAAGGTGAGAAATACTATGAAAAAGCTAATCATGTGGAATTTAATTACCCTCGATGGATATTTCCAAGGTAAGGAAGATTGGGACTTAAGTTTTCATGACCTAGTTTGGGGAAAAGAGTTAGAAGAGTTTTCAATTGAGCAGCTGAAATCCGCTGATATGATAATATTTGGCCTCACTACCTACCAAGGGATGGCAGCTCATTGGCAAGATGCCGAGGGAGAGGTGGCAGACTTCATGAATAAACTCCCAAAAGCCGTATGTTCGAGTACGCTAAAAACTGCTCGCTGGAATAACACAATTATCATAAAAAATGCAGCCGATGAAATCTCCAAATTGAAACAAGAAGGAAATGGAGACTTATTTGTATTTGGCAGTGGTAAACTTTGCGAAAGCCTGATGAAAGAAGACTTATTTGATGAATATAGACTTGTTATTACGCCAGTTTTTCTTGGGGAAGGAAGGCGGCTTTTTAACGAGGGATCAAAGTATCAAGAACTTAGACTCATTGAATCCAGACCGCTTTCTAATGGCGGTGTTATGTTGAGGTACGCCAATACGTTCGAAGGTAAATGACTTAGGTTATCTGTTTGGGATAATAATCTACGATACAAGCTGCATTACCTCTATCAAACGAAACCGAAACAGTTTGGCTTTATCGCAGTCGAATATCGCATTCTCTTATATAGCAAATCAGTATAACCGACGTTTCTTCAATACCGTTCTTTAACCTTGGTTTAACGACAACATATATAGCAGCATATGGCTCATGATGAATCCTTATTGAGGCTCCACATTTCACCAGGATTATATACGCCGTATGGCGCCATAAAAAATATTATCTTGAATTTGATCTCGAAAAATGTGGACATTATTAGAATAGGACAAACAACCTCTAATGATCCTCAATATTAATCCTCATTTTGAAAAACGCGATTATTATGACATTAAAAGAATTCATTAGTACAATGAAACGGGAGCGAAAACGGTGGGATTTGTTAATTACGATTCATCAGATCCGAATTTGGTTATCCAGTTTCTAGAACATTAGAACACTTCTATTCTATTTAATCTAAACTTATTAGGGAGTAGGAAGAGTTAAAAGTTGATGAACGAATCCACAACTTCCTGATTCTTAATTGAGAAAAAACTCCTTTTTCCTTCTCGTGTTCGAGCTATTAAACCTGCATCCTCAAGCAATGAAAGATGATGAGAAACCGTTGCTTGAGCAAGATTCGTTAAATATTCAAGTTCACAAGAGCATTTTACTCCGTTATTTATCGCTGTTAGAATTTGAATTCTAACTGTATGATTCAAAGCTTTTATCTGCTTTCTAAACTCTTTGAACTGCGTTTGTTCCTTTAAGTCGTTAAGCCTGCTTTTAAGGAGCTTTAATTCTTCTATTCGATTCGAAACAGACTTCCAGACTACCAATTCTGAATCTAGCAAGTCTTTTAATTTTTCTTCCAGGACAGAAACACTCATTTTAGAATGGGCCTCAAATCATTTCAAAATTTTCTACAACCAAATATCCTGATGATTATTTCAATCATTTGCTGATCCATAATTTTAAATATTTCGATATTTCGATATGTTTATATATCGAAGATTATCGATATGATACGAAAAATATCTCCGAAGAAGGATCTGTACATGGTTGATTTCGTTGGACTGATCCAAGGAGCACTAGAAAGCGCTATAATAACTTTACTAGATTATCTTTCTCTTCATGTGTTACTTTGTCTTGTTCCTGCTTTCTTCCTTGCAGGAGCTATGTCTTATTTTATTCCTAAAGACTTGATTACACGATATATGGGAAAGGATGCTGACTCGAAAATAGCCTATCCTATAGCAACAGCTGGTGGTTTTCTGTTAGCAGTCTGTAGCTGTACAGTTCTTCCGTTATTTGTGAGTATTTGGAAACGGGGAGCAGGATTGGGGCCAGCGATAACTTTCTTGTTTGTTGCACCTGCAATTAACATTCTCGCACTGACCTATACAGGAACACTTGTAGGAATGGACATTGCAATAGCAAGAGGGATTTTGGCTATCATTTTTGCGATCCTCATAGGGTTAATTATGGCAGCTGTTTTTGGAAAGAAAATAGATCAAGATGGCAATCACTCAAATAATCCCGCCAGTATGACTACGGATCCAGCAACGCAGGAGCCTAGTATAACCAATAATATGGAGGTTTCTAAATCAAACGTGCTCCTAATTATTGGACTAGGAATCGCTTCGATATTTTTAGCGACCCTAGATTCTAATATAATTAGTTCTCTGGGTAATACTCTTTTCTCGGGCTGGACAATAATTTCTCCACTCCTTCAGAACCCTACTCTTCTTCAAACCATCATCTTTCTCATGGGGTTGCTGATTCTTATCATTCTAACCTTCAAAATTCCTAGTAAGGAATTAGTACTATTTCTCTGGTTAGTTTATGTATTAATGACTGGCACATCTCAAATTACGTATTTTTCCGCGGACCTTAATCTCTTGAATGTTGTCATAAGTCCCGCTATAAGTAATATGGTGATTAAACTACTTTTGACAAGCCTAGTGGTTCTTGGATTACTTCTTTTCGTATGGAACCAGTTTGATACAGATGACATTCGTGCGTGGCTTTTCGAGACCTGGATTTTTGTGAAGTCCATTTTCCCATTAATCATTACAGGTGTGGTCATCGCTGGCTTTGTGAAATTCTTTATTCCTCCTGAACTAGTAGTAACGCTGGTAGGACGTAATACTATCCTTGCAAATCTGATTGGAGTCCTATTTGGTGTGTTTATGTACTTTCCCACTTTGATGGAGGTACCCATTGCCCGGATATTTTTGGATCTTGGTATGGCTCGTGGACCATTGTTAGCATATCTTTTAGCAGACCCAGAATTGTCTTTGCAGAGTATTCTTGTGACTCGGAAATATTTGGGGGATAGAAGAAATTCTTTTTACGTTATCTTGGTCGCAATACTCACTTCTCTTGCTGGATTAATTTTTGGTCTGTTCTTAGGCCAAGGAATCGGTTTATGGTGACTCATGACGGGATTGAGGTTTAAAAAGATGAGTATAACAAAAACTGTGACAGAAAAGACCAACTCGTGTTTCGTGAAATCAACGGTAATGTATAAATCAAAAGAATGGAGGTTTAATGGAAATGACAAGAGTGTTAGAGGTTTTTGGACCCGGTTGCGCAAAATGCAAGGCATTGAAAAAAAGCACTGAGGAAGCAGTTGAAAAACTAGGCTGGCACGATGTGAAAATTCTCTATAACACTGATATGGCCAAAGTAATCCAAAGGGGAATTACTGCTACCCCAGCCTTAGCTGTTGATGGAAAAATAGTGCTATCTGGTAGGTATCTTCCTGCCAATAAGCTTGTAGAATTACTTCAAAGAACTGAATGAACCTATCAATTGAATGAGATTAAAATGACTGGTCCCAAAGTTGAAGTGTTCTCTCCAGCTGGAGCTTGTGGCTGTTCATTTGCTGTTTGGATTGAAAAGGTCTGGAATATCCTTATGAAATATAAAGACCAACTTGAAATTGTGAGTCTGACCTCAGATTCTCCACGGGCATATGAACTTGGAGTGGGTGGTCGAACTGTTGTGATCAATGGCACCATCACTCCTGTTTTGTCACTTGAGCGAAAAATCCAAGAACTACTAAGAGAGAATTGATGTGAGATGATGCTGACCAATGAATAATGGGTCCTATTCATCATAGAGAACATGATTATAAATTGATTGAGAGATTTAATTTTTCAAAATCGAAGTTTCGAGACCAAGAAAGTTAAACATTGAACTTCATCGAGCGGATTCGTGACTGCTCTGTTTACGCGCAGCTCTTGGAATCGAAACCCTAATGAAAGAAGGCTTAGTCGATGAATATAGGCTTGTTATTACACCAGTTTTTCTTGGGAAAGGAAGGCGGCTTTTTAGCGAAGGATTGAAGTATCAAGAACTTGGGCTTCTTGAATCCCAGCCACTTTCTACTGGTGGCATCCTATTAAGGTACGCAAACACGTCTGTTGGCAAATAAACGAAAACTCTTCCCTAAGGAGCTCTGATGTTATTAATCGCTATGCGATCACACATGAGCAAAAAAAAGAAACAAAGTTCCTTCCCCGCCCAAAAAGAGAAAATCAACGATATAGCAATAAGCTTCGGATTCCCCGCCTGCTCAGATAATGCCAAGCTTTGCAGAAAATAGTCCAATGCCCTGTCTAGCGCACCTTTTCGCCAATAGATTAATCCCTTCACATTACAGAATAGTGCCACCCTGTCTTTTCCGTTCTCCTTTTCAACCGCTGTGAACGCTTCTATCAGCTGTTCTCCTTCCCTGCTTGCTGCTAGTCCCTCATCCAGTCGTCCCAGCCGCGTTAGAGCATATAGTTCCGCTACCAGTAGAGAAAAAGTGGGTAGTTTTCCCACGGTGGTAGATAATTCTGTTCGGGCCTTTCTTGCCACCGTTAAGGCTTTATCGAATTGTCCTAAGGCTTCGAAAGCCCGACTCTTGTAATACTGATGTTCGATCTGCCTTTTCAAAGGTATATTATCTGGTTTAGCTTTTCCGGCCAGCTGTTCCAGTACTTCCTGGTACTTTCCTTTCTCAAAGAGCTCTTTCAAGTCTCTCTGTTTCATTGCTCTCACAGCCAGTTTTTTTTATGGCTCTCATAAAAAGCTTCTACTATTGGTTGATTGCATTAAAACAATTTATTTTCAACCCCATATTCATTTGCTAAAGGATAAGGGGAACGGATTCTGTCAAAGTAGTAAACAGCTCTAAATGAGGTATTTTATGTAAGTTTTTACATATATTATATCTAGAATCCTACGATTTAATGCAGATAAATCTATAATTCTCCTATGAATAAATCTAATAAGGTATTATCACATTTTATTAATTGACGAAAAAGATATGATACCCAATAATCTTTATACGGAAGAAATTAAGTCAAGAACCACATTGTTTGGTTCGATTATATTCATATTAACTTCTCTTTTTATATTATGGTACCAATCCTTCATAGAATCATTCCATCATCCAATCCTAATTGGAATATCCATAATTATTATCGTGATCTGTCTTGTCCTAATTAACTTTAGTAGAATGACTATTGGATTAACATCCCGAGAAATAACTATTAGATATGGAATATTTGGTCGCACAGAGTCATGGCAGAATGTCAAAGCCGTTACTTACGATGAAACACCCATGATTGGATATCTAGGATGGGGAATTAGAATAATAAGATTTAGAGGAAAATGGAGACTAATTTTCAATGTAATGGGGGAAAAATGTGTTATACTCCATTTAAACCAAGGTAGATTTCGAGAATTTGTGTTTTCAACGAATTCTCCAGACGAGATTATCAAGATAATTAGAGAAAAGACTCTTCAGAAAGTCTGATAAATCTCGGTCTTGTATATACCCCAGGATATACTTTTCTTAACCTAACCAACGTGTACTCTAGTGTGTAATTAAAATCCATTAGTAATTCGTTTAAGGAGCGTATTTTTCACTATGGTATCTTCCCTCCCACATATGATCGATGAGGATCAGTATAATCGCTGTAATAAAGAATACGATCAACCATGCATTGGTAATTGGGAAAAGAAGTTGTCCACACACATTATTTGATATATGAGCGATTCCAACGGCCAAGATGCTACCATGGGTTCGATTGTATATCCAAGTAAGGAATACACTTAAGGGAATAAAGCTTAACGCATAAAAAATGTACGGTGGTACGGGATTGGGGTCTGGCCAAATCAAAGGTAAGTGCCATGCAAACCACATCAATGCAATGATCAAGCTTGCAACAAGCGGACTGTAATGACCCTGTAATGCCGGAAGTGCAAAACCACGCCAGCCAACTTCTTCTCCTAAAGTATTTGCAAAAAAGAAGTTATAAATGAAGGTTATGGGTAGTGTCAGAACAGCATTCCATCCAATCAGTGGTAAAGGAATCGCATATGCAGTTTGGCCTAGTGCATTTGAGAAGAGGGATCCAATCCAGAATAGGAATGGCGGTAAAAGTAACGCTATAAGATAATAGACCAACAAACCACTTGGTTTGATTAGAGAATGTACATACTCTCTCACTTTCTGATTGACAGCAAACGCAGATGATATAATAAAGGCCGGAGGAATTGCTATCATTAATCCCATGAAGGTCATAACGATTATAATTACAGGGGTCCAAGATAAGGCCATAGATATCCAGGAGTTCAGGATAAAGACTAGAGTTGAGACAACCAATCCCAGGCAAAAAGCCAAAAACTGTCTTTTTCTACTTTTATCATACTGCTCGGGATTTATAACCCATGTAACAACGATCCCTGCAAGTGCAGGACCAAATAATCCCCATCCAACGGGAATCATAGCAAGAACTCCGAAAATGCCTTCTTGGGTACTCAATTGAATAAAAGGAATCCAAAACCCCCACGTAATTACATAAGTGAGAATAAAGAACGTTATTATCTGATTTTTGGCAACCAGATTCCTAATCTTGTCCATCGCTTGTATTTCCTAGATACTTAGAAATCAAGGCTCTGCTAACTGTTGTATTCTTTTTGAGGTAAGCACAAAGCAAGCTATCAATAGATAGCGTTTGATGAACTCAACTATATTGTTCATTATTCTCGATTTTTATTCATGAAATGGATTATTGGTAATTAGAGTCGATTTGATACAAGCTTACCTAATGGACATTTTTAAGGCTCTTCTTCTTGGCAGGAGTAGAAAAATGTAGGAAAACCAATGGCTTCTGGAAAATAATTCTTCTAAAAAAGACCGCTTATCCAAATAACAATTTTGCCATTATTTAACCAAGAGGAAATTCCATCAAAATAATCACAAACGATAGGTAGATGTCTTTATGCGCGTTTTTTATAACAGATGAGCAATAACCAACGCTGAAGATATCCAAGTAGCATATTTTCTGTAAAATCAATTACAGAATGGATCTGTTTATGTCTATCTGGAATTATCTCCGTCCAATACAAGCTCGTAGTTCTACCTAATTAAGCAGATTGTAAGAATAGAAAAAAATGAAGATAAAAAACTTCTTCCCACCAAAAAAAAATTCGGAGTCTGGGCGTTACTTCGTGTACAGCTGTTCCACTTCAAGTTGTGACTTACCATGGATCGCCGCAATCCCCAAGATGCTTCCCAAAGGTACCTTGAACAGATTCATGGCTCAATTACCTTAGTCCCAACTCATTCCCGTTATGTTGGGATACAAATATACTTTTATACTTGTAGAATTCTGAATATAAACAAGGGAAAAAGCTCAAAATTACAACATTTACGCTAATGCTAGTTACGGTGAGATAATTGACAACAGTGCGATTAAATAAAGATGATGAGGATCTTTTAGAAAGGTTAAGAGCTCGTTATATTTTGATGGGCAAAAAAATGACAAAAAAGGAAATTTTAGGACAATTAATCAGACAAGAAGCAAAGAAATTTGAAGAAGAACTCAATAATCAGCATTTGCCCAAACTAGAGGAGGATATTGCCTGGAAATTACTCCAAACACCAACAAAATGGGGGATTAAAGATACTTCTACAACTGTGGATGAATATCTCTATCAGTGAGGTAATTCCATGGTTGTGCTTTTAGATACTGGGTTTATTCTTGCTATACGAAATTCTGATGATGTTAATCATAATAAAGCAACCGAATTAATGAGAGAATGTTTATCAGAAAAATATGGCCGGATTATTGTTTCAAATTTCGTATTTGATGAGACCGTTACCTTAACACTAGTGAGAACCCGTAATAAGAGCTTAGTTAGAGATATTGGCGACTTTATTTTTGATTCGCCGAGGATTACTTTACTGCATTTGAGCGAAACAGAATTTCTAGTTACTTGGGAATTCTTCCTTAAATACTTCGAAAAGGGGCTCTCATTTACGGACTGCTCGCTTCTAGTCATGGCGAAGCTCTTCGAGAGTAATGTTTACATTGCCACCTTTGATCGACATTTCAAGGGACTCCTTCCCGTACTTGGATAATTCCTGTATAAGAGACGTGCAATAACCAACGTTATACGACACCTCAGTGTCATATCAGTAGAGAATAGGGAATAAGGAAAAAACTCCTTCCCCCCGCGAAAAAAAGGCTGGAGTCTGGGTGTTACTTCGTGTTCAGCTGTTCGACTTCAAGCTGTGACAAGACTAGAGTGCCGCAATCCTAAGAGAACGACTCCTTTTTCGCTCCCCAAATGGCTATTACTTCCAGCAAATAACGTTTACTCTTGGTAAAAGCTCTCTTACCAATGAGAATGCTCAGGGGGTCTTAATTCTGGGAAGTTTGTGTCTCTAGCACGTATAAAGGAACGAAAATAAGAGGGTCTAACCCGAATCACGGCCCATGTCTTCCTTCTAGCCAAGAATTGCTCTTCTTCAAGCCAATAGTATTTCTTGATTCTCATTGCCTTTACTTTTTCTATAATTTCTTCGTCCTCAACATTTTCAGCTTCTCCTCTTATCATCACATATTGGTTCTTCCAATCATCCTTATAGACATGATGAACCAAGAGAGCCACATCTGGCTTCCTTTGAATGTTTCGGATCGTCAAGATGTTGGGTCTCGTCAAAATGTAGATTACACCCTCTTCTTCATGATACATGAAGTAAAATCCAGCAATATAGGGTTTACCATTTACCCCAACAGTAGATATGATCAATGCGTCCTCGTCATGTAGAAATTTCTTGCTTGGTTCGTCTATTTCCACCATTGTAGTTATTTCCTTCTTTGTTTTCTTTCTTATATTTTTGCAACCATCGATAGTTAAAAGTTTTCCAATTTCATTTATGGATTCTTTTAGTAAATCTATTCTAGCAAAAACCCAGGATGGAGTAGATCTAGGATGAGTTTAAATTGATCTTCGTCCCCTTAATGAGGAGTTACAGTTAAAAACAACATATTGGTTAAGACTTTAGAAATGCGATATGTCAATATTTAGCACCACATTACAATTGATCTTCACCCCCACCGCCCATTATTTTGTCCTATATCTGGTTAGAGAGCTGTTGGAGTTTGCAAAGAGAAAAAGATATTGAAAAAAGAGGAAAAACCTCTCTTCCGTTTTAAACAAAATATTGAGTCTAGATGTCATTTTGTATAGCGCTGTTTGACTTCGGGCTGCGACAAGATACAGAGTACTGATTGTAAAACTGATTTGATCAACTCTGTCTCGATATACATCCAAAACCAAGGAAGAAGGCCTGGAAAAATCCTTGGCAGCGATCTTTAATAATATCAATTGGAAAAATTACCTGGATGAACGAACCATTTTACGCGCTTCTATCAGGTGATCTTCCGCTCTTGCTTTTTGTAACCTTTTTTGTACCGTTGCGTTCTGCATCAATAACTCCTCTCATTTCACGAGTTCTTCTTCCAGTTGTTTCCTTTCTCAAAGAGCTCTTTCAAGTCTCTCTCTTTCATTGCTCTCACCTATAGAAAAATTGGCAAAAAAGGGATATTTTAACCTCTAAAACAAAAACAAATATATATTGTAGATATTATATCATTTTCTAATCTGTTCATTAATTTAAATTGGAAAGGTTCTGATTACATTTAGAAATGCATAAAATAAACCCGATTGGGCATAATCTAAAAATCCAAAGTCCTAGGGGTCAATTTCATGTTTAAAAATACTCGAATCCCGTACTTTTATCGTTTATCTTTATTGTTAGCTTCACTTACCACCTTTACTGTTCTTGAAATACTTGTTTTTATCGAATTTCAGAATGAAGTTACGGATCTTATTCAAAGATATCGTACTTGGTCGTATCAATCAAATTTACTTGTTTTAATTTGGCTTGCACTCGCTATTTACTATAATACGAATGAAAATAAAAAGGATATTTTATTTGGACCATTAAAAGGTGCTATAACTTCATATATTACCGTTACGATTGTATTCTGGCATTTTGTTATTTCTCCGACCGCAGCTCCCGCAGAAGGAATTGTAATACTAGCAAATCTTATGATTCATTATTTCCTGCCAATTGCTTTTATTGTTGATTTTCTTCTATTTGATGTTCCCTCCTATGAATGGAAATCTATTCCGTCTTGGTTTATTTTTCCTTTAGTATGGACTGGTTTTGTCATGTTGACAGGTCTTACGGGATTTTTTAGAAACTCTTTGGGATTACCGAATTATGTTTATCCATTCCTTAGTATTAATCGACATGGGGTAATCTCAGTAGGAACTTTCCTATTAATCGTATATATCGGTCTTTTATTAATGGCAGTAGCTTATGTTGGAATTTCTAAGATAAAAAATCGTTCCAAAATTCTGCAAGCAAATTAAATATGCAAAGACCATAGAATCAAAAGATTGTAGAGATTAATAAAGGAGAAATAACGAGAAATAGTCCGAAAATATTCCTTTTCTTTCCAATCCAAGTCTAACCAATGGAAAGTCTGGAAATTATCCCCGTTTAATCCCTTTCTATATTAAAATATCCCGTTTTCGTAAAAAAGGAAATTCAATTTAAGATCGCTCTAATTGGGGAAAATCGGAAAAAAATGTCATTTCTTCAAAGAAGGCACCTGATGGCTTGTAAAGCTGAGTCAGTCAAGGCAAAAATACTCTCTCCTACCCCCGTCAGGATTTGCATTGCGATTAATCAGGGATATTTCACACCGTACTTACGGTTGTACTACATTTAACGTAATATCCAACGTTAACCGACTTCGATGCGGTACTCACTCTACCATAAGAAGGAAAAAAGGAAACAAAGCTCCTTCACCTTTTAAGAAAGCCAGAATTTAAAAAAGACGTCATTAAACATCCAACACTGGGAGGTGTTAAGGACACTTTCAGTGGAGGCAAGGTATCACAGATCTCTTATGAATGAACACCCCACGATCGTTCTATCTTCTTCCTTCCAAATATTAGCCTCTTAATACCTGGATCGCCACTGGTCATTAGTGGTTTCACAGGTAGACCAAAGTGAAAACAAAAAAAACCTTTGGAATTTTCAAAAGAGAGAGACGTCATAAATTTTTATACCAGTCAAGGGTTTGATGAATCGCTTCCCGGTGAGGTGTGACAGTTTTACCAAACGCTTTTTCAAATTTAGAGTGATCAAGAATAAAAGGATCTTGAAATTGGTAAAGCGTTTCCTTCAACTCTCGAAGCGTGGGATCAACTATTCCTAGTAAGGAAACGATTATATTTGGTGTAACGCTTATTTTGGGTTCAGCATTTGCTTCTTCAAACATCAATTCCAGAAATTGCCTTGTAGTCAGTGTTTCAGCACTCGGAATATGCCATACCTGTCCAAACGCTTCATTATGGTCTGCTAACGTTATGAGGCCTTTGGCAAAGTCTTCAATAAACATGTATGTATGAGGAACGTCAAGATTACCCAAAACACTCACCTTCTGGCCTCTTAAGATGTTTGGAACCACGCGTTCTCCGATAGCGGCAAACAATACTCTGGGCCCGAAAAAATCAGAGGAACGACCAATAGTCGCCTCGATTTTACCATTGTTATGAGCCTCGATTAACATATCAGCAATCTGAGCTCGAGCTTTTCCTTTTCTCCCATGCGGATTATAAGGAAGATTTTCGGCGATAGGACCTTGGACACGGCCATAACAGTACAGATTATCACCAAAAACCAACCTAGCTCCAGTATTTATTGCGAGATTAATCATACTTTCCATAATTAGAGGGTGCTTCTCTGGCCATTTAGTATAAGGGGGACTAACACAGTGATAGATCACTGTCGCCCCAGTAACAGCATTTTTTGAAGACTGAGGGTCAAATATGTCTGCTTTAGCCATCTCAACCTCTTCAGTACCCCTTATCTTCCCACTACGATTGACACCACGAACATTTCTGTCTTGTTTCCTTAGTTCACGAATAATCGCGGATCCAAGTGCTCCACTAGCACCAAATACCACATGAAGTTCATCTTTACTCATAAAAGTCCTCCATTCGTAATCTGGAATCTTCCCGTTGATAGAGAGGATAAAACGATGATAAACTACTTTTTCAGGGATCCTTCCTACAGATGCATCAAAAATCCCTTCAAAGGCTGATCTAAAACGAAACTGCGATTGAAAGAACCTGATAGTAGCATACGGACTTTTACTAGAATTTGATGCTCTATTAATACTTTTCCATTGTGAGATTCTTCGCTATGATTGTTCGCCATCAAGAGGGGTAATTATTTATCTTCCGTGATTTTTCGCTGGCGACTTAAGTTCATTTGGCTATTAAAACAATTCCATTATACAATTTCATACTATTTTGTCCTAAATCAGAAAGAATGAGAAAAAGGAAACAAAGCTCCTTCCCCGCCTCAAACAGAGACAAGATGCTGGAGGGTACTTCCGCGTTAGAGCTGTTCCACTTCAGGCTGTGACAAGATGTAGAGCGCCGCGATCCCCAAGATGGTTTCAAAGAGTACGTTAAACAGATTCAGGGCCCCAAACTTATTTCATGATTCGATTGAAACTAAAATTGTCGAAATGCTTATCAAAACTATAAATTTCCTTGACTTTTAAGCGATCCATCAAGATTTTCGCCAATGAATCATTAATCCCAACTTTGTACCTTTGGGCCAGCACTGCCGCCCCTTGATAGTCGCTATGGGTCACATCAAGAACTCTAATCGTTTCCTTTGCTAGTAAATCATAGATGAATTGGGCCGCTTCGGAAAAACTCTTCCGAGTTTCCAGAACACTCGCCACTTCTGACAAATGAACAACACTCGTCACTACTTCTTCTCCCTTATCCACTCGGGTAATAATTTCCCTCGCTTCCGATTTCATTTTCCGAAGATGCTCGGGAAGCTCTTGGATGGGCTCCAGAACTGCGTATAAGAACGTCGAAGCATCAATAAACCGCAAATTCACACCTTCCCTCCACTTAGCAAGTACTCCTTTAACCTATGGTAATCCGAGTAGATATCGGGAGGTATCTCTACCTTAAGAAATTCAAAATACTTTTGTAAATTGGGATCGTCTTTTGGAATAACCAACAACAGATCTCCATCTTCAACCAGAAAAACCTCGTTCGATTGAACCTTTTTCCGCCATTCTGGAGGTAATACCACTCGTCCTTGGGAATCGATCCTTTTCAACTCAATCATTATAATCCCATATTTTGCTGGTTTTTCCCACTTTTAAAGATCCCTCCCCAGAAATGATTCATGCCTCCCATTACTTTCGAAAACTCCCAATTTCACCCCAAATCCGAATAATAAGGAGTAAAAAAAGAGTCTATCTATTCCTAGTAGTCCTTTTCGCTTCTAGTTATCTTCTTACCGGAGCAATTAAAAGCGAGTCAGCTTAACGGTGTACTAGTAGCGTAGCCAATATTAAAAGGATTCAGTTCATAAGGTGAGTCGATATATCGATAGGGACAAATTCTTCCTCTCTTTCCTCTTTCATGTTTCGGAATAATAAGAGAGGAGAGAGTATTCATTTGGCAGCACCTATACTAGAGTTCAGAAAGTAAAAACATAATAACGTACTACCCCCTCCCATCCTCCATGTATCTCTCTAATAACATTTGAAATAGTAGGTGATAAAATACGATTGCAATGGTTTCTCCATGCTTTTGGTATTCCTTTTATTGACCCTGGATGATACAAGTCTTTATCGAGAGTAAAAACAGATCGTTTCAGTCCTAACCTATGAACTAATTGTATTTCCTCATCCAAAAACTTGCTGCTTGACGGATCTGTTCCAACAAATAGAATAGAAACTTTACATTGCTCCATCAAACTTTTTAGGGTTGGTAATCCTGTGGTTTCGGAAGTTGTTTCATCATAATAAACCACTTTATATATTCCATTTTTATGTCGGTTAATATAGTCAATTAGATGGGAAATTCGGTCTTGAGCGACATTCTTTCTTATCAGATATATTTTCCTCATTGTTACTCCATTTTCCAAGTTTTAAATAACACCAAAGGTGTATGATTACAAGGTTTCGGTTTTAGATAGGCTCCCACATTAATAAAACTATTGAACACAGAACGATCATTATATTTTACATGAGTATCAAGAGTTTGCAAATGTAAGCTAATCAGCTAGAAAATCTCTCTTCCAGTTTTTTCTTAGTAAATCCGCACTTCACGTATGTTATTTATGAACTTTGGATTCTACTGACAACGAAAGTCAACATTGCGTAACAACTGGAAATAACCAAGGATCCGCTTTGTTTGAACCAAAATTTCAATTTTATATCGTCCAATCTTAAGTACTCAATATGGATATTTCGATGACCATGGTTAGCCGAATTTAGCAAAGAAAGCGAAGAAGAAAAAGGAAAACACTCCTTCCCCCTCAAAAAAAGGTTAAGTCTGGGTATTACTTCGTGTAAAGTTGCTCGACTTCAGGTTGTGACAAGACGTAGAGCGCTGCAATCCCCAAGATGGTTCCATAGCTAGTGTTGGATCCCTCCGTTAGATGACACTGCCAAAGCTTAAATACTAGAATATTCTATCACCTGGTATTTGCTCATCCTGGGGTGAGTCATTTTGACCTTTTCCTCGAGGAAGACAAAGCTCCTAGTTCTTTTATCAATCCTGGTGATTAGTTCAGCTTTCCTGGGAAATTTTGCCAGTTTATCTAATAGAATAGACTGCAATCCCAACAATGGTTCGTATTTAACATGAGTATTGAATTGGACCTGTATTACACGTTTTTACTAATAATGGTGATGATTGCAGTAGCGGTTTTCTTTAGTCTATTTTTTATACCAGCTGGGTATGGCCAATTAATCAGTAAACGATGGGGAACAGTTACCATTAATAACAGGCCGGGTTGGGTAATTATGGAACTCCCTGTTGTACTTTTTATGTCACTATTTTGGCTGGTTTCTGAGCGAACCCTTGAACCAACTCCCTTCGTCCTTTTCATTTTGTTTAATATTCACTATTGTCAAAGGACGTTTATTTTTCCATTATTGATACGAGGAGAAAATCAAATGCCTTGGTCCATTATCATTCTTGGAATGGTCTTCAATTCTGCAAACGCCTTTATGCAGGGAATTTGGATCTTCTTCTTATCGCCTCCTACTCTTTATAATCCACAATGGCTCTCAACGCCTCAATTTATAATTGGTACAACAATGTTTATGATTGGTTTCTTTATCAATATTCATTCAGATCATACTATCAGAAATTTACGTGAACCTGGAGATACTGCCTTCCACATTCCAAATGGGGGTCTATTTAAGTATGTTACATCTGCAAACTACTTTGGGGAGTTCACGGAATGGGTTGGGTGGATGATTTTGACCTTGTCTTGGCCAGGGTTTGTATTTGCATTATGGACATTCGCAAATCTAGGCCCAAGGGCCCACAGCCTGAGAAATTGGTATAGGAAAACGTTTGGTGAGGAATTTCCGATGAATAGAAAACGCATGATTCCATTCATCTATTAAATATTCAACGTTAAACGACTTCGATGTGGTACTCACTCTACCATGAAAAGGAAAAAAGGAAACAAAGCTCCTTCCCCGTCTTAAAAAGAGAAAAGATGCTGGAGGTTATTTCTGGGTATAGAGCTGTTCCACTTCGGGCTGTGATAAGACGTAAAGCGCCGCAATCCCAAACATGGTTCCAAAGGGTAGATTGATCAAATTCAGGGCTCCAATCACCATGGT
>JBHLRO010000032.1:0-33743 GCA_048882505.1 Candidatus Thorarchaeota archaeon
GTTTCTTCAACCTCACCCCAATTGGGACTCTCACCTTTGATATGCTCAAGGAAAGTATCGTGCCATACAATTGTATGATGGAGCAATTCCCAACAGGAATGTGGAGTGTTTTGGGGTTTTTTTCGTGCGTTTTCGGGGGTTAACCCGGTTATTACCTTTTGAGGGTCTATATGAGTATATCTACCCCGGAGTCCACCTAAAATCGCGCTTATTAACATATTCTGCATGGTCTCAATACACTTCTTGGTCTTCTAATATTTTTTTGGAGGGAATTGGCAAAAGATGAATTTTGATCCCCTGAACGTTTATCCGTGAAATTTGGCTGCAAAAGAAACCGTTTCTGGGATCTGGGCCTTTATATACTACAACCTAATTGCGTCCACTATCCTTTTTATGGTGACAAATACCATGGCCGTGGAGTTCCATACCTTAGACCGAGACCAAATTGCGAAAATCCTTGACACAGATCCAGTTGGGGGATTGTCTACCGAGGAAGCCAAAAATCGGTTCAAACGTGATGGTCCGAACGAACTGGTGGCTGCTGAGAAGATTTCTCCTCTGAAAATGTTCCTTTTACAGTTCAAAGATTTTATTGTATTCCTATTGGTCGGTGCGACCATAGTTTCGATTGTTTTTGGAGAATACATTGAGGCTTTGATTATTTTGATCATCGTAATTCTCAATGGCGTTTTGGGCTTTGTTCAAGAGTATCGCGCTGAGGAGGCCCTCGAAAAATTGAAGCAATTAACAGGCGACGATACCATAGTAATGCGAGACGGCCGAGAAGTCCGTGTCGATACTCGGGATTTGGTTCAGGGGGATTTATTGCTACTTTGGGAAGGCGAAACAATTGCCGCAGATGCCCGAATTATCGAAGCGAGCCGCCTTCGGATTGAAGAAGGTATATTGACGGGGGAGTCGGTGCCAGTCGATAAAACCGTTGAAGTGATCTCTGATCCAAAAATTCCCTTGGCAGACCGAATTAATTCAGTTTTTATGGGAACTACGACGGTAAAGGGACGTGGAAAAGCCATCATAACTCGTACGGGTATGGCAACAGAAATGGGGAAAATTGCAAGGTCTACTGTTGAAACAGAGGAACAACCGACCCCTCTGCAGATTCAACTAGATAGGTTGGGAAAAATCCTTGGGATTATTGTACTCCTCGTAGTGGGGATCGTTTTATTATTTCAGCTTTCTTACATTGAGGGAGACCTCATTGAAGGATTGGAAGGGGCTATTGAAACTGCAATAGCTCTGGCTGTATCGGCTGTTCCTGAAGGACTCGCAGCAGCGATAACCTTGACTTTAGCTATTGGCGTACAAAAGATGGCAAGGAAAAAGGCCATAATTCGGAAGTTACCCGCGGTTGAAACTTTGGGGAGCGTCGAAGTAATATGTACGGACAAAACAGGAACTTTAACCCAGAATAAGATGACTGTACAGCGGTTCTGGACCCCTTCTGATGGGATGATTGAGGTCACAGGTACGGGATACACACCAAAAGGGGGGTTCATTCATGTCGCGCAGGAGAAGAGGATCGATATTGCCAAGGATAAAGGATTATATCAAGCTGTGAAGGCTGGGGCTTTATGTAATACTGCTTCAGTCAATTATTCGTATAAATCCAATTCCTGGGAATGCGAAGGTGATCCTACCGAAGGAGCTTTACTTGTTGCGGCCATGAAGGCGGGCGTGTTAGACCGTTGGGAGGAGGGGTATCAGTTAAAGAAAGATGGCGAAATTTTCTTTGATAGTGACCGAAAGCGAATGTCTATGGTTTTCAAACGGCAAAGACCTGGGTTAGAAGAAACATGGGGATTCATGAAAGGTTCACCCAAAATCGTATTGGACCATTGTTCCCATGTCTTACATGAAAACAGGATAATTCCATTAACAGAGGAACTTCGTCACCAAGTTTTGGAAAATAACTCCAAATTAGGCAGCAAGGCATTTCGTGTGCTCGGACTTGCCGAAAAACAATTACCTAATGATCTTAAGGAATTCAATGAGACAACCGTTGAAACAGAAATGATTTTCCTTGGGTTAGTGGGTATGATCGATCCTCCCCGAGAAGAAGTAGAGGCAGCGATTGCTAAATGCAAGAATGCAGGGATTCGCGTAATCATGATTACGGGGGATCAACTAGATACGGCCCTTGCCATTGCCCGATCATTAGATCTCAAACCATATGAGGATACATTTTACCTCGCTCACACTTCTGCCGAGCTAGAGGCCATGAATGACGAGGAATTTAAGGCCGTAGTCTCGGATCTTGACGTTTGTGCTCGTGCATCCCCGGGAATTAAGAGGCGTATAGTTGAAACGCTCCAAGACGATTTTGGTCATGTCGTAGCTATGACGGGAGATGGTGTTAACGATGCGCCTGCCCTAAAGAAGGCAGACATTGGTGTTGCCATGGGCATAACAGGGACGGATGTAGCACGGGAAGCTAGTGATATGATACTGGCCGATGATAATTTCGCTAGCATAGTTGCGGCGGTCGAAGAAGGAAGAACCATATATGACAATATGAAAAAATTTATCCGTTACCTTCTCAGTAGTAACTTTGATGAAATTCTTGTGGTCTTTACTGCGACAGTTCTCTTAGGCTTGCATTCTCCATACCTTGCATTAGGCATTCTTTGGATCAATCTTCTAACCGACGGATTACCCGCCTTGGCATTAAGTGTTGATCCCGGAGATCCAGATATTATGAAGAGGAAACCTCGCGGAAGAAACAGCGGAATGATGGGAGAGATATTGGGTTTTAGTTTGATTGCAGGGATTATTTCGTTTAGCGCAACCATGATCTTGTTCCTATCCTTTTCCCCTACGATATTGCTTGTTTCTAGCACACCTGGCTCAGAGTTGACGGTTGCAAGGACGCTTGCACTGACTGTCTCCGTGATTTTTGAACTGGGCCAGGTATTTGTTTCCAGGGCTCCTGATGATAAGAGTGTATTTGTGACTAATCCCTTCAGTAACCTTTATCTACTCTTAGCGGTCGGTACCGCCTTCATTCTCCATCTTTTCATAATATATGTTGGCCCTCTTGCGTCAATCTTTGAATTGGCCCCATTATCAATCAACCAATGGGGTATGATCTTCGGGATAGTAATCATCGGTATTATCTTATTAGATGTGGCTAAAGTGGGACTTCACAGGGTTTTAGAGAGAATATCTCCCGATGGGGTAGCTAAATCCGTATAGGACTCACACATGAGGATTTAAGTTTGATCGCGATCTATTCGCGGTTTTTTTGCAGACTTCCTAGAACAATTTGCCGATGTTTAATATTGAGTCCAAAGCAAAGAACGGATAGAATGTCAACAGAATCACCCAGTATATCTGTTCTCTTGTTTAGGATTTGAATTCGAGAGCTAACATGCTGATACCTTTCATGGACCTTCAGATTCTGCGCCTCTGAAATATAAAAGCTCCTTTGGATCGTTTTTCTTATTTCGGGCCATTTTTTAATACCAACGACTTCCATTAATCTTATAGAAGCTTCTCTCTCTAATAATTTTGTTTCATATGCCACATCGGATTTAAAATGGGTTTGAAGACGTTCAACAAACCCTTGTTGCAACTCTTGAACCTTAGTTTTCATCTTTATGATGTTTTGAACCATGATCGCTACTGCATCATGGTAACCATGATCTGTATGAGCTTCCATATATAGATTAATCCCGTTTTGAATGCTTTTTACAATTTCATTCTTCAGGCCTGATCTTGGAGGCCCATTGAAAGCCAATATTGCATCAATTGATTTCTCGACGTAATGTCTAAATTGTTGTAGTTTCGATTTTGGGGTATCAAATTTTATGACAGGAATCGGTATTTTCGATGAATAAGGGAAATCCATAACTCGAGAAGTTTCCGTCGTTTTGCTAAATAGGACATTTGCAAGATAGAAAGACGGAATAGGGCTATTTATAATTCCACAGAGGAAATGCAAGGAATATGGAGAGCTTTTAGGCAAGATAATGTTAACTAGTTTTTCAGTTGTACAGAAATCTCCATTCGGATCTACATAAGCTACTAGACGGTTCCCACGCAACACTTTGAGGAAAAGGCGCTTTCTAAGAATTTTATCGGCCCGCCTACGTAATCGAAGGTGATGATCGGACGAAAGATCCAATAGGTGGTACCTGATGATTTGGTAGGGTTTTACATGAGGAACGCGGTCAATCCAGACATATTGCCCGTTAGTTTTCGCTCGGAGGAGTGATTTTAACGAATAGGTGAGTTCGGTAATTACGGTTCTTTTAATTTTATCAGGAATGTACATACCTCGAAATATACATCGTTTGGATCTAATGATCTCCCCCAATGGAACAGACGAAAGGGATATCCGTTTAACTACATCCAGTTCATTGGATGACATCCCCCGAAAAAGCATGACCTCATTTTTATGATAGAAATCTGAGGGTATTGAATGATCGGCGCGAATTACTTTTGGAAGAGCTAATCTGTTGTTGGGATGTGCTACCGCAATTTCAACCTGTTTTTTTGGCTTTTGATATTCGGTCAATCCTCCAATCAGGCCAATTGTTTCAAAATTGACATTAGCAAATGATAAACCTATATCCAGAACATTTCGAATCCGAGTTTTACTCAGCAATACCGCTCGAACATCCCTCCATTGCGAATAGAAAGCGAAACTTTTCGGAAGGATAAGCCCGAAACGCTTTGAAATCGTTAAAATAAAAACCAAGAAATATGCTGCAGAGTCTTTATGAGTTCTATACAAGTTTTTATAATATTTCTTAAGTTTTGGTGGTATATATGCACCATATGGAGGATTCGTGATGACTAAGTCAAATCCTTGATCCAGAGCTGATGAATTATCATCCCAGTCCCAAAATTCTACATCAGTATGAAAATATTGGAGGTTCTTTGCTTCGTTCATCACTTCCTTAAGCAATGGGGTTGGCGGCTCCAATTTACTCCCCTTTAGAAGGGACAATATGATTTCAATTACTCTTCCCTGAAGTGATATGTCATTTAGAGCACAGTGAATCCTTGTCCACTGACAAATATCGAACAAGAGTTTCATAATTTCCCTATTGCCTTGTTGCAGCATGGAATAGACCAGATCATCCTTAATCCTGATCCTAGACAGAAATTCCCGAACATCACACCAGCGTACCCCCAAAAGGGGATTTCCAACACAGATCCGATCGTCCAAATATGAGTAGTCCATTGGATGCGCTGCTGACGTTATCCAAAGCGAAAACTTGGTTATGTCCACCGCAATCGGATCAAGATCAATTCCGTAGAGGCAATGTTTTAGAATCAACCACTCAATATGGTCTCTGGAACTCCTCAAATCGTGACTGACGAGAGGTTCAAATCTATATTCTTGACCCATGAGTCCATAAAATGTACTTAATATCTGCTTTGCCCATTTCTTAAGAACATTGAACGTTTCGAGTAAAAACAATCCCGTTCCGACGGCTGGATCAAGGATTCTAAGTTCAAGCAATTTAGTTAACGGATCAATTTCGCTGAGTTTCTTTATCTTCTCCTCATAGTTATCTTCGGTTTTAGACTTAAGAGTTTCAATTTCAGACTGAAAATTCTGGTTTATTCGCATTAAAATATCATTAAGGGCATTATTAGTCAAATACTGAACAGCATACGAAGGAGAGTAGTAAGATCCTGAAAATTTTTGATTATCCTTTCTTCCCTCGGCTGAAGTTAATGTCAGTTCCTTGGAATTATTTGAGACGTTATATTGAAGGCTTAGCTCATAGATTTCACCAAGGAAAGCCGGGGGCAGCGTGCTGTAGTCTATCCAGACAGAAACATCATCGGATGCTGCGAATCTAGAGAGAGAATCGATCAATTTTGCCATGGATCGGTCAGAAATTTGAGTTTGATTTATGATTACGTCATGTTTACTGTTGAAGATCCAGCTTTTCCATGGGATTCCGTGGCTAGAAGAAGAGGGTAATCTTAATCTTTGACAAAGCTCCTGAAATGATTTGAACAAATTATAAATGGAGCTACTAAATGATTTATGATCCTCATATGCATTTCCGATCCTTTTTCTCAAAACAACCAATTGGAGGTATTCAGAATTGATCTGTACTGAAAAACGATCCTCTACAATCATTACAATGAGGAGGCGTAATATGAATATAACCGCAACATTGTAGATTTTCTGCAAATTATTCGAAAAATGATCTTTTCCGTTTTTAGAGAACTCGTTAATCAAAATAGGTAATGATTCCTCAATAATTGTTCTCTTTAGGTGCAAAATGATTTCATTGGTTTTTTGAGGAGAATTTTTCATTATTCTCATTATATCCCTTGGTTAATCTTACGTTTTCATCGTGCCTTTGGCCTGATAAAGACAATGAGCCTTTAATGATTTTAAATCGAGTGCGTTTGCTGTAGCTTCATGTCGGAGGGATATGGGTATACTCAAAATACGCCATTAAACCTACCTTTCGTTGTTCAAGCCACCGTAATTTCTTTGATGGATCCTAAGGATAAAAATTCTTCTTGAAACAGCATATAAGCAAAGTTAATTTTATGCATCACGTAATTAGTACTTTTCAGTTTTTCATTGGCCCTTTGTCAGCGTATTTTCAAGAATAAATTGGTTTCGATACGTGGGTATGGCTCGCATCTATTCTATCTTTACCTGGCGGCCCAAGTTCCGATTTCCATCGAAATCCCAAAATCGATTTTCCTGACTCCTTTTCTAATATGCAAAATAAATGGAATTAAGTCCGGAAATAATTATGTCAGCAGAAGTAAACCTCTCTTAACTTTTTCAGTGGATAGTATACCTCAAGTATATTGGGGAGAGGACGTGATTAGAAACTAAAACCTTTTAAACAGAATGATTTTTGTCGCGAGCTGTAATCACCCCATCAAAAACTTAAAAATAAACCATAAGGAGAAAAGGTGAGAACCATGGCAAATACATTTGCAAAAGCTAGAGTGGAATCGATTGTTAAAGCTGCTGGAGCTGAACGTATTTCAGCAAAAGCTATTATGCGATTAGACGACCTTACATCGGAATTCGGTACCAATGTGTCCAAAACCGCAATCAATCTCGCACAAACGGCTGGTCGTAAAACCGTGCAAGCTGAAGATATTAAGTTGGCTGTAAATAAAACAGGCGCTCCCAAAAGTTCCCCAACGGATCCAAAATCGCGTGCATTTGCGAAAGCAAGAGTAGAACGAGTTATCCGAGAAGCCGGTGCTTCTCGAGTTTCGGGTGATGCTGTCGAGTACCTCAACAAACAGCTCGAAGCCTACTGCTATACACTGGCCAAATCAGCAATAGAAATTGCACGTCACGCCAAGCGTAAGACGGTCAAAGACACCGACATTATGGTTTAGTTTCATTCTATTGGAACTAAAACATTGATATTCACTAACTCTTCCCTCTCTTTTCTTTTTTATTATCACGACGAACTTACCTGATTAGCTATATTCCTAATTTCCCTAGCCGCAAGAGGATTTTGAAATCGCCTCCAACTTAGCAGATGGATTGAATACAGCTCACAAACAGAAGTCATTGGGCCAATATAGGACTCCAGATGTTCTAACTTCTTATATGGTTAAACGAACGCTAGATATATGGTTTAGAACAGAAGGCAGCACAAGATCCGTAACAAGCGTTCGTGTTCTTGATCCAGCCTGTGGGACGGGATCCTTTCTGGCTCAAGCTCTAAAACATCTGATTACAATATATCAAAAGAAATTTCCCCAAATCGAAAACTCTGGTATCCTAAAACGAATGGCAATTGCAAACAATCTGTATGGCCTTGATATCGACCCATTATTGATAAACACAACTCAAATGGAGGTAGTTGAGGGGTACAGAGGAAATGTGAAACGGCTTGACGCACTCGTTCCTCCGCCCCGATTCAAACTGAAAGTTTCCTTGCCATCAAAAATTAAAGATCTTAGAGATGAATACAAGGAATTGTTTATAGCAGAATCAGATGAAATGAGGTTGCAAGAGCTCAGTAAAGAGATTTCACAATGTGAAACACGAGCCAGAAAACAGTTTATGGAAGAATTCGCTTCATTTTTCGGGAGAATCCCAGATACGTTGCTTCCCATGTATTGGGAGGCAGTTTTCCCTGAAACTAGTGGTAGATTCTCAATCATATTAGGGAATCCCCCTTGGGGTGGAATACTACCGTATCCACGCCAATATGTTGAGCTGTATCAAGTCGGATTGAAACAAGTTGATACGTGGAGTCTATTTCTAGAGAGAAGCATTTTCGCTCTAGAAGACGGCGGTATGTTGGGATTTGTACTCCCTAATACCCTGTTGCTAAATCAGAACTATTCAGAAGTCCGTCAGCTCATACTTGAGACTTGCTTCATCCATGAAATAATTAATCTCGGAGAAGGGATTTTTCCTAATGTCACTCAACCTAGTTTGTTGATCATCCTTCAAAGGCACCCCATCAAAACTCTTGAGAGACCAATTAAGACTCAGATTGTAAACCAAATTTCTGCTAAGATGAGGAAACAATTACAAAATGAGGGGGCGTCTCTTTTCGATCTCCCATATCTAACGTGTCGTCAGGAATATTTTCACAGAGGAAACTATCTGCAATTTGATATATTCTCTGTCGGCCATGAGGGATTCATCAAGGCTATGGAGGGTGACTCTCTTTCCGGTAAATTTTTCGTGAAACCTTTGGGGGATCTTGTCATTAATGGCAGAGGAGTCGAAATAAATTATCAAGGAAGAGTGGTACAATGTACGAGCTGCGGAATGTGGAATTCTCCAATAACTAGCCGCTCGGGCCCAAGAATCAAAAGGTGTGCTCACTGTAATGACAGTATTACTGAAAAAAATCCGAAAGATCGGATCGTTCATGGTACCCCGCGAGAAACCACCGTACCTTTTCTTTCAGGGCGGGATATTCATCGGTACCTAATACATTCCCCGAAATACATTGATGTGACGAGGCCTGGAATTCAATACAAACGACCTGAATTATTTGTGGGAGATAAACTTCTTCTGAGAAAAACTGGAAATAAAATCAATCTCGTATTAGATACTCAAAATCACTGGGTAAGCCAAGTTGTTTACATTTTCAAGCTTAGAGAACAAGCACCAGTATCATTGGAATACCTTCTGGGAGTACTAAATTCAGAACTAATTCAGAACTATTATGATCATAAGTATGGGGATCCTAATAGACGAGAATTCCCTCATTTTACACAAGGGAGATTCGTCCAATTACCTATTAGAATTCCTCGCTCTCTCAAAGAACTTAATTTGGCCCAGAACATTGGAGACCTTGCTTTGTCGATTCAGAAAATGATTCAGCTGAATTATACACAGAATACCCAGAAATCTTCCCCATTGTTTTCCAAAACACAGATCTTAGAACAGAATGAGCGATTGAATAAAACCGTTAGCCTGTTATATGAAATAACAGATCAAGGCTCGGAGAATTAGGATTGAGCCAAGTATAAAATTCTAAGACAAATTCTGATTCTTAAAAATCTCTATATTTGGCTACGAAGAGACTCCAGCGAATTATGATGTCGATAACTAGGAAGCCTTTAAAAGGCGGTTTAATGCTAAATTCCGTAACGATAGCATGAGAAGTGGCTGGGAATGTCCGAATGAATCAGATATCGAGGAACTTTGATTATAATCCTGAAAATTCTGTCGTCACTCTCTCTCTAAGAGGAAACATTATGTTCGGGATAGCAATGACAATGTTTTTGCCGCTATTGGTAATCAGCCTGTTCTCCTATCGTAGCAATATATTGTTGTTTATGGTATTGTCATTGATTGTCCTTGGATTTACCGTTTGGTTCTATTTTTTGGTATTCAGGGAAATCAAACGAGTAAGATCGGGCTATTATAAAAATTTTGGGCCTTCTCAACCCTCACTTAAAGGAAACGTGGGTATAGGAGTTTGGTCTATTTATTTCTTTGTTTTGAAATTATTTTGTCCAGTTGGGATTTGAATTTTCCCATGAGAGGTATGTTCAGTATTATGCTGTTGGTTCCAGTTATTATATTGAATTATCGGCTATTTCAGGATTCTAAATTAATCTGGAAAGCACGAAGTAAGAATTCGGAACCTAGGTAAATGAAATCGATAAATACCTAAAGTGTACCGTTATAGGCATCCAATACTATCGAATTGGCGAAATCGGCCTTTTTTTCGTTAGATCCCAATCATACTATTTATTTTGAGGCAAAATTCGATTAAACGCGTTAGATATTTTTACTCTGAATACCGCTATTTCACTTTCGAAGTGCGAATTAATTTTAAAAGGGGAAAGAGTCCAAAAGGGAAATGATGTTCGCGCATCCACCCTAACTGGGAGTCGATAACAAATGGATATACTCGGTCCGTGTAAAAGGTGCGGAAAACTCATGCGGAGACCACACCCCTCTGGGGTGTGCAAAGAATGTCGTAAAAAGACATCCTCACGTCTTCCTGGAACTCCAGATCTCCCCGAACCTTTACGATTTGAATGAACTGAGAGACAGCTCATTTATTGTTTAGTTCTTCTCTTCTGTTAACGATTAAGTTCCTTGTTTTTGCAAAGAACAGATAGTGTGTACGTTGCAGCGAATCGTAACGTTTATGTGATATCTTGATGAGGACAAAATCCATGGTGTTCTGCTGTGACTCTTGATCTATTCAAGCAATATGACCACATAGAGGAAGCTCTACAAGAAGGAATAGACCCTGAAGAATATATAATTGGTACTTATATGATTCAACTTGGCCCTCGTATGGATCCGTGGTATTTAGGTCGGGCCGCCGCCATGGAACAATCCACTGGAACTTGGGTACCAGTTCCTGCAAATACGCCAGAATTACGGGCCAAATACGGGGCGAAAGTGGTCGGAGTTTACGAAGTGCCCTCATATGAGTTTGAAATCCCGAAAAATGTGGAGAGAAGAAATTATATTTATCAAATCGCTTTTCCAATGATCAATCAAACCGATCAAATAGGTCTTATGCTGACCGCGACGATTGGAAATATCTCAATGGGAGGTAGGCTTAAGTTATTAGACCTTCGTTTTCCAAAAAAGTGGATCAAATCATTTAAGGGACCGAAATTCGGAATCGGCGGTTTACGGAAACTTCTGAAAGTTCCTAAGAGACCTCTCCTGAATAACATGATTAAACCATGCAGTGGATGGACCCCAGAAGTTGGCGCGGATCTTTTCTATAACGCCGCTTTGGGTGGTTGTGATGTCGTTAAAGATGATGAATTAATCGCAGATATGGATTACAATCGTCTTGCGGATCGTGTTCCCCTGTTCATGGAAAAAGTAGACCGGGTACGTGAGGAAACGGGTGAGGAAACTCTTTACACCGTGAATATCACGGATAAATTAACTAAGCTTAAGGAAAATGCATTGGTCGTTCAAGAAGCGGGCGGAAATGCCCTAATGGTTAATTATCTGGTAATTGGATTTCCCGCCTTACGCATGTTGGCAGAAGATCCGGAAATAAAATTACCCATATTAGGGCATATGGATTTTGCGGGTGCCTTTTATGAGAGTCCCTACTCAGGTGTTTCGAGTTTTTTGATTATGGGCAAGCTTGCTCGCCTTGCGGGGGCCGATATCGTCGTATATCCAGCTCCTTATGGAAAGGCTCCGTTTTTGAAGGAAAAATATATTGGGATCGCTCGAGCTCTTCGATATCGTATGCATGGTCTAAAGCCAACTCTACCCATGCCCTCTGGCGGCATAACACCTGGTATGGTACTTAGAGTGATGAAAGACCTTGGATTTGACATTATGATCGGATCTGGTGGGGGTATTCACGCTCACCCAAACGGCCCAATAGCGGGTGCAAGGGCATTTCGCCAAGCCATTGACATAGGCATGGTCGAACTGGATGCTGCAATGGAGGATTTCGAAGATTACGTCGAGGAGCATGAGGAAGAATACCCAGAACTAAGCGTTGCTATGGAAACATGGGGAGTCTCTGATACACGTTTATGAGTCCCAGAGGATCTGGTTACTTCTCCTCTTATTTTCCGCCTGCTGCTGGAGGAAAAATAGCAAGAATATCCTTATTGGTGAGTTTACTTTCCGTTCCTTTTATAAACTTAATATTCCTGCCATTTAGTAGAATTACGATTGAATCTTGCAGATTTTCGTGCTCCTTATCCTGAAAAACTTCGTTACTTATTTTGGGATAGGTCTGGCAAAGAGCCTGTAATACCGAGAGCACTGTAGTATCATGGTCAATCTCTTTTTCAATTTCTTTGACCCCTGTCATTTGCCTGAGGGAGGCGAAAAACCTTATTACGACCTTTCCTATTTTCTGAATCGTATCGTCCATTTTCTTTCCGCTCAAACCCTTGCATTATTCCTGCTAAAGATTTGTCGTAAGATTAGAGGTATGTCACGCGGGGTCGTGGCTGGAAAGATTTCCCCACGAGTCTCTTTTGCAATGATTCCAGCAACAAAATCATTTACCTCAGGCGGCATTGTGATAATCTTTAATCCTGGCAACCGCCATGCAATAACCGAGGGCACCTTTCCTGCATTGACATCGCAGTCACTCATCAAAAAGGCGGTATATTTACCATGCTTTCGTTCTCCAAGTTCTTCTATAGCAACTTTTAATCCCAGATAGATATTCGTCAATCCCTTTGGGGTAAGGGAAAATATCTGCTCCACGAGGGTTTCAGGAGATATATCTATATCAAATCGTTTTAAGACGTGACCTTTTGTTCCGAAGTGAATCACAGCAATATTCTGAGCCTCAAATATATGTGACACCGTTGCGGCGAGGGCCGCAGCTAGTACTACCTTTTTTCCACTCATCGAGTAACTGGAATCAATGATTAAAAGGGCGGAATGATCGGCTCGCGCACGATTGAAAACTCTCAGTGCCTCGAATTTTCGTATTGGATTCTCGATCACGGTTTCAATGGTTCCATCAAGATCGAAATCAAGAAATTGCCTCTTTGGTTTTTCAGAAACATACCGTGGTATATTACGCCGTATACCCAGAAGTTCACTTGTTTCCTGAATAAGTAGTCTTGTGGCCCATTGCACCACACGTTTCCGAAGATCGGCTTGTAACTCGAGCAAAACCGACCCAACCATTTCGATCTGGTCAGTACCATGTTCAGGAGCAAAATTATCTATTCCCTTTCCTTGAAGGTTCCCCTCGGCTTCATCCGTTGTAACAGCAACCTCTTCATCAATTAAGATCGAAGAATCTTCATCGGTCATTTTTTTTTTGAGAATCTCCCAATCCTCTAGATCATCTGGAAATGCGAGCTGGTTAGCGTTTAAAATCTGGAGAAGAAGTTCTTCGATGATATCTTCCGCTGAGCGATCGCTGCTCGGGTCGATCCATATCTTACCTGATAATGCAGCCCACGCGGAGTCACGAAGCACTTCAAATGAGCTACGCTCACTCCCCACCTCCACTAAACTGGAGACTATTGTGACAAGATCTATGGCCCCTCGTACAGATGCCCCCTGCTTTATTTCGGGATGTATACGAGTAGCTCGTACTAATTGCACTGCAATTCGAATGAACTGGGATTGTATTTCAGGATCTGTTTCTCGTCGTACTATCTCCTGTTCTTCAACTTCTGTTTGATAATGCATTTGGATACGGATTAAACGATCAAAAAGGGCCCGGCTAATCCGCCCTACACCAACATCATCGAAAGGATTTTGGGCCAACACCACTCTGAAATCTCTATGCGCCTTAACCTGGCCGATTCTTGGGACAACGAGAACATTTTCCTCAATGGCACGAATCAATGTGTTGCTGGCATCTGGTGCCATTCGGTTGAATTCATCCACATAAAAGATCCCACCTTCCTCCATGGCCTTATAGAGAGGTCCCTTAATGAAATATTCTGGATGCATTCCGTGCTCCAAAACAAGGGCTGGATCGAAGTTCCCAACAATCTTGGCTGGTGTCAGATCTGCATTTCCTTCCATGATATATAAAGGAAGGTTTGAGTTTTCAGAAATTTCTGTTAAAATTGTAGATTTGGAAGTACCCGGGGCTCCCTCTAAAAGAATGTGTTTTCCCGCGTCTAAACATGCAATGATTAATTCCAATTCTCTCCGTCTACCAACCACCGCCTCTCGAGTGTTTATCAACACATCTCTAAACAAATGACACCACTGGGGTGGGTCTAAGATGAACAGAATATAAAAAAGTAACCTTTCGGGTTTCTTGGGCCAAGAAAAACTCTAATATTGGTTCGAAGCATTGTTATAGGATCCTATCTTTAGAGGAATATAATCACAAATCATTGGTGATTTAGGTATGAGTACATATCAGAAACCTGATATCAAAACAGACTTCTCTAACATGCCTGTTTGGCTCTGGGTAATTATTGCGCTAGGACTGTACCTCTTCGGGGGTTATGCATTTTTTGATGTAATTCTTGATCCGGCAAACGAAGAGATTCTCGCAGCTATTGGCCAGACCTTGGCTCTCTTGGTCCCTCTTTCACTGCCATTTCTACCGCTTTTTCTATTGTTTGGAGTGCTATTTCTTATTGTTACATTCATCCTCGCATACGTGATTGTATGGATCATGTCAAAACTTGCTCAAGAGGTAACTATGGCTGTCTCTATACTATTTCCGATTGCTCTGATTGCAGTAGGTGGCTTACTAGCGACTGCAGGAGCCGTTACATCTGATTCTGATACTGCAGGTCTTCTCTTTGTCGGTATATTCATTGCTGGCTTTGGAGTTCTTCTTTTAGCATTTGTTATTTGGAAATTCACAGTCATCAAGAGAAGTGGCCAATTTGTGGAATTTTCTGCTCAGTTGGTGCTTGCAGAAAAGGCAGTTTTGGCGATGCCAGTTTTACTCGGCTTATATTCAATCGTGACCGGCTTTTTCATGCTATTTGGATTTGTTAAGATAGTTACGCTGTTTGCGGTATACAACCCAGACACAATGACCATGGAATGGACTGGCCCTGGTATTTTAGCTGCTATTATATTCGAATACGTCTACTTGGTGGTTTATCTTGGCGTATATTACAGCCTTTCCGCAGGAGTTATTTCTTATGCAAGCGATTGGTACCGCGGCTTGGATCCTGATCTTAATTCGGCCATGAAAGACGTGAGTCAAACATTACCAGTTATTATCAAATTTGCGTTTGCGATGGCAACAGTGAAAATCATTATCTCCGCGGTAACACAGAGCGGACGCCAAGCCATGGCTGGTCAACGCGGACAGGACAACATAGGTGCTGCCATAGGCGGCTTTATTTTTGCGGCGATTGGAGGTTTCTTTATTTCCCTTTTAGGGGCCATCTGGATGTTTTTGAATTACTTTACACTGGTTTCTATTGTTCAAAACAAGCGGCATCTCACGGATTCCATTAAAGACTCTGCAAAGACAACATGGAACGCACTGCTTGATGTTTTGGTCGGAGAAACAGGATTCGGTCTTACCACATTCATTTTTGCAATCATCAACAGTATTTTATGGATCGTTACAGGATTTGCCCTCGGCTGGGCCGTTGGCCAGAACATTGGATACGGCATCGTGATAGGATTCATTTTCTTCATCTTAGGAAGTCTCCCGTATAGTGTCGTGACTATGCCCATGAAAGTCGCTTTTCGCACGTTTATCTATTCGTTTGCGAAAGATACAGTTGAAGGATTTGAGAAACCGAGTAGATTGCCTGCTGAACTTCGAGGCGAGCTAAACGAACTCCGTAAAAGAGACGTGAAACGCCGCGGCATGCGTGATCCAAGTCAATACTTCTAGACTTCAATTTCAGCACTTTCTCTCCCTTTCCTTTTTTTTATCGGATACCTATCAACGATATTGTAATAGAGACCTCCGCGACGCGCACGATGAGTATATTTGCTCAAGATTGCTGCTCAGATCTGCTGGTTGGCATCTTCACAAGAGAATTCTCGAGTATATGTTAGGTCGCTTAAGACTATCAGGTTTTTCGGATAGTAGAAAGATCCCAAATCCTTTAGCATGATGCCATTCATTTTCACGAGCTGGATGATTCTTTGATTGAACATTATATCATTCAATTGAAGGCGGCTTAGCGGCTAATTCCTCAAATTTTATTTCTTCTCCCAAGAGAAGCTGAACTTTCGAGGCCAATCGCGCCACCATTGTTTTGGTATTTCCCTCCTTGTCTACGAAGATTAAAAGGGTCGATAAATCGGATCCTGGTGTAATTTGGTAATCCATTTCCAGCTGATAGCGATTCACCATTCCCACCATGTCGAGAGGAATAATATGGACTCGAATTGCTTGAACCTGGTTTTTCAAGATCTCTTGTTCTCTGTGCCATCGGAAGAAGGCTGATCCGAATATTATTCTTCCCTCTTTGCCATTCTTCACCAATGTATATTCCTTCCACCCGAACTCTCGTACTGAAACCAACAGGCAGCCGCCTCCAAACATGAAAACAATAGAAAGGTAAGGAAAAAGTTCACTCTGAATAATTCCCAAAGTAAGAAGGGCCCATATTCCACTCGCCGCGGTAAATGTCAGTAATCCCCAAACAAATAGGATTTGGAACATTAAGCCAAGTATGAGAAAGAATAACGCGGTTGGCAGGTTCCCACTCTTGATAATCCTGAGTTCCGCTGGATCAGTGTCAAATATTTCAATTGGCATGGATTTCCCACATTCATCCTATGTATGATGTTTGTTGAGTTCTTCTTCTTTCAACCGTTTCTTGTCCATTTTTAAAATCCTTGTTAATGGAATATCAAACCGAAAATCGATTTGCCGAGGTACCGCGTAAGGAGGTAGCTTTTCTTTGCAGTATGCGATGATCTCAGCCTCTGAAATCTCCTGTGTATCCTTCGGAACTATTATCGCCTTAACTCGTTCACTTCCAGGACGTTCTGGATCAGGGATTCCAATAACACCCGCCATTCTTACAGCAGGATGTTCATAGAGGATTTCCTCGATTACTTGAGAATATACTTTCATGCCTGATACGTTTACCATATCTTTCATCCTATCAACTATCCAGAAATAGCCATCATCGTCCATTTTGGCGATATCACCAGTTCTAAGCCATCCATCACGTTCAAGGCCCCTTCCTGGTTCTGGATAATATCCTTTCATGACTTGAGGCCCTCTAACCCAAATTTCTCCAGGTTCTCCAATATCGACCTCTTCTCCGGTATCTGGATCTACCAACTTTACCTCAGTATCAGGAATGGGTACTCCGACTGATCCTTCCTTACCTTTAGCAGACATAAATCCTGTAATTTTTGAAACTGCAGAGAGATCTACGTGCGTACATGGACTCGTTTCTGTCATGCCATACCCTTCGGCCATAGGAACTCCAACTTTTTCTTTAAATTTCCTTGATATATCAGGAGCGAGAGGAGCCGCCCCTGAGAAGAATAAGGTCTGAGATCTCTTTAATTCATGACTAAGCAATTCCATATAATGAGTTGGTACCCCGAAAACTCCAAAAGGCCTCGTATTTCTGATTACGTCAGCGATCATCCCAATGTCCCTCGCATCCATTAGGATAGATCTTAATCCCCAGGATATCGCGGCGTGAAGCACCCAGTGTCCATATTGATGAAAAATTGGAACACAGATTAAAAACGCTGATTTACCCTTTGCGCCTGCTTCAAGTGGTTTTAAAAACCAGTGAAGTGCTTGAATAACATTAGTGGTAATGTTGTAGTGAGTGAGCATGGTTGCTTTAGGTTTTCCAGTAGTTCCACCTGTGAAAGGAAGAAGAGCCAAATCCTGTTCAGGATTAACTTTAACAGGACTGAAATTTGAGGAATTTTTAGCAATCAGCTCTTCAAAAGAGAGAACATCGGGAGGAGGTTCCATATCAAGGAGTTTATAATCAGGGAAAATTGGAACCGGAGTATGAATGACGTGTTCCAGACTCGTTTGATCTTTTATCGATAATGCTCTCTTTAATCGCCTGGAAGAACAGATTAATACTTTGGATTTAGAAGTAGCCAATTCATAAGCTAGTTCAGGGGCCTTATGCATTATGCTAAGAGGAACATGGATAGCACCGAGGCCCATGATGGCGTAGTCCGCTATTACAAACTGAGGACATGTTGGTAGTACGGTAGCGACCATATCCCCTTTCTGGACATTTAGATTAATCAAGGCGTTAGCGAATTGGTTTACGTGTTCCAAAAGCTCTGTGTACCCAAGCTCACTGTCTAAATATGCCAAGGCGACATTATCGGGATATTCTTCGGCAGCATCCATCAAGAACTTATATACATTGATTTTAGGATATGGGGCCATCGTTTTTTTTAGTTTAAAGGGACCAACAAAGTAACTTTTCTGCCATGGCTTCTCTAGATATGTCATTAATTCCACACAGCAACATAGACTCTTTAACGTAACCTGTTATACTTTTCCAAGACTTCTTTCAATTCCGAATGCGGAAGAGAATAAACTGTGTTATTATTTATCCCTGTCATTGTTTTTGCACTAACTAAAGCGTTAATTATGGCTTCTTCCGTGGCGTCCGCGGCGGCTTTGAATAACGGAGTCATGAGGGGGTCTCTTAGTGTCTTTACCTTGTTTATAGGATTTTGTTGGCCAGATCTGGTTTTGAGAATGTTTGCTGTCGAGAAAGCAATGAAAATATCACCCGAAAAATGCCCCCCATAACCTCCAACCTTGGCGATACCCGCAGGAATCCTTTTCGCCAAGCGTTTCAACTGATACGGTAACAGCGGAGCATCAGTTGCCAGGACCACAATGATCGAACCAACCGCATTTTCGCTTTCAAACCTCGGCGTGTTTATTTCAGGTAAGAGATCAGGTAGTTCCTCACCCACTGGAACGCCTGCAATAGTCAAATCTTGACGAAGACCATAGTTACATTGAGCTAAGACTCCTAACATAAATTTATCCAGTACCCGTCTTGAACTGGTGCCGATCCCCCCTTTGAATTGATGACATACCATGCCTGTTCCACCCCCTACGTTTCCTTCCTCTACTTGGCCTGAGGATGCCCCGTTCAAGACTTGAAAAACATGTTCTCTTTTTACGTGAAATCCGTTGATATCATTGAGGATTCCATCGTAAGTTTCGGCGACAACTGGAAGCCCCCAAAAGAATTCCTCATCCTTACCGAGTAAATTGCGTTTTAGGCCCCATTCAATCACTGCATCTCTCACAGTACCGATACTATGGGTATTCGTGATACAGATAGGCCCCTGAAGATGGCCAGTTTCTTCGATCCAAACTGTGCCTGTCATCTCTCCATTTCCGTTGTAAGAATAAAAAGCAGCGAAAATTTCCGTCGAAGTTCTACCCAGAGGAAAGATACCTGTCACGCCTGTCCGAATTGGTCCTTGGCCCACAATAAGTTTGCCATCGCCTTTAATTAACGTGCAATGGCCTACTTCTACCCCCTGCACATCAGTTATTGCATTCAGCTTTCCTGGTGTACCCCCAAAGGGGATACCTAATTGTCTGGCTCGCATGTTTGCCGAAGAGAGTTTGAGTTTTTTTAGCATTAGGTAGGCCTGAAAAAGAATAGATAGCCAAGAGAATCTGAAATCGTAGTAATCGATCCTACTAATGTCAGCTATCTCTGTAACTAGTAGCCATAGGGGATATGTATTCAAGACAAAAAAATCGGGAGAAAATCGAAGAAAATCAAGCCATATCTCATTGAGAAGCCTCTGTTGGCTTTATCAAGGATAAAAATGTCTTTTTTTCCCCTTATTCCACGTACATCCGGTTTTCGTCCCTAAACCAGACCCAGTCGGCACGTCCCAGGTGTCAGATACTTCCCTTCTTGGTTCGATACAGCTGTCTAATGGTACTTATTTGGCCGTGATGATAGGAATCATGGTGAATCATCGTGAATATGATCCTTTTAACAGGCCACAAGTCCCCCCAGTTGGTAGAAACCTCTAGTTCCAGTTGCTCATCGGTTAACAACCGAATGCTTTCCACTAATCGCTCTTGAGTCTGTTTCAAGTAACTAACGCACATGGGCCATTGGGGCGAATCCAGGGCACTCCACTTTAGGTGACGCTCCCTGAAAGCGTAATCATCATACATTATTTTGCAATGCGCTAGATGTACCACCTTAAATTCAATGGTAGAAACAGGATCAAATTTTTGTGCCCTTAGCCAATCGCTTCCTTTTTCGTTCCACCTTTTTATGGTATCTAACGTCATCGAATTAGGAGTCGGCAACCATCTAGCCTCTGTTTTTGACAGCATAGCTAGGAGTTTAAGTAGCTCCTGAAAACGGTATTCCAATTCCCGTTCTATAATAGGAATAATCTTTCGGTCAGCGGTCATAGTTCAGACGTTCTATGCGATCTTTTCTAATATCTTTGGTTCAAGAAACTAGGAAACGTGGATGCTGATTCTCGAATCACCCGTGTAAGCAGAATCGTAGTTTCGCAAATAATAATAAAACTTCCGGCTGCAAGTGAAGTGAAGGTGGCGTGTGATAACTAGATAGGAAATGTAATCAAGCAGATTACGAGATTATTGCGGTGAATCGCCGTGATGGAGGTCAATCGAAGATAAGACAGGATCTTTGCCTTTTCTAACAATCATAACTACGCCATCACATACATCTGGACAGCAATCAACCAGAAATCCCAGTATCTTTTGAACTCGCATTGTTACTTCGGTCACCATCTCCTTACCCTTCAAAGTCAGCGCATACGTTCGGATCCGTTTATCTTTTCGGGCATCCAATGTTGTTTCTTTGATGTAACCTTTTTCTGACAATGATTGGACGATCTTATAGGTAGCTCCAGTGGTAGGAGTCCAATTCTCGCCTAGATCATTCCTGATCTTTTTTACGATTTCTGTACCAGATAAGGACGAGGAATTGTAGAGTGACATTAAAAACAGGGCTTCTAAAGAGGTTATCTCAATATTCTTGCCGATCATACTTAACACATTGAGTTTGTTAACAGTTCTCCAATTCTCGAAGTGTTTTTTGTCATTTTCCCTGACCTCAAAATATATAAATATTTGTTTCTTTGGAATATTCCAAAGGAATATTGATTATGAATATTTGCCAATCCAATCGTTAGAATCTTAAAAGAAGGAAATCCTATGACAAGTCTTGAAACATCCAAGAAGGTAAAAGATGAACAAAAAAATACCGATTCGAAAGCTAATATCGAATCGACGTTTGTAGAGGCCCTTTCTGACCGCAACTACTCGTGTTGTGGGTCTGAATCATCTTCTGAAGAGAGCTCACCAAAGACAATTGATGATACCACCGTGAGGAGAGAAGTTCGGAAACAATATCGGGCAATTGCTACTGAGACTAACCAATCTGAAGACGATGGATCTGAAATTCTCAAGCAAAACCTTGAGACGAGTGGCTATACGTGGTATTCTGAGGAAGACCTAGATAGTATTCCCCAAGGGGCTAATCTAGGTTTGGGTTCAGGTAATCCGGTCAAGCTGGCGTCAGTTCGACCAGGCGAGGTCGTGGTTGACCTTGGTTCAGGAGCGGGAGTAGATGTATTTCTCGCCTCGAAGAAAACGGGGAGCAACGGAAAAGTCATAGGAGTGGATATGACTCCAGAAATGGTTGATAAGGCACGTAGCAATGTTCGATCAGGTAAATACGACAACGTCGAATTTCGACTTGGTGAAATCGAACATTTACCTATTGCAGACAATACTGCGGATCTCATAATTTCAAACTGCGTTATCAATTTATCCGTTGATAAATCGCAGGTATTCCGTGATGCTTATCGTGTTCTAAAGCCTGGGGGTCGATTGGTGATTTCAGACATAATCTTGGAGAAAGAACTTCCAAAGGTTGTAAGGGACGCAATTCAGCACGTTCCTGGATGTCTTACAAGATCGCAAACGGAACGAGAGTACCTCAGTCTAATCGAATCCGCTGGATTTGTTAACGTCGAAACATTGGATAAAATGATCCTTTCCCCTCGGGATTCGCAGAATAAGAAGCTATTAGAAGAGAATTTTGAAGGGACACGGAAGGCTCGCGTCATTCTGGATGGAAAGCCCGTCGAAATAGATATGTCTGCTGAGGAAATCAAGGAATTATCAACGTCTATTTCTGCTGCCCACATCAGAGCGATAAAACCCAAGATAGGCCCTTGAAAACTTTTCATCCTTAACTTATACCCGTTTCTTCGCACGTTTTAAGAGAAAACCTTACTTCTACTCTTTTTTGTAGCGTAAGTTTTCCAGCTCCAGCCTTCCAGATTAATAGCCGTCATTGAAAAAGTAATAAATCCTAGAAACCCTTAGTTTCTGCAAGCGGAGATCAACGTGGAGTATGCAAAACTTCTTCGTGCAGCCCTATTACTAGTAATCACGATCATATTTATCATAGGATTAATTGTCTTCTTCTATTTTAACATGGATTGAAAAACTATACCTTTTTATTTCCTTATCTGGAGTCTAACAGGCCTAAAATTAATATATCACCATTTTGCTTTTCTATATTGGCATTTTCTTACCCAGGTATTCATCTGATTCCCAAAATTCATCTGAATCCCTTGTTTCGCGTTTCCACCATTTTTTGCTTTCCTTTGGACGTTTGGAGATCCTTTTTTTAAGCGATTCATAATTTCGTTTGAAAAATCCAATCTTGGGTTCCTCCCCACAAACGGTTCTTCTTGGAATCTTTGGTTTTCCCTTTCCTCGATCCAACCAGACCCAAAGAGGATTAAATACTGGTAATTTTCTTATTATGAACAGTCTAAGCCTCCTAAAAAGACTGCGGGGCTTGCCAAATTGGCAAACGGCCAGGCAATTAGAACAATCCGAGGTATTTAATGTCCAGTACTGATAACACGTGTCAACGTTCACGTACCACTTATATGTGGCGCCGGAATTATTGGAGGGGGTTTTCCAATGGCTCTCCCAAGTGGGATTTTTATCGAAAGGGATAGCCTGGGGAGGGCAATATTTCGCGCACTTCTGACAAACTTGGCAATATTTTCTAACACCAAAAAAGGTTGGGGAGTCTGATTCCATTGGAAAATCGGTAAATACTTTGCATATTCTGACATTCGGACCCAACCTAGGATGAATAAGCATTCCGTGCCTCCCAAATTCGCCCAGTCCGGCCTTGATGGCAAGAGGGACTGAGAGTCCTACATCATTTCCCGCTTGAATGGCAGTATAACCCAGATTCCGAAGGAATTCTCCCATTAGCGAAATCGAAAAGGCCATTCTTGAATACGCATCTCCGGTCGTAATACTAGCAGGAAGTTCCGGTGACGTTCTCAAAGCCTCTGCATCCATCTCTATGAGCAATATGATTGCATATTTGACCCCTTCTGGTAATTTCAGTGGACTTCCGTCGTCATTATGAGAATAGATTAACTTCGGATCTATCTCACAAATCCCCACGTCAGCCGCGCCAAATATCTGCCCGACTCGTTTAACGGTTTTCGAATTGATTCTGGGATCCTTGGATTCATATTTAGGAAGAGTTGTACTAAGTTGAGTCAATTCAACTTTTCCAGGATACGGTATACGATCCCAGGAAAAGGCTTGTGGGTATTTATCGTAGATCGTCCATGCTGCTGATTGTACAGCATAACCCACTCGACTATATCCTTTCTTCCCAACCATTGTTCCCTGTTTTTCGGCCAAAGTCTTTCCGTATGCTCTGTATGAAGGATCCCATCTAACCCGGGAAAAAATCACATTCCTTTGCGAGAATTGTGAAAAATCCTCTTCTAGCATTGCATAACCTAACTTGTTGCTCCAAAACTCCCTTTCTTTCGATCGTTTCTGTTCACTTAACTGCATCGAATGAACCATTTAATGCGAAAAAATACTCTCCAATAAATTTTATGGTTATTCTTTTCAATAATTAAGTTGAATCAAATAAATATTTCGATAACGGAATAAGAATGCCTTTTTGAAGTGCCTCATGATGTTTCTTCATGATTTAGCTATATTGGGCCTAATTAAAGGGTGTTTAAGCTGGTGTCCCCCGAATATGGTCATATAGCTGGAATTCACGGTACATTGACCGGATGTTACTGCAAACATCCGTCAATATCGCTATCTATTAAAACTGAATTTAGAACGTATTGGTTAAACCAGCGAAAAAATATTCCAACAGACTCCAAGGTGGATTGTTATGGATTCAGGTCTTGATGGAGAGCATGTTCTAATAACAGGAGCTAGCGGAGGTATCGGACAGGCAATAGCGAAAGTTTTTGACGGCGAAGGGTGTAAACTTTCGCTTCATTATAATAAAAACGAAAAGGGGATTTCCCGGCTAATTCGAACCCTGAATAACAATTATTGTGTACTCAAGGCGGATTTGACTTCGGAAAAACAAACTAAACAGCTATTTCAGGATAGTATGGGCGCCAATGGGCGAATCGATAGGTTGGTGATAAATCACGGTGTTTGGCCAGAAAATTCAACGCCTGTCCATGAAATGGAGTTAGATCAATGGGATAGAACAATTGGAATCAACCTTCGAGCGGCTTTTATCTGCAGTAAGTTCTACATGCAGAATCTAACAACCTTTCCAAAAGCTACCGGAAGTGTTGTATATATTGGTAGTACAGCAGGCGTATTTGGGGAGGCTGGGCATGCAGATTATGCTGTTTCAAAGGCAGGTCTTCTGGGACTAATGCTATCGTTAAAAAATGAAATTATATATGTGGCATACAGGGCCCGTGTAAATATCGTTGCTCCGGGTTGGACAAAAACGCCAATGGCTGAAAATTCTCTAAAAGATGACACTTTGGTGAGGTCTGCTCTTCAAACGATGCCATTGAGAAAAATTGCCCAACCGTCCGATATTGCCAACATGGTTTTGTTTCTGAGTTCAGATAAGCTAGCGGGACACATATCTGGGCAAATAGTTACTGTAGCTGGTGGAATGGAGGGAAGAAAGCTTTTTAAACCGAATGAAATTGAAATAGATAAAATCTAGGCCCTGAAAAGGTGGAAGATCGGGGTGAGAACGAATCTATTCCACGAAAAGTCGAGTAAAAGGGTATTCAAATTTTAAATCGCAATCTTCTGGTCGGACATTCAAATCTCTCAAAGAAAGGGCCCTTCCAATGCACGATTCGAATTATCTCTGCTTTTACATAAAGATCATTCGTTGAGGCAAAGGTTTCTACCAACATGGGTATAAGGTGGGAACTGTATCGTCTCCGAAGCCGTTCCAAACATTCTGAGATATCCTCCCAAGAATCGCTTAGTTCTGTTACCGCGGTGATCATTATACCAGAATTTTCAAGGGGATTAGACGGGTGCGTCGTATCTGTAGTCAATGAAACAAAAGGATTCCTTCTTAGATTTCTTGCCTTGACAGAGGTTTTACTAATCAGGAATGATAAGCTGCATTGGTTCATTTCGTAGTAATACATGATGGGAGTTATGTGGGGCATCCCTCGAGATAAGGTACAGCAATACAAAAGCTGACTGTTTATCAAAAATCCAAGGTTGTCTCTGGAAATATCACAAAAGTGCTTATTATCTGAACACTCGATTGTGATAATTCTTTTACTTAAATTTTGCTGCAGATTGATCACTCGGCTCTAAAAAGCTATTTGAGTATATTTGGTTCCTTTCCACCAGATTAAGCGTGAGGGAAGGACTTCAACAATAGTGCGACTTAAGATAGGTCGTGTTCGCCACGCAGTCGGTAAGAAACGTCGTTGTTCCTTATACTGCTTAAGATACTCGGGATATTTCCTATAAAAAAGGCTTCTAATCAAAAGAAGTCGAACTCCAAAAACCATTATGTACAAAATGGCAGTAAAAAGGTCATGTCCATAGACTCTTGCCTGGCCCTGAATTAATACTCCTTGGCTTTTTGCCAGCTCCCTTTCATCCCTTCTTTCAATACATACAGCCACCCTGGGGTTTTTACGTAAATGTCGAACTTTTGCGCTTTTAATGGAGGTGGCAAAGAACACATTTCTCCCGTCAAACACAAATAGCGTTGGAGTTACGTGAGGCATCCGGTTTTTCGATCTGGTACCAACATAGGCAAATCGAGTCGATGTTAAAAGGCGAATGACGTTTTCAGGAATTGCCTTGGCGTGGAGGATTCTTAGCTGAAGAAGATTAACGGTTGCAGAAATAAAAGCTACCGTCAAGTACAAATATAGTCCAATGATTAGAATAGGATCTAAGATAAGGAAGGGAAATAGAAAAATCCCGCCACCTAGAGCCAAATAATGGTATTTATCCGCTTCTTCTAGAACCTTAATGTTGTTAGGGAGGAAATTCTCCTTTAATTTCGCGTTCTGGATAATCCGTCCTAACCAAACATTCCTACGGATTTGGGTGAACATAACATAGGTTGAGAGGCCAATTCGATAACAGATATCCCACGAAACAAGAAATACGTACAAGAGGATAAACGGGGGGAGTGAAGTAAGTTGGAGTTCTTCCTGAAGTGTCACAATTAGAGAGTGAGGGGCCAACAAGAAGACAAGAGTTATTATATATATAATTACACCTATAACAATGCTGGAGGGGTGAAATAGGGCATCCAGGTATTGAATTAGAAATTTCCTGTTAACGCTGTTAAGTTTTTCAACCTGGGTTTCCCGTAAGATCCTAGCGTACCTGAAAATGCCCAGGGTCCAAACGCTAATACTGAGCGCTGCCATGATCCCTGACATAAAAAAATACGGAGGAATGGGGTAAACTACGAAAATTGCCACACCCCAGAGGAAATAGAGAACTGTTAACAGCCCTACGTTTAAAGGCGACTTAAATTTATTCAGAGGCCAAACGCCATCAAAAACCTGTTCTTGGAGAAACTTATAAGGCTTAGGACGTTGCATTTTGCCAAGTTTCAATATATATACCTCTCAATCGCCTTTAATGAAGTGAGTTGCCTAGATGGACGAGTGGGATGGATCCATTCCACTTGGTTTTTTTTTATGATTTATCGTTCTTCGGAATTTTAATTTTTAATTAATAAACTTTGGCACGAAAATTAGAAGTTTAACGTTCTTCTCGGAACAGTAGGAACGGCTTATGTCAATAATAGCTGTAAAATCAAACGTGGAAGCATCGATAGATCAGGTCTGGAATGTGATATCAAATTTTGAGCAACCCCATCGTTATCACCCTTATATCATCAAGACACAGTTGTTGAGTGATCAAAAACAAGGGATCGGCGCAAAACGTCGATGTGATATGAATGACAACACTTTCGTGGTTGAGGAGGTGATTGAGTGGATTGAAAAAGAACGTATAACCGTGGATGAAACCCATTTTCACGCTGTGTCTCAATCAAGAGTCTCCTTTGGATTAAATAAGTTAACTGCGTCAACCTCTGCAGTAACAATCAGAATGGATTATGTCCGAAAACCAGGTTTCTTGGGGTGGCTGGAAGAGCAAATTACAGTCAAAATATTCATGAAACGGGTTTTCAAGAGGATAATAAAAAATATCGGGGAGATAATTCATAATAGTTCGTAAAAGACACTTTTTTTTCTTATTAAGTATGGAAACTCTTCGGGTAAATAGAAAATCGCCGATTAAGCGGGAGAGATTCTTTAGTTCAACTTATTAATACTGGGAGACCCATCATATTCGACAGTTAATTATAGGGGCGTTATAAAACTGAATTTTGGCTTGGTTGGAGGATGTGCGATGGGTGAGCGAATTCCTCAAGAGTCTTACACAGCGCATATTGTATTCTTTAATTATTCTCTTTGCTGTCTTCCATCGTTGGATAAGATGATAGGGGGCCTGGATGAGGCATGGCGAGTATTGAGACCAGGAGGATTACTCGTGAACTTCTATCCGTTTGTTGCACCCGTCCAGCTTTTTGCACGAATTGACTCCAATATATCTATCGAAGTTCCTCCATATACCCAGGGGATGGGATTCGATGAAAGCTACACGTTCAAGAATGCAGTCGTTTTCCGGGGATTTGAGCTGATCATTGAAGAAAAGATTACACTAAGATCATTTTATCGCTCCGAACACCAGGCAATGAAAGATATATTGCCTGAAAGAAGTATAAGGTATCTTGGAATTGATCAGTTCCTTAATTTTTGTATATCCAAATTGGTTGGGAAGTTTGTTACGAACCGAGAAAAACCTGAATGGTTCCAGCTCGGGAAAGATGATGAATTTACGCTCGTCTGTCAGATATTCATGAAAAAGGGTTACATGGCGAGGAATTAGCAGCCGGATTTTTTCAAACGGTTGGATATTGAATGTCGTCAAAGTGGAGATTGACGACATACGCGATGGCTCATATGTAATTCGATCATTGAGGAAAGATTCGGCTAGCTCACATGGAACTTCTGCTGGTATTCCTTATTGCCGCCTCCAAATGGGTTCCCAGATCAACTTGTTTATATGATTAAGTTCCCTTTATCTTGTATTTACGAAATCTATAAACATGTCGATCCTGTCCGATGAAATCGAGGTGACAACTAGATGGTGGAAATAGACCATGGATTTGACACTGATATGACCTACGCAATAGCAGGAACATTCACAGGGGGGCTGTCAAGCAAGGGATTCCGAGCCTTGAAAGACGAATGGTTCAACGTGAAAAAAGTTTATCCTATCTGTCCTGACAAAGATAGTGTTGATGACATCAAAGCCTATCAATCTCTTGGCGAGCTTCCAGAGCCAGTAGATGTGGTTATTGTGGTACACAAACCTTCGATAACAACGGATATTGTGAGGCAAGCCAGCCGGTTGGATCCTAAACCAGCGATTTGGTTTATGCCCCGAACTGATACACCTGAGAGCATAGATATTTGTGAGCAAAATGGGATGAAATATGCTAGATCGTGCTTAATGGGACATCGGGAGGTTTCGGGGATGAAACGCTTCATTAATATTCACTACTACCATTCAAGATTAGGAAAAATGAATCGTATTCCAAAACAAGTTAGCTAGTGTTCCATGTCCCGCCGATTCTTGAGGACAATTTCGGGTAAATTCTCTCTTAGTGTATTCGTTGGATGACTATTATTCTTCTACTAAATCCATCAAAGCAGTTAAGTAATCCAACAAGCTACCTTTACGCATGAACTATCCAGACCATCGCCTCCTTGTAGATCCACTCTGGCTCGCAGAACATTTGGATGACAAAAATATTGTACTTATAGATTGTGTTTTCGATAGTAACGCCTATAGCAGAGCACATATACTGGGGGCAATCATGCGACCTGGCACTCCGTATATTAAGTCCGTTAACGCCGATGGAAATCCCGCGCTTCATTTGCCATCACCTCAGGAATTCGCCAGTTTGATGAACCAGATGGGTGTTGGTACTGATACCAGTGTTGTTTGTTATGATGAGTGGGGATCCCTTTGGGCCACCCGTTTATGGTGGGCTCTCAGGGTTTACGGTCACACGAAGACAAGGATCCTGAACGGGGGGTGGCAGGGGTGGGTATCTCGTGAACTTCCTGTTTCTTATAAGATGGTTAAACCCGAAAAACCAGAAAAGCCATTTCATTCCAGATTTCGTGAGGAATTCGTCGTATCTCTGGATACTCTAGAAAAGGAGTATAACTCTCCTAATTGGAAACTAATCGACGTTCGCTCTACAGATGAATATTACGGTGTTCGACCTGAAACAAATAAACGACTTGGACATATACCTGGGGCCATACATTTGGAGTGGACCCAATTAGCAAAAAATGGTCGAAACAAAGAAGCGATAAGAGAATTTCGTTCTCCCAGTGAGTTGGAAGAAATATTCTCAAATGTTGGAATCACTAGGGATAAGACTATCGTAACTTATTGTCAATCAGCTATTCGTGCGACTCACACCGCATTTGCCCTAGAATTGTTGGGATATCCCAATGTTCGCGTTTATGACGGATCTATGAAAGAATGGGCAAACTTAGAGCATACTCCTTTGATTTAATAGTCTCCTAAACTGCTGCTCAAAACGGTTTTGTCGTACAACACTTATTCCTTAGGATCCGATCCAGCATTGAACTTGTCTAGATCCTGGTAATAAATGGTAATTCGGTCTTGATGGTCAAAGCCAACGCCTTCATAAGCTTTCCGGGCGGGGATATGTGCATCATCCAATCCTGTTTCAACCAACGCAAAACGAATTCCCAAACTTCTAAAATATTTCAAAACATGTCGATACATGAATTTTCCCCATCCTTGATCCCCGTGGGAAGGCAATACTGCGTTATTATCGAATATTCCGTAATTTTTTCCGGGTCTTAGTTTGAAGGAAACATAACCAAATACTTCGCCTCGTTTTTCTAAAACCCAGATCCATTCTGGGTGTTCTTTAAACAGGCGATGATTTTGAGATGTTTTATTCTCGGGCCAAGGATTCTCCGGATCATAGTAAATCTCTTGATACGCTTCTCGACCAACCATTTCAATAAAACTTTCATAGATCGGAGTATAACATGTAATAGTGATATGATCGATTGCCACGAAGTCTTCTGGCCGTGCATGACGGAGTATAACATCATCTTTTTTGGCTATTATCAACATTAAAACACCCACAGCTTTCATAGAAATATTCAAAGATGCCTATTCGTCTGCTGACTCCAAATTCAAAAACCGTTTGGAAACCCAAGAGACTCCTAACAGCGAACCTTTCTAGCTGATATACAGAAGTTATTTCCTCGGCCAAATCGGATCCTTCCTTTGGGAATGTAGCGATGATTTGACCTACGCATATATATGGGCTATGGAGGAGGTAAGTTTCATAAAGGAGACGCAGCTCATGATTATCTGCCAGAAAAAGTGATTTGTTTTTCATTTGTGATTGTTTAGCGATAACATGTTGAGCTGGACTCAGGGAATCATCCACTTGCCCTGTTGGTAGATTACATCGCCATCGAGGAGAATCTTCGCTTTAGGTCCCTTCATGTCCTTGAGAATGTCCCAATGAATAGCACTCTGGTTCTTGGATCCAGTTTCAGGATACCCGGATCCAATGGCCAGGTGGACTGTACCTCCCATTTTTTCATCAAACAGCATATTTTTGGTGAATCGCTGAATGCCGTAATTGGTTCCCACTGCTAATTCACCTAGGATCTCTGCGTTTGTGGTGGTCAGCAATTTCCCGAGTAATTTTTTCCCTTTTGCTGCGTCATGATCTGTTATCTTTCCATCCTTGAAGGTAAGTTTAATATTTTCAATCTCTTGACCCTGATAGATACCTGGATAGGTGAAACGAATGGATCCATTCGTACTGGATTCATCAGGCCCAGTAAAAACCTCTCCATCAGGAAGGTTGCGATGTCCAGAAGCGTTTATCCATTTTCTTCCTTCTATACCAAGAAATAGATCAGTATCCTCGCCAATGATGCGAAATTCCGACCCTTTGTTCAAAATCTCTATGATTTTCTCCTGTTTAACTTCAACATTTTTCCAAAATCTGACAGGATCTTCCTGTAAATGTAGGGCATTATACACAAACTCCAAATATTCAAAACGTCCCATATTGGCCTCCTGAGCAAAGGAATTATTAGGAAAAGGCGCGATAACCCAATCAAGGTCCTTTTTCGCAGATCTTTCCATGAATATCTGATTTATTTCCTTTCTAGCCTCTGCGACCAAAGCCTTTTTTTCAGGTAAAACATTGGTAAGAGCGCGGGTGTTGAAGGAGGAATATATATTGATCAACTTTTTTACTTTTTTGATAATGTCAATAGCTGTGGTATCTACATACTCCAACTGCCCATCGGAAGCATATTTGTAGAAAGTCTCTAGCTGCCCATCAAAAGAAAGACGAGTTTGAATTACGTGCCCTCCTACCTGCAATACTTCCCTATAGATTTCTCGAACAAGCTCCTGGGCGTTGTTAGGCCCTTGAATTATCACAGTATCTTCTGATTCAACACGGACCGCGTAATTCACGACCAAACTTGCTAATTTTTCCGAATAATCACTGTACATTTCGGTTCCTCAAAGAAAAAAAGGATTTGTTTGATATAAGTAAGACCTTTTATACAAAATTCGTATTAAATTACGAAAATTAACCTCAGACTCACCTGAACTTGAAAAAGAACGATATATTCATCCAACCAAAACAGGAATGAAACTCTGGATTGCTATCTAGTTTTCCGAGCTGAAATCGATTTCTATTTTGGGTATCATTGGATCCCCAGTAGAAAACGGGGCCGAACTGTAAAAAAAGTCTACACGCTTTACCGTATCGATTTCGAGATCGTACTTCCGACTTATCATCCTGGCGTCAAGACCTTCCGACAAATTCATCAGTATTGTATCGACTTGACTCGAGTCAAGATTAAAGAAATACAGATACTTGTTTTTTATACCTGGTACCAAATCTGCCTTGGCTAAATCCCGAATGGAATGGGGAATCTCCAACTTTTCGGCCAATTGCAGTATTTGAGTTCGGTATAGATCCCCAAGCGGTAGTAAATCTGAACAGTGTCCATATCCCCATTTTGTGAATAATCCAGTTTGAATTTCAGTCTTATTGATACTACCGAGTATTAAGCGATTCTCCTGTTCAGCAAAGAGGTGTGCGGCCGCCATATGAATACGAGAGCGGAGTTTATTATGAGCAAATATATTTCGGAGTTGCCTCTCCCGTTCAGAGTCTATGGAGCCGATCATACCGTAGGTTTTCTCCAAAATCTCATCTTTCATTGTTATCTTTAGGAGATCATAGCTCAGGGGTTCGTAGATAGATTGAACTTCCTTGATAGCACTAGTTGGGATTTTGGTAGTTTTCAATTGGTCAACAATTGGATCAATATTGAGACTCTCGATATTTTCATCATCCACGCCCAAGAAGTCAAAAGAATTGGTCAAAATTTCGGCCTGATTCCTATTGAATCTGTCCATCCTGACAAACAGTTTTACTTTTTCTTTTCCAAAAATATCCAAGGAAAGCCTCGCAACTATTGTGGAATCGATATAACCAGAGAAGAGAATAAGGACACCATCAACACCCCGATCTCTGCCTTGAATTTCGATAAAATTGGAAATTGTTGTAATAATCTTTTCTTCAGAACCGAAGATGTCAAGATTTGCCAATAATTAGCACCAATTTCCGTTCTATTATCCACTTAAAAGAATTATATGTTGGTACCGTTAGTGGGCTTATAATCAGAATCAACTTCAGGAAATTCAGATTTCTGCCAACAGGAAGTTTGTATATGGAATTTAAGCTTGATTTGAACTTTTCTTATGTTTCAACAGGTGATTATAGTAGGGAAATCATATTCGTCTATTTAATTTTATTTTTCCAGAATTTAATCCACTTAGGCACCGTATCAGCATGAATAAATACGCCATGTTTATCTGCGGATCTCATATTGGATACTTCCGCAATTATCTCCTTATCTCTAACGTTTTCCGATAATAGTTTTTGTGTTCTCCTTTTAACCTTAATCGTTAAATCCAGAACGGCCTTTACATTTTCAATCGTCAAAACCTCTCCATGTCCGATTATAATGTAATCTGCGTCTAGGGAAGTAAATTCTTTTAGTGCGGAAATCCAATGATCTGGATTACACCTTCGTCCTCCCCAAAGAAAATCGGAACGAAGGTTGTCTCCTGCAACCAAAACTTTGTGTCCTGAAGAATACACGTAGCATGAATCAGGCGTGTGTCCTCCAGTTTGTTTACAGACGATTTCGTAACCTGCTTCCTTTAGGACGTAATCATCTGTAAAGGTAATATTCGGAATCTGTTGCCAATTCACTGGACACTTTTTGATTGGTTTTCGTTTTGCAGATCTTAGGAACTTTGTAGTGAGGGCTGACGCTATGATATCGCAGTCAACGAAACAAGGCAAGCTATGAGTATGATCGCTGTGTAGATGAG
>JBHLRO010000033.1:0-30616 GCA_048882505.1 Candidatus Thorarchaeota archaeon
CAAGTATTCTGAGTTCTGAATCAGATTCGCTCTAAAGAGAGAAATTTAATTGGAAATATTTTAATCAGATTAAAATCGTGTTTATAAAATGGAGTCAAAAGAACTTGCGAATAAGTCGATGGAAGCATAGGCAACAACTTCGTAGGATTGGGTCACAAATAGTTCTTGTTATATTGTTAAGTTCATTATATGCTCAATTAACCGAAATCCTGCCTTTTAATAAGTCATTACGGGATGATGAAGTCAATGTGGACAGCCTGGCGGACAATAGTCTTGGAATTAAAGTACCGAGATTAACGACCGACATAAATCGCGGTTCTGTTTCTGACTTAATTGCAAGTCCACCTTATGATCGTTCCTTTGCTAACCTTGCCATTGGACAGCAATCTGGCGTTGGTGGCGGGATTTATTCTGCCTTTGATTCGTTTAATTGGACCGGAGAAGAAGTCATGAATACCTCTAATACCTACGTATCTGAGAAGCCGACGAGTAACATTGATTCTCTCACGGTCACTGATCCTGCAGGCTACAACAGACAATATGGTCTGTTTAACATCACAAATGTTTTAGCTGAATATAACAAAACCAATATTGAGGATACAGACAACTACAATTTCAATTTCCACTGGGATTCTCGGAATATTTTGGCTCCAGGAGACGGTTATTATGAGGTTGCGATGTCATTCGAGATTAAGGAGGCTTTTGCTTATATTAGGACAGTGAGAACTTATATCGCGGGAGTAGCGTCCGCCACTGGAAAAATCTATATTACGAATGCTACGGGCGGGAATGTCCCCAATGATATCAATATTACATCAAAAGAGGATTTGGGAAGTACAGGGGAAGCTTGGCATGAATATACCTTTGATACGCCCGTTCTGCTACAAGGCGGACAAACCTACTTTGTAGTTATGAACGAAACAAATGCGGACGATAACAGTGACTATTGGAGATGGTTTTATATCTACGACACAGCGGGAACTGGAGATGGAGTCGATGAAGGGATTGTTTGTTATAAAGAAGATACACACGCTACTTGGAATACTTTTGCTAGCAGAGATCTTCCTCTTCAACTTGAAATATTACCTGTAGAGTGGAATGGTACTCATTACGCTCCCAAAGAATATTCAAATCCTTCTACCCTAGATTTCACATATGAATCCTCCGAAGGTACCACCAAGTTAAGTACGTTTAACCAATTTAATTGGAATGATTCAATATGGCATAGATTTGTAACAAATACTTCTGTGTCATTCAATGTGTCCTTTGTGGCCAATTATACATATGGTTCAAATCCAATCTTGGCCACTCCCACTTATTTAGTATCCAATGGGTCTGTTACAAGTTGGAATCTCACCTTTACGACACCGAAAGTGAACACTACGTACAGTGTTAGAAATCATACCGTGAGAATCGCTAATTTCGAAGCAGACTGGAACGGAACCAACATCTACTGGAATAACACATTAACGCCCCAATTTAGCGATTTACCAGCCAATACGAGCGTGTCTCCAGATGGGGACTACAGCAATAGATATCAACATGGGATTCATACTACGATGTATGTGAATGCCAGTGACTTGTCTGAAAACACAACGTGGCATGTCTGGTTCTCAGCGCCGAATCATCTTCTTAACTTTACTATTGGTCATGGTAATAATCCGCTTGCGTTCCCCTATCAAGCAAACATCACGGATATCTTGAATCTTACCTTCTATACATCGAGTACGGGAAATTTAACCTACTGGATCGATTATCCCAATGGATCCGCACGCACTAGGCTCAACATTAATCCCACTGATACCGTTTTTGGAGAGGAATGGGATATAAACAAGACAGTAGATCAAACTATTAACGTTAACGGAACTTATTGGTTACAGGCCTTTTGGAACAACAGTGGTCTCACCCAAGTAGGAACTTTCACACGTAAATTGGACATATACGTGAATACATCATTAACTCCGCAAGCTGACGGAGAGGTAATTGTTGGGGAGAAATTTAATGTTACAGCTCTTTACAGGTCGAAACACAATGACACGGATATCCGTGGAGCAAGGATTTGGGCAAATGCCAGTTGGCCCTTAGGATCAAAACAGAATGTAACCATGAACCAGCTAGGAGATGATTCCTACAATGCCTCGTTTACAACGATAGGACAAGCTGCGGGTTTTATAGGAACAGTAACAATAAACACTCATTTAGGATGGTTCGTAAATTGGACGCAAACCATTGTGGTCAAATTTGTTGAAGTTTCAAGCCTGACTGTGAATAAAACCGTTTTAAAACTCCAATGGCGGGAGAATATGACCCTAAGGATAGACTACAACACCAGTCTCAATAGTGCTATTGAAAATGCGACTGTTACGGTGAACGGGAGTACAACATTTAACGATAGCAACAATTTTTACTACTACCGATTAAATACCACTTCTTTCCTAGGAGTGGGGACATATTTAATACCGATCAATGCGAGTCACGGCAATTATTCTTCGCAAAACATCGTCATAACGCTTTCAATAACACCAGGTGAGACAGGGATTAACGGATCCTATAAGGGTCAGGCCCTAGCCAACACAACCACTGTTCCTGAAAATCAAATCTACGCAGCGAGTTCCCAGGATCAAGTCTTCATCAATCTGCGTTATCATTCCACCTATCCCACAGATCTGACGATCAACGTCACACCCTCTGTGAATTCCCAAGGGATACCAGATGTAAGTTTTCAGTCAGAAACCAATTCGACCTGGACCATCATACTTAATCCTGATGCCATTGGGCTTTTTACAGTTGATGTCACGTTTGATTGGCCAAATTACTATAATGCAAGTTCTTTTGTCTTCCAAGTTAATGTAATAAGGGCAGCGACCGAGATTACTAGTGGAACAACGTTTCCCTCCTCAATATATTTCACCGATAGTTCTGATTTTTATTTACTCTATAATAATACTGTGTATAATGAATTGATTCCCTCGGTTGGCCCAGGGATTAATGATTCCGCAAAAATACAGTTTCTGAATCATACTGGTGACACGTATTGGTTCCGATTTAATTCTAGTCAATCTACTATTGGAACACACGCTGTGTTGATTTCTCTTGCAGGGGCGAATTTTGAAGCGAGTAACATCACTGTGGTTTTCACTGTAACCGAAATGCCTACCCTATCAATACCCCTATCTCAAGTACACGTGATCAATAATGGGACTGTACTAATCGAGGATTCTCTGGAAATAACTATTGATTCTTTCCAGACGTTTAGGGGAATAAACATAACCCACCTTGATGAAATTTCATACTGGTTAAATACGACCATTGTTCCTGAATCGATTTTAACGATTCCACAGTTTTCTCAAGCACCGTTTTCGATTTCTATTTCGACCGTGGGTTGGCAATACGGATTTTACAATCTCACGTTACAAGTTCAAACCATCGGATACCAACCACAATTTGTTACACTAAATATAACGCTCTTAGGACGTTCTACCTGGATGGAACTTGAGATTCAGCCTGGCAAAACAATATCGCAAGGAGAAAACATCACCCTAATAGTTTCGTTACACTACGAAACTACGACCGAAAGCGGCTTTGGATCAAGTCTGAATCTAGTTCCTCTTGAAAGCGTAGAAGTTTTCTTTTACGTTGTACTTATGTACAACAATGAAACATCTGGAATATATGAGCAATCTGTGCTGACTGACATCAACGGACAGGCAACATACGTCATTGACGGTCAATTTACACTAGATTCTATTGGGTTTGAAAATATCACCGTTAGTACTGGGTCATCTCTTTCAGGACTACCTACTAAACTTGGTTTGGCCAATCTAGAGGAATATCACTTTGTAACCCCTCCACGGGGCCTTTGGGAACTCTTAGCCCCTCTACTGTTACCGCTTGCTGGACTCATCGCAGCCATTGCTTTGGCAGCGGCTGGTGTTTATAGGTTTAATAAATCCCGGAAAGCCCGTAAAGTGCGAACAATTCAAGTTGACCGGAGTATAGAAAAGGGATTTGAAGATATTAAATCTATAAGGTTGGTAATTGCACGGCATCAATCTGGCCTTCAATTTTATTCCGAAAAAACCATCGCTGAACTTCAGGCGGATACCGATGCCTTGTCAGGCATGTCTGCTGCTCTTTCATCGTTTATGGAAGAGGTTTCGGAAAGCATGCGCTCGCGAAAAGAAGATTCAATCGAAGCAAAAATCGAAACCATGAGTAGAGAGGGCTTACATATGCTTGTATGGCACGGACGATATTCCAGTCTACTCATCATTTCGGAAATTGAACTTCCGGAGTATTTCAGGGATCGACTCGATGGTTTAGGACATGAAACTGAAGATAAGTTCGAGCACGAACTCAAGGATTTCTATTCGACTGACCAGATTCCTGCTTCGATTATCAAAAAAATTGTACGAAAACACGTTCCTTTGCACTATTTCAGCGCCTTCGTCTTGAATGAAGGAGTCCTGACGCTCAAGGACATAAAGCTTTCCAAAAAGCACAATAGGATGCTTAAAATGATTAAAAAGATCATGTTCACAAAAGAAGGTGTTGAATATCTATTCTCTGAACAAATTATTTCCTATTTGGCAACGAAGTATAAGCGAAGTGAGGCCATCAAATTTCTAGATCATGCCATAGAATTGAACCTGTTGGTGGAATGTAATCAGGAAGATCTAATACAGCTCGGAAGGTAAAAGGAGGACGAACTCTGGAAACCTATCGTTTCTGGCTCATTAATGATCAGGGATTCTATATCTATGATGAAAAATATCAAGGGCGAATTGTTCTGACACGGGAGGAAGAGGATGCTCTTATAGCGGAAATCTATAACGACCCAAGGTTGAAAACTCCAGATACGACGATTCTTTCTCGTGATTTACTACCCTCTTACACTAGGTTGTACTACAGAAAACACCACAGTGATTTGTATGTTCTGCTGGTCGATGAATTAACCGATTTCACAGAAGTAATAGAAGTTTTTTCAAAATGGTCGGAAAAGCGAGACAAGCAGAGAGAACAATTAAAAGGCTTAGTATTTGTGGTTTTCGACGATGTCGAAGGACCTAAAGTTATTTACAATAACTTGCTGAAAGAAGAAATTGCAATCCTTTTAGCTGTTCAAGGACAGACCGTATCCTCAATGGGTCGCCTGAAAAAATTCAAGGTAGGATTCAAAGAACCCCTAAATGTTCCCAACCGCAGTGACTTGGTTCATATGTCCTATGATTTTCTCCAACCCGCGCCAGAATCAGCAGATCCTCGAATTGCAAAAATGGGACGGATATCAAATTTATATCTTATTTTTGACCGCTCTTTTTCCTATCTTAATGAAGAGCACTTTAGGCTTTCTATTGAAGGGTACCTGGATGAATGGGTATACAATCATTTTTCTCAAGACTCTGGACAGGTTTATCCCAAATCATATTCCAAATTTTTTTTTGATGAACTCCTAGAGGATCTTCGTACAACAATATCGTCAGCTATTGATGTTGCAAGCCATGAGGAGCGAGAAGTAGCACGTCTTAAAGTTTTTGTCATGGAATTACTGACACAGAACAAAGTTTTAACCTACCAAGTCAGAAGGTTGAGAGAACGCATTAAAGAACTAGAAATTGGCGTTAAAACGTCTTAGGAGATTCCTTGACGGCTCGAACATGGCAATAGGGGAAAAAGAAACAGCAATACCGGAGAAATGTCTAGAAGATCTTTTTAAAAATTAAATATAATCGATTAAGGGTAGTAAGTTAGGAAAGAAAATCTGAATCACAGGTCGAAATGATAGTGTTTTATATGAGAAATCACATGATTGATAATAAGATACTATCTTAAAATAGAATTATTATTATGTCATAACAAAATAAATTGGAACCATATTTGGTTCCCTCTCATTAAATAATCGATTTAAACGGGTGTTAAGAAAATTGCGCGTACTTCACGTTGAAGGTAAGAACTTGATTGAACTATCACCCCCTTATGAATTTTTGAATGGTGATGTATATATTGTCGATAACTCGGATGTTTCCGCAGGTCTGCAAAAAAAGGTTTACATCTGGGTTGGATCGCAGGCCTTTGCTGATGATAAAGCTGTAGGAGCTTGGGCCGCAAAACAGTTGGATTTAAAAGATAAAGAAATCGATATCGACACCGTAACGGAAGGTAATGAACCAGAAGATTTCTCTTCTCTTATCAATTTCGTTGTGGTTACGGGAGACACGCCAGGATTTCTCAAGCATGTCGACGTTAACGCTGAAGAGGTAAGCTATGCCCTCTATCGGGTTAAAGACGCTGATCTTAGTGACGGGTCTTCCTCTGATGATATTGTAATCGAGAACGTTCCTATGACATCCGATAGCCTAGTCTCTGATGATGTGTTTGTCCTGGATGCCTATCACGATTTGTATGTCTGGATAGGATCTGGTAGTCAGGTAGGAGAAAAGGCAGCAGGAAATCGGTTGGTAAGGAAGCTCGATGTAGATCGTGAGAGAAATCCAATGATCTACACGATTCATCAGTATAAGGAGCCCCCAGGCTTTTTCGAATTGATGGCCAACATCGCTGGTTCTGGAAAAATACGAAAAGGAGACGCCTCTCAAATCGGAAAAGGAATCACAGACCGAGCAGCAAACATTCCATCTTTAGGCGCACCACCACCCTCTGGAATTCCAGAAGTTAAGCCAATGCCGAAACCGTCGGCTCCTGCTGATTTTAGAGAAGAGCCTAGCCCCAGAGATCTTGGATTAACTTCTACTGCGACAACACCACCTCCTGTCAGTAGTGCAGTGGTAAAATTATATTATAACCATGCTTCTCAAGCATTCAGTGAAAGGGGCAGCAAAGACGAGGCCGTTCTGGAAATTGACGAAGCAAATCAAATGGCCAGACTGATCTTTTCGGAAAGTTCCGGTTTGATTTTGCAGCGGACAGCTAGCAGACAGGCACGGGGAATTTGTAGAACTGGCTTTCTACTCTCTGATGGCAAACGAGTGGGTCAAAACTGTAGTCTTTCGGAATTTAAGGGCGAAATGTCAATTGACGATCGTTTGTTACAAGTCGGTCATCATTACAGATAACCAAAGCCTCTCTCTTCCTTTTTACTGATTTTTCTCTTTTTTGGTATTCGGGTATCGATTTCAATACCTTCCCCATAATGATATTATGGAGTAAGTTAAGGCCTTCTACCAACATTAAAGGATCCTTTTTAGACCTCTTGAGGCAAGCCTATTTATTCGTGAGAAGAAAATTACGTAATAAGGTTAGACCATAATTCTCTACGCTCTAATTGGTGTTTAAGTTCCAATGATTGACATTAAAATCTTCCGTGAAAATCCTGAAATTGTTCGGGAGAGTGAAAGAAATCGATTCAAAAACCCAGACCAAGTTGATCGTGTAATCGAGTTTGATAACGAATGGCGCTCCTTATTAAAGCAGATTAATGAAATGAGAAAAGCAAGAAACAAGGTAAGTAAACAGATCGGATTAATGAAAAAAAAGGGACAAGATACAGATTCCCTCAAAGAGAGAGTATCTAACATAAATAGAGACATTTCTAATCTCGAAAAAGGGGCCGATAAAGCTCTTGCTGAGCGTGATAGGCTGAGGTATTCAATTGGAAACATTCTTGCCCCAGGAGTACCTATTGCGAAAACCGAGAAGGATAACGAAATAATGAGGACATGGGGCAAACTTCCTAGCTTTGATTATCCCATAAAAGGACACACAGATTTAATTGAAGGTTTAGATTTAGCAGAGATTCAAAAAGCCGCCCAAGTTAGTGGATCACGAACATTTTATCTAAAGAATCAGTTGGTTTTCCTTACTCTTGCTTTAATTGAGTATTCCCTCGATTTTCTCGTTAATGAATGTGGATTTACTCCTTACTGGACACCTCCCTTTTTGAGGCGACAGCTAATGGAGGGTGCTAGTGAATTGTCTGACTTCGAGGAACAGCTCTATCATGATTCCAAAGAAGATGTCTTTTTTATAGCGACCAGCGAACAAACTTTGGCTGCGCTTCATTCCAGTGAATTGATAGATGTCGATACGCTACCGCGCAAATATTGCGGGATTTCTCTCTGCTATCGTCGTGAAGCAGGCTCACACGGTAAGGACACCAAGGGAATTTTTCGAGTCCACCATTTCCATAAGATCGAACAGTTTTGCTTTGTGCATCCCGATCAATCCCATAAGATGCATGAGGAAATGATAGGAAATGCAGAGCAATTGTATCAGAGGCTAAATCTACCATACCGAGTAGTAAACATTGCATCAGGGGAACTTAACGACAACGCGGCCAAAAAATATGATCTAGAAGTCTTTTTTCCGGCACAGAACGAATATAGAGAGCTAGTCTCGTGTTCAAACGTCACGGACTACCAAGCCAGAAAGCTTGACATAACAACTGGTAAAGCTGGAGGCGAAAAAGAGTATGTTCACACCTTGAATTCAACAGCCATAGCTACCGAACGAACGATTTGTGCAATTTTGGAAAATTATCAGCAACCAGACGGAAGCGTATTAATTCCCGAAGTATTGCACCCATACATGTCTGGACCAACCAGGCTTAAACTATACTAGATCAGACCAATCTAAATGTATGTTCTATCTTTCCCACCCGCGGGTGACACTTGCTCCGACTGGATAGCAGCATTGGCCTGGTCTCTCATGGAGAGCGCCATTTGCTCGATTTTTTCGGCCTGTGCCAAAATGGGTTCAATCCGGATGGCGGGATCAATTGGAATAAGATGGTTCAGGACTTCAATTACCCGAGCAGCCGTGCGAATTTCGGGAAAATGCTCGCGAACCTCACCAAGCAGAACAATTACTTCGTACTTATTGTACCATCCCTCATTGAGCAAAACCGCGCTGAGACCTTTTATCACACCTTGGTTCAGGGGGGGGATCTGTTTTTCATTGAGAAAGGTTCTACACGTCTCGGTCGTTCCGACCCCGAACACTCTCATTGGCAATTGTTGAGGTGAATCTGAGTAATCACTTTTAAATCCTTCAACAGAGATGATCCGTTTCATTTCTTTCCTTTTAGCCCAATCTATTACTTTCTTTCCGATTTCACGGGTGATCGGAGGATATTGTGGTACCTCTGATGATAGAAGGGCTATTTTTAGTTCCTCATTTGCATAAATTCGAATCGGGAATTTGGGTTTGCTATAATAAACAACGCAAATCGCTGGAAGTTGATTACTATCTCCGACTGCAACTTGATCAAAACCATTCTGACCGATTCCCGCTTCCAAAATGATATTAGCAGTAATTAGCGCCAATGCGCTAATTGATGGGAAACACTCGATCAAAGTTCCCCCTTTCAGATCGATATCCGATACATCCCGAATTTCAAAGTCATTGGGTTCCTTTAGCGTCAAATTACTCACCGCAAGCTGTTTGTATTTACGAAACTAGGTCGTTTCAGACAAGTATTAATTTATCTCCTTTCAAATCGCCAGAGTCATAGTTTTACTGACACTGTCAGACCGTCTCTAATCGGAATAATTGTGCTAAATACACGCGGATCGCTAAATGCAAGCCGATTATATTCTTGAACCCCTTTTGTTGACTCTCTTGTAGGGTTATTTTCCAAAACTCGGCCTCCCCATATTGTATTATCTGTAAGAAGTACCCCACCATTTCGAAGACGAGGGATAGCCAATTCAAAGGCCTTCGGGTACCTTTCTTTATCGATATCACAGAAGATTATGTCAAAAAGCCCCTCTAGCCCTGTAATTGTTTCCAGAGCGTCTCCTAAAACGAAGTTAACTGATTTTAGGCCTATTAGATGTTTATTATGATTTGTCATCGAGGAAAAATTCGATAACGCCATCGATCGGTTCTTTTCCGAAGTATCTGTACATATCAGCTCTGCTGATGGGGCACCTAGGGAAAACCAGATGGCAGAATAGCCAAATCCTGAACCTAATTCTAGGATTCGTTTCGCTTTTACCAACTGGGCATATTGTTTTAGAAATCCTCCAACCAAGGGTCCAACAATCGGAAAATCCTTCTGCCTCGCGTACTCTTCGAGCTCAACTAGTATTGCATCCCGTTCTTTGGGGATTAATGAATTGAAATAGGAGTGTAAATCTGTCAAAGATACATTCATCAGTAATCCTCCAGCGTTCCCGTTTTGTGTGATTAGCTAAATCCGTATACTGGGTATAATCCTTATCTTCCGATAGTCAGAAGCAATCTTCTGAATCCAGTATACTCCCTCTTATTTCAGATCGATCTTGTTCATACGGAAATATTCACGAACTACATTGTGTTGTTGAACGAAACGAAATCACAACCCCAAATAGCGTAGTTAGAGAAGAACCGGGGCCATGAGAGAAAAAAAAGGATTTGGCCGGTGATTTTAGACGAAAGACAACCTGTCAACGTCCTCTTGCATCGCATCGATCTTCTCTCTTGCTGTTACCTTGCCTGCCTTGCGTGTTTCTAAAATCTTTTTGTAAGCCACCTCAAAGTCTTCTTGTGACACACTATATCCGACGAAATCTTGATTATCAGTATTTAAGCTGGGTAAATGTCGTTGTATCGAATTTAAAACCGCCTCATGACAAAGACTTGCCAGCTCCGCACCAGAAAACTTCTCAGCCCTTTTCGAATATTCAACCAGATCCACATCCTCACCGAGAGGAACCCCCTGTGTGTGGATTTTTAAAATCTCGAGACGAGCTGTCTCGTCAGGTAACCCGATTCTTATTATCTTGTCGAAGCGGCCGGGACGAAGTAGGGCGGGGTCGATCATATCTGGACGATTGGTTGCTGCCACGACAACAACTCCCTTAAGTTCCTCTAATCCATCTAATTCGGTAAGAAATTGACTAATCATTCTTTCCGTTACACCTGAATCAAATGATTTTCCCCGAATGGGCGCAATGGAGTCAATCTCGTCAAAAAAGATGATAGATGGGGCTGCCTGCCGAGCTTTACGAAAAACTTCACGAATTCCTTTTTCGCTTTCACCTACCCACTTTGAAAGCAGTTCTGGTCCTTTAACCGAAATAAAATTCGCCTGCGTTTCATGAGCTACGGCTTTCGCTAGAAGAGTCTTTCCTGTTCCAGGAGGGCCAAACAATAAAATCCCTTTTGGTTGTTTTGCTCCCATATGCGAGAAGAATTTTGGATGTTTTAATGGGAGCTCAATACTGTTTTTTATCTCTTCTTTTTCCTCAATAAGGCCTCCCACGTCATCCCAAGAAATATTAGGCACTTCTACAAAGACTTCGCGTAATGCGGAAGGTTGAATTCCAAGTAAAGCTTCGTTGAAGTCATCTTTGGTCACTAAAATTTCGTTTAGAATATGTGCTGGTATTGTATCGTCTTCCAAGTTTAATTTCGGAATTATTCGGCGAAGAGCGATCATTGCTGATTCTTTGACAAGCTGTTCAAGATCCGCTCCAACAAAACCATGACTTACATCTGCTATGCGCTCTAGATCGACATCATCTGCGAGTGGCATTCCCCTGGTATGAATAAGCAAGATTTCTTCTCGCCCAAATTTATCAGGAATACGAATCTCTATTTCTCGATCAAAGCGTCCGCCGCGTCGGAGGGCAGGATCAAGGGCATTTATGCGATTGGTTGCACCGATGACAACCACGTCTCCTCGGTCACTTAGCCCGTCCATGTTTGATAGTAGCTGGGCAACCACACGCCGCTCGACTTCGCCAGTAGTTTCTGAACGCTTGGAAGCGATTGAGTCGATCTCATCTAGAAAAATGATACTCGGTGCGTTCTCTTTGGCCTCATCGAACATTTTTCGGATTCTTTCTTCCGATTCACCGTAAAATTTGCTCATAAATTCTGGTCCAGAAACTGAAATGAAGTATGAATCAGTTTCAGTTGCGACCGCCTTAGCTAGTAGCGTTTTTCCAGTTCCTGGAGGGCCATGTAGCAAAACACCGCGTGGAGGAGTAATTCCCAAACGTTTAAAGAGTTCTGGATGCCGCATTGGGAGTTCAATCATTTCACGAACCATATTGATTTCTTTCCCTAGCCCACCGATATCCTCGTATCGAATCCTCTGGAATGTATCTTGTTTAACATCTTTGACAGGAGTTAGTGATATAGTTACCCGCGTCGTAGGCTGCATAATTACAGCATCAGCGTTTGGATTAATCTTAGAAACCACCAGAACTATTCGTTGGTTGTAGACGGGTATCTCGATAAAGTCTCCTTTGGTCAGAACCCGGCCCAGCAATAAGTGTTGAAGATGCGATTCCCCGCCTTGAATTCTAAGGTTCTGCACCGGGGCAAATTCGATACGTACAGCATCCTTGGCTTCAACTAGCTGAATGTTAACGGTATCATCAATGCCAACTCCCGCGTTGCGTCGTGTCGCTCCATCGATTCTTGCAATCCCCGTGTTTCGATCTTGGGGGTATGCTGGCATGTACTTCGCTGCAGTACGTCTTTTTCCTATAATTTGAATGGCGTCACCTGCGGAAATCTCTAGCTGGTCCGCTATGTTTGGATCAATGCGAATTATCCCCCGTCCTACATCTTTTGCACCTGCCTCTCTTACTCGGCATTCTGTATGTTCCATTACTGAAAACCTCTCACCAATAAGTAAATAATTATGCTTTTCTCAATTACCCATCAATGTCTACTTTGTATTTTTCCCCCTTTTCCGCCAAAGGGGCAACAATAGTCAAGAGTCCATCTTTCATTGAAGCTCTAACCATTGTCGGATCAATGGGTTTACGTAGAAAAAGATTTCTACGAAATTCCTTATCTAATTCTTCATTTCTGGCTTCAAGCCAGATCTCGTCAGGCCCAACCTCTAACTCGATGTTTTCTTTGGATATCCCAGGCAATTCCACTTGAATGGTGTATTTTTCATGGTCTCGAGAAATATATGCTCGAGGATAGGCCGACCATTTCCTACAGCCATGAAAACGAAAATGTCTTCCTCTCCTGTGATGTGGGCCGCAGTTAAAGGCAAATTTTCTCATAAATGGGCCAAATGACGGAAATTCAAATTGAAATCCTGCACAATCATCAAATTCATCGTTTTTTGGATCATCTTCCACTTTAATCACTTTATTAAAGTTTTAATTACCTGTTTGATAATTTGAATTAATCTTGACGTTGTTTAAATTTATTCACATATTGTTTTTTATAATTTCGGTATAGGGAAACAGAAGTGAATAAAATCCCTTATTCCGAGTAATTTCAAGGGTTCAGTCATAAGGGATATGAGTCGTCAAAGAAGCGGAATCATGATCGGGGGCCTTGCTAACAGGAGCTCCAATAATTTTTGTGAATAGATTCAAAAACGCGGTATCCACTCCAGAATTTTCTTTTGCAGAAGTCTTTAAAACCGGTATTTCTGGTTCATCACTCATAGGATGACGCGTTTGCTTTATTTGAAGATCTTCCAAATCTGCCTTATTTCCCACAATCACCATAGGGACTTTCTTATGGCAATTATCCCTACACTCCTTAACCCATGATTGAACGTTTCTATAGGAGTTGGCACTAGTTAGATCATAAACAACGAGAGCGCCACTTGTTCCAGAATAAAACCTGGAACGAAATCGCTTGAAGTGTGTTTGACCGCTCATATCCCATAATACAAAGCGAATAGGTTTCTGGGTTCGCGTGATGATAGTATTTAAGGGGGTTATATCAACCCCGATGGTAGTTTTATATATCCGGGAAAATTTACGATGGACAAACTGTTGAACCAGTGAAGTCTTGCCTACTCCGCCGTCACCAATCAAAATAATTTTTACAGCTTTTGTGTCTTTGGAAGAGTCGGTGTTATCCGCAATCATTGCTACTTTCCTGCCATTAAACGTTCAACGAGCTCTTTCGACATTTCTTCTGGAAGGTTTTTCTGGATGTGCATAATTGTTTGGGTGGGATCGTATTCGAGCCGTTGGAAACTTATGTCATGTTGGGAGGGATCGTAGATCGCATATGAGGCACGAGCATCTCCATCTCGAGGTTGACCAACGCTTCCAGGATTACAGATAATTCGGCCATCGAGTTCTGCCTTAAACGGAACGTGCGTATGACCTAAGAACAGTACATCAACATTTAACATCTTCATGTATGAGAAGGTACTGTGTAGGTCTTCCTTGTTATCTGGATAAATATATTGATCATAGGGATACTCTGGGCCGCCATGGATCAGCATAACATTCTTATCGTCACATTTGGTTGTTACCTGAGTGGGCAGATCATTTAGAGTTTTACGTTCTCGAACAGTTAGGAGATCGTGGGTTATCGTCAATGGCTGATGTGACTCATCTCGATAATGCTCTGGCACATCGCCTGTAATAGCCGCGACATCATTGTTCCCCTTTATCACTATTTCACATCGACCCAAGACAAGGTGAATAACTGGAATCGGTTCAGCAAAGTATCCCACAAGGTCTCCCAAGCAAAAAATTCGTGAAATTCCCTGGTTATGAATATCAGCTAATACTGCTCGGAGGGCGCTTAAATTCGCATGTATGTCTGAAATAACGGCCACAGGAGGCATCATTTATTCCTTAAACATGTTTGACTTGAAGAACTCACGGTTGATGGCCCGAAGGAACTTCAAGCTAAAAGTAAATCATTATCCTCCGAGAGAAAAAAATGCCCTAAAGGTTTCTGTTCGATTGATTAGATCTCCAATCCATAAGAAAATCTCACCCCTAGCTGGTACATTTAATTGATCGAGTGACCTACGGCTAAATTTCCATTGAGAGATCTTGCCAGTCTTCGCCAATCCGTTCCTATTCCCAAAACTGCATAGAAAAAATGAATATATGCGTCTTGCTCTTCAGTGATTTTTAACAGCAGATCGATAAAACCTCCTCTACGAATATAATCACTGATTAGAAGCAGTTTTTTCCCACGAATATCCACATTTCGAGAAGTAAAATACACTTGAGAGATTAATTCGTTATCAATAAAATAAGGATAACTACGAAAACGGGAAGGCGGTTGATTCGGCGGACGGAAAGATATACTACTCCATGGTATCCTCATCATAGTAGAAAAAGCAATAGCGATGGGAACTGCCTCGGGGTGAGTCAAAATGGCATCATACTTATTTTGGGGAACCATCTTTCTTTCCAGTGTATGGAAAACTAACAGATTGACTCTCTCAGGATAGGAAAGAAGGCTACTGAGATCAATTAAAAGAGGAGTTAATCTCTGATCCACTTCAATATAGGGAAGGATAAGATCCTCTTCAATATCAAGCTCGTTCTTAAGGAAATCTAGGTAGATACCTTCCTTGTTAAGGGGAATTGTCACTTCTGCTTTTAAATAACGGGAGAACTGGGGATATGAGAATTCCTTAGATTTTTCTCCTCCAAACTGTGTGAGGGAGGTATATAAAGCCCTTACTGATTTGAATTTTTTCAATAAAAGCCTTAAACTTAGGAGAATCAAGCTTTTTCTAAAACAAAGTTCGAATTCAGACATTGGATCATCTTCCCTAAAATTACATTATGATGAGCAATACCTTGTTTTATTGGCAGAAAATAATTCGAAACTTTATAAATTATATCATAACGATGCAATATTATTGGCTAATACGGCTTTATTCGATAGTTAAGGTTTTTACATGTGGTTAATGTAGATGTTTTCACAATGTCTTCCACTCAAAATTCCCCTTCGAGGGACATAATCCTAGTGAGGCAGGTAGCACTTGCCGCAACTTTCACGGCCTTGGTATTTTTGGCTACCTCCCTTTTTTACCTCGCTCTTGTTGCATCTTCCGGATTCTTTAATCTTGGAGAAGCCTTTGTTTATCTGGCTGCATTAATTGGCGGGCCCATAGTTGGTGCCGTGGCAGGTGGCCTTGGTTCCGCAATGGCAGACGCTTTCCTTGGGTACGGGACGTTTGTTCCCGCTACGTTGGTCTTAAAGGGATTGGAAGGTTTTGTTGCGGGTCTACTATATCAATATGGCAAGGAAGGAGATCCTCGTTTGCGTAGGATTATCCTCATTGGAGTAACAGGATTTGTTATCCTTTTCTCCGTCTATGTCACGACTCCAGTCCTGAATGGAGTTCCTGAGTCGGTAAATGTCCAAGGGAGTTTTGTCTTTGGTGATACCGAATTTCCTTTCTCTTTCCCAGGACTGGTACTCGTGATCATTTCGATAATTCTCTCAACAATTATCTGGTGGATAGAATTTCGATTGGGAAGTAAAGGGCAGATGGCCGTTGCTTGTATAATCGCGGGCCCGATCATTATTGTAGGATACTTCTTGTACGAGATCATGTTCCTTTCAATAGCACCAGAGGCTGCTCTTTCTGAAGTTCCGTTTAATATTGCCCAGGTGGTCTTTGGGACATTGATCGCAGTTCCGATTGTAGCTTACCTAAAAGAACTTGGAATAATTCGTGAGCCCTAAAGCGATCGATCATCTGAAAAGCTGATGCACCGCCTGTAACATTTACCAGTTGGAGAAACCTTTTGCTCGAGTTCAAAGACGTTTCCATAAGATATGCTGGTTCTTCAAGTTGGACCTTGGAGCAAATGTCCTTCTTGGCAAAGAGAGGCAATTTAGTGATAGTTACAGGGGCAAGTGGTTCCGGAAAATCGACATTGGCTGGTTTGATAATTCGATTGATACCTGATTTTATTCCTGCAGAAATCTCAGGAGAAATTTTGTACCAAGGGAAGAATATTCACAACATTTCTCGCACAGAACTCTTTGCTGCATTTGGGTACGTTCCTCAATATCCTGCCGATTATACCACCACAATGGTGGTCGAAGAAGAAATCGTATTTCCTCTTGAAAACCTTCGATTATCTCGTGAGGAGATCTCTAACCGTTTGGAAAACGTATTGCAAGAGTTAGAAATTTCTCATCTACGCCATCGTCTGTTGTTGGAGCTTAGTTCTGGGGAGCTACAGAGGGTCGCGTTAGCGACCGCCTTGGTAACGAGACCACAAGTCCTTATTTTAGATGAACCTATGGCTAGGATTGATCCAAAGTCTGAGACAAAGCTGGCTACGAAACTAAAAAGCTTGGCAAGAATGGGGATACTGGTTATTGCATTTGAACATAGGCTGGATTATCTACTCGCAGAAGCAGACATTGTTATTATTTTGAAAAAGGGCAAGATATTTAGAGTTGGATCTCCCAAAGTAGTTGTATCTGGGATGAAAAACGTAGATATCCCGGAGATTGCAAACCTAATTGTAGGTAGCGAGCGGTCATATCCCTTGGCAATCGATGAGGCGATAGACATAATGAAGAACGATATGAGACTCCAAGGGTGATAGATTGGTCTCAGTTCAGACCCATAACATCTGGTTCAGGTACCCAGGCCAGCCTGAATTCATTTTCAGGTCCCTATCGTGGGAGGTTTCCAAACCGCAATCGATAGGGATATTGGGTACAAATGGATGTGGGAAGAGCACTTTCCTACGTTTGTTGGCAGGATTAATTACATCAGAAAGAGGGTTTGTTATGATCGATGGGAAAAGCGTTGTAGGGGTGAAATCAACTCATAGGGTTGTAAGCTTTGTACCAGAGAACGCAAAGCTATTTTTAGTCGGGCCTACAGGCTTGCAAGACTTACTTCGAATAGATCCGAACCCCGATAAAGTCGATCGACTCCTAAGCAGATATAAACTTGCTGATATTGCCAATTCAAAACTATATACCTTATCAGAAGGTCAGCGAAGATTATTGGCCCTATTTGCTGCGTTTCAACTTCCCCGTCGAATATTATTGTTCGATGAACCAACTATTGGCCTTGATACAAGTGGTAGACAGCTCTTCACTCAATTAGTGAGTGAGGCAACTCAGGCTGGAAGGATGGTTTTCATTGCAACAAATGATTCCCGTTTGTTCTCTCACGTTGACAAGATTGTGGTCTTGGAGGGGGGAGGGATAAAACTAGATGGAATGACACGGGACATTCTGTATCGTCTCGAAGAAGAAACGGATCTGGTTCCGTCCCAATTAGTTAGAACAATCAAAGGTTTCCAATCCTTGTACCCTAATTTTCCCTCGGTGTTACATATTGAGGAACTAAACAACTTATTGTCAAGGAGGGAATAGTTTTCTCTCAGATGCTAAGAAGAATTCGCCAAGGTTTTCTATATCGTCCCGAGGCATTTCATCTTCACCCAGGATTTGGCCTACTTATCCTTGCCATCCAATTTTCTCTTATAATTGGACAATCCCCTTTGGGTCTCATAATCTTAGTTCTGGTTACGTTTCTGGAAAATTCGTTGATTGGAAACTTTCGTGGATCTCTTGAACTAATCTGGGGATTGCTGCCCCTTATACTTCTTCTAAGCATCGTTACTTTGATTGTTGCAAACGTCGCCAGCGTCATTACGCTAATCTTACGTTTCGTATCCGGGGCCTTGATTTTTTCATTCTTTTTTGTTGTTACAAACCCAGCTGATCTAACTCGATTCCTAGAACAGCTAAAAATTCCCGCACGCTGGGCCATTATTCCAAGTCTTGCCCTTACTCTAGTACCTCGAATAGCAAAAGATACAGAAGAGACATTCGAGGCCTTGACATTTAGGGGTGAGTTATCGGGCAGGTTCTACAGATGGGCTCCCCGTGCCCTTGCAATTTTGGTCGCTTCTGCTCTTTATCGATCTGAACTGTTGGCTCAGGCTTTATACTACAAAGGTTTTGGTGTTAGATCTCGAGAGCATTATCGTTCAATACTAATAAGAAGATTCGATCTTTTCAGATTTGGTTTGTGGATATTTATCCTATATGGCGCCATAACAATGTTTTAGTGAGTTATTTAGGATGTGATAACGGATTAGATTGAAGGAAAACGACTTGTTGATCTTTGATGCGAATAAGGGAAAAATCGCCCATATGAATGAAAAAACCTGGGTAATTGGCATCTTCGAATGCTTTATCCAATAGTAACAGAAAGATAACTGTAAAAGGGCCACCGTGAGCAACTATACCAATTTTCTGCCTACCTAAATGAATTTGAGAATCAAAAAATCTCGAAAAACCGATATCTACACGCTTCCAGAACTCTGCTATGCTCTCTCCGCCAGGAAATTTATAATCTTTGCGGGTCATTAATAATCGAAATACTAGAGAAGAGGGAAACTCCCACCATCTCTGTGGGGGATGATATTTGACTGGATACTTCCGTAGGACATCGTGCTCCGACATCCCTCCCAGCTCCCCGAGATCGATTTCAGAACACCATAAATGCTCTTGGGGGTCGTGGAGGGGCAACAGACTTGGATTTTCTTTACAGATGATGGAAGCTGTTTGCCTAGCTCTTTTCAAAGGACTTGATATGAGTGAATCCAAAGAATATCTTCTGAGAGCGAGTCCAAGGATCTTAGCTCGCTGAACGCCACGCTTACTCAATGGTGTTTCTGGATGAACCCAATGACCCGGCAAGAAAGCGGGTTCAGCGTGACGGATTAAAAATAGGTCGAGATTTAGATTTTGCAGATCCATTCATGTAGCCATCCTTCTGCTGTAAGGTCGATCGAATCTAAGGTTTATCTGACGAGAGGAATAATCTTCCCAGCCTCATATTTCTGGGGAACTGGAACCACAATTTGGATTCAAGTAACTCAATCGGACCATATTAATGATTTCATCCATGGGCTTTTCCCGATATTGATTCGTTTTGAGCACGTGCCTCATCAAGGATCTTTTGAGCAGCGCGGAGATGTTGCTCAATTGTAACCTGTGTATAGGAGGGAGCTGGTGACGCTAATAATTGCATAACTCCAGATATTCGGTAGTCATTCCTGAGTAAAGCATCTATTAATTCCCGATCAATTGATGGAAACAAGAATGTAAAGTGAATAATATTCTCAAAAGAAAAGACGTAGCGTTTCCAAAGTTCAGACCGCTTTGGAAGGCTTTTGATTACCTCTCTACGTCTTTTTTTCCAATTGTCAGAAATTCCCTCTCTTAAACGGTCAAGAAACAGGTCAAGCTGATCCTCATTTTTTATAATCGTCCGCATTGTATGAATAATTGCCATAGGATAGTAGGGAATATCATCTTGAAGTGAATAGTATTCACGAACATGAGTAGTAGAGAATGTAAAGGGAACCAAAAGAATGAAACCGTTGGCAACGCCTATTACCTCTTTGTTATAGGCATCTTCAATCCAAATAGAGAATAATCGGGCGCTACGAGAATCTATGTCAGGAATATCCTTCGACCAAGCATGTATATTCGTAAAATCAGCAACCCATGGACCGAGCATTTCGATAATTTTGGAAGTATCGACCTCCCGATTTCCAAAATACCTCTGAATCAAGCTTATCTGATCGAATTTTGTCATCCTTTCTAGATCAATTGGGACTTCTCGCCCATCATGGATAACTAAGTTAAATTTCTTTGAGTTTTTTTCCAGATTTTACACCCTAAAAAGAAAACCTAATTTGCTGGAATCATCCTTAATTCAAAAATTTGTTTCAAAAATTCGTAAAATTTTAGTAAATTATGGAGTTCGATAGGAGGAGGAAATTAAAATTATTGACCTTTAAATCAGTGTCCCTCTCTCATTCTCGAACTATAATAAAAAAAAAGTTGATTGTGAAATCAACCAATATTTTGACGCTACTCAATGTTTACGTCGAGCATATCTGATTTTTCTTCCAGTGGGACATCTATAGATAGCAAACCGTTTTTATAACTGGCTTTTATATTCTCTTTGTCAATTATACGGCGAAAATCAAATCGACGCTTGTATTTGACCTTCTCCTTATCAGAATCCGGTTTTTTGTAAGCGATTCCGACCTTTAGATGATTGCCGCTTGCCTTGATACGAATATTTTCTTTCTCAATTCCTGGAAATTCAATGTTAAATCTGTACAAGTTCTTTTCTTCGTCGTAGTCATAAGTAGCTCGGGGTTTAAACCACCCTTGTTTTCGTGCCCAACCAGGTGGAGCACAATAGTATCTAGGATAATGCATAATTTTTTTCACCTTTTGTTAATAAAATGGTCGTGTAAGTAGATATTATTAGCTCCTTTAAAATGACCTAGTCTGAGGTAAAATACATAAACAAGCCATGATTTCGAATTTCCAATCGAATTGCAGTATGATCTAATGCAGAATAGCCTGTTCGAAAAACAGAGATTTCTTACCAGCGGCGCATTGCGAAGATGATTGGGAGTCGGGAAATCCTGGCACTTCTATATCAACAGAAGAAAAAGGCTACGTGTCGAATAATTATGAACCTCCCGGTATCTCTGAAGAGTACAAGAGTTAAACTTTACTTGACAGCTAAAGTCTGATGGATTCTCCCTGTTCGCATCCTTTAAAATAAGTTCAAAAATGACTACTCTAGTCTCGTATAAGGATCAATCTATGATCTTTGGTGATTTTATTGACATTAACTCCTCGAGTTAAAGAAATTCTATCCTGGTACAGCTCTGAAAATCCAGGAACGATACGTAACTTAGCTAGAATGTTAAATTTCGGAGCTCTTGCAGGTACAGGGAAATTCGTTATATTACCCGTAGACCAAGGGTTCGAACATGGACCGGCTCGTAGTTTTGCTCCGAATTCAATGGGATATGATCCACTCTATCATGCAGAATTGGCTTTGGATGCTGGTTGTAATGCGTATGCGGCTCCATTAGGTTTCATAGAATCCGTTGCTCGTGAGTATCCCGAATTACCGCTTATCTTGAAACTCAATAATGCGGATTCTCTTTACACGTCCCCTGATCCTGCCCCTGCGGTTACCGCCTCTACTGATGATGCCTTGCGATTGGGGTGTTGTGCCATTGGTTATACGATTTATCCGGGTTCAGCATTCCGAAATGAAATGTATGAAAAACTTCAATACCTGACTCAATCAGCCAAAGAAGTAGGTTTAGCAGTTGTCGTTTGGAGCTATCCACGCGGTAGCGGGATCACAACAAAGGAAGGTGAAACAGCCATTGATGTGGTTGCCTATGCAGCCCAAATTGCCGCGCAACTGGGGGCTAATATCATCAAAGTAAAACCTCCGACCTCCTTCATTTACCAAGAGGCCGCGAGAAGAATCTATGATGAACAGAACATTCCCATCGGTACACTAAAAGATCGAGTAACCCACGTGATACAAGCCGCATTTAACGGTAGACGCATTGTTATTTTTTCTGGTGGCGCAGCCAAAGGCCGAGAGGAAATTTTACAGGAAATTCGTGAAATCAACAAAGGCGGTGGCTTTGGATCAATTATAGGCAGAAATTCATTTCAACGCCCAAAAGAGGAAGCTATCTCTCTTCTCAATGAGATAATGGAGATTTACAGAGCTGCCTAGTAATTTCCATTTCTAGATCTACAAGGCGATTCAACTAGGTCTGTCAAGGTGTACCTTCCCGTTCCTTGAAAAAATGCCTTTACAACGTTTGCAACAGTCAAATCAAACCATGGTTATATTGGCGAATTTGCAGTACCTTTTCCTGGTTACCCCTTTACTTTAGAAATGGATTTTAACTCCACCATTCAATTAACAAACATACTTCAAACCCTTTCATAGTAGCCTAATGATGGACGTACCTCCTAGTTCCATACCTTCTCTATTCCCTCAGTATCAGAACTTGCTAAAAGGAATCGATCGGTCGATGGTGTTATTGGAATTACTTTTAAAGCAGTTTACGAATAATGTACTCGGATGCGATAAAAAGGAACTTGAGATGGGATATTGACTGAACAAATGGATCTCGATCAAAACGTAGGCAATTTAGAACTTTCAGATCTCACGATCGAGAAACGTGAATATCAGATAGCTGCTACCAAAGAAATCATTGATAATCTGCCCAATTCCGTTCTATTAAACTACCCATACGGAACTGGTAAAACGATTATAGCATTACTGACTTTTTTGGCTCTCAGGAAAGAGTACCCTACCGCTCAGTTTGTTTTTACGTCTGCACGAGAGGCAGCTGCGCTCCGTTGCCGTCAAGCATTAGAAATGGCAAAGGAATTCGGTTTTGTGGGCAAATTAGGGTATCTTTTGGATCCGAAAGGGGGAAAGGGATTAAGCCTTTCTCAACGTGTTAAGATGTTCAAAGCAAGTACAGTGATTTTTTGTCCAATCACAACCCTGATGAACGAACGATTTCAAATTAAAAGTCGACTCAATATTGATATCCTTGGTTCGGTGCATCTGATGGTTATCGATGAAGCAACAGATGTGCTAGCTAGATCAGTAACGGGATTTCGCCTTTCCAAACACTTTGATGAGATGTTTCGGGTGAGAGCGAAAGCTAAGCCATTTCCCATTCTTGCCTTGACCGGAAGTCGCGATCAGACACGAATCCAGGCCATTCTGCGCTATATTGGAGACTCTTCGCACTTGATGCAAAAAATGGAGCTGTCTCCATACGAATCAATTACTAGAATCCACCAAATAGTGAGGAACGACTATATCACTTCAGATCAATGGATATCCTCCGCCATGGCCAAGCCTATTACCAACATACAAAACATCCTTAGTCCTAAATTAACAAGACTCGAAATAATTAAGATGTCGTACGGAGGAGTATTGGACAGACTTCAATCTTCCCCTGGACAGTTTCCCATTAAAATAGGAAATTATGAAGTTTCAGACGATAAGACCCGACAAGAAGCAATATCTGCGTTCATTCTACTCTTTAAACTTCTCCATGCTAGGTTACTGTTATTAGAATCAACCCCAGGTGAGTTTCTGCGGTATATTAAGGCCGAAGAAAATCAAGAAATTTTTGAGGATCTTATTCCGCTTAGCTCGGACATAATATCCTATAGAGCCGAATTTACGCCTTTCGATGATCCTGATGATCGTAAACCTAGGGGATTAATACATCCAAAGGTGGAACGGGCAATCGGTATCATCTATGATCATCTGACTCGGGGAGCCAAAATATTGCTGTTTTCTCGCTATATAGCATTAGGGGAACAACTCAACGCGCTATTACAGGCGCTTAAATTTCCAGGGGTCAAGTTTCTATCAGGAAAAACTCCAGAAGACACCAGACGGATTATTATCGATCAATTTCGAAAAGAAGATGTGGATGTATTAATCTTTACCCCAGTAGGAGGTAGAGGATTAAATTTAGGAGAAGCTGATGTGGTTGTCCATCTGGATGTAACCAGTAATCTAGATGATATGACTCAGCGTAGAGAACGGGCAAGGGGTTGTATGGAATATGTGCTTGTTCTAATGCAGACAAGTGAAGAAGCCAAAGTTCTAGAGTATCAAAAACTAACAGGAGCAAGTGTAGATGACACTAGAATGCGTTCCTAGTTTTTATCTGATCGTTTCGGCTGTCTTCTCTCCGATTAGGCCACTCTTAGGATAATACGCTTAATCGGATTGGTTCAACTTTCTTATAATCTTTCATTAAAACCTTCAATGGATCTTCCTTAACCGTCGTTAACGACACGGGGATTTGGAAAAGCTTCTCGTTTTCTTCGAGAAATGGAAGTAGTAGGTTCAAGTCGGCCTCTTGAATGGTTGACAGTTGACCACCATTCAGTTGGTTGGTCTCCACTTTGTCTTTTGGATCACGAACATAGATCGCCCCCCCTGATGCCAAGGAAAACAAGTTACTCCCAGGATAGGGGGTATCGAGAGATTCTAATTCCCCCAATCCATTAAACTTGATACCATTTAGAACAACAAACCCTCCACCTTTGAGAGGGTCTCCAGCCATGAAGGATTCCGCGAGATAATCCAAACTTGTTCCATTTATTATAACACGAGGTTTTCCCACTGCATTGATCAGAGGTCGTCCTGCAGCGTTACCCAGAACATAGGTCTCACCTCCCTTAGCACCATACATGAAAGTCTGACCCACATCGCCGTAAATAACGACTTTGCCAGCTTTCATTATATTACAGACTTGGTCTTGCGCACTAGTATGGACATAGATTTCCGCCCCGTCAAGACCTGATCCTAGATAATCTCCTGGATTTCCATACACATCCAATCGAAATCCGTGAGAATTTGGACCTAATCCGCATCCGCAAAATCGCTGGCCTCGCCAATCAAACGTGTACACATGTTTCCATCCCATTTTATAGGCCTTGACAATATATTGCGCCGCAGATTCATCTCCTTCGGCAGGGAACTCAGATGCATCCAAAATTAAAGCTGTCTCATGTGAAGATGGACGTCTCAACCATGTCCTCGATTTCCAACCGATTCGAGTCCAGGATTGGTTTGAATCATTATCTATTCTTGGAATCTCTCGAAAAATCTTTGAAATAGTGGTTTCAATGCTATCCCTGGCCCTTCCGTCCCTACCAAATGGGGAGATGTGCAAGCTGTCAAGTAAGGAGGTTAATATGTGAATAGAGTTCTGGATTCTTTCCTCTGAACCGCGTATCTGATTACAAAGATTTGTACAAAAGTCGGAGAGTGTTTGATGCTGGTCTAATTCTGTGGGATTTTCCAAAACATGATTTTGAAACATTTGAGAAAGGAAAGAAGGGAAATTGCCAACCGAAATCTTAGGCTTTCGGGCATCAATCGGTCTGCCAAACTTATCGGTACATATCAGCTTCATCTTTCCGTCTGTTAATTGATGAATGGTATAAACAAATGCTCCTCCGTCTGTATGGCTGCCCCCTCGCGCGTTCCAATAAATATCAGCCTTGGCTGCGAACCTAGAATCAGTTTCAGCAAGACTTCGGAGTAAAGCATCAATCGCTTGACGCTCCGAAGCAATTAAACCTATTTCCTCTTCATTCTGTTGTAGAGCAAATACCTGAGGACGGAGCATGGATGTATCTGTTATTCCTATTAATTCGATGTTTCGTGTCTGCGGTTTTGATCTACCGACGATGAAAAACCAAGGGCCGTCAGGGGAGCCATGAATATGGGTGGTTTGGAGTTCACGGTAAATTTGCTTTCTATCCTCGTCGAGCATCAAAAAATCTCTTTCCATTGTGGGCGCCAGAGCTTCTAACACGTATTCCAGAGGGTACTTGTAGATCCGGTCCCACAAATCAAACAAATAGACTGCGACTTCCGTATCGGTAAGAAAGAGAGGATATATGTTGCGTTGGGCTAAATATTCTGAGACCGAATGATAATTCGAGAAATCTCCATTGTGTACGAGCACCTCATGCAACCCAATGAAGGGATGGGCACCTCCAGGATGCCAAACGGTTCCTTTAGTTGGATATCTGTGATGTCCGATCCAAATATGGCCGGAAACATTCAAGAGTTGGTAGTATTGAATCACCTGATGTCCATAACCTACAATTTTGAAAACCAGCATGTTTTTTCCATGACTGAGTACGAATGCTTTTTTTTCACCCAAAGAAGCATAATACTTCTTATTCAAAGCATACGAGTTTTGATAGACAAACTCGTCCTCAATATCTTGATCACTTCCATTTAATCCATGTTTATCCTTGAAATCAATCAGTATTTTCTCATTAACTCTACAGAAATAGCGATAGACACGAGGGGGTGCAACTTCTAAACCTATTTTCTGAAAATCCTCCATTGTGTCTACCCATCCCTCCGAATGAATGTCGAAAAAGGGGATTATGAACTCCCGTTCTAGCTGTGTTTTACAGCTCGCTTCTAGAAAGGCAATTTGAATGATATAATCATCATCTAGCATGCTCTGAGAGATGCCAAGTTCTTCCGCTGAAAGGCCAAGTATGGCTACTCCGCCACCTTTGCCATTTCCTCGATTCTTCATCTGAATTAGCGCGTTTAAAAGATGGGACCCTTTAATTTGGGTTGAACTAGCCACTCCTATAACTCCACATCCTCCTTCAGAAACTTTTTTCATTGAAATCTTGGAATCTTCAACTAGAGAAGCCCTGGATTTCAATATGTTCTCTACTAATCCCAATCTAGCCACCACGGTAAACCAACAAATCAGTTCGGCCCCTTAGCTCACGAATCGACTTCATCTCATAAAAAGATAACAAGCGCCGCCATTGAATGGCCCACGAGTTGTACAGGTTAACAATACGCTGGGCCCCCCAATTTGGATCTATCAATAGGGAGAGTTCTGGATCAGTCGTCGTAATACCGATCTGACAGCCACGACCCCGCTCGCAATTTCCACAATGTGTACATCCAACGGCCACAGCCTCCGCCGTACCAATAACGCAGCCATCTGCACCTAAAGCGATTGCCTTGGCAACATCATATGCTGTCCTAATCCCTCCGCTGGCGATAAGGACGATTTCGTCTCTAACTCCCTCGGATTTCAGATATTTGTGAACAATTGGGATAGCGTATTCAATAGGCATTGCAATATTCTTTTTTGCAATTTCAGGAGCAGCTCCCGTCCCACCGTAAGCACCATCAATGTGAATGATGTTTGCTCCGGCATAATAGCTTCCAATAGCAACCATATCAATGTCTTCGGGAGTTGAAACTTTAACTGATACTAGTGCCGTCGGATTTATGGTTCTTATCCAGTCAACATGCTTTTTATGATCTTCTACCGAGTAAACAGAGTGAAAAGGAAACGGAGAATATAAAGTGGTAAAAGGCATTGATTCACGCATTTTCGCAACCATGGAGGTCACCTTATCGGCTAAAAGATGCCCGCCCAATCCCGGCTTCGCCCCTTGAGCATACTTGAATTCAACTATCCGTGCATATTGAACGGTTTCTTCTCGTACTCCAAATAAACCAGTTGCGACTTGAGTAATGACGTGATCCCTAAAGGGGATTAACGCTGGGGGATATCCACCTTCTCCAGTTGAAGTGAAAGAACCAAGTCGTTGCGCTGCTATTGCCCTTGCCAGCATGAAATTCAGACTTACGGATCCCAAGGACATCCCTCCGCCATACACAGGGATTAAGGATTGGATGGATGGGCCCTCATTTCTAAGGTTCAACGGAATTGAAAGGTCAATATTTGGAGCCGCAGGCAGATCTAATGTTTCGATCTGACTTAAGGCCATGAACTCAAGCCTATCGAATCCTCCCCCGGAGTCTCCAACTTTATATTCAAGTCCAGATTCGGGAGGTGTTCCAGTCATGGCTTGATGGTACGTCGCCAGAAGGAGCTCCATCGTCCATCGTTTATCGCCTAATCCGGAGGGAAGACCATACTGCAGAGTAGGTAAAACCGCTAATCCTTCTGATATCAATTTGGCATGCTTTTCAATCTGTACGGATTTATCCCTTAGCAATATCAGCAAAGGCCTCCTTTTCGAGATCTTCATTGAACATGGCTCTACCGACGTCCCCACGAAGTCGTCTTACATCTCTTATGCCCATCGCGGATAGGATCTCTATAAGCTGGTCATGCCACGACGCCATTAGGTTTATCAGGCGTTGGGTACCCCATTCAACAGGAAAAACCTCTTTCTGGACGCGTCCCGTTTCTCCTGTTGAACATTCCCCCTTAAATTCACACTGCAAAGCGACCAAAACAGATGTATCTATGGCTACCAGATCCGCTCCACACACTATCGCTTTAGGAACATGTTCCGCGAGGATGATTCCACCACTGCCGATAATGGTTATCTCATCCCTCAATCCCTCCGTAATTAAGTCTAGATGAACACTTCTGAGCAAATCCTTTATAAATAGCGGATTAGGGCTCCTGAACTGGTTCCCGTGATAATTGGCGTACAGATGTAACGAATCTATACCTCTTCTGGCAAGATCAATTGCCTTCGCAGAAGTTAAATTTTGTTTTTCAAAAGGAACTCTTACAATGATTAATAACCGATCATATGAGGATCTAAGTTCTTCATAATTCCATGAGGGGTGGAAATCCAGTTCAACAACATGAAAACCTTCCAGATCAAGAGATTCAGTTTGACCAAAGTCTTCATACTTTATCAGGGGAATAAAAGGGGATCTTAACGATTTTTCTTCTCCAATAGGATTGGGAGTATGTTTGATAAACAAAGTTCCAATACGTTTGCTTGTTTCAGCAATACTTTCCTGGACCGATTGCATATTAAGATTTGGGGGCAAATGATCAAAGATAATTGGCAAAGGGACTGATAATGTCTTCGATGGATTGATGATTCTTCCATGTTTGAGCTTCAGGTAAGGAGGTTTTCTTCCAAGGTCTACCAACGTAGAAATATACTCTCGTCCATGAACTCCGTCTCTGGTGGGACGTACAATCTCAGACATATCAGTCCACATGCTATCCCACCCAACTCCCACAAAACTTCCCTTATAGCCCATCCCTTTAATCGGAATTTTGCCTGTTTCTGCTTCATAATTTATCGTTGCTATCGGGCTAATTGATAATCTTTCGGGATCCTCTCCACTCCAGTACGAATCAGCAAAGGAAGCATAGGCCTTGTTGCGTTCCACTTTGCAAAAGCTTGGAAATTCCTGGACGCAGCGATAACAGCCTGTACATAACTCTTTTCGTGGTGAAAATCCACCTAGATGGCCGTCAAAAACCCCATAAATGCAAGGTCTGCTTAAAAGCGATGATCTGTACTCTTTCTTAAACACCAGTTTTATGTTATAGTGTAGAGCTTCTTTAATCAACATCTTGGCCAATCCCGTTTTTTTCACATGTGGGATAAACGGATGGGGTTGTTTTTTGCGCGAAGGCGATAAAGCTGGCTCAAGATGTATTCTTGCGTCAGTTCTTGATGTTTCAACCTCAGTAAGTTCTGAACGCTGTTCTAATAACACTTTAAAGCACTCTGGAACAAATAATAATAGTTTGGTTTTTTCTATAAAGAATTTAAAAAGTTGACTTATCGATATGAGTCGAAGCCAAATCTTTGATAATTCTACCTTTTTATTGGAAAATTGAACGAATATTTGTCGTTCTCTTACTTTTTCTGAACCTAGCCTTGGCTAGATTCTCCTCATACTCTCCCTTCTTGTCCAAAAACAAAGAATTCAATGAATAAATTAGAAAAACCGTTACTAGCGCGTATTAGAGTGGATCTCATATTCTGTGAAAGCCATGTGTAGTCGAGCTTCCTTCTCAAACTAGCCTAGCTATATAAAGTTCTCGAAAACCTAGTTCCTTGGCGGTTTATAAGATTTTTGGGAAACGCGAGACATAAGAAGATGATCAAACCACGGCGGTAATGTTACTTCTTCTACTCGGTCTCCATTAGGTAGATATGGCTTGAGATCCAAAATAGGAGTCTCGTCATAAGCATCGATTGAATCGATATAGACTAGATTATCGACTATACGTAAGATCTTAACCAATGTTATACCTATAGGATTGGGCCTGTTAGGAGACCGTGTCGCAAATATTCCCATCTCTTGGGGATCATGATGTTGTTTTGTTACACGCGGAATAACTTTCAAGACGCTTCGTGCGTTTGGGGTGTCCCTTCCGTGAATCCACCAAAGAACAAACACATGTGATACCATGTCCAAACGAAATAATCCCGACTTATATTCTGGGAAGATTTCTAGAAAAGCTTGGTCTTTTGTATGCCGGATTTTGCCAACGGGATGGACTTTAAACGTAAGTATATCAGCCATCTATCCGTATCTCCTCATGACGCGAAAGATGAATTGGTTTTATCACAAACTTGTATGTATTGCTTTTTGCCTTAACGTCAGTTCATAGATTTTTTACCTTTCCCCTCACGAGTTTGGATTAGGTAACGTACAGTAGGGATCCCTTTTGAGGTTACATTTCATCTTTTATGAACGGTGTTCCGCAGTCTCCACAGAATTCTGCATCAAAGGTCAACTTCAAAGCGCCAC
>JBHLRO010000034.1:0-9350 GCA_048882505.1 Candidatus Thorarchaeota archaeon
TTGAACAAATTCATCATCTCCGTCATTATTTAGGAAGATTTCGAATTCTGCCCCCAAGTAGGGGGTAAGTTTGGCTCGATTAAGTTGCGTCTTTACTCTACCCCTAATTTTCTTGGGGAGCTTATCAATGAGGTCATTTGCTGATGACCAGATCTGGTTTAGTAGATCGTAAAGGCCTAGAGTTTTGCTAAGTGTAATTCTAACTCGAAAATTCCAGTCGATAACTTCAATTCGCTCAAATGGCTCAGTAATTATTCTTAAGGTAAAGTCTGCTCCCCCTTCCACTGTAATCGATCCTCCTATCAGCGCTTCTATCACTGTACCTATGAATCCTGAATCTTGCGTGGAAAAATCTACAGAAATACTGCCGATCAACTCATCATCACTAACGGGAGTTACAGAGTACTCCCAGAATGTTCCCACAATAGTTGAAACCCCTTCTTTAACAAAACCATAGGCTTTTCCAAACGTATCTGTAACTGCTGAAACATAGGTTTTTCCAAGCTCTAACGTAAATGCTCCACTCGGCTTTAGCAACTTCTCCCATATCCAATCTAACACATCATCTATCCATTCACCCACAGGTCCAGGCTGTGATGAATTTTCCGGTATCGTGTGTGCGATGTAAGTGGGCAATGGCTCAATCGGCATAAGATATCTAACAATTAGGTCGGCGATATCCGTCTCAATGAGCTTAAGCGTATTCAACAAGATTTTTTCAGCAGCAACTCTCTTTTCATCGGTACTGTCCATCATGAGAGAGGATAATGTGAAAAGAGCGTCAATCATCAAAACATTTCCATCTTTTTCTCCTTCAACTGTAAAGAGAACTTTGGTAATATCGGCAAATTTAACAATATTCTCAGAATGACAAGTCACAAAGAGATGTTGAGACGAATAAGACTTATTCACTACGTTTGCTACGTCTATCCATGGAATGTGTGAATCCGGAGTTGATATCCCATTTTTATCACCATGAAAAAAATAAACTATAGCCCAGGCTGAAATCATCATATTTGAATACAGTTCTTTCGAGGAATCTATAGAACGCTTCTCGATTGAGGAATAACTGACACGAACCATATCAACGTAATTGTTTACTAATTGTTGAACATAAGGATCTGTGGCATCGTAAAGTACGATTATATTCTTTTTATTGACATTGTCAGATATTGGATGCCCTGAGTTAGCTAATACCTCTAATGTCCCGCCAATATTGGTACCAAATAAAATAATCATAACTAATATGCTTTTAATCATTCTGGAGTGGGGGGTCGCTATATTTTTCATTTTTCTCCAACATTTATGCCGAATTATAAGAAAAAAAAAGATTACATTGAGTCTGAAGATGCTCTAGAACCCGTTTCTGTCTATAGCCGCTATATAAAAACAGCTTTGTGATTATCGTAGCTTGGATTAAAGACCGCTGAGAATGAACGATTACATGAAAGCTGCTTTTCAAGAAGCACGATTAGGTTACAAAGAAAAAGGAATTCCCCCTGGATAGGTATTAGTCCTAAATAGGAAAATCATTGGTCGTGGAAGAAACCAGCTTCATCAAAAGGAAGTGTAATTCTTTATGCCGGAATCGACGCGATTGAGAATGCAGGAAGACTATCTTCATGAAAATCTCGAGAGTCGTTATTGCTGATAAGGGGAGCATCCTGGGAGCCAAGGTTTCCTGAAATCCCATGGAGTAATCCCAGACTATCAAAATAGCAAAGAATACAAGGAATTACCAAAAAAAGCATCGAGTAGGTTAATGGATATTCCACCATTATTTTTGACCCGATATTTGGATAATTTAGGCGGGACAGTTTCTTCAAAATAGTTGCCCAAGATAGAGTTCTGTTTTGTATTCAAATTTGACTTTTCCATCGATTTGGTGTCGTTTAAAGATGGATTTCAATTCTTGAATGAGATCGGGAAACCTCGGATGCTCCTCGGAAGGTAAATATGAGACGGTTCGAATTCTCCCTTCTAAACCTAGATAATCGAAGATCTGATGGGTCGGAAGTGTGACTTTTTTGTATAAATTGGGAGAAAAAAGGATGTCAACGGGGTCATCTTCGCCTGAGATCCGTGCTACTTCCTTATAGTCAATTCCGAATCTGGTGATCAGTTCTTCAATTTCTCTCATGAAAAAAGAATTATTTTGATCACGAGAATTCCAAGCAAGAAAAACATAGCCCGGAGGTTCTAAAATCCGTTTAAACTCGTCTTTTGCACGCTCTACCTCAAACCAATGAAAGGCCTGTCCAGCAGTAATCAAATTAACACTGCGATTCTTGAGAGTTGTAGATTCTGCTGTACCATTAATATTTCTGAACTGTTTGCCATAGCCTGTCAAATTAGTCTCAGCGATTTTTCTCATTTCATTATTTGGTTCTACACAAAATACTGTATTACCATTCTTCAAAAATACTTCCGAAAGAATTCCAGTCCCAGAACCAAGGTCAGCAATTATCCAAGAGGGTTTCAGCCCGATCTCGGCTTTTAGTAGCTTTAAGACTTTGATTGGGTACCTTGGGCGGTATATATGATAAAATCTTGCCTTATCAGAAAAACGTTTTGTAGGTCTAAACCCAGATTTGCTCCGTCTCATTTATCAGTCTCTTTTCATCAAGCAATTAAAACCATAGATATCTTCAGTATTATAGATACTCGGAGGGCCTAGATTTGAGGAGAATTCGTTTCTTTCATGTATTTCACGGATTCAATAGCCAACTGCTTAAGCCTTTCTTTGTTAACATCAGAAAGTCGTTTGATATACAAGCAGGATTTGCCTGTTTTATATTTCCCTAAATCTTGTAGTAAGTCTTCATATCTTGCAAATCCTGACATGATATATAGGGCGAGATTTTGTTTTCGGGGAGAGAATCCTATTAAAAACCATTCTCCTTCGTGTCCACTCTTATATTTATACTGATATTCGCCAAATCCCACAATGCTGTTTCCCCACATCCTGGGTGCTTCCTGAGTTACATCCTCCATTAGCTTTAGAATTTCATGGCAATCATTACAACGAACCGGATCAGTTACAGAGTTAATAAATTCCTCAACGCTCTGATGACTTTTCTTAGTTTTTAATTCAGGCATAGATTTGTCAGCTAGGTGTGAGTATAAAATGCTTTTCTTCCATCTATCAGAGCGATGTTTGAAATATCCTGCCCTGAAGATATTACCGTTTCTAATATTCCTTGAAAGAAAGAATTGCTACAAGAAGAAATACTGGAGAAAAATCTATTAAGAAATTTGAGAAGCCGAGTCGTAGAGTCAAAAAACTGCTAGAGGAAATTTGATGAGGAAAAAATATCGTGTTTTCGTAAGCTATCACCATGAGAATGATGAAGACTATAAGAAACGATTTGAAGAAAAAGGGGGAAGTATCGTTGTTTCAAAACAAAACCAGACCGAAGACATTGATTCCCATTCTGAAATGGAAGCAATTATCGCAAAAATTAGAGACAAATATCTAAGAGATTCAACGGTAACAATTGTTCTTATAGGAAAAGAAACATGGAAGCAAAAACAGATTGATTGGGAGATTGCTGCAAGTATTCAGAAGATACAGGAAATTCCCCGATCCGGCCTTATGGGTCTCATTCTTCCAACGCATCCCAACTTCTCTGGTAAAAAGGTTGAACCTTTTCTTATCCCCCCGCGATTATATGATAATATTGCGAATCGATATGCTAGAATCTACCATTGGACAGAAAAACTCTCATCCATTCAATCATGGATTCATGCAGCGGTTCGTCGTAAAGAAAGAAAAGAACCTGATAATTCTAGGCCACTATTTAGAAAGAATTATTCTGGATCTAGATGGGAATAATCAATTATCCGCAAATTGAAAATGAATGAGAACCCTGGATAATATCTTAATTGAGAAAACCGTTGACAGTAAAGAATAATCTAGATCAAGGTTCCTTCGGGAATGAGGGGCGCCAAATACAACCCAAAAACGATCTGAGTTATAATCGCGACAATTAACGCAAGAAAGAAGCTCAGTAATGTACCAATTAGATAATATTCGGCAAAATGTCGGTTTTCTAGCTGTTTGAAGCGGGCCATAGATTTGGCCGCAAAGACAAACGAAATCGCGCCATATTCTCCTAACAACCCAAAAGTGAGAACTATGGCCCGTTCTGTCATACCTACAAGCGTTCCTGCTCTAGGCAGGCCCCCGTTCAGACCTATTTCAGGAGATACTTTCAAAAGTCTTAGAAAAAAGCCAACAAAGAGAACCCCACCAAATACTACGACAATGTAGGCCCCAATTACAAGCAATCCAATAGTGATAAGTAATGAAGTTTCGATCATATGGCGTCCTCCAATCGTTCAAAGAATGTGAAAATCACATCATTCAGAGTGTCAGTTGCAAAGGAGACCGCTGACCACCCAGCCGTTTTAAGTGTCTTGTTAACCGCCTGCTTAGTAATTCCTTTGACTTTGCCAATGGCATCATATATCATTCCTTGGCGTCTAAGATGGATAATCTCCTTTTGGTGAGTGGTCCATCTGCTTTTTACAACATAAAACAAAATTAGTACTGTGTTGACCATTCTATCGAGCTGATTATTCCCAGACTGAACCCAAACATGATAGTTATTCTTCTCTGCTATCTGGAGAGCCAATTTCGAGTTATGAAAAGCGGGGCCGTCCATTTCCATCACATTAGGAGAAAAACTAGTTGAAATTATCCCAATCCCTATTCCAATACGAAAAGCTACTGGAATTTTCTCTTCGAGTGTTTCTATGATATTATAGAAACCCTTGAGAGAGCTGAGAGCACCTTGAAAGGAATCTCCCCAAACAATGACAAAAGGACACAAAATTTGGTCTGACAACTTCGTGTTGATGTACTCTAATGCTATTTTAATTTCCTGTTGAATCTCTAATCGGTTTGGAACTTTTCTTGAATGCACAATATCAGCGGTTAGAATGAAATACATTTGTTCAACCTTGCTATGTTTACTCACTATAATCAACCTCAATGAGTTTACTTTAGCAAGTCAATCTTAAAAAGTTTACTCTATCATAATCAACTATAGAAGGTTTACAACGAAAGAGTTTGAAATCCTTGAAGATCTGCAAAAGAGGCCCGATAACAAGGTTATAGCGAGCGGTCCAGAAATTGGAACATAATGCTGGGATGTAGGAGTGGTCATCAAACTATCTTATTTTTTCTTCCTCCCGAATTTCAAAATGAAGAACATAAATAAATGCTTAACAAGGGAACTTTAGAGCTTCTCATGGTAAATAAAGACGTTTTACCTTCTATTTATATTGGCCACGGCAGTCCTACCAATGCTATTGAAACAGGAAAGTATCAAACTGATGTAGCACAGTATGCATCTAGCATTGACGATATATCGGCAATTGTAGCCGTGTCCGCGCATTGGGAACAATATATTCCCCTGCAAATTACGAGTGCTTCAATCCCAGGTGTGATTTATGATTTCTATGGCTTTCCAGATGAAATGTATCGCCTGGAATATAATGCACCAGGAAATCCCAAACTTGCCATAAGGATTGCTAGGATGCTAAAATCCAAGGGGTGGGAAACAACTCTTAATTCCCAGCAAGGACTTGATCACGGAACATGGGTTCCATTGCGGTTAATGTATCCGGAAGCAGACATTCCAGTCCTTCAATTGTCAATCCCAATTCCTCGTAGCCCAGAAAACATGTTTAAGATTGGAGCTATCCTTAGCCCACTTCGAGAGGAGGGCATTTTATTCATGGGTAGCGGAAATCTCATCCATAATTTGCCCTATGTAATGTACCAGCTGCGTCAAGGGAAACTAGATCCCTCCGCTTTAACCTCAAGTGGTCCCGTTGATGACTGGGCACAAGAAACGGATGAATGGATCAAAGAGAGGCTAGATAACTTAGAAGTGGACAGATTATTACAGGCTCCCGAAAAAGCACCCAATTTCAAGATGGCCGCACCGACAACTGAACATTTTGACCCAATTTACTTTGTGTTGGGGACCTTACGAGCGGGCGAAACAGTGCATAATTTTCATGAAGGGATCCAAGCTGGAAGCCTTTCTATGCGGTCTTTTGCTTTAGAGGCATGACAAGTGATATCCTTCAGTGCTCACGATCATTATTTGATAACTCTAACACGTCCCCTGATTAGGTAAATATACAGATTCTAGGTTGCGCTTCTTGACATGAAACAACCTTCTCTAACTACACAAGATCAAACAATGGCTCTCAATGTGCAAACAGGAGTGCTTCGGTTAATCCCTGTCTCAATGATTCATGTCGCAGTGAGTTTAGGGACTATTGGGATCAGCACCTTTATTCCAGCACAACTTGCAATTATCGGATGGGAACCGACCATAATTGCATTGTTACTAGGAATAGCAACTCTATTTGAAGTTTTTCGCCTGTTGATAGGATTTTTAGGAGACAGGTATGCTTTATTTGGATCTCATCACCGCAATTATATAATTGTTGGTTTAATGGCTCAAACTTCGGGATTAGTGTTTGTTTCTCAGACTTTGGGATCTTTAGCAATCCTTTTTGGTATGATTCTTTTTACGGTGGGATCAGCTACCGTTGCAACTATGACGGATGCTTATCTCATCGATATATCTACCTCAGTGGAACGTGGTAAAGTCGCTGCGAATATCCAATTTTTCCGGTTGCTGGGTTTTGCAGCTGGGGGAATTTTAGGCGCCGTTCTTTATGGTCGGTTGAGATTTGAGGGATTTTTTGTATTGCTCGCTGGAATTAGCCTTTTATTTGGAATTATTTCTGTTCTAGCTCTTAGAGAACGCAGCTCAGAGATAGTAGCGGATACGAAAAAGCAGTTAAACATTGGACGATCAATTCAACTGATAAAGGAACAATTATCAAAATCCGAAGTGGTCGCAATGAGTTTTTTTCTTGTTCTCTTCTTGATAGGCTTGTTTGCTCAGGATGCGGTGTTGGAGCCATATGCAGTTTCAGCTTTTCATTTCACAGAGGATAATATTGGAGGATTAGCGGCAGTTTGGGGAGTTACAACCTTGATCTTCATCCCATTGGCTTTTTTTATTGAAAAGAAGATCGGAAGACTGCTACTCTCGGCAATTGGAACAGTTATCGGCGGTTTGGGATTACTAATGATAGCTTTCCTTGGAGCACCATCGGTTAATAGTATTCTAGGTCTACCTCAGATACAGCAGTTATTTCTCCTAAGTGTTGCAATATTTGGGGTGGGTTTGGGGTTACTTACAACTCCTTCCACAGCAATGATGCTCGATATATGTGCGAAACATCCTAAGACCCGAACTCTCTTATTAGCATTGTTTGGATTGATAACAACTGTAGGTCGGTCGAGTGCTAGTTTTTTCTCGGCATTAGTTATGTTAGGGAATTCATTTCAGTTATTATTCGTACTCGAGGCAATTGTTCTGGCTTGTTCATTCTTCCCCTTGATTTGGGTTTATCGCTACCTTTCGAGCGAAGCAATTGAGGGGAAAGGGCTTGAAATGGCTGCTTGAAACTAGTCTGTCTTAAAGCAGTTGATGTTCAATGCAATGTCGCCAAAGGATACATTGACGACATTCGGAACTCATATTGTCAACGCAATCTTCTCAGACAGATTATGTAGAAATCAGTTTTTCAGAGCTTCATGATGGGATCGCCTTTCTTAATGATGCCTTCTCTCACAACTTTCCCATACCAACCTCGTCTTTTGAACATAGTTCGGATAAACTCGGAACCTTTCTTTTCTGTGACATATGGTAAAACTGTCAGATTTCGACAGGGATCACAGGCTTTGGTAACTTCAATGATTGCTTCTCCTATCTGAAATTGATCTCCAGGTTGAAAAGTATTGTATTCTATTCCTTCAGTAGTAAAATTTTCTCCCAAGTCTCCCGCTTTCACTGGCCAACCTTCCTGATTTAAGGTGTGAATCATTTCAATTGGCATTATTAATACCGCTTGACTAGGATCATTGTTTTTCCTTTCTGTTCTATAAACATTAAAATCTCCCTCCAGACCATTCTTGGTTAACCTAGCTGTCTCAACTGGATATTTAGGAAGGCCACGTTCTCTTGGTGTCTTGGTTTTGATATTAATCTGAGATATGGAACCTGCCATAGCAAAAATCTCTTCATAGTGGAAACATTGCGAAAGCTTTCCTCATTTCAATTAAAAACTTCGTGTTCCTATTTCGAGTCACTTTCAATTAGTGATTCAAGGTTCAATACAGAGTTTTATTTGATTGGCAAGTCTTTGCAAGGGATATTCCAATTTATTCGGATACCATCAACTTAAGAAATAAATATTATGATTTTTGCTAGTAATATTATGGTAAAAACGGCTGTATTAACAAAGCAGGGAACAATTGAGCTACGAGAACAACCTAAACCAGAATTGGAACAGGGAGCCATATTACTAAAAACGGCTTATTCAGAAGTCTGTGGAACTGATATTCATTTGCAAAAAGGTCATTTGAGTGGAGTTCCCTATCCAATCATCCCCGGACATGTCTCCACGGGTATCATTTCTGAAATGAAAGGGCGGATCACAGATGTTGATGGAGTTCCACTTAAGATAGGAGACCCAGTTACTTTTTCAGATGTCCATGAGACGTGTAACTCGTGTTGGTACTGTCTAGTGGCGAAAGCTAGTACACTTTGTCCTAAAAGAAAGGTCTACGGAATTACGTACTCCGCCAATGAGGGATTGTTAGGGGGGTGGTCTCAATATATTTATCTTAAACCAGGTGTAAAAATTGTTAAGCTACCGAGTACATCCTTCATGAGGGCGTACATGGCAGCAGGTTGTGGTTTACCCACAGCAATTCATGCTATTCAGCGATCAGAAATAAGATTGGGAGACACGGTAGCGATTCAAGGATCTGGGCCAGTTGGTTTAATGACGGCGCTCTGTGCGAAACTAAGCGGTGCCTTTCATGTTATTTTGTTAGGAGGCCCACAACATAGACTGGATATCGCGAGAAAATTCGGGATCGAAACTCTCATCAACATTATAGAGCGTGATCCCAAAACACGTGTTCAGGAAGTGATAGACATCACGCGAGGGAAAGGGGCTGATGTAACTATTGAGGCTACAGGTGTTCCTTCGGCAATAAAAGAAGGTATGGAGATGACCCGTAATGGAGGGACATACACAATTGTTGGACAGTACACCAATGCGGGAGATATTGATATTAATCCCCACTTGCATATAAATCGAAAGCATTTGACAATCCGAGGATCTTGGGGAAGTGATTTTGAACATCTTTATCATGCGGTAAGATTAGTGGAAAAATATCTTGATATATTACCTTTTGAGTCCATAATTACAAGAGAGTATTCTTTGGATGAAGCAGTTAATGC
>JBHLRO010000034.1:9450-29468 GCA_048882505.1 Candidatus Thorarchaeota archaeon
ATAAAACAAGAACCGTTGAAAGTTGTTTTGTGAGGAATCAGACCGCCCGAAAATTCTCTCTTCTTACTCTCTGTTTCTTTCTAGTCAATTTAGGGTCTGTTTTGGGCATCAATCAGACTAATACTCTCGAATTGAGAATCAAACCTGGAGATGTCATGGTTTACCGATATACCAAGATCTTTGTTCGGAATTCTGACGATCCGACAATTTTGCCTCTACTTATTACCACAGTGGAGAACAAAAGGGTTACTGTTCACCTAAAAGTGGGCAGTATCGTAAACATTACGATTGTTCAGGTTGAACCACCAGTCTACCAAGCCACGTATGACAACCTTGTCACAACACAGAACGAAACCCTCGATACGACTAGCTTTTTCGAGCTGGTCCTCCCTACCACTGATAACATTACGTACTGGCAGGATCACATTACTAATTGGAGCCCATTTGGCGGGAGCGGGAAAGTGTCTTTGAAGGACTCCACTCTCACCTATAATATAGTGTATAGCAATAGCGACTGGGATATCCTGTTTGAATATTCACGAAATTGGAAGACTGGGTGGTTGACCCGATTTTATGAGAAGAAATCGTATAAAAATGGCTCGTTATACGGTGAACTCGATTATACCGCGCTGGAGGAAAATATCAGTCAAACTATCGGAGTCGAGATCTTTCCGTCAGTGATACCGCTGCTAGTTCTGCCAATCTTGGCGCAACGAAGGAATCCAAGATAATTTTGTCCGATAACTGTCTCATAAAGTTTTGATCCCTGCCTTGACTATTATAAGACTTAGTTAGATACCATATGGTGTGATTTATGGTCGCTTTGGAAATCCTGGTTTCCTACATCTTGCTCTGGGGTTTCATCGAGACCATATGTTTTACAGCACTTCTCGTCATACTTTATCTTTCTGGGAGCGGAAACCTAGTTAGAGACGAAGAGGGAAAATTCAAAAAGAAAAAAAAAATACAGATTAGAGTGTATTTATTATATGTCCTGCTGTTAAGTTTATTGACTGGATTGCCGATCCTTGCGAACATTTTTTTCGTCGTAGAGGAAGGTATAACATTGGATATCGTTGAAATATTCACATTAACCTATGGGATTTTTCTGTTTGCTAATGTGTGGGATTTAATTCTGATTGATTATTTTCTCGTTGTAAAAAACGTGTTTCGATTAAAAAATCTCCCAGAAACACTGTATTACACTAGTTTTCGTCCCCATCTCGTAGGGTTTTTCAGGGGCCTGGTCTTCGGTCTATTTTTCAGTCTTATCTCCTCGGGAATCACCTATCTAGTCATTGGGTAATCGATTACACCCTGGAAAAGCATGAAACCGGTATCATGAGACTGCAATAGTTACCGTAGATTGCATGAAGTTTTTAAATCCATGATTTAGAGATTAAAGACATGATTCCAATAACTAGCTTGGATAACATAATCAAAGAAATAGATGGAAGGCCTTGGCATCCAATAGACGTTGCAATAGTCAACGATCAGGTTGTACGAATGGCTCTCGTGAAAGGTGAATACCATTGGCATAAACACAACAATGAAGATGAGTTATTTTATGTAGTTCGTGGAAAAATGACTATTCGAATGAAGGATGATGTTGATATCAAGTTAGTAACGGGCGAGACGGTTGTGATTCCCAAAGGGGTCGAACACTGTCCAAAGAGTGATGAGGACACCTATGTATTATTGTTTGAACCCATGAAATTGAAAACGAAAGGAGACTAATCTATTAGCTTCATAGGGTGATTATTGGTAGAGAGTCAAAGACGAAGAGTAAAAGTGTAAGCAATGAGGATTAGGTTGGCCACGTTTGAGGAGTTCGATGTAATTATTGGGTTCAATCATATAGCTACCACCCAGAAGAGTCGACGGGAATTTATTGGTAGATCGATATTCAAGAATCGATGTTATGTGGCTATAAGCAAGGAGGAGCTAGTGGGCTATACTGTCTTGGAATACAGCTTTTTTGAATGTGGATTTGTCTCAATACTATATGTAAAAGAGAATTATAGAAGAAAGGGGATAGGTACCAGGTTGATGGAGTATATCGAAACAAAATGCAAGACTGAGAAATTATTCACATCCACAAATCAGTCAAACATACCAATGCAGGGATTATTGGAAAAGCTAAACTTTGCCAAAAGCGGAATAGTACATAATCTAGATCCGGGTGATCCCGAACTTATTTATTTCAAAAGAATCTCGTAAAGCTAAAGATTTCCCAAGAAAATTTGACTCCAGATAAATAGAGGCAACCTGTTTTTGTATTTCTCTTGTCCTCTTTTTTATTGCCTTATTATCTATGGGCGGGCTGTTTGGGCCTCTAATTAATGGCTTTAAAGTTGTAATATTTCAGCATCGAAGGAACAACACATCATGCTATAAATCCCCCTATTAACCATAAATAACTTGCATCAGGAAAATCTGTATCAATCAGCCCCCACTTAGGGCAGCAATTATATGAATGTCGTCATTATCCGAAACCGGCATTTCAAGAGAATTAATCTGCTCCTGATTGAGAAAAATCCGGATATGTTCACGAACCTGATCCTGTTCATCGATGATCCGAAAACGAATACCTGGATACTTAGCATTAAGATCTTCCATCGCTTCCGCTATTGTCTTTCCACGCACGGCGACGTGGCTTTCCTGACCTGTATACGAGCGTAGATGGGTCGGAATATAGACTTTCATCCCTGAATCTCACCGATTTCTAGTGAAAAAATCTTGGGTAAATGTTGAACAAGACAACTCCATTCCTCACCTTCATTTTTACTTGCCCAGAGTTCTCCATTAGTTGTCCCAAAATAGACTCCAACGGGGTCTTGTTGATCTACAGCCATTGCTTGTCTGAGCACAGTAAACCATCCGTGTGGCGGGAGGCCCGAATCTTGACGATTCCAGGTAGATCCCCCGTCTTTGGTAATATATACAGCGGGTTTTCCTGCGGGACTCGTCCTTGGCCAAACGTCGGTCCCATCCATGGGAAACACCCAAACAATATCAGGGTTTCTTGGATGCAACGTAATCGGAAAACCGATATCTCCGATATCCTGGGGCATATTTTCTCCAATTCGAACCCATGTGTCATTCTTAGACCGATCAAGTCGATATATCCCACAATGATTTTGCATGTATAATCGATCAGGCTTTAATGGATGGAGATAAACACAGTGGGGGTCATGGCCATATTCAGGATCGGGAGTTGGAAGAAAATCTGCCACACATCCTTTATTCAATGGAGTCCAGTCCGTTCCCTTTGTCGTACTTTCGAAAAAGCCTCCCGTACTAAGTCCAAAATACATATGATTTGGATCCTGCGGATCAATATTAATGGAATGGAGCAGAGGACCATCGGGCGTACTGGCTTCGATGTCATCACCCCATTTGGGTCTCATAGGGTGGTCGTTAAATCCACTTACGCCTTCCCAAGTATCACCATCATCATCTGAACGAAATAAGCCGTGAGGGCTGGTTCCAGCATACCAGGTGTTTCTTTCTGTTTTATGGCCTGGTGTTAGCCACAAAGTATATTTTACTACACGTCCCTTCTTTTCATCTTGGGCCTTTTTAAAAGCAGGAGGTTTAGTTGATTCTTTCCAAGTTTTCCCCAGATCTGTTGACCGGAAGATAGTAGGTCCAAGGTGTCCTGTTCTAGCGGCCATCAACATAAGATTTCCTTTATTAGATCTCGGATCCATCACTACATGATGAACCATATTACCAAGAAAATGCGGCCCTTCCAAAGCCCAGTTATCACGTGACGCATCACGACGTAGGAAAAACGCTCCTTTCCGAGTCCCGATCATTATCATGATTGATTTCGTATTTGTACTCAAATGAAGATGCCTCCAATTTTGTTTCCATCATCTACTGGATGGCAATGGTCTTATGACCATTTTTAAAATTCGATGGTGTGTAACTCGGAGAATGTTCTCTAATTCGAATAACAATTAATTTCGTACGATCTTGACCACTAAATGCGCAGGATCCATCTTCGCTTTCAATTAGGTCCATTTTTTAAACTGCCACTTTTTCGTACAATGGAATCTTGGAACAAAAGTTCCCAAAGTCCGCGAAAGGTGATTAATATGTCGACAAAAGTATTTGTTGGTAGTGTACTAGTCGCTGTGATTATTTCAAGTGTAATTGGATTATTTGCCTTACCCTTGCTTTATCCAATAGTTTATGAGGACGTTTCGACCATCCCTGGATTTGCCGATGAGGGTATTGTCCTCCAATCTTTGTATAAAGAATTTTCAACGACGGCTCAGATTTTCGATTTAGAAATAGGCACGTATAAGCCTGTTCCTGATACTGAACTAAATATTACGATTCAAACGAACTCTAGGATAAATGCTGTGTTTTCTTCAATCTATATATTGGGTGTTTCAGACTCTTTATCTCCAGGCCAACGTGTTGGGTTTAATATCTCCCTAGGCATTGAGGGAATGGGAAATAAAACAGTTAGAATAGCATACTTTGAAACAAGCTCTTATTCGGCTCTTAGAGAATTTTCATCCACCTTCTATCTCAATTTTGTCTCCAAACCTTTACCTGCCGGAACATATAAAGTATCTTTGTCATGGATTTCGATTGCAGACCTATCTGGAACGAGCTATTTCCTTTTTACTACTCCAAACGCCAATTTTACACGTTCTCTTTGGATACAAGAATATAAAGGCTGAAATATTCCCGATTAAGAACGATTAAAGAGAATTTACTCAATATATTAAACCAGGAAAAAGCATAAGAAGGCATTTTATATGACAGAACGCCCACAAATTCTTCCATATCATAAATGGATCGGAAAACTCACTTCAGAACAGATTTTTGAGGAAATCATTGCTTTTACGGCGATTAAAGTCGTTAATGGCAACATTTATTGGTCTGAACTCCGTCCTACTGAGAAAGGTAGAATCACGATAGTCTGTCGCAATATAGAGGGAGACACCTATGACGTTTTACCCGGAAATGTAAATGTACGATCCAGGGTTCATGAATATGGTGGAGTGTGCTGGGAGGTGGATGAAAAGTACCTTTATTATGTGAATTTTGAGGATCAGAGGCTTTACCGTAAAACTCTCGGAACAGATGACGTACCCATACCATTGACTCCTTCCAAGAACGAAGATGGATCTCTGGGGAAGTATGCCGCGCCGATTCTAACACCAGAAGGGAATGCCCTTGTCTTTGTCTATGAAAAGGAATTTGATCAAAAAGAAAACGAAAACTTCATAGCATTATTGGATCTCTCAAAGACCGCCATTCAAGAGCCAAAAATAATTGTAAGAGGAAAGAATTTCTATTTTGATCCGACATTCTCATCCAACGGGAATCAAATCGCCTGGATACAGTATGATCATCCTAATATGCCGTGGAACTCTACAGAGGTAATATCAGCAGATTTCAAGGATAATAATGTTGTACCAGACTCCGAAGTGATCATTGCGGGTGGGGAGGGGATTTCTGTTTGTGGAGTGAACTTTGACAGTAGCGGACGAGTTTATTTTGTCATGGATGAAGAAAATCAACCCGATTCGAGCTTCAAGAATTGGTGGAACTTATATCGCTTTGAAAATGACGAGATACAGCCAATTACGATGGAATTGGCTGAATTTACACTCCCTAGGTGGGTACTGGGGGATGTAACCTGGAACTTCTTACCAAGTGGACAGATAGTCGCAAATTACGAGAAAGCCGGAAAGGGATTTTTATCACTGATAGACCCAAATAGCAGGGTTTTGACTACCCTAAATTCTCCCTTTGATGGACATGATAGTATACAGGTATATTCAGAACATGAAATTGTACTTCTTGCTAACAGCGCAAAACGACCGGCAGCGCTAGTGAAACTCGATATCCAGACTCTGGAGTACGAAATCCTCCGAACTAGTTTTCCAAATCGTCTTTCCATTCAAGATATTTCAATACCAGAACAAATAGAATACCCAACTTCTGATGGAATGAAAGCTTTTGGTTTGTTTTACGTCCCAAAAAATAGTAATTATATGCCTCCAGAAGGTGACAAACCTCCTCTAATTGTTATGGTACATGGAGGCCCGACAGGGAGAGCATCTGGCCAATATTCTTTATCGCGACAATTTTGGACTAACCAAGGGTACGCCATATTTGATGTGGATCATCGGGGAAGCACGTCTTATGGGAGAAGGTATCGGGATGCATTGAAGGGGCAATGGGGCCTCATTGATGCTCAGGATATTAAGGATGCTGTTGATTTCCTAGTCAATCAAGGAAAAGTAGCACCGAAGGTTGCAATCAGAGGCGGTAGCGCAGGTGGATATGCGGTACAACGAGCTCTAACATTATTTCCTGATACATTTCAAGTAGGTGCGAGCTATTTTGGAATTGGGAATCTTATCACCTTAACCAAGCTGATACACAAATTCGAATCACAATACATTGATTGGTTGATGGGGAAGCCTTTATCAGATCCGGAAGGGGAGCAAATCTATAACGAGCGTTCCCCCATAAATCATATGGATAGATTAAAGTCCCCTATGATCTTATTTCAAGGAAAAGATGATAAGGTGGTTGTACCTGAAGTTTCACGAGAAATGGCGGAGATTCTCAAAGAAAAAGGAATCTTCTCTGAATATATAGAATATGAAGGGGAAGGGCACGGCTTTCGGAAGAAAGAAAACAACGTAGATGCATTATCGAAAGAGGCTGCCTTTTATCGTAAAGTTCTATTCGGGAAGTAATGAAAAAAAGGTTTTGAGCTATAAAACGGATTCTATGAACTTTATGCCAGATTTAACGCAATAAGATTGGTTGATGTTACCATCTAGGGATATGTGTTTTCTATTTCACTCTCCAGTTGGACTATTTTGGTTAAAATACAAATCGTTTATCTGATCATCTAATTCCATCAATAATTGCTGGAATTGTGCCTCTAATTCGTTTTTTACATCATGATTTGATTTATTGATATGAAGTGTTCTATTCCGCTCAATTTTTTCCACGATCTCTTTAATTATAATCTGATTCTTTTTATCGACATTTGGAATCGGTAATTTCCTTAAATCATTTGGTTGGAAATAATTTTCTTGTCTATGAGTCCTTATGGAGTTGAGGTAACTATTAGCAAATGATGAATTAATGATGCCAAGAATGTAGCGTAGATCAAAATCTAATGAAAGAGGTTTTCCACGTAGTATGGCTTCTTTTACTGCTCTTCTATTCAGAACCCTTGTTTTTATACCTACTAAATCATGATAAGGTTTCAATATCATAATGGAGTGATTACACCATAGACTCCCACATTCATCGTATATTCCTCTACCTCCAATCGCACCAACCATAATTTTAGGGGAGTCATACAGCTCCGGAAATGTAGGTCGTCTTATCTGTCTTGGAACTCGATCCGTACCATATTCCAAGAACTTTACATCGTTTATCCTAAATTTGTCAATATATTTGTTTTCAATATACTTTTTATTGAAGAATCTTCCTCTTTTATCCCTTATTAGATCATTCTTTTTGAATTTTCCTTTAAACCGCTTTTCATCACTGTTTAGAACCATACCAACGCTTATATAGAATATACGACCAAGAGGAATAGTTTCTGCAGCGAATTTTCTTACATTGACCATCGAATAATACTTTTTTCGAAACAGTCTCTCGCCATAGTCTTCTATTTTTACTTTCTCAATTTTTTCAACTTCACCAAGGTTTTTGTAGAAGACACGTTTTGTGATATGATCAACATTTCGATTTCTGTTTCTGAGCGACACAATGATGTTGCTTACATTCATAGTTTCAAAAATCTGAATTCCTGAAAAAAAGCAAATTTCAAAGAGTTCTTTTGTCAGAAGGTATTTTCTCATCTTTGATGCATAATTTGAAGTGGAGAATCCATCTGAAATAATGAATGACATAATTCCATTAGGTTTTAGAAGTTTTATACCCAATTCTAAGAACGGTATAAACAGATCCCATTTTTGCGTTAGTAGAGAAAAATTCCTCTCTATTATTCTTCTATATTCTTGATAAACTAAGTCTTGATAATCAGCCCGAACATAGGGGGGATTGCCAATTATTATATCGAATCCTCCATCCGTAGCCTGTAATATCTCAGGAAATTCCAGTGTCCAATGGAAAGGATGGAATTTTTCATGGAATTGCCTGGGAGTATATTTCTCATAAATATCCCGGAACTCTGGCTTTTCCAATAGCATTTGTGTAAAAACATCGTTTAATTCACGGGATTTCTTATTGATTCTTTCTCCTGCGTTAACAGTTTGATATCCAATCTTTTGTTCATTCTTTCTATTTTGTTGCATTCGTTCTTTCTTGATCCTAACTATAGGATTATCCCTGAAATCCATTACTGGTCTACTAGATCTCTCATAGATTCCTAATAATGAATCTCCACATCTATAATAGAAATAAATGTCTGGTAACTGATTGATTTCTTCCAAAGACGTAACTTTGGCTATAACAGCCAAAATCAATCTCATTTGGCACGTTTCTATAGCTTCTGGTGAAATATCAACTCCAAATAGGTTGTTTCTGATAATAAATTTCCTAATATTTTCCCCATTGATTTCGTGTTTTTCTTTCAAAAGCTTGTTGTCAGTGTTTGCAAACCTACTGTAAATATCTTCAAGAAGAAAAAGCATTTTTACCAGAAAATCACCGCTCCCCACTGCCGGATCTAGAATCTTTATTGATGTTATAAGGTTAAGTATTTGAGACTGTTTCTTTTCATCATTTTCCTTTAATACGCTGTTGAATGTCGAATAATTAAGATTTAACGTTTTATTAATGTATTCAATAAGCGTTGTTTTACACATTTTTGAAGTAATTTGATTTGGAGTATAAATTGCCCCAGCTGCTTTTTGATCTAAACTTCTCTCCAAAATATAACTCAAAATATTCGGTTTTAACCTGCTGACGTCCCCAATTTTTTCGTTAATGGTCCAAGACGTGCTTTCTAACAAATTAAGTACTGGTAACGAGGTAATCGATCTGTTTAGAGGATAATCCATCTCTTTATAAAAAACAGAATTGGAAATTTCTATTGTTTCCCTGTAGATAAGCTCTTCTTTTGCTGGTAGAAAAATATCAATATTTAAATATGGAATTTTTCCCAATAATCCATTAATGGATTTTTTTCTGTCATTAAAGGCCTTTGAAAGCCCTTCAAAGAATAATAAGCTTAAGAATTCCTTGAAATAGTTATTGTCTTTGTTTTTGATAAAATTCGATATCAGATAGTTAAAATCATTATCTAAGAAACCCCTTGTCTGTAAAAACCATAGAAACATCAATCGTTTCAAAATGATCTGTGCATATCTGTCGCTTTGATCGGAATCAGGGAAACCTCTAATATTCTTTTTCAAATATTTTCGTGAAATCACATAGAAATCATAAAATTCCTTTAGAATGTCCTGCAACAGAAATCCCTTTCCTCACGCAAGGAATGAATTGTCTCGTGAGTATGACGGGAACCTCGAGTCATTGATATTTACTCTGGGCGAAAATTCGGAGGGATTGAAACCTCAGAATTCTCTAACAAGCGAGGTTTATATCTTTTTTATTTGTTTGGACACGTACCTGTGCCATTCAGCGTATTGAGATTCCGCTCGTGAGAAAATCCGGGCTATTTTGAGAAATAACCATCTGATCCCTCGTACAATTGGATTTGTGGTTTTGGGAGGAAAAAAGGGATCCATTTCGCTGCTGATGAATCCTAGCTTATTTGATACATGGTAGAATTCCTCACCCACATCCATAAACTTATCCATGAAGGGGGGAATATTAATCCACGATTCATACACCGAATCATCCCCTTGACACTCAATATCGGGTTTGTATTGCAGTTCTTCGACCGCCAGTTTGTATATCCGGCTTTGCATCGGATTCAGACCCATTTTCTTAGCCCCTATTGTCTCCACCGCGATAATGTTCTCTCCGCCAATAATTGTCTTCGTGGGTACGGGAGTATCATCAGATTTAAGGCCCCATAGCCCATCCGCACTCCAATATGCATCAATTAATCCGTAATGGCACCAAAACTCTTTCAACATTTCTATGGTTGGCCAGTCGAATTCCTTTTTTTCGTGATATTCTTTGAACTTATTCTGTAAAGGCATGCAGCCGTAAAGGTTCTTTAAAGTCAAGGTGAAATAGCAACTGAAATGGGTTTTGTTTTTTGCAAAAGAAATTCGAAAATCAGCATCCCGCCAGGTCGGACCTATCCAGTGCCTCCCAAGACGTCCCTTAAACCTATAACGAACTTTCTCACGCGTTAGATCCACTATCTTGTAATTACTACCGGAATACCCGAAGTAGGTCGCCACGGTCACAACATCACGGTTTCGAAACCAATTTCCAAAAACGTTTTGAGATTCAACCACAGTGATTTTTGAGAATCCATGTTTAATAATTTCATTGATAAGGTATTCCACTAGCTCAGGATCAGTAATAGTAGATGGATCTTTTCTTGAATAAGCCATCATTATGTTAGGCTTAATAACGATTGAAAATTCTTCTCTTGCTTTGTTTGATCCTTTGAAATGCCGCTCTAGTATGTCAAAAAAGGCCGTTTTTTCCAAAACATCTGCCAAGGCAGTAAATTTGTTATCATGCTTGCTAATAACGACCAAATCTTTTGGGTTTGCGCTTGATGCCATTTGAATCTCTCTTGGTAAATCTAATGCAGATTATTAAAATTTCTGTTACGAGTAAAGGAAAATTTAGGATGACAAGGATTTTAGATCCAGAGATATTTGTTCGCGATATCCTTGATAATGGGAAACCCACTTTTTAATAAATGATTAATCCCTTGTGTTTGGTTTTTCGTAAATAAGGTTAGTAAATAATCGAACTCCGATTTCACAATCATATTTTTGACTCAGAGATAGAATCATCCATCCCCGATGGTTATTGAAGATAAGGGTGATTTTTAAGCCAAGGAAGGTTTCTATCCTTACCATTTGACGTTTCCAGATAGATATAGAGCAATCCTTCTCAAAGTATTAGAAGAGCTACCAATATTGGTGTTACAGGTTTTAAATCTAAAGAATGAATTTCGATGCCGTCCCGCTTCTCCCATTCGGGCTACGAGGTCGTGTTTCCACGACGTATAACATTAGGCCCCGCTATGATAGAATTATATTTACAGATCACCAAGTTTATTGATCAGATAGTGGGGTTTCAGGATCCAAAAGTTTTTCTTGAACAATATTCACTGCCAAGTGATTTAATTGCGTTTATTCTTATATTGGCTGCAGAAGATTTGACTGGAAAAAACGTTGTAGAACTAGGATGTGGTACAGGCCGATTTACACTTCCTATTCAGAAATTTTTTGCAGCACGAACATTAGGAGTCGATGTGGATTGGGAGGGGGTATTGACACTTGCTCAGCAGCGCGAGCACCTGACACTGGATATCGAGTTACTCGTAACAGCAATAGAATTTCTTGAGCCTGAATTGTGGGGAAACTGGTTTCAAACAACGATTATGAACCCTCCCTTCGGAACAAAACGGCGAAAAATTGATTTAGTGTTTTTAGAACAGGCCTTACAATACTCACAAACAATTATTTCTCTACACAAGGCGAATAGGCCAACTCGGAGGTTGATAGAGAAACTGAGTTCAGAATATGGAAAACGGGTGGAACGCCTAGCCACCGTGAATTTTATCTTAGCACCTCAATTCCAGTTTCATCGAAAAACTCAATATAGGGTGCTTGTCGATGTTTTACGAGTCTATTAATGCATTTTCTTCTTAGAAAATAGAGCTCCATGCTTAATCTAGGCAGGGATTAGTCCACATGACAATGACTTCTCTAAAACCCTAGCTACTTAAGGCCGTATTGGCAAGTGGCGTCTTGGAACTGGAAATGAGTAGAAAGCATCAGAATTTATCTAGTGAGAAACGGGTTCTTCCAGGTGACAAGATCGCTGTTATTGAGGAATTCCTACCTGATGAAACATGTTATGAACAAGACGGTAGTATTTATTCATCGGTAATAGGACGTGTGGTCACAGATCCACAAAAACACAAAATTTCTGTAGCCCCTGACAAGCAATATCAAACCATCAAGCCGGGAGACGTCGGAATTGGACGCATCGAATTTGTTAAGAACAAAATGGCATCTGTGGAAATCTATCGCCTAGATGGGCGCGAGACCACCCCTCCGATAAAGGCTAGTCTGTACATTTGGGAAGTCTCTCGGAGTTTCGTAAAGAATATGTATGAAGTGGTTCGGCCGGGAGACTGGGTGCGCTGCCGTCTGATTAGAACCGATAGTGTTGTTGATGTAGGATTGGTAGGTGAGGGATTAGGGGTAATTCAAGCATTTTGCAATCATTGCGGATCTGAACTTGAATTTAAACGCCGAAATACCTTGAAATGTCCAAATTGTGAATTAATTCAACCCCGAATCACATCTAGACAATACGGACGACTTGTCAGATAGATATTGGGGCCCTCAAGAATGCGGCCAGATGATAAGCGGATCTGGGAGTCTTATGATAAAAAGACGGACTCTTGGAGAAAACGAAGGAAACGCACAGAGGATAACCAAACATTAAATGCGGTACTCGATAAGAGTACCTCTATCGAATTAGAACGTCTCCAAGCCAAGGAGTTTCTAGGCCCGATAACTGGAACCATAGCTTCTGGCAAAGAAGCAGGGGTTTTTTTGGCGGAGCTTGGTAAGGAGGGCAAGAAACACTGCAGATCGCTTTCCATTGAATCCCCAGTCGTAGTCAAGATCTATCGAACCCGTACTCTCAACTTTAAGCGAATTTCTGACTATATTACTGGAGACGTCCGTTTTCAACGGCATAGTAAAAAGAGTTGGAAAATTATAAAATTATGGGCGGAAAAAGAATTTCGAAATCTTCAGCGTAGCGATCAAGCAGGAGTGAGCGTTCCTCGGCCTATTTTAGTAAAACGAAACATTCTTATAATGGAGCTAATTGGAAAAGAAGGAAAACCTTCCCCCCTGTTAAAAAGAACTCCTGCTGCATTTACAGAAGACACATTGACCCAAATTCTCACACAAATGAAAAGTCTGTTCCTTAAAGCGAAACTAATTCATGCAGATCTTTCCCCATTTAACATTTTAATGAAGGAAACAAGGCCATATTTTATCGACATGGGTCAAAGCGTCCTTATCTCTCACCCAAAAGCAAGAGAATTTCTCGAGCGTGATTTAGAAAACGTTCTCTCCACATTTTCCCTTAAAGGGGTTGATGGTCCCTCTACTAATACCATACTTGAGGAATTGTTAAGTACCGTTAACGATGAGCTTGCTTAATAGGAGCAATATTTTAAATGGTCATAGAATGTCACGTGAAGATACCACGGAGTCGGATTGGAGTGTTGATTGGGAGAAAAGGGGAGGTTAAGGAGGAATTGGAATCCATAACGAAGGTGGTAATCCAAGTCGATAGTGGCGAGGGATCGGTCCATATATTGGCAACAGAGAACACTCCAGACCCTATTTTGGTATGGACCGTTCGTGATATTGTACGCGCTATTGGAAGGGGATTTAGTCCTTCGGCCGCATTTAATCTTTTGGATGATGATATTTTTTTGGAAACAATTGATTTAGAAGGTTCAAAAAGCAATATAAAACGCTTAAAATCTCGAATTATTGGAGAAAAAGGAAAAGCAAAAAGAATGATTGAAACCAGCACCGAAACTGCTGTTTCAGTTTTTGGAAATCAGGTTTCTATTATCGGGGAGTTGACAGAAATTCAGCACGCCCGTGAGGCCATCCAACACCTTATTCAAGGATCGAAACATAGCACGGTTTTTCGTTATTTGGAACAGCTACGGTTCCGATCTAAGTCCGAACCTTTAAGGATTTGGAAAGACAAACCTCGCAACTCCGATTGAAAACCTTTTAAGAGTAACAGATTATTTTCGCTCATAATAATTGGGCCGATAGCTCAGCTTGGTAGAGCGCCTGGCTTGCAAGCAGATGATCGTGTGTCCTCTGTCCAAGAACCCCGGAGGTCGTGGGTTCGAGTCCCACTCGGTCCATTTGAGAGAGGAAATTACCCTTAAACTAAGGATCTTACTAAAGAAAAGAGGGAACCCAATTTCCTGAGGAGTTCATCTGCATTAACTAGAAGCCAATCTAAAACCCCAGTGACAATTGAGAGGATCAAGAGAAACCCAAAGAGACTAAGACCGATAAGAATTCCCTCTTCAACCAATGGGGAGGCTCGTTTCTTTCTAGTGAATCTAGTGGTTACCGCTGTTAATAGACGCTTGCTCATGAATTTGGCCGATCTCATTTATACTCAGTATATATCAACTAGATCCTCTTTTAATAACCCCAAAATCCTCTGCCAAAATCCAATGAGGATGTCAGGAAATAGAATTTGGGTAGTTAAAACCGATATGGAGGATGAAAAGATTGGTGCATCTCGTGAAATTCCTGCCACGAAAAAGTAAGAAACCATTGAAACTTGTCATTCTCGGAGAGGGAGGAGTTGGAAAAACCACGCTTTCGAAGTCTTTTACCTCAAGCTCCTTTTCTCCGGATACTAAACAGACTATTGCAGTAGAATTCCATTCCAAACTCATGTACGATCGGAGAAACCGGCAACATAAACTTCAAATCTGGGATTTTGGGGGCCAAGAGCAGTTCAAGAACATGGGGGTATTCCGAGAATTTTGTGTCGGTGCAGATGCTGCAATTTTATGTTTCGATCTTACTGATCTATCGACGCTCTTTTCGCTTCCTGAATGGTTGGAATTCATTGATCCCAAGGTTCCGAGGTTTCTCATAGGAACTAAACTTGATTTAGCTACTCCAGAAGAAAGAAACTTCGAACTTACGCCATTTCACCGTCAATTTCAATGTTTTACTTCTTTTAAGTGCTCAGCAAAGGATGCACAGCTGGTGTTCGAAATATTTGGGGCCATCATTGATTTCATTGATTCATTCAAGAAAGGAACACTCGATCACACCACTAATCATCATGTTAATGTTTCGAAACAGCTAATAATGTCTTAAGGTTACAAGGTGACAATATTGCAAAAGTTATTGCGAAATAGGATTACTAGTACCCAAGAAAGGATCCCGAGCGGCGTTCCTGGTTTTGATAACCTGGTCCATGGCGGGTTCCGGAAATATTCAGTCAATGTTGTAATTGCGGATCCTGGATGTGGAAAATCCACGTTTTGTTGGCAATTCTCTGCTGAAGATAGAAACACACCCGCGCTCTACGTTTCATTAGAGCAAAATCTTGATTCCGTGCTTCGAGATTGTCATGATATTGGATTGAAACGATTTGAGGAGAAATACAACCAAGGGAGCCTTCAATTTCAGGTGGCTTTCAGCGAAGCTTCCGATCTGACGTCAGGAGAGATCGGTCTGCGTTTTTTTATGTCAGAACTTCCAAAATATCTTTCCATCATAAAAGAGACCGCAGAAAAACATTATGGTGGAATCCGTATTGCAATTGATCCCCTCACTCCGTTGCTTCTGGAAATTCCTGATCCTAACCAACAACGGAATGTGATAAACCGAATATTCACATCTTTGAGAAAAATTGGCACTTCTGTTATTACAATAGAAAAGGGATTTGGTGAAACTCTTGCAAGAGTCCCGCTTTTTCTATCGGATTCGATAATCGAGCTAGATCGAATAGGATTGGGCGGCGTTTACAATCGTACATTGAATGTCCGCAAATTTCGTGGTTCAGCGCATAGCGAAACACCCCAACCCATAGGTTTTGAAAAAAACAAAGGAATCGTGGTTTATGACATTACCAATGACTAAACCACAATCTATTACTCATCACTTATCAGATGTAGTAAGTGGTATAAACAAACAAATAGAATATTTGGCAAAATTCAGTGACGTCGATGCCGCATTGCTATTTCGTTTAGATGGTAAAGTCCTAAACGCCTTTTATAGTCACCAACGTTCTCAGAGATTGCTGATAATTATTGAATGGGTAAAAAAAATAATTTCGAAAACGATGGAACAACTGCAAAATGGGTCACAATCAGTTAAATATGATAAAGATATCGGAGAGAAAGAGCCGACTCCTGTGTATTTCTATCGTGCGGGGAATTCAAGTATTTTGGTATCTATTCTTGATCCACGGGTAAATACGGGACTTATGGAGATTGAGATGAGCCGTATTGCACGATTATTGGGATGGATAATAGACGACAAAAATCTAACTGGTGTATGACAATGATCCAAGCCGCTGTTGGATTATGTATTGATCACGATCTAGTACAGGCGACTACAGTCGCTCTAGAACAGGCTGAAGCTGACTTAAAAAACAGGCCCGACTTGATTCTTTACTTTACGGGATCACATCTTGGAGGAGCAAAAACTTATAACAAAGCATTAGCTATATTAAAGGAAGCGTATTCTGATGTTCCGATGGCTGGATGTTCAGGATTAGGAATTGGCAATCGACAGGATTATGGCCTGAAGGGCGTAGGTCTCATGATGCTTACGGGTATAACAGCCAAATCTTATCTACTTAAACGATTTCGGATCGGAACGAAGAGAAAAACGAAAAAAATCGTCAAAAATTGTATTCGAGACAAAAAAATCGCCCAAGATAGTAATACAAACTCAACGTTTCTTTTTTTTCCTCCAGGCGTTGGATTTCCCAAATTCGTAGCTGATATGCTGAATCACAGAATAGAAGGGATTAATCCTTTTTTCATACTCAATTTGCCCATCTGGCGCAAATTTCCTATTTTATCTAAGATCATTGGAAAACCCGTAGAATTTCTACTTGATATTGCGGGAATAGGTATTTCTTACTCCTCAACATGGTCTTTGTTTACCCAGCTGTACAGAAATGGAATTCATTACACTGGTACTTTTGGAGCCGATCCTCTTAACTTGTACAAGGCCTTTCAATTCTATAACTACCGTGCCTACAAGGACTCTTTGACCTATATTTCAATTCAATCTTCCGAACTGGCCTTTGAAAGCCGAAGTGATACGGGAGCAGAAATTCTGCCAGATAAAAGATTCGATATCGACAGTTTCATTAAAGGTGGGTTTATTCCACGGATTCAAGGAAAATGGGGAGCTCATGCTTTACTTGACCTTTTTGGGATGACTGACACCCCTGACATTCTGGAAAGGTGTACTCAGTCTGCCTTCTATTATCATCCTTATCGTCCAGTTTGTGTCATTGACAGCCAACAAAAACAGAATCTATACGCATTAGCGGTAAATCCGAACCTTAAGCACGCTCTTATCACGGCTCCTAATCAGGTTGTGGAGAAATTGAAAGCAGACGATCCAGACCATTTTCAGGCTTTTATTGCTGATCAGAGCAGAAATACGATCGAAAACCTCCTAGAAAACGCTTTGGAAGAACTTATATCCCCTAATTCAGCATTTGGCCTCTTTTTTGATTGTGGCAATCGGGCAATGGTGATCGGAGATCGATTTGACAAATATATGAAAAAATACGCTGACAGTTTAGGGGAAATCCCGTATCTGGTAGTCATTTCAGGAGGAGAAGTCAACTCACAAGATTTTCCTATTGTAAATTTTACTACTGTTTCGAACATTGGAAAGAAACTCAATTCCGTTCGTTAAGGCCTTTTCAAGAGAGCAAACTCAAGAATGTGGGATACAAGCCATGACGTTTATCCATTCTGTCCTAGGCGTTGATACCTTTCCCCGAGAATTACAAACCTTGAGTTTTAAATACATCACTCTCCAAATCTTAGTTTGTGGAATTTATCTGAGTAATGGATGGATTTCTCTTTATTATTTGGCCATACTCGATTCTTTTGAAGCCTTTGGATTCGTTGTTGGTTTGGGTCTAGTCTGTGGAATCATACTCGATATCCCGCTTGGATACTTAACAGATCGATTGGGACAACGGTTAGCCTATTGTGGCGCTATGTGGTGTTTGGTGATCTATTATTTGGGACTCATCGTTGCCACCAGACCATTTCACCTAGCCATTCTCGAAATAGTGGTTGGAATCTATTCTGCTCTACTTTCCGGTTCTTATAGTTCGTGGTTTATGAATTCCTGGGATATTTTAGTACGAGATTCATCGGTTCCTGATAATTTATTCAGAAAAGCCATGGGAAATATCACGTTCGCGAAAACTCTCTGGATTATTCTAGCTACGCTGATTGGAGGAATTTTACTCCAACAAGGTTACTTCCCACCCCAAGTGATTTTTATTTCCCAGGCATCTATCGCCACCATCGGTATCATGGTTGGGTACAAATTTGTTACACTTCCTAATTCCCTCAACAAAGAAGACCTTCTGGGTGAATCTGGGAATGTTGATAGGCGTTTGGCACCCCCAGTTTATCAACCTGAGGAAAAAATAACATTGAGTGGGCGGATAAGTCCTATCCTGTCATATCTTAGGACTAACTTTCTGATCATCACCCCTTTTCTAATAGGTTTTGCATTGTTATCATTTACTTCAGTTTCATTTCGTTCGCTAATCCTTACACCATTATTATACGAACTAGATTCCAATACGCAAGCATTCCGTCAAAATGACATTGTAATCCAATTCACCGCGGTATCGATCCTATTGGTAACCTGGACTAGAGCGTTTTCCGACATTCTTTACGCGATATCTTGCCGTATTTCTGGACGATTAACTACCTTTGTTCGATCCCCATATTGGGGAATCATTATATTCTATTTAATCCAATTTCCTGTCATTTGGCTTCTTTATGCTGGTCTAATGATATCCAATCTGCCCAATTTCATAAAAACAACCATGATTATTTTGGTTTTTTTCTGTCAAATAATAATCGGGGGATTAGCCACAGGAATGTACTGGCAATTATACTACAAGCTTACTTCCGCTCCGACCAGAAGTACCCAAGAGTCTTTATATAATACTATAAATTTACTGGTTTCTTTAGTTGGATTTACCACTATTGGTGCAATATTAGGGACATTTGGGTTCATAGAAGCTTTAATATTCCTATTTGTATTAAGCTGCGGAGGAATTCTCCTCCTAGTCGCAGCCAAAAATCCGTTCCATTCCCCAACCCCGATTTTTTGACTTCTACATGCTTATTTCTATAATTATCCAGAAAGCCATCGGCTGACCCACACAGAGGATTTGTTCCATTTAAGAAATCCATCTCACACGTAAGGGTAGAGTTATCACAGCTCAAAGTGTGGAAGGCGTAACCCTTATCGGGAACCCTTCAAAGTAAAAGTTTTTATAGGGGGAAAGCCCAAGCGAGAGCGGGCATGTTCCTCCTCTTAATGAGAGGTGCCCATCTTGAATGTTAAACACATCCCAGCAGAATAGTGAGGAGCTGGGGTGAGGCCCTCGTAGGCTGTATAACCCTCACAACCCCCCAGCGGTTAGGAAACGTAATCCCTAAAACGTGGGTTAAGCGAAGCTGGAGCCCCCAAGTCCCTGTAAATCGGGGTACTGGGAAGTACGGTTTATGTCGTACTTGGTTAACGGCGAGGTCGTCCTGGCAACGGGAGTTCTCCATTCTAATAACTATTCGACCAATGTCTAAACAGCGTACAGACACTAGATCCAATAACATGGGCTCATATTTTATTGCTCCCTCTTCTTCAGGAAAGAGGGTTCTATTTACCTCCGCGATAAAAGATTCCCAAACCTTAATTCATTGTGAACTCACAAAAACTTCCGTGTAATCCCGTTTGATCCTGACGGAGCCCACTGCTATCGGAGTCGGATTAAGTCATGCAAGTTAAGGCGATTCGTTCGCCTGGCGAACTGCTCTGTAACACGTAGATAATCTACCCTTGGGTACGGCATAATCCCGGGAAACTGGGCATAATTCCGTATAGGTGTGCTGTTCTGGAATGGCTTCACACCCAAAGCTTCGGCGCCCGAGGATGAGTCTGCGTCCGATTATGCTTGTTGGCGGTGTCACGGACCACCAAGGCGATGATCGGTACGGGCCGTGAGAGCGGTAGCCCGGAGATGGCCACTGAGACAACGGGCCAGGCCCTATGGGGTGCAGCAGGCGCGAAAACTGGCCAATGCGC
>JBHLRO010000035.1:0-28570 GCA_048882505.1 Candidatus Thorarchaeota archaeon
GGTAATTATCGAATATAATATTATCCGAAATCCTTATGTTTTGAGAATAATGGATCATTAAAGGGATCGCGGTTCGTGTAAACAAGCAGTTCGTTATTTCTAGACTTAAATTGGTACGTATGATTTGAATTTGATATTCACTTGAATAGGTGTTATTAGGAAAAGGCCCCGTGAAATTTAATCCAGATATGACAATTGGACTATCTATTGATCCATTTCCAGGCCAATTTTCAGTCTTCGCGATTGCCAACAACTCATCGTTGGTCACGATCTTAAGTGGACTATGAGGGGTGTAGTTTGTATTTTTATCCATAATTGCTGCTGGAAGTCCCCCATTTAAGTTGTAATCGCGTTCCGTGGACGCTGTTATATAATTAGAAAAGGTCTGACTTACGGATATAAAGACTAAGACGAGAACCAAGATTTTGACTTTGATCTTCATTTCTCTCACACTTTGCATTTCTTCACATTAAGAACACGAAGAATAGGTCATTACGGGTTTTACATGCATTTTTACTTTTAAACTTATGGAAACCGGAACAAGATCAATCGGGATCAGAATTCCAGGCTTCACCGAATGAACCAATCCTGAAGGGAACGAACCAGCTGGCATTAATAAGCTGAGTTTAATCGAAATTTTGGATCATAGTCCCCTCTTAATTGTCACGAAGATATGATCTTATTCGGGACAGGATTTGAGTTGGATTCTTTCGACCAAGTCTTTTTGAGTGTTAAATGAAAAATTAGTAAATGAAAGCATATGTAAGACGAAAAGAGTATATATTATCCTCATTTGAAGTTTGGTCGGAAAGGGATCCTCGGGGGGAAATCAATGGATGGTCAACGGGAGCACCTGCAGACCCCGTTGCACAGCAAAAACATTTCATAGGGGGCCGCGAAAATTTGGTTAAAAACCCTCGAAATGCCCCCTTTCAAGGTTCGAGGGATTTCATGGGTACCCCCAAATGTGAAATCTAACGGGGCAGTCTCCTGCCTCAACGAATGAATTTCGAAATTGTAGGGAGGAAATTGTGTTTTTTTCAATCCAAAAGGACGGTCAGCTGGAGTCCGACGATTCCGAATCCGCCAGCGACTCCCATTCTCCTCACATGGAACTGGGTTTTTTCGGCAGAATCCCTGGTCAAGGGGTGCCCGTTGGTTTTTAAGACACTATTATTTCCACAACACCCCTAACAAACGATAAAAAGGTAATGAAACACAAAGATATTTAATAAGTAACCTTCCGACATCAATAGGTTTAGTAAGGTTAAAAAACTTAAGTTCTAAATTGAGAATGGTGTGACTTCTATTTTGATCTCAAAGGGTTTAGATTCGCTGGCCTCTGTGGTTTTATCCGAAATTAATCGGATTCATAAGGATCCTCGGTTCAATAGGAAGCATACAATTATCCTGGACGATTCAAACGCTGATCAGGTGAACGTAAGGACGGAATTCTTTCAATTCCTGTTACTAGACCAAATTCAATCCCCTCACGAAGGCGCGTTAAAGACAGAGGAGGGGTTCAGAGTGGAGTACGAAGGTCGCGAGGAGTATGGTAAGAGGATCATTCCGATCTTTTCCTTAAAACTACCCCAAGAAGCGCAACAATATTTCGGAAGCACCCTCCCGCATGCGCTCACCTCGAGTCCCAAGTTAGCTCCACTCGGATTAATCAAAGTTCAGGTTCACGGAATTAAATTTCTCACGGATGTTCTTAATGAAAAGACAAATGTCCCTCTACTTTTGAGTTTGTACATGTCCCTGTATTCCAATGCTTCGAATCATTATCGGGGGGGGTATAAATTCACCTGGTATTGGCCCTCCTTCCCCGAGGATCTCCTGGACAGCGAATTTGAGTGGTTTGATCGACTGGAGGAGCGACAGAATGAGACCCCCCATCTTAGGCGGTTTGTGGACAGGTTTACTCCCTGTTTCAGTCAACACATCAAACCCCACGTGGGACGGCTCCCCTATAAAGGCCCAATGTACGATTTTTTCGTCACCACCCCTAAGAAAGAGCGAGTGCTGGCCATTGTGAATCACTGGGCCAACCCCACCTGGTTGCAAGCTAAGGAAGTCCATGATCTCTATCACCATTACATTGACACGGGGATCACGATTGCCGAAGTACAAACGATACTACCCCAATTGGTGGCCGCAGGATACCTGGATCAAAATCCCAAGTATGCGCCACCGGCATATCGGATCATTCCGAGACAGGCGGCAGTGTTACCAACCATACCCCCCGACCCCCAACTGAGGACGAAGACGTATACCTTTCGCCTTTAAAAAAGGACATAGAGCTTTGATATGGTGAAAATGTATGAAAAAGACTTGGAAGGAAATTACCCTCTATCCACTCGGATCGATAACGTTTGCGTTCTTTCCAAAAAGAAAGAGGATCTTTAAAGCCGTACGGTTGAATGAAAAATATGTCAACTAAAGAAAAGCATATCTCAGATCCTGAACTGGCGCTTTCTGCCCAGATTGTTGTTGTGAGCGATTCTTTATCTGCTGCGGGCAGCAAGCGTTGGCGGAAACTAGATACATCTGCAAAACAAGCGGAGCAAATCTTGGAGAACCACCGTATTGCCCTTTCTACCCCAATCGTAGTTCCTGATGATTTCGAACACATTCAACGTTCTGTTTCTAAAGCATTAGAATTGGAGACGAGTCTAATTATAACAATTGGAGGTACAGGAATAGCCAGGAGAGACGTGACAACCGAGGCGATTCTACCTCTCTTAGAAAAGGAATTAGTCGGATTTGGGGAACTATTTCGTCAAAAAACTTATCAAGAAGTAGGTCCTGTTTCAATTATGACTCGTACCCTCGCGGGAGTTGCACAAAAGTCCTGTGTTGTCTGTCTGCCTGGATCACCAGATGCCGTAATCCTCGGATTAAAGATTATTTTGGAAGAACTTCTACATATCGTAAACCTAAGGAGATGAAGAATTTTTGTTAAATGGAACCAGTTTCGACATGCTCGGCCAGGTCCTAGAAAAAGATTCAATCACTTTAACTCAAATGCTCCATAAGGTTAAGAAAAACCCAAATTTTGGAAAAGCAGGGGATATCATAACGTTCACTGGAGTTGTTCGAGAGACGACTGGAGACCCCAAGGACATTCCAACTAAGAAAGTTGAGAAAATCGAAATTCAGGTTCATAAAGAAATGGCAGATCAACAGTTATCTCTAATTTGTCAAGAACTCATCGAGGCACATGATTTGATCGAGGCACGGATAGTACATTTTTACGGGATATTTTCTTTAGGTGATATTCTTGTCCACTGTATAGTGGCATCGAAGCATAGAACAGAAGGATTTACTGCTTTAAAGGAAATGATAGAAGCTTATAAACATCGTGCATATATCTGGAAGGCAGAAATCTATACTGACGGTTCCGAGAAATGGATTTCAACGATTCCCTTTAAAGAAACTTAGGAATATTCATCTCATTACGGTTCTCGTAGAGGAAACTCGATTGTCGAAACAAACTTTATGTTTAACAAGACTAAAGAAGAACAGACTTTTGCCTCTGTTTTAAACAATATTCAACAAACTGCGATAGATTACGGTTGATGGCATTGACAGCGATCAAGAAATGGGAAGATGATGATCTTTGGGTAACAATAGATCTTGATCTGTGTAATGCTCAGGGCGAATGTGTAGATATTTGTCCTGAGGAAGTTTACGCGATTGTTAAGGGAAAAGTCGTTGCGGACAATATTGCCGCGTGTACCGAATGTGCTGCATGTGACGGAGTATGTCCAACCGATGCCATTTTAGAGCATTGTTCATGGTAATTTGCAAAAGAAGTTTTACTGAATCCTCTTCTTTGTTCGTTCTTTACGCCCCGAATCTTTTAACGAGGGAAAAGTCGGGGATATACACATAGGCCATCAATTTCTCCGTTAGAGTTTCTACTTCAACGAGGGTTCTGTGATACAGAGAACCTTCTCCTTCAACACGATCGAGCTCCACCCAATGAGAGGATGTAACGTTGAAATATACCTCTCCTAGAACTGAAGATCTAGCATTCTCTACAATAAATGGAAAACCCAGATCAGGTGATTGAATCTTTCTATAACCATGTAGAGTGGCATTTTCGTACATTAGACCAGCCAATAGATGATGACGACTTTGGCCTGATTGTAGGGTGCCATATACGAATAATCGATCGCATTCCATAAGACTCACTGTCTTTCATTGAACTTGGCGTCCATATGTCCCATTTAAGGCCGCTAATTCCTTTCCTTTTTCCGCAGTTAGTTGATTCCAAGAAAATCTCCATTGCCAATTCCCTTCAGAAGTACCTGGAGTATTCATCCGGCCATCCTGCCCAAGTCGGAGTAGGTCTTGAAGCGGGATAACACATAGCTGGGCTACCGAACTCCATGCCAATCTGATCAAATCTCCTACGATATCTTTACCTGGGGAGTTTGTATACTCTAAAACTTGCTGCCTTACGTGTCGGGGGCTATTTTTGAACCAAGAAAATGTTGGAGGATTATCATGTGTCCCCGTATAAACGATGGTTTTGGCAGTAAAATTGTGCGGTAAATACTTGTTTGTTAAATTCTGCTTTTCGTGAGGAGACCCAAAAGCAAATTGAAGTACCCGCATGCCATAGAACCCGGTTTGATTTAGTAGTTCCTCGACTTCAGGGGTGATATAGCCGAGATCTTCTGCAATAATTGGGAGTAAACCTAATGTTTTCCTTAAAGCCGAGAAAAGACGAATTCCTGGTCCTGCGACCCACTTTCCGTTGAGGGCTGTTTCTTCTTCAGCTGGTATTTGCCAATAGGATTCAAATCCCCTAAAATGGTCGATTCGTAGTATATCCACTAGCCGCAAGGAATGCTTAATACGTCTAATCCACCATCCATACCCATCCTCTTTCATTTGTTCCCATCGATAGGTAGGATTTCCCCAGCGTTGGCCCGTTGGAGAAAAATAGTCCGGAGGAACTCCGGCCACGAAGGTTGGATTCCCCTCATCATTTAGGTGAAATAAACGTCTATTGACCCAAACATCCGCAGAGTCATGGTCAACGAAGATCGGGATATCCCCTATGATTTTGACGCCTTTTTGGTTGGCATATTCCTTGGCTTCAGTCCATTGCATCCAGAAGAGAAACTGAACAAATTTGTATAACGAAATTTCTGAGTTATGGTTCTCCCGCCAGTTACTAAGTGACTCTGATTTTCTATTTCGTAACGAGGGTTTCCATTCTGTCCAAGATGCCATATTATGCGCTTTTTTTATCGACATGAACAAACAGTAGTCTTCTAACCAAAATGAATGTTCCTGTACAAACCGTTCGAAAAGGGATTCCAATTTATTAAAGGTTCCAGATTTGAAATTTTGGTTTGCGGTCTTTAATAACTTCCATTTGAATGGGATGACCTTATTAAAGTCGACAAACAAATCAGGAAAATGAACAGGTCTTAAATCATCCAGTAAACCCTGAATGACTAATTTTTCGGGATTTATTAACAGAGGATTTCCGGCAAAGGCAGAAACGCATGAATAGGGAGAATTTCCATATCCTGTCTGTCCTAGGGGAAGAATTTGCCATAACGACTGGTGAGCTTCATCTACTAGGAAGTCTATGAACTTGTAGAGATTGGAACCCAGATCGCCAATTCCCCATTTTCCCGGAAGACTTGTAGGATGTAAAAGGATGCCACTCAATCTTCGGCATTTAGAATAACGATTTACCCAAGAAGCTCCCTGGGATGATATATGCATTATCGATACCTTTCTTGAACCCCAGATAGCGCTTTCACTTTATGGAGTATACCTAAAAACCAAATCCTCCAAACAATCGCCGTGACATATATTCAGACTCATCTAATGCTACCAGGATCCTATCATTTGATTCTAATGGAATTTCAAGTCCGCGGACGACCAGGACATTTGTAATCATAATACTTTTGAAACCAGAAACCAGGAGGTCGTTTTCGGTGTATGTTAATGCATAATCTGCCGCCAGGCGGCCTTGGATCTGGGTTCCTTGGCTGATCCCATATCTTCTTCCCCGTCTATCCGTAATGGTACGACTATGTCGAAGTTGAGCTACAACAAAAACCTTACCTTGCTGACGAAGTTGTTCAAATGATTGAGTTTTGTATTCAACCTTTAAATCCCCCTGCTTTCTATCGACGTGGGCAAGGTTTCGATTAAGCTGTATCTGAAGTATATTCGAGTACGGGTCGAGGGAATCCACCCATTGTTTCACACTGGCTTGGACGGTTTCTCTTTTTCCATCACCCCGTGCAAATTCCGCATTTGTACCATAAACTATGGCCTGTTCGATATTTTGACGATGATATGGATCTGGATTAATCCTTCCTTGTGCATGAAGATGAACAGCATGCAAAGCAGAGACACAACATAGGTTTGCTATATCAACCAATCTGTCGGTGTCGTGTTGAACGTCAAAAATCCGGATCTCGACTCGATTCGTCATTAATGAAGCATCCTTGTCGTCTCCAATGTTGGTGAATGGCCCCCGAGGTGTGATATCCACCAGTCGATCGCCCCGTGGATTTGTTACAACTTGTTTCACGTTATCTGGTGAGCCAAGCCGCAAAGTATATCGCCGCCGCCCATAATATTGAATTGGAACAAGAGCTGCCACTTTTTTTGGCGTTTGGATCGTGGCAGATCCGTTAGGCTTTAAAACCGAGCTATTCGCAACACGTTGAGAAGCAATTCCACTAACACCGCCCTGGAATACAGGAGAATTCGCAGACAGAGCGATAAGTTCTGGCAAATAGTTCCAGAAATAATTGTGTACCGCAAAGAGTTCTTCAACATTCATAATATGATGTTGGACGGAAACGTTGATATGCGTTCCAACGATCGGATTTGGATCACTTTGGATGGGATGAAGGCTTTGGGCCAGCAGTTTAAAGCCAAGCTGTGCCGCGGCATCAGATAATAACCGTCGGCCTTCTGTAACCGCTTCATGGAGACGGTGAGGAGGTAATGGAAGTGTAACGTATTCAATCTGGGTCAACGCGGGTTCAGCGTCCAATCCTCGAATCCCAGTCATCAATATCTCAAGTCGTTTCGGATCCTCCTCCAAGATCTCTGCAGCACGTACCATACAATCATCAGCAGCCTCTACTAACGTACCATCCTTGTGGATGAGTAAAAATTCTTCCTCTACTCCGCATAAAACGGAATAATCCCGTAATGATTCAAATGAAATTTCACGTGTTTCATCAGAGGATAACATGGAACTACACCTTATTAATTTCAGTATAGCTTAATTTCAGAGCACAAATAATTATTTATATCTAAGCATCTGATATTAGGGAACTGATAACTTATAATAGATCCAATTATATGACCTGCCAACGCCTTGATATATTTTTTTCAATAAAATAACCGTAGATTTTTTGTCAATTTTGACTCTTCCTCATTTTCCTTCCCTCCCAATGAGTATGGGAGAATTTAATTCTTCCAATATCGTGAACGAATCTCTTGCTCTTCCAAAATTGATCTTTCGCTTCTAATCAGATCTATAATAATCTGCAGTATTATTTGATTTTCTTAATGATATAGCCAAATAATCTAATATCCTAAGTGGAAAAAAAGATTAAAGGAGATTTTTTTCATGGTCTCCTTAATGCCTCGAATGCTAAATCACTACTTTCAAATAAAATAGTAAATCCGGAAGCGAACTTGGTTATGCATCAAATAGCGAATAGATTAAGAGTTCAAAGCTTTCTATAGCTTCCACCATCGCGGAAACATCAGATATTGGCAGATAAATAGGATCCTCCAGATCATAATCCAGATTGAGGAGGGGGATTCCATGATGATTATAGTTCGAGAGGATCCACGTTCCATCCAGCACGCCAAGGATCTGATGTTGCTTTGAAAATACCAATGAAAGAGAGGATCCATTGTCATACGCAAGGTCCATCAGGTAAGTTGGCGGCCAAATATCCATCAAATCCGTAATCTGATCGGAGGATTCGTTTATTTGGGCAATGACACCACGAAATTTGGTAAATGCTTGATTAAGATCAGTTTGCTCTACAAGGGCGAAATCGGCCACTGGCTCATGAATTAAGGCCATTTCTTGGGAGCCATTCGCCAAACGACCAACTCTCACTCCGTCAATGTATTTACCAAAGTGTGTACTTAGGTTAAGATTAGTAAAAGTATTGTTATAGCACCATACATAGGCTATCTCGTCTTCTGATGCACTCATTCTAGATGCAATTCGAAATCCAATTTTGTTATCATCGGGAGGCTGCTGATTTTCATCGACGGGGTTCAAGAGTAATGGGAGTGAATTAAGAGCTATCGCTAGCACAATTACACCACAAAAAGCTATAACTAAACCGTAAATTCCAATTTTCTTTACATTCATTTTTCTCTAATTCCTTTTCCAACGATTCTGAGATCGTTAAGAGTTTCTGGGATAGCCCAGACCCTTTTAAAAGTCCGAAGGAATCCAGCTTTGGTATATCCACAGTCATTTAAAGAACCAAATATTAGAACGCGGTTTCTAACCTTTAGAACAGAATCAAAGAGGATTTGTAAAGCACCTGACTTGCCACATTCTAGTTTATAGAACTTGATGAAGTCCAATTGCGAGCAGGATTGAGCGCATTTTGCCAAACGGTGCGATTTCCTGCCTCGATGGAACCATTAACCTGAAAATTACCTTCAGCTGTAGGTTTTACGCACGATAATCTGGCAAAGATTACTTGATCATGACTCTGAGAGGTAAGATAGAGATCCGGGGACACGCTTTTTCAGGGCGGTTTTTGCTGAATCAGTTATCTGGGAATCGGCCCAACGTATCATCGCCATGGTTTCAGAACGCAGCTTCTGGTATTTTAAGGAGTAACACCCATTTCAGTTCTTGTAGATTTTGGCAGCCTCTTTGGACCTAGCTTTTGACTTGATAATAAGTGTTTTGGGTAGGTTAGTGGCCAGAGTTCTGTAGTTGTCAATTCATGTTTTGGCGACCAATTAGGCATCAAAAAAGCAAGACACGCACCATCTGGCGAGAGATCTTTGGATTTTTTTTCAAAGCTCGTGATATCTTAGGGGAGGATTGGTTCCACGGTTCAATATAACAAGGAAGAAAACCAGGAGAGGAAAAAAAAGGGGCATATTATCTAATCCTTTCTGGAGAAATTTCTTGTTAATGATTTTAAACGAGTAATAGTATAATGTCTATCCAAAAAGTCGCTCTTTATGCTCGTGAGAACGGTTTTTCGATAGAAATAAATACTGAAAGTGATTATCCCGTTACATTTTCGAATAGAATATCTAGTTTAGCTTATTAATTTTGATCCATGTGTTTTGATCGTCAAAAGATCATGTGACTTTATGCTTAACACGAACATCTTATAATTCCATGTTGTGAATCTGAACAGAGAATACTAAAAAGGGGTGTTTGTATCATATCATTATATTTCCCAAATCCAATAACCTATTGAGAGACAATTTGTTATTACAGTGGGGATTCACTCTATCAGCGACTCTTATACAGAAAATGAGGAATTTATCGTTATTTATCGTTCCAAATAACGCTGGAATGATAAAACAAATCTACATAAGAGTGGATTCCTGGTGCATCAGCATAATATCGGAAAAAATCTATTTGTTCTCGGTCTTCTTTTGATTAATCTCCTTGTTATTTCATTTCCTCTCGAGGAAGAAGGGATTTTGGAATCAGATCATCCTTCTACAGAGATCTTAAGGGCCTCGCGATTTCATAATCAGCCCCAAGGACTATTTCAAAATATACCAAGATTAACAAAAGACGATAGGGCGATCTATGAGAACACCAATGATAATCCACCTGGTATTAAACTCCGAATCTCAGATTATTACACTCCGGGGTGGGCTGATACTCGATTTAATTTTAGAAAGAATATCACAATAGATTCAACGAAAGTTAGCTCAGACTTAACGAATTTTCCTATTTACATTGACCTTTATGATTCCAATTTACCACAAAACGCTCAAGCTAGTGGTAATGATATTCTATTTACTAATAGTTCTGGGCATTTACTTGATCACGAAATCGAGACCTTTGACCGTGTATATAATTCCACTCACGCGCATCTTACAGCATGGATAAAAACAAATATTTCTAGTTCTCAGGATACGGTCCTCTCCATGTATTATGGATACCCTGGTGCAATAGATCAATCAAATCCTCAAGGGGTGTGGGACGATAACTATGAGTTTGTTCTCCACATGAACCAAGACCCTTCCTCTTCTGATATATTAGATAGTACTTCCAATGGCTTTGATTTTGATGTTGAAGTGTCTTCGAGCATGACTTCAGATGATCTAGTAGTTGGACAAACGGGCACGGCTCTTGCACTGGATGGAAGTGATGACTTCATCTATCTTCCTTTAGCAGAAGGTTTTGCTGGCCCTACAGACAAGTTCACATTTGAATTTTGGATAATGTTTCCAAATGGAGGACCAGGGTTGAGAGATACATTGGCCATGCCAGCTACATCATTTGGCGCCCCACATTTATATTTTTTTCAACAATCTGAATTTAAGGTAGCGACTTCAGGATCGACGTATATTCAGACATCTCAAGACTTTCAAACCATAGTAGGTACTTGGCAGCATATAGTAGCTATCTGGGATGGAACAGGCGGAGGGATTCATCAACTCTATCTCAATGGTTCATTGGATGCAAATGATCCAACGCCACTAACTGGTACACATGTTGCTTGGAATACGCTCTCAATAGGAACTGAGGATTTACCTGGTGATGGGCCTGGTGGGAGTTATGATAATGCCCGTAATCTCAATGCAACAATAAGTGAATTTCGGTTATCAAACGTAGTAAGATCCGTTGATTGGATAACCACAGAATATGAAAACCAAAACTCCCCAAAGTCATTTTACTCAATAAGTTCGGAGGAGAAGTATTCTGATATCCCCGAATGGCATTTGCCAGGCTTTAAGTACCGAAAAGGTATTACTATTGATGCCGCAGAAGTAAGCGGAGGCGGAATTCTCACGAATTTTCCGGTATTGATAGATCTATATGATTCTGATCTACATCATCCAGACAAAGTTCAAGCAGATGGTGATGATATAGTATTTTCAGATGCTTCAGGAAATTTATTAGATCATGAAATTGAATTATTTGACCAGAATTATGATTCAACTAACGCTCATTTGATTGCATGGATCGAAATTCCCAGCCTTTCAGGCACTGTTGATACTGAAATATTCATGTATTTTGGCAATAAGGGCATTGGGATTCAGGAGAATCCGACAGGAGTATGGGATTCAAATTATGTAAGTGTATGGCATTTAAATCAGGATCCTTCGGGAACTTCACCTCAAATAATTGATAGTACCACTCCAGGTTCTCATGGTACTTCTAACGGATCGATGACCTCTAATGATCTTATTACAGGAAAAATCGGGTATGGTCTCAATCTCGATGGAGCTGATGATTTTATTGATTTTGGCAATCCTTCAGAGGTTCAAATTACGGGAGCCATTACCGTTGAATCATGGTTCCGTGCGCTGGAAGATCAAAACGAGTATTTAATTTCAAAGAATGGCCCTGGACCTGATAAACGTTCATGGGATTTAAGTTTTGATCCTTTTAATGGTACTCACGGCAAACTAGTCTTTCGGTATGATACAGATGGAGTTTTACCTCATTATGGAGAAGTAGATAATGTTTATTATGAAATAGGTCAATGGCACCATGTTGTGGGTGTATTTAGCCCCTCTACCTATTTAAGGATGTACCTAAATGGCCAATTGGTTTATGATAATTCAACAGCTGCTCCTTCCCAGTATGATGCAGGAAATCCGTTACGGATTGGAGCTAGAGGCGACGATCCCCCAGGTAGCTTTTATAATGGCTCAATTGATGAAGCTCGTATCTCGAACATAGCTCGTTCATCAGATTGGGTAATTACAGGATATAACAATCAGTTTGATCCGAATGGGTTTTCTTCTATTGGTTCCATCGAGATACGTGGTAATTGGACTTTACCCTATCTGAGATTTAAAAAGAGCATTGCAATTCAAAGTTCTGAGGTTTATGGAACAGGAAATCTGTACAATTTTCCTGTTCTAATAGACCTATACGATTCTGATCTCCATGCAACTGAAAAGGTACAAACGGATGGGGATGATATCGCTTTTACTGATGCCAATGGGGCACGATTGGATCATGAGATCGAACTTTTCGATCAAAGTTTCAATTTATCACATGCTCATTTAATGGCATGGGTAAAAATTCCAATTCTTTCTGGTACTACAGATACTCCCATATACATGTGGTATGGAAATTCAGCTGTTAAATCATTGGCAAATCCTACAGGTGTTTGGCAGGATTATGGGGCGGTTTGGCATCTGAATGATGACTTCTTGGATTCCACAGCAAACAATAATGATGGGACAAATTATCAATCAACTGATGTTGGTGGAAAGATCGTGGATGGCCAGGACTTTGATGGGATTAATGATTATATCAATGTTGGATCAGATTCTAGTATTGATAACATTTTTAATGGAGGGGCAACTATTTCAGCCTGGATTTACCCTGAAGGATGGGGTGGCGGTTATTATGGGCGGATTCTGGATAAGGCTGCTCAAACAGCAGGTACTAATGGATGGGTAATGTGTATCGATGGTACAGGAAATCCTTATAACCATTTATTGTTTTATAGAGACTTTAGTACAAGCCGAGGACTCTGGTACACTCCCACGGACTCAATAAGTCTTAATCAGTGGCAGTACGTGGTAGTAGCTTTCGATGATAGTTCTGATGCGAATGTTCCAAAGGTTTACATTAATGGGATATTACAACCCTTAACCCCAGAACCTTTACCTAGTGGGTCGGCTACCACGGATGCCGTTCAATCGTTATATATTGGCAATTTTATGGGTGGAGGTAGAACTTTTGACGGTACGATAGATGAGCCCCGAATTGCATATAATTATCTTTCAGGTGATTGGATTCAAACCGAGTTTAATAACCAACTAAATCCTTCAAATTTCTATACAATTGGTATGGAAGAAGAGAGGTTATGGGCTGACACGTCATTCCGTTACAGTAAAGATATCAGTATTAATCAGTCTAATGTGTCCTCTGACTTTACGGATTTCCCTGTGCTAATTGATATTATTGATAGTGACCTAAAGAGTGGAAAAATTAAATCAGATGCGTCTGATATATTGTTTATAGATTCAATAGGGACAAAACTTGATCATGAGATTGAATCATTCACTCAATCTGGAAGCGATGGTCATCTAACAGCTTGGGTAAGAGTACCCTATTTGTATAATGCAGAAGACACCGTTATCACAATGTATTACGGTAATTCGAAGATTAGCAATCAAGAAAATCCTGATAATGTATGGGATTCAAATTTCAGAGGGGTATGGCATCTTTCTGAAGATCCGTCAGTATCCCAAATATTCGATAGTACATCGTACAATAATCATGGAACTGCTACTAATCTGGCTTCTGATGATCAAGAAAGCGGTCAAATAGATGGCAGCATTGATTTTGATAATGTCCAAGACCAAATTAATTATGGGGATCAATCTTCTTTAAATATGGGTTCTGGTGATTTTTCACTTTCTTTATGGTTTAATTATGATGGTGTAGACAAGGGACCGCTAGCAGGAAAAGGATCCTATGGCTCTAATGGAATTAGGTATTATATTGCCATGGATACAACGCAAGGCCTTATAAAAGGAGAAATCGATGATAACGGGGCTTCAGGAAAGAAAGTAATTACTTCCACTGTGACTTATGGGGATAATTTATGGCATCATGCGGTATTAGTAAGAGATGGGAATTACCTAAGATTTTACATTGATGGAGTTGAAATCCCGGGATCACCTATTGACATCACTGGGTATGGGAGTCTTGATTTGGCTTTACCTTTTTATATGAATACATTAGCCAGTGATACTGGTGGAACTCTAAGTGATTGGACTAGCGCCAAACTGGATGAAGTCCAGGTTTCAAACTCTGTTCGTTCCACAGATTGGATTAATGCTCAGTACACCAACCAACACACCCCAACAAGCTTTTATTCTGTTGGAACAGAATTTTATCTAGATAAAACTCCCCCCGTTATAAACGATTACGGAACGGAAGATCCTGGCACAGGATCAGGAAGATTTTGGGCTGATGTTTCTGATGTTACTTCCAGCGTAAGCAGTGTAAAGATAAAAATTAATACTACTGAATATGATATGAGCTTTAATGGTTCCTATTGGATTTACATTCAATCAGTTAACTATGGAGATACTTATGAGTATCAGATCTCTAATGCGTCTGATGTAAGAGACAACTATATAACAAGTCCCTCAAATTTAAAGGTATCTACTTTTACAGCAGATACGATTGACCCGTATGTTGATGATTGGGAATACTTCCCAGACGAAGGACAATATGGTACGTTTAAAGCAAATGTTTCAGATTCCTGGGGGATCATTGATACGGTCATTGTGAATGTTACTGTCGGAACTATTTTACAGGGAGACCCCTGGGCTTTAATGGTTCTCAATGGAACGGGATACATGAATAATACAATCGCAATGAATTCAGGAACGATCAAATTCGTAATTAAAGTGAATGATACTGCAGGAAACAACTATACTTCAGGAGAGCACCAAGGCTACGTCCCCATTATTAACCATTATCCGGTTGCAAGTGATATCACGCTTTCTCGTTCTCAAAATGAAGTCTCGTTACCGATATATAGCAATAGTACACTATTTCTGAATTATACTTTCTATGATGCTGACGGTGATGATGAAGGGGGAACTGAGATTCGTTGGTATTTGAATGGGGCATTACAGTCAGCTTATAATAATCTCAAAGAGGTTCCTCCAACTGCTTTAAACAAGGATGATTTCTGGAATGTGACTGTAAAACCAAAGGATGGCAAAGATTTTGGTGTATTGAATTCTTCTAGCACAATTACAATTCAAAATACACCTCCGAAAGTTACCAGTGCCAGCATAATACCCGCACTCCCCTACACTACTTCTGATCTCAGTATCAACTATGTATATTACGATAATGATGGTGATACAGAAAATACCCTTATCCGCGAGATATACTGGTTTAAAGATAGTGTTTTACAAGTTTTATTGAATGGATCAACAACTATTCTTGCAGGAAATACAACCAAAGGGGAATCATGGTATTATAAAATTATAGTAAACGATGGTTTTAATTCCTCTGGGACATATACTTCTTCAAGTGTTATAATAGCCAACAGTGCACCTACAGCAGCGGTGTTAACTATTTCGCCTTCAAATCCAACGACCAGTAGCGATTTAACCGCAGGATGGACGTTTAATGATGCGGATGGAGACTCCGAGATAGCTTATTTCATAGAATGGTATCAAGGGGTCACTCATCAACCGATTTATGACGGGTTGACTACCCTCCCTGCGGCAGCCACAACCAAAACTCAGGTTTGGTATTTCAAACTCATAGTTAATGATGGAACGGATAATTCGAGTATATATACTTCTCCATCTGTTAATATATTGAATACCGCCCCCACTGCTTCAGGCATCACAATTACTTCTAATCCTCTTACTAGTGATAATTTACAGGCAAGCTGGACATTTAATGACGTGGATGGCGATAGTGAAAGCACCAGTTGGATCATTCGCTGGTACAAGGACAATGTCTTACAAGCAGGGTATAATGATCTTCAAACAGTCTCCTCAAGTGCCACCTCCAAAGGAGAAGCCTGGAATTATACTGTAAAAGTCTACGATGGCACCAACTATTCACTTCAGTACAATTCCTCCATAACCACCATTTTGAACAGTCCACCCACCGCATCAGGGTTAACAATTACTAATAATCCCACTACAAGTGATAATTTAAGCGCTAGTTGGACTTTTAACGATGTAGATGGCGATACCGAAGACAGTAATTGGATTATCTACTGGTACAAAGACAACGTATTACAGGGAGGATACACTAATCTTACGACGGTTTCCTCCAGTGCTACCTCCAAAGGGGAGGCATGGAATTATACCTTACAAGTGTATGACGGAACAGATTACTCAATACAATATGACTCATCTACTACAGTTATTATAAATACTCCTCCAATAGCTTCGGGTTTATTAATTTCCCCTGCATATCCAGCTACTAATGATGATCTTTCAACAAGCTGGACATTCAATGATGCGGATGGAGACTCCGAGATGGCTTATTTCATAGAATGGATTCGGGGGATCACTCATCAACCGATTTATGACGGGTTGACTACCCTCCCTGCGGCAGCCACAACCAAAAATCAAGTTTGGTATTTCAAACTCATAGTTAACGATGGAACGGATAATTCGAGTATATATACCTCTCCATCTGTAGATATCGTTAATACCGCCCCCACTGCTTCAGGCATCACAATTACTTCTAATCCTCTTACTAGTGATAATTTACAGGCAAGCTGGACATTTAATGACGTGGATGGCGATAGTGAAAGCACCAGTTGGATCATTCGCTGGTACAAGGACAATGTCTTACAAGCAGGGTATAATGATCTTCAAACAGTCTCCTCAAGTGCCACCTCCAAAGGAGAAGCCTGGAATTATACTGTAAAAGTCTACGATGGCACCAACTATTCACTTCAGTACAATTCCTCCATAACCACCATTTTGAACAGTCCACCCACCGCATCAGGGTTAACAATTACTAATAATCCCACTACAAGTGATAATTTAAGCGCTAGTTGGACTTTTAACGATGTAGATGGCGATACCGAAGACAGTAATTGGATTATCTACTGGTACAAAGACAACGTATTACAGGGAGGATACACTAATCTTACGACGGTTTCCTCCAGTGCTACCTCCAAAGGGGAGGCATGGAATTATACCTTACAAGTGTATGATGGGACGGATTACTCAATACAGTACAATTCATTCCTAACTACTATCGCGAATTCAGCTCCCATTATATCAGGCCAGCCATCATTCAATAAGACCAGTGGTGTAGTTTCGAGCGATACTTTGAGCATTACCTACACATTCAGCGACGCTGATAGTGATTCAGAAATCACTGGAAATAGAATAGTTTTTTGGTATAAAAACGGGAATTATGATGCAGCTAAAGATAATGACATTATCTTACTAAGTTCGGAAACTTTAGCCGGTCAATGGTGGTACTATATAATCAGAGTTTATGATGGAATGGATTATAGCCAAAATTATACTTCTGAGCCGGTTTCGATCGAAGGCGGGGGACAAACCAATGATCCGCCTATTGCAGGAAATTTGACACTGACTCTCAGTCCAACTACCTTGGATAATTTGATTGCGAATTATGATTATTATGATAATGATTCAAATGAGGAAGCAGGAACCCAGATCCGCTGGTATAAAGATGGAATACTACAACCTCATTTGAATGATACAAAGACAATTCAATCCAGTGAGACAGCAAAAGGAGAGGTGTGGAACTTCACAGTTAGGCCTAAAGATGGCTTAGAATTTGGAAATATTGTTTTTTCTGGTAGTGTAATAATTTTAAATACTCCTCCAACGGGTTCAGGATTAGCTATTACTTCTATTCCCAGGACATCGGATGACCTAGTGGCCGGCTGGACTTTCAACGATGTAGATGGCGATACCGAAGACGGTAATTGGATTATCTACTGGTACAAAGACAACGTATTACAGGGAGGGTACACTAATCTTACGACCGTTTCCTCCAGTGCTACCTCCAAAGGAGAGGTATGGAATTATACCATTCAAGTGTATGATGGAGAAGATTACTCGATTCAGTATAATTCTTCTAGTACGACAGTCCTCAATACCATACCTACCGCGTCGAATTTGGGACTTACTTTTAATCCGTCAACAATTGATGATTTGGTCGTAAGTTATGCGTACAACGATCTCGATAATGATCCGGAAAGTTCCTCATGGGAGATCCTCTGGTACAAGGATAATAACCTCCAACCAGGACTAAACGGCACTAAAACCGTAGATGCAGGGAACACGAGTAAAAATGAATTCTGGCATTTCACTCTAAGAGTCCATGATGGGGAAGAAATTTCAGTTCTTTACACCTCTCCAAGTCGGAAAATCCTTAATACAGCACCTACACTCACAAGTGTAAGTATCAATTCTAATCCCACTACTACCACTAACTTAGTGGCAAGCTGGACGTTTTCTGATATCGATAATGATGATGAAAGCACCACACGTATTATCAAGTGGTATATGAACAATGTATCTCAGCCCTCGTGGGATAATCTTACATTAGTTCCAGCAAGCGCAACAAGTAAAGGTGAATCATGGAACTATACAATTCGAGTATATGACGGAGAAGATTATTCAGTTGAATATGTCTCAAACCTTGTTATAATACTTAATACTAAGCCAATATCCTCGAGTCTGACCCTAACAATAAGTATTCCTAAAACTTCAGATAATTTAATGGCTGATTGGATTTATACAGATATCGATGGAGATACTGAAAATTCTGGTTGGATAATTCGATGGTACAAGAATGATGTCTTGCAACCCGCCTTAAACGATTCAAAGATAGTTACTGCAGGTAATACAACAAAAGATGAAGTTTGGTATTATACCCTCCAAGTGTTTGACGGCGAGGATTATTCCGATATAAATACATTAAATCCAACCATAACAATCGCCAATACAAGACCAAGCGCCTCTAGTTTAACAATCACCGCTAGTCCAAGAACTACCGACGATTTAGTAGCAGATTATATCTATTCCGATATCGATGGCGACATAGAAACGATTGGCTGGATAATCAAATGGTACCGAGACGGGGGACATTATCCCCTTTATGATGATCTAAAGATAGTGCCATCAACTGCCACATCGAAGAATGAAATCTGGTATTTTACTCTTCAAGTGCATGATGGGACTAATTATTCCAGTGAATACGCCTCTCCGCAAACACAAATCCTAAACAGTGCACCATATGCAAGTGGTGTATCTTTCAGTCCATCCATTCCAACTGCCTTAAACAATCTCTCCGTCACCTATAGCTGGAATGATGATGATTTAGCCGATTCTGAAGGAGGAACTCTTATCAGGTGGTATAGAAATGATATTCTCCAACAAACATATAATGATTTGAGAACGGTGGATAGCGCTCTCCTCATTAAGAATGAGCGCTGGAACGTATCAATAAGAGTCTCTGACGGTACAGATTTCGGCGCATGGGTAAATATAAGTGTCCTTATTGCTAATTCAGCACCAACAATTGTAACTGATTCGGCGCAGATATATAATCCATCTACAGGATTATATACAACAAATACACTGGTAGCAAATTGGGTTGAAAATGATGCCGATGGAGATAATATAACATTTGTTAAAATAATTTGGGAAAATCGAACAAGCGGGTCAGGTTCCTTTACTCCAATATCTCTCTTAGAAAACTTAACAGCTGTTCCTTCTCAATATACTGCGAAAGACCAGGATTGGCGATTTAAGATTCAAGTATATGATGGCCAAGATTGGTCATTAGAGGCTGCCTCCTTCCTATCATCTATCGGTAACTCAGAGCCTATTGTGGAGAATATTTCGTTAACTGGAGGATTAACAACAACTGATAATATTATACTCAATTATGATTATTATGATGCAGATAATGATCCTGAAGGATCAACTGATATTGACTGGACAGTGTTCCATCTGGGCAGTCCTTCATTCATTTCAGGAACCTTCATATTAGATCACTCGAGCTTTACTGCGGGTGACGTCGTTTGGTGTGTGATTACACCAAATGATGGAACCATTGATGGAACTCCAGTTGATTCATCAAAGCTAGCAGGATCGAATGTGTTGGTACAAGTAGGTAACACCGCTCCATTTATCAATACGTCCTTAGGAACTCCTGAAATTCTAAGCGATCACCCTAATGGTACATCAATATTCAATGCAATTACTTCAATCTATGTAAATTACTCAGATTTTATAGTTGATATTGATTCAGGTGAAAGTGATCCAGTATTTGATGTAGATTTCGAACCAAATTATGATGTACAGTATGTACCTGGAGTAACCAAAAACATAGGTGCTCAATATCGATGGTATAAGTTTAATAAAGGTTCTGGGATATGGGAACTACAATCCGGGCTCACAACTGCTTACGTTGATACATTCTATTTACATAGAGGCGAGGAATGGAAATGTAGTGTTCGTCCTCGCGATCTATATGGTGATGAGGGGACGTGGGTGAATTCAACAACAATTACTATTGGGAACAGTTATCCCATTATTACGGGAGGAATTCAATGGTTAATCCAAAATCCTCGAACTCAAGATAACTTAATTCTTTGGTCTGGTTTCACGTTTGATTATTATGATTTTGACAACGATCCTATTGATATCTCTCAGACTCTAATCTTGTGGTTCAAGAATGGACAATTACTATATGGAACCCAGAATAATACAGTTCTAACTAGTCAGTATTTTGGAAAAGGAGATCAAATTTATGTAGTGATTCGTCCTTCTGACGGTATGAACTGGGCTTTACGGAACTACACCAGTTCGACAATTACCATTGCTAATACCATACCTACCATAACAGACGTAAGTCTCTATCCAACAAGAATATCGAACCAAGAAATCCTATATCTGGACTGGACTTATTTTGATATTGACAATGATGTTGAAGGTACTTCCTGGCGAATCTGGTGGTTCAGAAACGGGGTGTACCAGTCCAATTATGATAACTCCACGTCAATACCCCTAAAACAGGTAAATAATGGCGAAATATGGAAAGCCGAGTTTCAAGTCTTTGATGGAATAGATTACAGCACTATATATTATTCTGCTGAAATAGAAACCAAAATTCTCCAAATAAATTACATCTTTGACCCTGTGAGTAGCCAAGTTGACCCCAATGTCAGAGAAAGCGAGTTTTTGGTTGATGATGAGAATTTAAGTATATCATACTTGTTTTCAACGCAAGATGATGCTTTGGGCCTAATTATCAGATGGTTTAGTACATTGGATAATGTAACTTGGATTGAACGAACCGAATTTGAAGGAGATACATCAATCGATCATTATTTCACATCGCCAGGTGAACAATGGAAGTGTATGATCTCACCTCTTGAGCAAAGTACTGGTTTTGTTTGGGCAACGACTAATTCAAGTACAATAATGATTGAAAGTAGGCCTGAGTTTTACACTCTGTCTGAGGAAATTATGATCCCATTGAATGACACTGAAGGCCATTATAGACTACAAATAAATACCTCGGATCTACTCCATGACATTGAAATTGTCATATTCACATTGGATAATGGTGCAATTGAACTCTATGCCACAGAAATGAGCAATGACATTTGGTCGGTAGATTATCAAATTCCGATTGAAAGATTTGAAGATTTAATGAACTCCGAATTCTTAGGATATGTAAGAGCTGTTACTTCCGTTGATTATGCGGGTAACGACTTTAGTATTTATGCTAGTAAACAATTTAACATTACGATCATTGACAACGCACCTCCACGGGTTCCAAATGTCCAGATGATTCCAAATGATGAAACAAACCCAACTAATATCACATTCATAGCTGAAGTGGAGGAATATGGTTCTGGCGTAGCCGGTGTAATACTCCTTTATTATTTAAATCCCAGTACTGAAAACAGTGGAGGTGCAGGTGCCTCTTATCTTCAAACAGAAGACTGGATTGAAATTCAAATGGAATTTCATGGTATTAATTCCTCAACCAACTACCTTGAATATTCTGTAACAGTACCATTCGACCCTAATGGTACAAATTGGCAAGTTATATATCGAATTCAAACCTTTGATAATGCAGGTAACTCGAACCCATTAGCTTATGATATAAGGAACTATCCTGATAGGATAAGAGAACAAACAATTTACTACACTCCTCCTAGTATAGATCCTGGCTTAGTCATTATTATTGTAGCTATAACACTATTCATCGCATTTACGGGCTCGATAGTTTATGTAAAATTCATCCGAAAGCCTGAATTAGTGGGTTTAGATAAAGAACTAGTATTGGAAAGGATCAGCGATATTTCAAAGACCGAAGTAATGACCTCACTGGATGCCCATACAGTCGGGCTTGTTGTATCATTCTTTGATCAAAGACACGGGCCCATACCAATCATTGTTATCCCGGAAATCTTGAAGGACAATTTTTCAAAACTGGTTGATCTTTCTGATCGTTCTTTCAGTGGAACCGGCTTTGTTGATGAATTTGATGAAGAGGTTTCATCAAGCTATGATTTTATGCTTTCTAGAGGTTTACGTACAAAAGTGATGTCATTTGGATATTCCTTGGAAAGACCAGAGGCACGAGGGGGCCAAGAAAATCTTACAGCCAACATATTGATACACAGGGAATTATTCCCATTAGTAAACCAATTCTTGGATGAGATTCAGGAAAAGGTTCGTGAGATACACGTCCTAATGAATGAAAAAGCGGACGAAAAGGAGAGAATCCGAAAGAAACTATTTGCCCTTCGATTATTTGTAACAAGGATCATTCTTTCTTATGAACAAATTTACGGCACTACTGAATTACTTAGTGAGGATAATTAGTCTTTTGTCCTCGCGGGGCCTCTCAGCGGGCTTGGCTAGCGGAATAGATCCCAGTTTTTCTTGGAAGAAACACCGAAAAAAGATGAAAGATGTCTATTAAGAAAGGAATGGTTCAAAATAGGAGGGGGCGGATTGAAGCTGATAGCATTAGAATGACCCTGGGCCCTAGCCTATTGGAGGATTTGAGTCTCGTTTACGGACAACGAGGCTTTGCAAGCGGATAACTAGGGTTCAAATCCTAAATCCTTAGGAACTTAGAATTCTTGGAAAAAAGATAAAAATAGGGAAGGATATACAATGCGTTAATCCCTTAAATTTTGAAATAATGCAATTAAATCGCATTAAACATAAAGAATGGTGAAATTTCATGAGTAATGAGAATGTCAAGGCAAAAAAACATTCTAATATTACATACTTGTCTGCAGGCATCTTGATGCTTGGTTTTAACACGACAATCTACGCAGTTACTCAAAACTATCCCATTTACTACCAGAATTTGGGATTATCAATTGAAATGCTGTTTCTTGCAGCGCTTGTCTATACGCTTTGGGACATGTTCAACGATCCCATTATAGGTCATCTATCTGATGGAACTTACGGGTTCACCCGCCGATGGGGCAAGCGTTTCCCGTGGATGTTAATTGGTACCGTAGCACTTTTGTTGGCTACTGTTCTATTATTTTCTGCCCCAACTGTTGATGCCAGCGGAGAAATTATGACTTTTCTTTGGTTTTTAGTCTTTCTCTCTGCCTATGATGGATTTATGTCAGCAGTGCTTGTAAATTATAATGCACTTATCCCTGTAAAATTCAAATCAAAATCTGAGCGTATCAGCGTGTCTGCGGCATATCAGTTCTTTCTGATCCTTGGTCCAGTTGTTGGATTGATTGTGGTTCCAACAATCCTAGAGACAGGATCTTATCTGATAATGAGCATCTTTCTAGCAGGTTTCATGCTGGTTTCATACTTGTTATCGTTACCAGGCCTAAAAGAGGATGAAGAACTAAGAGAATCCTATTTCCACGAAAAAACAGAACGGGGATCCTTTTATTCGGAATTTACGAGTAATCTGAGACAGTCGTTTTCTCAACGATCCTTTATTGTTTTCGCGGTGGTCACCCTATGTATTACCGTGACTTCTTCCATAATTGCGGCCACTGTGCCCTATTACATCGAATATATTCTTCAGATCAGTCAAAGATTGCAACCACAAGAATATGCTCAGACCTTACGAACGATAAACCTACCTTTTGCGATTACTTCACTACTTCTAATCCCCTTGTACTTTTGGGGTACAAAGAAAATCGGTCATATGAAAGCTTTCAAATATGGATTGTTACTTGCACCACTTCCATTGTTACTCATCTTTGTGAGCTTAATGGCTGGTGCTACCGCAAGTATGCCTCTAGTGATGATAGGTGCAGGAATTTACGGAATTTGTGGTGGATTCATCGTTGTTGCTCGAATTCCAGTATCCGCAGATTTTTTTGACGAGTCGGCTGCTAAGTATGGCAAACGACAAGAAGGAATTTACTTGGGGATTTGGAATTTCTTTAGCAGACTAGTTACAGCGATACAATTTGGCATTTTTGCCCTTATCCAGAATCTCACCTCGTTTATACCCCCAACAGAAGCGAATCCCGCTCCTGCTCAAGGAGTACCCGCACAATGGGGGATTATGGCCCAGTTTGGGTTGGTTCCTGCAATTGCCCTTTTGATCGCTGGAATATTATTCTGGAGATTTTGGTATCTTACACCTCAAAAGACAGAAAAAATTCAATCCGAATTAGAAAAACTCGGGATTTAGAGTGTGGTTCTCCACATATTGAACTTCTCTTTTTCTTAAATGCGAAGATGTTCTAAATCCTTCCCTTTATTCAAATCACAGAGGATTTACTCAATGATAGATTGGTTCATCTTAATATTTTATACCCTAGATAGTCTAGGTATCCTTATACTGGAGAATATAATATTAAATCTGATATTATTAATACTAATCCGAGGACTTTATCTCTTCATCCAATATAATTATAGAAAATCTTTGAAGGATGGAGTAACGGGCGTAAAAGTATCGAATCTGTATTCGAGGCGTGAAGAAGTTATTTTCGGATTGAAGCAGGTTGTCATAGTTTTACTACCAAGCTTCTTTACCCCAGTCACTACTTCCGTGATTTTCTATTCGATTCTCATGATCGGAGGGAATCTTAGGAGGATCGATCAGGAAGAACATGTTTCGCAATATCGCGTAATTGGTACAGGAATAACCATTCTCGCGCCATTAATTGGATTTTATTTGTATGGTGGAGACCCTTTATCACTTATCGGGATAGGAATTAGCCTTATTCTATATCACCAATATGGGTTTTCACAAGTGGATTCCCCATTTATTCAAGGAATCGAAAAAGGCAAAGGATGGGTTAACCGGTTACCACGAACCGTGATAATGATAGGATTGGTATTACTAATTATCCTTCCTACCCTAATTCTCGCTGGCGTCGCTTTATACACTCCCCCTAGGAAAATAACCGTTAGAGTTGAAATGCGTGACGGAATTACCCTTGCAACCGATATTTATCTCGCACCCGGGTCTTTGGGAATGCAGCGTCCCGTAATTCTTATTCGCACTCCATATGATAAAAACAATCTTGGACCATACGGTTTCCTATATCTTACCCAAGGATACCATATGGTTGTTCAGGATATCCGTGGGACGTATGATTCAGAAGATCATGAGACCTTTTTGATGTTTCAGAAAGCCTATCAGGACGGAGTGGATACAATTGCCTGGGTCCTTAATCAAACCTGGTCAAATGGAAAAATTGCCTCAGTGGGCGCTTCTGCTCTCTGTAACAATCAATATTATTATGCAGGTATGAATCCAGAGGGATTGGTTGCCCAATCATTAATGATTGGTACTCCCGACCTCTATAAGACCTCTATCTGGCAGGGAGGAGCTTTCAGAGAGTATCTCGCAAAAGGTTGGCTGGAATCGAGCTCAGATAATGCGGAATTTCAGCTTCAACAATTAATCACGCATCCGAAAAAAGATTCCTATTACAATACAACCTCCCTATTCATGGATTTGGGTCCCTCCTTTTCCCAAGTAAATGTATCTGCGATTCACATTGGAGGTTGGTATGACCTATTTCAGCAAGGAACACTAGATGGGTATATGGGATACGATGATTTAGGTTTACCTGGAGCAAGGGGAAAGCAACTTCTAATCATGGGGCCATTCACTCATGGCATGCCTGGTGAAGGACAACACGGCGAAGTGGTATTTCCGACCAAATCAAAGTCTGGATGGGATCTATATCTTGAATGGGAACAAGCTCTGTTAGATCATGTTCTATTGGGTAAGTATTTCGATTGGTCTGGGAATCGCGTTGCATATTATATGATGGGAGACCCTCAGGATTCCTCACCGAATTTAAATGATTACCGATATGCTGCGGATTGGCCTATTCCTTATTCAAATGAATCTTGGTACTTGCAAGATGATGGCCTTCTCCTGTTGGGTTCCCCGGCGGCAGTCAATCATAACTATTCGTATGTGTACGATCCCCGCGATCCTATTCCGACAATTGGAGGTACGAATCTCCTCATGAATGCTGGACCTTACGATCAGCAATCAATCGAAAGCAGAGGTGATGTTCTTCTCTTTGAGACACAAACCCTAACCGAGGAAATCGAAGTGGTTGGTCGCATGTGGGCACGTTTGTGGGTGATGTCGAATGCGACTGCTACTGATTTCACTGTAAAAATTACTGATGTTTACCCGAATGGTTCCTCGATGCTGATTAGTGACGGCATTATCAACACATTAAGACGTGACGGGATGGACAAAGATGCTGCTCCCCTTCAAGAGGGAGATCCAGTAGAAGTGTGGATTGATTTATGGAGTACCGCCTATCAGTTTGACCTAGGTCATAAAATTCGGATAGCAATTTCTAGTTCAAACTATCCTCGTTTTGCAATTAATCCGAATACTGGAGAACCCACTAAACTCTTTGATTACCAATATTCATCTCGTGTCATAGCCAACAATACGATTGTTGTGGGGCCCAATTTTCCTAGCCAAATAATCCTCCCTATTCCAATTTAACTAGAGATAATTCCAAAGAAACCAAAGAAGGTTCCCCTTTCGCAGTAGCTACTAATACAAAACCTACGATGCGGAAGTATTGGATTCTTCACGATTGAAGAACCTCTTCAACGATTTCTTCAAGAAATTTTGCCATTTCGGAATTTATACTGACCTTATCGACTCCAATGTTCCGAGCTAACTCGAGTAGAGTTTTTTGAGTATGCCCTGCAAAAGCGATTATTTTTCCAGAAAATATTGATCTCAGCTTACGCAAGGTTTCAATTCCTCCCAAATCCGGGTTATTTAGGTCAAACACAATTATCTGATAAGTATGGCATCTATCATATAGTTCTACTGGGTTGGAGACATCTGAAACCTCATACCCAGCTTCGTTCAATCGAGAACCAAATCTGCTATAGAAAAAAAGACCTGTTCCCAGGAGGATGTTTGGTTTTGAGAGTGATTCTGGCATTCTCTGCAGCAGTCCGTCAAGCGTCCTACCTAAAGGTCTCGTATAATAGGATTATCGGGAAAACACCCTTATCAGAATGAAAAACTTTTTCATTATGGATTCGTATCAGCCGAATCGTAGTTCGGTCATGTCCCCTTTGACTTCCATGCCAGCTGGATAACCTTTCCCTTCAAAAACTAAACCAAGTTTACCTTCTCGGCGCTCAAAAAGCTTGACAATAACTGTTGATACTAGACTCTCAAACACTTCCCCAAGCATTCCGTTTTTATCGGGACTTCTCAGGATTGCTCCACTCCCCTGCTCTGCAGTAACCTCCAACAGGTGTTTTCTATTTGATATTCTCATGAAAACTTGATGGTCTCCCACCTCCAAATCGCTTATTTTTGACCTATTATAAGTAGTGAATCGGTACAACTTGTTCTCGTGGAGAAAACCAACAGCAAAACCCGGAAATTTCCATAAGAGATAGGGAATATGGGCAATTGACACGTTTAAAGCTGTCCCTTCTGCCTTAAAATGGTTTGATTGGATCCAAATCCAGGAACTCGGATGCGAGGATCCCCATTCCTTCCCAATGTATCCTTTTCCCCCTTCAAAATCATACATAGAACCGTTTATGGCGAAACCACCTTGGATCTGATGATTAAAGCTTAGTATGGCGTGAAAACATTCCAAGCGGGGTAGAAAAGCCAACGGACCCATTGCTCCCGGCGCCAAACGCCCTATAGGCCATGGGGACAAGCCCAAGAATCGGAGAACACCCGAAACCTCTAGATTATCTCGATCGATATTAAGGGAAATTTGGTCGGTCTTGAATTCATTTTTCCCAATCTTGACCAGAAACTCCTTTGAGACTGCGTTAAATTGTTCTAATTCGTAAGGAATGTAGTTATATTCGCCTGTCGATCCATTGAAAATTTGTATAAATGCGTGCGAGCTCTGATAGGGATTCGGACCGCGATATGGATTATATATTACTCCAGGGATAATTGCAAAGACATTTTGAGCTGTTTTATCCACCAATTTGTAATACCAACCCTCAAACTGGCGATCTCGGCGTCCGTGGAATACGGCAGGCCTCCATATCCTCTGAATTCTATTAAATACCATTTTCTTCCCTAAGATTAGTGTTTTTCTCGGAAAAATCGAGGAATTTAGCTTGAAGTATGATTAGGCTCTGAATTATTGAATTTAAGACCTATGGGAGGTTTTGTGAGTCCATATTTTGGTCCGATCTTGTGAAAAAAATTAGAAACTCCGTAGATCACTCCACCCAATTCACTACTGAAATTCTCAAAATCACAATCGTAGGTCACATGATTAGTCGAAAATACTGAACCATGCGGATCTACGGAATACATAACGTCCTTCAATTGCCAATTACTCAGTAGGAGATTCTGGTACAATTCTCTTTG
>JBHLRO010000036.1:0-22132 GCA_048882505.1 Candidatus Thorarchaeota archaeon
CATTTGATGGGTCGGTGGTCTAGCCCGGTATGACACTTGGCTTACACCCAAGAAGTCGGCAGTTCAAATCTGCTCCGACCCACCATTATCGATTCCCCTGAATAGCGGGGGTCTCCCAGCCAGGTCAAAGGAGCCAGGTTTAGGTCCTGGTCGCGTAGGCGTTCGAGAGTTCAAATCTCTCCCCCCGCATCCTTATAACCGCAACGGACAGGTATTTTTTCTTCTTTCGAAGTATACTACGGATGAAATTATTATGACTGATTTTGAAGAAATCTTCACAAACCTTCGTAACCAATTAGAAAGAGATAATAAAATTCGAGAAGAGTTGATAGCTCTAGGCCGGCAATCAATTCAGAAATCCTCAATGACAATCCGATATATCCATCGGGGAGAGTATCCGGAAGCGGAGGTTCTCATCCGTGAAAACGAGGAGATCATTTCCCGTTTGAATAAAATCGCTTCTGAGATGCGATTTGTTCCTCCCGGCCAAATTATATCATACAATCAGGAGTTCGCAGAAGCCGTGATATTAATGCGGTTCATGCAAAACAAACCTCTCCCTTCCCATGATGACCTTAGAATTCCATATATCTCTTATCTACACGGCCTAGCCGATTTCCTGGGGGAGTTAAGAAGGGTGGTGTTGGATTTACTACGTCAGAAAAACCATGCGGATGGATTAGAAAGAGCTAATCACATTTTAAACGTAATGGAAAATATACATATTCTTCTAACTACTCTCGACTTCCCAGATGGATTAACACATAATCTCCGACGAAAATCGGATCGGACTCGAGGTTTGATTGAGAGAACCCGAGGGGACATTACTTTGGCCGTGGTGATGTCAAGGGCAGAATCTTCCAGATCATGAAACTGACGATTTCTGATTGTTTAGCGTACTCTCGGACCTAGGGATTAGGTCTCCGCCTTTTCCCAAGAAGGCTGCGAATACGAGATTTCCGAGCATTTTTTCGCATTGCCGGAGAAATTTGTGTATTATAGGGCTGTGAGTTGGTCTTAACACGGCGTGCCGCTTTGGATTACAGTTTTTTTTGAAATGATTTGTGATTTATACTTCAGAAAGAGTTACCCGAGCAAAGAATCCAGACTACGAAAAGATGAGGATAAACGTAGGAGTCTTCTTCTCGTTACTTTTGAGACAACATACGATAACTTACGATCGGATTCCTTGCTGCTTTAACATCATCAATTCTTTTAACGGAGGTATTGCGAGGTGCATGTAGAATCCTGTCAATTTTCCCCTCGTATGCGAGATCAGAAACCTCCTTGATCACATTGATGAATCCATCTAAGGTTTCACATGCCTCCGATTCTGTTGGTTCAATCATCATGGCTTCCTTTACAATCAGGGGAAAATAGACCGTAGGAGGATGAAAACCCGCATCTAGTAGATATTTCGAGACATCAAGAGCGGAGACATTGGTATCCTTTACGAGCTCTCGTGCAGAAAGCACAAACTCATGCATGCAGAATGTATTCTTTCCAATAGGTACGGAAAATCCTTTTATTTCCTGAAGACGGGATTTCATATAATTGGCATTTAATACTGCCATCTCGGAGACTCGGGTTAGCCCTTGCCTACCTAAACGTAAAATGTATGTGTACGCTCGTAAAATTGTGCTAAAATTGCCAAAATAACTGCGAACTTTACCGATGGTCTGAGGATGATCATATTTGAGGAAATACTTGTCAGCATCTTTATCATAATCGACTGTTGGGACGGGGAGGAATGGATCTAGACGTTCGACGACCCCAACGGGGCCCGATCCAGGCCCTCCTCCACCATGGGGAGTTGCAAACGTCTTATGTAAATTAAAATGCACGATATCAAATCCCATATCTCCTGGCCGTGTTTTACCCAGGATCGCATTGAAGTTAGCTCCATCGTAATAAGCAAGGCCATCTACCGCGTGAATGAGGTCTAAAATCTCCTCTACATCCTTCTCGAATATGCCCAGGGTAGATGGATTGGTTAACATAATGCCTGCGGTTCGCCCGGTTGTAGCACTTCTCAAAACCTCAAGATCTACGCAGCCGTTTTCGTCAGACGGGACAACAACTGCTCTGAATCCGCACATAGTTACTGTGGCAGGATTTGTACCGTGGGCACTATCCGGAACAATTATCTCTTGTTTTTGATTTAGTTTGTTCTTCATCTCATGATATCGCCTAATAATCATCAAACCTGTGTATTCACCATGGGCTCCAGCGGCTGGTTGGAGAGTGACGCTATGCATCCCAGACAGTTCTGCCAGCCAACCAGCAAGTTCATACATAATTTGTAGTGCACCCTGAACGGTAGTGGGGTTTTGATAGGGGTGTATAAGCTGGGCCTCTGGCAGAGATGCAACCGCATCACAGATTTTAGGATTGTATTTCATGGTACAGCTACCCAGCGGATAAAATCCCGAATCTATCCCATAGTTCATTTGTGAGAGTCTTGTGAAATGTCTGATAACGTCGAGTTCACTTACTTCAGGAAGATCTGGCGGAGTAGACCGTAAGAGTCGAGAAGGAATCTTTTGAATTGCCTTGTGAAGAAGGTCGGTTTCTTGATCAGATAGCGTTGGAAGTTGATAGCCTGTTCTCCGTGGGATTGATTTTTCAAAAATGAACTCCTTGTCCCATTTCATCTGCTTAAACATTTTAATCGCCTCCCTGGATTCTTAATGCTTCAGAAAACGCTGTAACATCTTCATCGATAGACTGAGTGGTAGACATCTCAGTAGCGGTAGCCAGAAAACAGTTGGCTAAATCAGGAAATGCTTGCTCAAGCGGAAATCCGATCGACTTATCGAAAATTATTGTTTTCTGATAATCGAGATTCATTTTAGGATCTAATTTGTATACAAATTCTCTAAACACAGGGCCCGAAAAGTAGGGAGATGTGATTCCCTGAATTTCCGAGAGACGATCCATCAAATAAGCAGTTCGAGACATGCAAGTTTCTGCTAGTTGTTTTAATCCTTGCGGGCCTAACGTACCGAGAAAAACAGTAGCCGCAAGTGCATTTAATGCATTATTCGTACAAATGTTACTGGTTGCTTTTTCCCGTCTGATATGTTGTTCTCGGGTCTGAAGGGTCATAGTAAAGGCCCGTTTCGGAGATTCTTGTTCTGTTGTTAACCCAATTATTCTTCCGGGCATCGATCGAAAGATTCTCCTTTCGTTCCTTACAGCAAATAGCCCCAAAAGAGGGCCTCCAAAATCCATTGAAAGCCCTAAAGATTGACCACTCGCAATGGCAATGTCAGCCCCGCACTCCCCAGGTGATTTTAATAATCCCAGAGAAATGGGATCACATCCTATGACAAACAGTGCTTCGTGATTGTTGGCCAGTTCCCCGATCCGTTCGACATCTGCCTCTATAATCCCCCAAAAATTAGGATTTTCCAGATAAATACCTGAGATTTTTCCGGCATGCGTACTCACAATTTCCTCAAGTGTTTCAATGTCAGTAGATCCAGAAATTCTATCATAGGGGTAGGTTACAATTTTAATTTGAGGCCCCCGTGTGTAGGTCTCCAAGGTCTGGAATCTTTCAGGTTGAAGACATTCTGGAACAATAAATACCTCATTATGGGTTACCCGCGTACACATCAGCGCGGCTTCTCCCAAGGCTGTTGCCATATCATACATTGACGAATTTACAATGTCCAGTTGCATTAATTCAGCAATCATGGATTGATACTCCCACAACGCTTGCAGCATTCCTTGTGACATTTCGGGTTGATATGGGGTGTAAGAAGTATAGAATTCAGAACGATTGGTGATAGCTGGGACAGTTGTTGGAATGAAGTGATTGTATAGGCCAGCACCTAGGTACGGGTTTACCTTATCCAGCATTTGGTTCTTCGCTAAGATGGCTTTCACCCGTAATAAAGTCTCTAGCTCTGAATGTGGTTCAGGAAGATCTAATTCGGTCGAACACCGTAAGTTGGAGGGGATAGAGGAAAATAAGTCTTCGATTGTTGTTACTCCAATGGTGTTAAGCATATGTTTGATTTGGTTTGAAGTTTGTGGTAAATATGGATGGGAAAACTGTGTGGAAGGCGGCATTTAATAGAACACCACGGGACATCGGAAGTCCCCCTCCCATTTTAAAATATTCGGCAAGAAAAAGTGTAAAGATGGTGCCAGCCTGCGGATTAGTCGATCCCCTTGATCTGTATTTACTTAAGGGGGTTCAAAAGGTGGATCCCGCTTTTCTTCTGAACAATCGTCTCATGATGAATACACTGAAGCCAAAAGCGAGAAGAGGTAGTAAATATCCAATCACAGGAAAAATAGGACCAGCGGCGATGGTTGGGCTAGGAAGGGGTAGACTATCTGGTTCTTGGGTAACGCCCGCCTTCCCTTTCAGGAGAATCTCAATGGGAACTAAGGGTTCCGCTAGGATAAAGGATTGAATTCCGTTTATCAGCTGATAGGACACGTTAACAGCTGCGATTGCAACCGTACCAGTTCTGTCACTAGTCACATTGAGTGTCATTGTGAATCTTTCGTATTGCTGAACTGGAACTGTGCCGAAGTAATAGGTGAGCGTCTGGTTGTCATCGGTCGAATCATTTTCTGGTACCAGATCAGGTATGGTACTATAAAGAAATTCGAACTCAGATGGAATTTGAGCGCTCAAGCTGACATCTAAAACATCCTGAACATAAATATTTTTAATGGACACACTCAAGTTAAACCGTTCGCCTTGGTACACGCTGAGGGGATGAGCAACTTGGTAAACCTGAAGTGGATCCACTGCAACTCGCGCCAAGGATTCGTTAGAAGCAATAGCTGATCCAAGGATAATGTAAACCAAAAAAACAATCAGGATTACCCGAATTCGGCTCCTTTTTGAATCATCGGCCATTGCATTCTCACCGTGGTGTAAGCTGTTGTCACAATCGGTTTGGGATGTAAATCTCAATCGATTATCCGCTGAATCATTGTACGAACGCTGTGATTTAAAAGCCCTAATATAATCTTAGGAGCTTCTTTGATCTTCACTCAATGGAGTGATTCTCCTTCAATCTGGCATATTCCAGAATAAATTAGAGAAAAAGCGTCGGCCATCCCGTTAAGTGGTTTAAAATAGAATTTGACCGAGAATTATTGTGCACTAATGTTTGAAACGGTGAATTTTGGCGTAAGCTGGTAAAATTATATGTTAAAATCCCGCGCAGACGTCCAAAGGCTAGTATGCTACGGCAGATCCTTGTAAAGCCATCAGTGTAGCTTTCTGGAACAGTTCATGGACGTTTTCTCCCCTCAATGCACTTGTCTCGATATAGGGAGCCGAATATTCCCTAGCCAAGGCCGTACCTTCTTCGATTGATACCTCTCGTTTTCTGAGATCCCTTTTATTCCCACAGAGAATAAAAGGTGTGCCAGGTGAATGTCTTTGTAACTCACGCACCCAATATCGCACATCAAAGAACGATCCCCTATTTTGTAGATCGAATACAATCAATGCTACCCGTGCACCATAATAAAAGGCGGGTCGCACACATCCCCACCGCTCCTGACCTGCTAGATCCCAAAGAACGAGTTTCACAAGGGTGTTCTTCAGTTGAGTGGTATGGACTTCAATATTCAGGCCCACAGTTAATTCATATGTACCTGGAATTCGTTGAGTCTTTAAATTTGAGCACAGGGACGTTTTGCCAACGGCACCGTCTCCAAGAATACAAATCTTGGCTGCCACATCATTCATTGTCATTTGATGTTCCTCGGCAATTTTCGCAGGTTCGATAAAACTGAAACAGAATTAAAGAACGTATATTATGAGCCTGATATACACATGAAACGTGTATGTAGCTTGGGTTCCCTGTGGTATTAACTCAAAATTTCTCCCATCCAAGGAATAGTTTCACCGCCAGCCATTTCTTGATCGGTTATGGCAAGTGTGATCGGTTGCATGGTCACAATTATGCTGTTCAGGTTCAACTTCAATATCACAATACATTTCAATCGGATCCTATTGATTTTCGAGTTATTAACGAAAGAATTGGTACTGAACTACGACAACTAAACCAAAAAATCCTCATACCGAAGGAATCGTCAGCTGTTCAAATTTCCTCAACAAAAAATGGAAAAAATTGGCATGTATCGGTGAATGAGAAAATGTACTCCTTTCCTAAGCAAGATGTGGTCATTTTAGAGGGAATCGACTTGACCACTGCAGAAAATCTGGCCCAATACATCTTTCTCAAGCTGAGTAAGTGGTTCGGACAGTATTTTCCCCAGAAAATAGCAAATATCAGAGTTAACGTGGAAGAAAATTTAGGAAATCAAGCAAGTTATTCTGGCTAAGATTTTCCGGACGATAAACTTAGTCCCAACGTCTCCCAGTGAGAATGAGATAACCTAGCACAAGGAGTCCAATGATTAATCCCCCTCCAAGAAGTAGAAGAAGGCCGAGAGCGAGGAGAGTGAGAATAATCGAAATTATATCCATTTTAACCGACTTCCTAGCTAGTATGTATTGAATGGAAAAACCAGTATTTAAAATAGGCCCTTTCGGTATATTAAGGTTTTTCTGGAAAGAATGTTCTGATTATGAAATCTACTCCGAAACAGAAGATTCATATTGTTCATCATGTGTTTTGTCGGTATTCATTCCCGTTCGTAGCCGTTTTTGGCGAGCTCTGAAGAACCTTATTCTTCATATTTTTCGACTTCGGCTAAAATATAATCTCTAAGTCTTTCAGCATCCCCTATGGGAATAATACGTTCTGTATTTTCTATTTCCGCACTCAGATTTGTAGGTTCGATTTCTATGATCCATGCTTCATAAGGAGTTTTATTCACCAATGCAGGATTGTCCAAAACATCAGAGTTGGCTTTTAGAAGGATTCCTGTTAACGGCAAACGCAGCGGGCCGATCCATTTTTCGCTTTCGATGGTACCAAAAGCGGTATGCTGATCTAATTCCTTTCCCATCGGGCGGGTACGGATATGAAGAATATTTCCTGCTTGGGCCTGGCCAAAATCATCAAATCCGACTTCGAAAGTTGAATTTTTGGGTTTAAACCAGACATGGCCCGGGTCTAGAACGTAATAGTAACGGTCTAAAAGAAACGTGTATTTTGCTCGTTCGGAAGCGATGTCTAGTCGTTCTTTACCCAAAAGTTGTCACCCGCACTTCAACCGGCATAATCTACGACTGGTTCTTTGATTTCACTGAATGGAAGAGATTTCTGAAGGTCGCACTAATAAATGTAATTATTTTTCCTTTTGTGTCCAGATTCGATTCCTCCAGATTGCCATATACGTCCACCTGAATGAAACCATAGGAGTGACACGTCAGGCGGACGTGAGGAGAGCGAAAGACCATTATTCTCGGTGTTCTGGTTAAAATCCTGTAATCAAGTTTCTCCAGCCGTTTTACGATTTTTTCCATATCCCAGGAGGTTGACCGATCAAAAGAAATATACCATCGAGAGGGATTGTTCGAACAGGGTTTCACTCGGAATGGAATCTCGATTTTACCCCGTTGTTTTTGCATCTTTCTCAAGGTGATAGCAATTCTCGCCTCCTTCTAAAACTATGGTCTTTTTACTACTTCGAAGTCTGATGTCGAAACACAAATTCATTAAACGCTCCCATTTTTCAGCGGTTTAAGGTATTTCTGACAAATGAAAGCTGTCTGTCTTCTCTCAGGTGGTATAGATAGTCCAGTGGCAATTCAGATCGCCATTTTGAATGGTTTCCAGCCCGCTATACTCCACTACCATAATTCTCCCTTCGAAAGCTTTGGAACCTTAGAAAAGGTTCTGGCCTTAGCTAATGCGCTCGCTGATAGAAATCCGGACATTCCGATGACCCTGGCAATCATGAGACATGGTACAACTCAGGAAACGGTTCTGAACATCCTTGAAGAAGGCGATATCAGGCAAACCTGCCTTTTTTGTCGTATGCAAATGTTTCGAAAAGCCCAAGCATACGCCCAGCAGGTTGGGGCAGATGTTATCGTAACAGGGGAAATCTTAGGCGAACAAGCTAGCCAAACATTAGATAATCTTCCAATTGTGGCCTCGAAAGTGGATATCTTGGCCCAACGTCCTTTATTAGGGTATAACAAAGAAGAAGTGATTCAACTTTCCAAGGAATGGGGTTTATATGACATCTCAATACGGCCTGGCGGATGTTGCAGTATCAATCCAAGATATCCTGAGACAAAAGGTCGACTCAAAATAGTAGATCCGATTTATAGCCGTTTTGCCAAGCAATTTCAGACTGTAATGGATGAAGAGGTCAATACAGTTGAAACGTTCTCTCTCCCTCTTAGGGATGAGGTCATTCTATCACATTTCGAAGTTTGAACGCTTTGTATCCGCATTAGCATGTTACGAGTCCTATCATCTCGTAAAGATTATAATCAATTAATACCTTAATATACTTGGGAAATTGGGCATCCAAGAGGGGTTCTCCTGTATCTACACGTAAAATTTTCTGAGGGAGAAGAGCAAGCTTGGTTCGCGTTGCTACTACCTCAATCTGGGATATACCCACCTTCTGGATAACCTGTGGGCTGAATGGCTGGTTACCGCGACCAAACAGAAATCCCTGCCCCCCTATAGGAGTTACAACAATTCGCACTCCCACGTACGACTGAAGCTCTAACAAGTCTAGAATTTTGCCTTCCGACAAATCTCGGCCAATGAGATGGCCGTTCATAACAGCATCTATACCCAAAAGGGTTTTCTCTTCATGAATCCCTTGACCGAATGCATGTGCAAGCTCTTTTAAGGTCGATCCAGGCCCTAACAGGTACATTACGGTTGGTTGAACCGTCTCGCGAAATGTATCAATAATACCCTTTATATTGTCTCTTTCTAGGTTAATCATTCTGCTAGTTAGCTTTGTAGATTGCAAAAGAGTTGGAATGTGGGGAACTTTTGCAATCCCGAACAACCTCGTACTCAGACGATTTTCGCGGTATGCCTCTTCGTCAAGATCAATTACCTCCCCCTCAACAAGCTGTGTCTCATCGTTTATGAACTGGCCTATAAGTTCCACACCAGTAGAAATACCTTGAGAAAAGACTCCCGAATGGATCTTTACTCCTGCAGGAATTCCTAAGATGGGAATTTTTTTTCCAATTACCTCTACTATATCGCGGGCTGTACCGTCTCCTCCTACAAATATTAATAGATCAGTCTTCCTGTTTAGCATATGACTAGCGGCTGTCATCGTATCTTGTCTTGTAGTTACTGCTGTAATTTGCATTTCCGATAATACGTACCATTTCAATCGTTTAGACAAGTTTTTATCCGTGGAAATGATATCTGCACCCATTTTGCCAGGTGGGACGATAAATTGGCAATTTAATGACTTAAAAGAATTCATTAGGCCCCTTAAGAGCGCTTTTGTACGTTTGTGTGCCTGTGGCTCGGCCCCTCGACGTTTTGCTTCCTGGAGAATTTCTAGAGAGTCCGTACCTTTCAGCCCTACTTTTCCTCCCATTCCGGCTATAGGGTTGGTAATAATCCCGATGGATTTTAGAGTCATAAAATTCCCTTCTCTTTATACCAATTTATGGCCTCGGTAATTCCAGTAACATAATCGTATTGCGGTTGAAACCCTAGGAGATCTTTCGCCTTTTGATTTGAGTAGTTTCGTCCCTGAGTTATTGCATCAATTGCAGCAAGTTGCAGAAAGAAATCTGGTTTTCCCCGTACTTTGTTGAAGAGCTGGACAGGAAAAACCATCATCTTTGCCAGGATTTTAGGAACCGTTAAACGAGGAGGTTTCTTATCTAAGAGCTCGCTAACCAGCTCTAGTATCTCATCAACGCGTATACATTCATCTGAAGCCAGATAAAAGATTTGTTGATAAGCTGCCTCCTTTTGTGCCAACACGAATCCTTGGGCAACATCCCTGACATGAGTGAAGTGTACTGTCCCTGGTTTGCGTATTCGAAACCAAACAGACAATTTACGTTTCGCTACCGCCTCAATAAACCAAAAGGAGATGTCGTCGATATTGTGAGGGCCGTACATCCCTGAAGGTCGTAGAATCGTCCACCTCATTTCCCCCTCATGTCGCTTAATGATTTTCTCAGCTCTTACCTTTGAATGACCGTACTCAAACTGCGGATTATACGGAGTTTCTTCAGTTATGTAATCATTACGAGTTTGGGCGGCCATTGTATCCGCAGTTACCTCAGCAGATGAGCAATAAATGAATTGAGTGACCCCTGCTGCCTCACAGGCATCTAATAAAGCCCTTGTTCCTTCAACATTGTATTTCTGATATAATTTCTTCTTTCCAAGGAAAGTATAATAGGCCCCAATGTGGTGTACTATTTCCGTGTTCTTTGGAATCGAGTGGAGAGAACTAGGATCACCAAGGTCTCCTATTTGGGTTTCAACTCCCAATTTATCTAGAAATGATGTGTCACTGGAACCTCGTACCAAACAGACTATATCATGATTTTGCTCAACCAAAAGCTGAACCAAATACGAGCCCAAAAATCCAGTGCCGCCTGTAACTAAAATCTGCACGATTTTGCCTTCTTCAGATAAGAATAATCATTGAAATACAAAGAAAAACAAGAATAGCAAGTAACAGGCCTGGGATATCAAAAAGTCCCAAGATTATGCCACCAAATATGGTTCCGATTATTGTTCCCCCTCCTATCATTGCCTGGCGAAGGGACATCGCCTTTGCAACATGTTGTTCTCCAATTCGGTCAATAGCCCATGCCATTGGGGTTGGCACCAAGGATACTGCCAGAAAGATCAGTGAAAGGAAGATTCCGATTATTCCCCATGTCCATAATTCACCATGAGAAAGACCAATAACGAAAGATATTAGGTATTCAAACTGGATAAAGGTCAGCATCAAAATCAACATTAAGAACGTACTAAAAAAACCAATACCTAGAACTCGACGTCTTGCCCATCTATCTGAAACTGCTCCCCAAACCAATAATCCACCAATAGAAGCGATTGTACAGCCAACGAGTATTGTAATAAGAGATATCATTGGGATTTCTGTTCCAGGAGGTATTCTCTCCTCTAAACGTGACATAATAGGAATAATAAAAGTCCCAAAGCTAATAATAGCTGAAAATGCCAACCAATGTGTTGTTAATTGGATGATGGGCTTTGAAAAAAAGAAAAGATTGCTGGGCCTCCTTTGTAATGAATTTTTTATCGTAAGCCAAACTGCTTGAATCGAAAATGGAGTATAAGAGTTATCATCATGAATAAATAGAATTGGAATAGCTGAAACGATCAGAAAAATCCCAAATAAGACGAATGATAATTCTTTTACAGTAATCCAAAGATAGATCCCCACAATGATTCCCAAAATCCCGCTGATTACAAGGACTACATTGATATACGCCATAGATTCTCCAGTCCTATGGGGAGGGCTGTTTTGTACCCAGAGGGCTATAATCGATCCCAAACGAAGCGATGATCCGATACCAATGATCATGTTCATTAAAAACAAGAATAATGGATCAGGAATGATAATCATTCCGATAAACCCCATACTAGAGACTAGATTACTTAGAATTAGGAATTGGCGCCTAAGTCCGTATTCGTCACTTAAAGCGCCACAAAAAGGTCCCATGATAAACCAAAAGACAAAATAAACCGCTAAAATAATTCCACTTATTATTAGAAATCCCAATTCATCTAGATAGGCAGCTAACAGGAATTGCTGCGCAGTGAACGTGATAGTGACTATTACCTGATATAATGCGATGACTAGCAAGGAAGGCTTAAGGTACAATTCCAAAATTAGAGAAGAATACCGATCTCGTTGTTTCTGCGTTTGAACTCACCGCCTTTACTTTTTAAATTTCGAAGTAATCTGCGGCCTGAGTTAATACTCGATTTCCTGAATTGTTAATGGCATAAGTATCTTCTATTCCGAGTGCCATGAGATTCGGATCAATAAATTTTGGTTCACTAGCCAAAACGTGTCCAGTTTCCAAGCAAGGGCCCTTCTTATAAAATATAGGAAGTTCGTCTAGCTCCAAACCTACCCCGTGACCGAGAAAGGGTGATTTGTCAGCCTGGTATCCCATGAAATGCTCATAAATTCCTAGCTCCTTACTGAGTTCCATGACAGCCCCGAACAATTGCCCTAAGGACTTGCCTGGCCTTAAGTTACTGGTGATAAAGTTCTTAATGGTCTGAAGTGACTCTAGATGATCCTGTGTGTTTTTATTGAATTGGCCGCAAATAAAAGTCCTTGTTGTGTCGGAGATATATCCATTATGGTTTCCACATGCATCTATAAAGAAAGGGGTATTCTTTCCCAGTTTTCTGGTCGAACCACCAAAGGGATATTTTGCAGACAGACCGTGTCCCGAAATCGGTGTGAATAGGATATTGGAAGTGGCAGACGCGCTAGAGACAACATAGGGATATTGAAGATTCAAGGCGTTGAATGCTCTTGTGGTAACATGACCAGCGTGTCCGTTTTTAAAAAGCCAACTGTTAAGACCGCTTGCCAGTTCGATTTCAGTCATTTCTGGAGTCACGTGTTCAACACAAAAGGTAAACATCCGATCTATCAATTGGGCGGCCGTTCTTATCTGCAAGAGTTCAAATTCAGTCTTAATGGAACGAAGTTGGCGTAACAAGAGGCTGCCATCTTGAAACTCATATTGATTCCGGGATAATCTGGCTAAATACTCATAACGGGATACTGGCATGACATCTTTTTCTATAATAAGTTGGCTATGGTTCGGGATATCTAGATGATCAAATAAATCCGAAAATTTAGCCAAATTAATGATCGAGTCTATTTGTGAGTATTCCCTTGCCAAAATAATGTTTCGTCTAACCAAATGCGTGGGATTCGCTTCAGATGGAACATAAAGTGCTCCGTCCACCCCAATTCCAGTAAAGTAATAGAGGCAAGGAACAGAAAATATGAGAGCACCATCTAGTTGTTCTTTTTGCAGTCGCTGCTGCAATCTAGTTATTCGAGATCGAATTTCAGATAACGGGATTTTCGAATAGGGAAAGGAAATATTTGATCCTCCTAGATGCCATTTATGAAAATAAGCTTTAGAAATGCTAAAAAGAGTCCAATTCATCCAGAGCTTGACGAACCCTTGCATCTAGATCGTTTTCCGTCGAGATCCCTGTTGCCAATCCTTCAATACTCCGTATCATCTGTTCCTCTTGCTCAGTAAGTTTCATCAACTGTTTTTGATAAAGCCTTTTGTATTTCTCGGCCTTCTCAATATCTCCGACATGATAATTCGCTTCTGAAACTATATACAGGGCTGTTGTAAATGCGGGAGCATTATCGAGAATATCGTCAAGTGCTAGTGCTTCGGATGCATGAGTTATCGCTTCTACAAAATTCTTGTTATCTGTTTCAATCCAAGCGATATTCATAAATGTTTCTACGAGCCCTCGATTATAGTTTATACGAAGAGCCAACGTACGAGAGAAATTATAGGATTTTCTAAAGCGATCAGTGTCGTTGTTCAAATAATGTAAAAGAATCAGCTGATTATGAATATCCACGAGATCCTCAACCGCATTGTTTTGGATCCCTATCTCATGAGCCTGATTCAAGAGCTCGATGGCCTCAGTAATATTGTTCCGTTGTTTTTGAGCCTTAGCCTTTAATAGAAGCGTTTTAATTTCCTCTATTGGATTTTCCTCCAATCATCCTTTGGTTAGTAATATGGATATTTAGAAGGACATCACGGATCTAAAATTCGGAGACTATCAAAAATGAAAATATAAACCGGCTATTTATGTTTTCCCATTTTATCCTCAAACGGAATTTGTCGGGACTTTTTTGCGCACAAAGAAGCCGACTCAAGTAGGATATGGGTTCAGAAAGGAAAATGAAATATCGCGGGCTACTTGCCTTATTTCATCATTGAATCCACTGAACGAGACCATTTCGCTAAAATTATGCAGAAGGAAAGATGTGAAAATAAAAAACGGGATTGGAATAACCCAGATATATCTTATTTTGAAACAAATCCAGAGCAGACGTCATAATAATTATCATCTGGTTTGAAACTTTGTCGGATCAGCGAAACAGCGATCAAAGCAGAATGAATTTGGAATAACACCATCAATTCCTTTTTTTTTTCAATTTTCGCCCCTAAGTTTGAGCTATGATACAGATACTCATAAAAGGAGAGACTCGTGAGAGGTGAATATGGGATGATCCTATGGAAGACGATGAGAATTTAACTAATATGGAACTGACAATCTTAGAAATCATTGCCCAACAACGGGATATTCATATCCCCGTTATAATGGGCCAAGTACAAAGCATGTTCACTGCGACAGGGCAGCCTTTTGACAAAGCCCTCTTCCGGGGGAGTCTTCTCCGCCTCGAGAAGTTGGGGTTCATTGAAAAGCGAAAATACCCTAACTCTACGATGGAAACAGCTGTGATCACTGAAAAAGGGCGAGCTTTGATAGATTAAAAGTTATGGGGAGGGGCTGAATCACATCGAGGTCAAGATTTTCATGTTGATAATCCCCTTCGCAAAGACCTGGGTATTCTGTAGGAATTGCCTGAGCCCATAGCTCTCCAAGGAATAACGAAATTCCCTCTTGGTATTTTGAAGTATTTTTCGTGGACGCAGGTAGAACCGTTTATAGGCCCACTTTGTTAGTGCCTTCAGTTCTTTTCGATCCAGCCCAGTTATTTCTGCTATGGGGTGGAAGAGGTTGTATTTGCTGTAATCATGTTCCTTGATCCGACCTTGTTTAATCATCTGTTGATAAAAGTCAGTGCCAGGATAAGGGGTTGCTAGAGTAAAGAGAGCAAGCGACGGATCCAATCGTCGGATGATCCATTCAACCGTGGTGATAATGGAGTTACGAGTCTCTCCTGGAAATCCAAAGGAAACCGATGCCAAAGAATCCATATGAGCTTTCCTTGTATTGTCGAAATATCGTTCTATCTGTGAAATGGTGGTTTTTTTATGAATCTTGTCTAAAATGGTTTGACTCCCTGATTCTACTCCCACAAAAACCAGCCGACAACCAGCTTTTCTCATCAAGTTCAGAAGTTCGTATTTTCCTGAATCCGCTCTCGTTGTGGCTCCCCAATAGATGTCCTTTACTTTTGATAGCTCTTGGATTAAGTTCTTGACTCTTTTTCTCGAGAGAAAGAAGAGATCGTCGACAAAGGCAGCTGCCTTGATATCCATAACTTCACGAAGGTATCTCAATTCATCGGCGATTTTTGCTGGGGATCGGGCACGGTATGTGGCCTCATGGAAAGCGGAAACACTGCAGAAGTCACAATGATAGGGGCATCCTCTACTAGTTATGACGGAGGTAGCAGGAAATGCGGATCCAAAAATTTTGTACTTTTCCATTGGCAACAGGTGACGAGAGGGTAACGGTAAACTGTCAAGGTCTTTAATAATTGGAGCAGGGGGATTATGGATAACTTCCCTTTTCCTAGATTTTTCTCCATTCCGTTCAATATACGAAATTCCCTTGATGTTTTTCCATTCCATCCCCGCTTCAACACATTGGACAAATTCTAAAAACGTGTATTCTGCTTCTCCACGGATTACCGCAGTTACATTACCGTTACTCTTGTTTAAACATTCATCTGGTAAAGCAGAAGGATGATACCCACCCAAGACTACGTAAGAAACCCCTTCTTCTTGTGCAATCCGGGCACCAGTCATGGCGGCATCAAAATTTGGTGTTAAAGTTTGAATTCCTATTATATCGGGATGAAATCGTTTCAAGTATCGACGATAATCATTTGGGTTGTATTTTAAAGCGTGGGAATCCAAAATTCGAATGTTTGTGTTTCCTGTATATCCATGCTCTTCCAATACCCCAGCCATGTAAGCTAGTCCGAGTGGAGGCGCTGTAAAGTCCAAAAAGGCGAGTTGATATTTGGTTGTAACTCCGTTCTCGGAAGGAGGTACAAGAAGCAACGCTTTCACTGGATTTTACCCAGAAGCATCGGTGTTGATGGCAGTTAATAAGTACTACCCTCATAAGGGTGAAATATTTCCTCTAAACCGCCTTAAGCGTCTTTTTTGGTCTGTCAGCCTCTCTAATGGCAGTATAAATACTTTTTGATAGAATCTAGCCTGTTTTCAGAGAAAAATAAATATAAAGTATTTTTTTGGACGTTTACCTGCGGTAACCAATATGATATCTGCAGTAGATCCCCAAATCACACATATGGGTCTTTTCTTGATCGCGGGTTTACTCACACCTGTGTTAATCAAGCTTATTCAATATTTATTAGCGCCTAACATCCCTCGTCTACATGCAAGCAAAAATACATACGAATGTGGAGAAAAGCCAATAGGAGATGCCACCGTTCGTTACAATACTCAGTTTTTTACCTTTGCTATTGTCTTTGTAGTGTTTGACATTTTATCGATACTATTCCTTCTGTGGGCATACGCCTTTCGTCTCTTTTCGGGATTAGAGTTTATTGCTGCCTTGACCGCAATAGGGTCATTTGCCGGACTTTTACTCATTGGACTCTTTTTTTGGTTGAAAAAGGGTGTTTTGACCTGGGCGTGATAAGATGTCAAAGCTTGGACGATTTAGAACCCTTGTCAGTCAAACGTTCGGCGGCGCAAAAAATGCAACCGAACTGGGAGAAAAACGTACCCATTTTGAACCAATGCCGAACGTAGTACTCACAAATATCCGGAATTTCGTCGGAATAGTGATACACCCTCTTCGTAATTGGGCTCAAAGGGCCAGTATATACCCTGTCTTTTTGGGAATGAAGTGCTGTGCCCTGGAAATGGGAGCAGCGGTGGCCTCGCGTTATGATACGGAAAGGATAGGTATTTTGCCACGTTTTAGTCCGCGACACTGTGATCTCTTATGGATTAATGGACCAGTCACTGTCAAATTCGCTCCTCGGCTTAGGGATATTTATGATCAGATGCCAGCACCAAAATGGGTTTTTGCAACTGGAGAGTGTGCAATATCTGGTGGTCCGTTCTGGCAAGCTCCAACCATTTTAGAAGGTACCGAACTGGTAATACCAGTTGATGTTTATGTACCTGGGTGTCCCCCACGACCAGAAGCGATGTGGGCGGGGCTATTTAGGCTTCAAGAAAAGATTCGAGCCGATGGTGTTTATGTTCCTGAACCCCTTAGAGATATCCCGCGGGAATTCTACGAGAGAGAATCTCCCCTCCTTGACCTCCGTTTAAGACAAAAACAGCTTAAGGAGACAGAATAAGGATGACAGACGCGGAAGCTCACTTATCAACTTTAAAAAATCAATTCGGAGAGAAACTTCTAGAGGTAGAGGTTTCTGAACCTACTCGCCTTCGTCTTCGTGTCCAATCAACCGATTTACTTGAAATAATGCGCTTCATTGAGGCAGAAATGGGTTTTACATCACTCGAATCTATCTCAGGCGTTGATTGGGAAACTTATTTCGAAATTGTATATCATATAGACCGTTGGGATGGAGACCCAACTGTCATCCAAGTTAGTATTCATATCGAAGACCGAGAAAATCCTGTATTTCCCTCTGTAACTTCGATATGGCGCTCAGCAGATTGGCACGAGCGAGAAGTATTTGATCTCTTCGGTATTAATGTCGATGGGCATCCAAACCTTAGAAGGTTGTTATTGCCTGAAGAATGGGATGAATACGATCATGTCGATATGACTGCGCTTTATCCCTTCCGTCGGGACTATAAACTTCCCGAAAAACCGTTCCAATACAAACCACGGCCCCCCACAGAGGAGAGTTCGTAATCATGGGTGAATTGCAGACACAAACCGACCGTATGTTTATTCATATGGGCCCTCAACATCCTGTTAACCACGGTCTTTGGACATTGAAGGTCGAAGCGGAAGGGGAGTACTGTGTTGGCGCTGAAGCACTTATTGGCTATATTTTCCGCATGATCGAGAAGATTGGAGAATCTCGCCCTTATAATGAATTTGTCCCCATCAACGACAGACTTTGTTATGCAGCGAGCATGTCTTGGTCTGGAACCTATGTTATGACCGTCGAGAAACTAATGGGAATGGAACTAAACAAACGGATTCAATACATTCGAGTCCTTATGCTTGAATTACAAAGGCTTGCTTCACACTTGATGTGGCTATCGGCATATGCCGCTGATTTAGGAGTCCTCACCATGATCTTCATTGCCTTTCGAGATCGAGAATATGTACTAGATCTCTTAGAACATGTGACAGGAGCTCGAATGATGTATAATTATTTCCGCCCAGGAGGATTATGGTATGATCTTCCTAAAGGATTTGTCGAAGATACTTACAGCCTTTGTGACTATCTAGAAGCGCGTTTACTAGAATATGATGCCATGTTCAAAGATTCTAGTGTGTTTATGTTACGAAGTAAGGGCGTTGGGGTTTTATCCAAGAAAGATGCTTTGAACCTCGGCGCAACTGGACCAATGTTGCGAGCATCTGGGGTGAAAGCGGATCTCAGACGAATAGAGCCCTATCTAGTCTATGAAGAGCTTGATTTCAATATTCCCTCATATCCTGAAGGGGACTGTTACGCGCGGTTTCAGGTTCGTATGGATGAAATGTATGAATCCATCAAAATCATCCGACAAGCTTTAGGTCAAATACCTGCGGAAGGCGAAATCTTCCAAAGACCCCTGAGAAAGTTGCCAAAGGGGGACGTTTACTTCCGCACAGCGGATCCTCGAGGAGAATGTGGGTACTATATTGTAGGAAACGAACACAAAATCCCATATCGCGTTAAAATCAAATCTCCCGCGTATACCAATCTTGCGATCTGCGAGCATTTACTCCGTGGAGTTAAGGTTGCAGATATTGCCCCCATTGTCGCTAGTGTCGACCTGTGCGTTGGAGAAATGGATCGGTAGGTGGATCACATGGCGTATGGTATTTACGATGGACTTGTTGACTGGTTGTTAATGCCGTTGCTAAGGGACCTTGTTCCTGATGCAGACGCAATACGGCCAATAGTAATCGATAGCCTCGAAATGACGTCAATTTTGCTGTTCGTAACAGTAAACACCATTTTTTTGATCTGGTTCGAGCGTAAAGTGGTCGCACGAATGATGAACCGCCGTGGCCCGACCTTCATTGATTTCAACTATGGGGCTCCTTTTGGACGAACATGGAAGTTTGGTTTGTTACAGAACATTGCTGAGTTCTTAAAATTCTTCAGTAAGGAAGATATAGTCCCCGACAAGGCTGATAAATTTCCTTTTAATGTGGGATTTTTTGCTTTTGTCGTAGCTCCTCCTTTTATTCTTCCCGCACTTCTTCCTCTTGGAATATTCGGTCCTGGCGCGAATGGAGTCGTCGCTGACCCAGCAGTAGGATTTCTTTTGATTTCAGCTCTTTTTGCGCTTTATCCCGTGGGAGTCTTAGTAACGGGATGGTCGAGCAATAACAAGTTCTCCCTTTTGGGAGCATTTAGATCCGCTGCGCAAGTAATTAGTTACGAGATCCCCATGATGCTGGCAATCGGTTCGGTTGTGATGGTAAGTCAATCGTTTTCGCTTCTTGGAATTGCTGAATTGCAAACAAGCAATCCATTGGGGCTTCCTTTCATGATATTCATGCCCATAGGTTTTATTGTTTTTCTAGTTGCACTTGCGGCGGAAACAGAGCGGATACCATTCGATATACCAGAAGCAGAAGCTGAACTTGTAATGGGGTGGCGAACTGAGCTGACTGGTTTCCGATACATGATGAGTATGGCCAGTGAATATTTCATTCTCTTTATCGGGGCCTATATTGGTGTATTTCTGTTTTGGGGGGGATGGTATCTCCCGTTCATTCCTGCTGAGACCATTGTTCAATTTCCTTTCTTACCCACAATCATTCTCGTTATCAAGTTGTGGCTCTTCATCTTTCTTTATATCTGGGTACGAGCGGCCCTCCCAAGGGTTCGCATTGACCAGCTGTTGGATATCGGTTGGAAACGACTTATTCCTATGGCAATAATAAACATAGGAGTGATTGTCCTTTCTCAGATCGCATTCGATTTGGATGTCACGATGATGGCAATTGTAGGGTTTGCTACTCTATTCGTTTTGTGGGCCATGAGATTTAAGATAGTAGGAGGATCTACCTGATGGTAAACTTTCGAAGAATTCCCAGTATTTTTGTAACACGACCTCTAGCCTACGTGGGCCGTATGTTTCTTAGAAAACCGATTACACAGCCCGATGGCGATCGACGCAATAAAGACTCAATTTATTATCCAAAAGAACTCGCCAAAAAAGGCGAAGCACTTGTCGATCGAGATTTATCGCTTCCCATTTTCAAGCATACTCCACATATCTCCCCTAATTTCCGAGGGCTTCTCTGCTTGGATATCATGAAATGTACGGGGTGCAGGGCTTGTGAGCGTGTATGTCCCAACAAATGCATTGAGATGAAAACTGTAGATCCTCAACCGCTTCATTGGGAAAAAAAACGGCCTTTACAATTCCCTATGATGTATACAGGCCGCTGTATGTACTGTAACCTTTGCTCTCAAGCATGTCCTTATGATTGCCTCTTTCATACGCCCTTCTTCGATGCCGCCTCCTCTAAAAACGAGGATTTGTACCATGACGAACATGTTCTTTACCAGCTCTATAAGGATGCATTTCCAGAGAGATACGAAAAGGAACTTAAAGAATACATTGAGAAATGGGGAAAACCTGTTGAGGAAAATGTGGCTCAACCTGGGGATATCATCTCTGAAGAGGCCCCAGCTGCAGAGGCTCAGGAAGGATAATAATGGCTCTGTTACCGGTCGGGTTTTTTGAAACGTTAGAGTTTCTAGTTTTATTCATACTAATTATCTATACGGTGGGAGCGTCGTTCCTGGCCGTATCGGTAAAGAGTCTTTACCACGCAGTTCTATGGCTGATTTTTACCTTGTTTGGGATTGCCATGATCTTTCTTCTTTACGCAGAAAGCGCGCTTCTACTTGTTGTTCAGTTAGTAGTTTATGCAGGTGGGATTACGGTGTTGATGCTCTTTGCTATTTCCCTTTCAGGGAAGTTAGCGATGTTTGAACAGCCTAAAGACTGGAAACTACTGGATCGACGGTTATCCTTTGCCGGGGCGTTCATTCTATTTGTGGTAGCTTATTATATACTAACTCAGGTTAGTAGTACGTTTTGGGGTCCCCAAGATCTAACTAACAAGCCTGAAGAAGCCGTTTTGATAGAGAATTTGGCCATAAACCTCTTCACGACTTATGGTGGGATTATTATTGTGCTAGGGTTACTTTTACTTGCGGCCATGCTCGGAAGTGTCTACTTGGTCAAGAAGGAATTCTCCCAAACCAAGGAGGTTAAAGATCTTTGATCTCGGCCCTATATACTCCGGATGCTTCGGTATTCGTTGGTATTTCAGTGTTATTGTTTCTTATAGGTTTTGCAGGGTTTATCAAGTCACAATCGGCTGTTCGTATGCTTATATCGATAGAAATTATGCTAAACTCGGCTAACATTAATTTTGCAATCTTTGCCCTTTACAATGATGCCTCATTCATTACAGGCCAGATTGCAGTGATAATAAGTATCGCTCTGGCTGCTGCGGAAGCTGCCGTAGGACTGGGTATAATTCTCGCGGTTTACCGCCAACATCAAACGATCGACGCAACGGATTTCGTGGAATTCAAAGGTTAAATATGGGTGATCTAAGTGTCATTAATTCTCGCTCCACTGGCAGTACTCATTCCAGCTATTCCTATTGTGGCCTCGTTTATCGTTCTGTTTTCGGGAAACAGGGTTGATAAAAAGGCTTTTGGCAATGCAATTGCCCTTGGCGCCATGGGGTTAAGCCTGATTTTAACTCTCTTGGTGTCTGGAGAGGTTTTACTCCAACTTTTCTCAGGAGTGCATGCGGAGGATCTGGTTCAGAAAACGGTATTTAGATGGTTTGATATCGGATCCATTTCGCTAGAAGTCGGTGCATTGGTTGACCCCTTGGCAGCCATTGTGGGCCTAATGGTATCTTTTGTAGCGCTATTGGTAGTTATCTACAGCAGAAGTTACATGGCACATGATGGATCGCCTCGTTATTATGGTGAGATTCTACTATTTTCTGCCGCAATGTTGGGACTAGTTTTTTCTCCGAATATGATTCAACTTTTCCTTTTTTGGGAAGTTATGGGAGTCTGTAGTTACTTACTAATCGGA
>JBHLRO010000037.1:0-21955 GCA_048882505.1 Candidatus Thorarchaeota archaeon
GGAATATACAGACTTTTGCCTCACCGCCCCCGTCGATCGCGAAGGAATATCCCGAATATGCCTCAGAATAAGCCCATCTCTTGTTAATTTTTCAAATTGCGGATAAATGGTACCTGCCCTGATACTCAATTTACCCTGGGACAATTTCTTGATTTTTTTGATGAGGGAATATGCACTATGCTCGTGATCTTGCTCTAAAAGGCTTAATATTAATAGAGTCGAGGTTGTTCTTCCAAGAAACTGATTGAACTCCGTTGAACCCTCTGGATCTGACATGACTTGCTAGAAAGCGATTCGGTCTGGATTTATAAAGTATTCGATTTTCGAATATTCGAATAGCGATAATGTATCTTCTCCCAATCTCGTTGGATTTGAGGAATTCACGACTTTGCGATCTAGCATTTCTTTTCCTTTTAGATGCGTCATACGTCATCGATTGCCCATAGATTCACCAACCTCCCCTCCAACAGCAGATAAAACAGTCTTATGATGGCCTCGACTTTAATCCCGTCAATGAAATCCTCCGTCAGAGTGAACAGACAAGCATAAATCCAAGAACATAACAGTGACATGACCGGGTAAAAACGAGACATTAGAGAACTATCAAGTAGATGTTATTTAGAGCCATTAGTGTGAATAGGAACGCCGAGACCCAGATGAAACTCTCGAATAACATCAAGAAAAACTTATTTTTGCTCGAACTCTTCTTTAGGTCTTTAAAATCGTTTTTGAGAAGGCCTCTTATCTGGGGGTCTCTTAATAATAGAAAAGGATAGATTGTCACTGGTAATCCAATGAATGCAAAGACCATGAGAAATAACACCTGTAAGAGATCCAGGAAAATCATTCCGGCCATTAGAAAAGCCCTAGTACGGAACAAATAGGTGATCGTAACTAAATTAATTGAAAATATGGCATACCAAGCTGTATATAATATTATTCCAGCTCCAGGGCGTTTTTTCTTCTCAATTGAGTCGATAAACGATCTCTCAAGAAGCTGAAACAATTTCATCACTCCTCATCCCCGTATTACGAGAATTGGCTGCAAGGGTTCCTGGGAGGATCGGCCGCTTGAGGGCATCGATGTACTATGAAAAGACAACCCCATCAGTAATAGTAACTCCGATGGAGAAAATCTGCCTTGAGGTACAACCTCTTTGCCTCTTGATCCTTGGGGTTGATCTGAAGCACCTGATAAAAACAATAGGCGGCCAGCTCCCAATTTCCCTCCTGGAAAAGGGATTTGCCCCGGTTCTTCCACGAAATCCATGAAACATCCTTCGTCATAATGAGCGGGGAATCGCAATACGGACAATTATCCAGGTCAACCCATTTCACACTCTCAAAACAACTCTCACAGATCAATCTATGACATACTGGACATTCCACTCGATTATTGCTTCCTCCGTACGTCTCTCCACATAGGCCGCAGAAAAACGAATCTTCTAGGACTTCGGGATCGGTTTTCATTACTTGTCCTGGCATTTACCTTCTCTGTTTATATTCCGAGTAATCGAGAAGCACCATCTCGTTCTTTAAACTTCCTATCCCAGATATCCGTACAATTGGGTACCTGGAAAATGAGAACTATCTGCAATTAGAACAGTTTTAGGAGGCGATTGGTTGTTGGTTTTAACTATTGATCGGATTTCTAGCCCTATCTAACCAAAAAGCTACTCCCGCAAATGCTAGGTAGAAAAATTCGGAGCCAAGAGCAAGACCTTGTAAATCAATACCAGGTGGTGGGCTAGAAGTAACAAAGGTAAGGAGACCCACTATAAGAACCAGTATGAAAAGATGCATGCCATACCTGCTCACAAAGCCAGTGCCTGACGAAGTCGAATAGGTATAAATCAAAAACCCACCCACCAGAAAAGCTGCCTCTAAAGTAAGCGCAATTAAGAGAAAATTCCATACTCCTAATCCGATTTTAAAGTCAATCCCAGGGATGATCAATAAATCGGGTGTATGAACCAAAAAATCCACTACATAGTGGGAAAAGACGGCAATTCCAATCAAAAGAGAAGTATGGGTCTTTTCTGCATCGGATTTTGATGAGGTTCTAAGGACCACATATCGAAAAACAGAAAAGCTTGCAATCGCCCAGAGGAGTGTTCCTAAAAGACTATGAGTAAAGGGTAAATCATAGAGATCGAAAAAAGAAGCTTCAGTGAAGCCAGGCACCAGTCTCGCATTTTCAATCCCAAGGATAAGGAAGAGAAAAAACGCAATATCAACCAACTGAACCGCGAAGAATAAGACTCCGAGGGATAGAGTCTGATCATACCTCTTTAACGCCATTGAAATACCATAATGCCCGACAAACATCTTTAGACCGTCTCGTCAACCTTAAAACTGGAAATACGCTGGAAAACTCTGAATCGCCAGCTTTTCATTTACTAAAACCTACCTAGGAATGGAGTTTTATGGATTTGGCTCATTGAATAAGGTAAGAAAGCTCACAGTCCAAGACTGAAAGAGAATAATATCTCCCTTCTTGCTAGAAATTTAACTCCCTCTGGCATTCGTGCCTTGTTTCTCGGGTCGATAAAGGCAATTCGAACTCTTCGTGCTTTTTTTTGGTAAGGTGCGCCCTAGAGAAATTCTCCGGATAATGCCATCCGTGTGATATCAAAAAGGGATTTCCTTGTAGTACCGCCTTAAAAAACCGTCCTCCGCTATTATTGAATGTTCACTGGATTCCGAACTCACTTGGGAATGGTGATAGTTAGATGTCCACAGTGGAAAAAAAAGAGAATGAAGAGCAGTTAGACAGGTCATTACTCCGAGGTCTTGCTTGGCACCGCAAAAGAGATCGAAAAAAGATATTCGTGATATGCAAGATACCCGTATCTAGTCCCGTTTACCACCAATAACTCATTATTAATCGAGTCTATTTCTGACAATGAAATGCGTAGCCAAACACGCGTTTTATTTTGAGAGGGGTCAATAATCTGATCTATAGCTCGTTTCAGGGTAGGATTTGAGGTCAAATCATATTCCGTGAGGTTAATATACTCATATTGAGCCGGATCTTCTTCAATGAGGTCAAGTGATATAACACCACCCTGATCAGGTAAATCTAGAACATAATACCCGATAAAGGCAACCATGACAAGACCTAGCGTTGACAATGCCAGTAATGCAATAACCTTAGCTTTTCTCATTAAGGACGCTCCTGATTCCTTTAAACTACGTCATCTGGTTCTTTTTTTCCCAGAAATAATATATAACAGCTCCTTTCTTTATGCCTATGCGAATTATTTCTTCAAGACTATCATTCCCCACTCCTCTCCTCCGAGGCTGGTGGTTAGGTTTACCACTCTACGTCGAAAATGAGATTGGGCTTCCCCTTTCAGTCTTATTGCAAGTGCCCCGACAGTCTCATTCTGATGTATGACGAAAAACGCTTCTATCTAGGGCCCCCCTTCTCGCTTTTCTTTGATTGTTTCCTTTTGTAAAGCAATACAAGAAGAAGGCCCACTGTAGGTGGTGGAATCAACACCAGAGCAAAAATGACCATGAAGGATACAAAACGATTAAAGGGATTGAAAACAGGATTTTTGGGATCTAATAAGAATTGTCCCACTTCTTCTCCGTCCAGGGCCCCGTCATTGTCCGTATCAGGGTTAACAGGATCTGTAGCCAATTGAAATTCTTCATAATTGGTTAATCCATCACTGTCATTATCCAATAGGGCATCACTAGGATTATTTGGATCAAAACCGTATCCTACCTCCCATCCATCAGGCAACTTATCTTCATCACTGTCAGGATTGGAGACATTGGTACCAAACCTGTCCTCCGAATAGTCAGATAAGAAATCTTGATCCTTGTCCACATATAATAGATTTCTGGTCCTGTCAAAAGACATTGTCCCCCCGTATCCTTGCCAATAAATACGCTGCCCAGTAATCGGTGGATCAAGAACATAAAGACAACCATCCTCGCTCCCCACCACAATTTCCATATCCCCATCCCCATCGACATCGCCTAACGCGGGTGAAGAAACCACACCCGCACCAGTCTGGTAGGTCCAAAGACCTGAGCCATCCTCCCCATTGATGGCATGAATTTTACCATCCCAACGACCCACCACAACCTCCAGCTTGTTATCTCCATCGATATCCCCCAATGCCGGCGAGGAATAGCCACCAGCATGGGGTGTGCTGTAAGCCCACCGCAAGGAGCCGTCCTCGCCATTTAAGGCATACACGCGTTGGCCATAGGTGCTCCCAAAGATCACTTCGAGCTGGCCATCGAGGTCAATATCACCTAATGCTGGCGAGGACCAAATATCCCCGGGGGTCTTGAACTTCCAGATCACAGTTCCATCTACCCCATTTAACGCGTACATGTGATCATCACCGCTGCCAAAGATGACATCTAGCATTCCATCGTTATTGATATCGTATAACGAGGGAGACGAAAAAGCAATAGTATCGGTCATGTTACGACTCCAAAGGAGCGATCCATTTTTGCCGTCAAACATATGGATTGAACTCCCGAAGGCCGGATTCTCCATGTGGGTAGGTCTGAAAGTGGATTGAATTACCACATTTAATATCCCATCACCATTCAAGTCTCCAACAGCAGGTGAGGTGCCCAAAAGTGAATCTCTTGTACTGAAATCCCACGAGAGCGAGCCATCCTCTCCGTTTAGCACGAACAAGTTGGGGGCACGTGCTAAAATCCCAAAGGTTACCTCATACTTGCCATCGCCGTCAAGGTCGATCACAGCGGGGGACGAAAAATCCAATCCACGATTGATTGCATATTTCCATAATATCGACCCATTTTCCCCATTAAGGGCATAAATGTAACTCTCACCTCCTCCTGAATCACCAATAACAATTTCTACTCTTCCATCGTTATCTAGATCTGCTACCGCTGGCGATGAATCAAGTGTCCCACCCATTTGAAATGCCCACAATAATGCAGCTGTCTGACCATCTGCTGCATATAAAAATCCATCGCCACTCCCGAAAATGACCTCCAGTTCATCTTCATCTGCATCTAAATTCGCAAGGGCAGGTGAGGGAGTGACCGTGCCTTCTGTTCCGTATATCCATAGTGAAGGCGGTGCGGATGTTTTTAATGGCGATATATTAGCTTGATTGATGTGTGCTCGTTCATTAAACCTCCCTGAGGATGGAATCAACCCATTCCTATCGGTAACAAGAGACGTAGTAGAAATGATGAAAATTATAAGAAAAACTGTACAGAAATGTCGCATCCTGAGATCAAACGAACGTTGCCCAACGGAATTTTGGCAGACAGTTCTTCCCATCATTTCCACCCTACTGCAAGATTATCTTAAATCCCGTAGGTAGCCCTACGAGCATTACCCAATGAAAAACCAAGGAATAAAAATCCTTTTCCCATGGATCCAAACCCTCTAGAGGTTCTCCTTATGCGCCATCTACGGACACTAAAAACAGAGAATAGCCTAGAGAAACTCTCCGGATAATGCCATCCGCATGATATCAAAAAAGGATTTCCTCGTAGTACCGCTTCGATCGTTGCGTAAGCAACCACTTTTTTTTTCAAATCAAGGGAAGCTTTTATTCCTCGAAAGTTTTGGATTCGAAGGTTTGCCACCTTCACATGTTTTTTGAAATAATGTGTATTGAATGAAATAGTGATTGATTTATGGTGAATGAGCTCAGGATTCAAATTCAACACGATTCTCCTCACCTTAATTTTTCAAAATCCTTCTTAGATACAGACCTTTATGGCTATTGCAATTCAAAATTCGATATATTAATGATTCCAAGTAAACTTAATGGACAAAAATTGGAAATAGCAAAAGAATATTATCCAAATACTCAGGATTGGAAAATTACAACTATTGAGAGTAATCCAACAACGATTTCATATATTAGCATGAACTGCCTGTGTGATAAAACGATAAATTCCCAGATACAACAACAAGGAGGAATATCCATTTATCCAATCCGATTTTCTAAAGGCTGGAGTCATTATCAGATCGTTTGTTTAGACAATTCCATATTATCGTCTGTGCTGCAAGTCTTACAAACCTATCCACACACAAAAATTAATTCGATAAGGGAATTAGAATCTAACGGGATTTTTCCTTCTCAAATGATATCTACTACGGAATTCACTAGTGATTTAACACAACATCAACTTTCAATCCTAATTAGGGCGTTTGAAGAAGGATACTATGAAATTCCAAGAAGGATTAGAACTCAAGACCTTGCGGTGGAATTTAAGGTCTCTAGGTACGCGGTGGAGAAAACTCTTCGAAAGGCCGAAAACAAGTTATTCACTTCACTCATGCCCTATCTTTTACTTAAGAAGAGTTTAATCGAGAATTAAATCCGGAAATACGCAATTCTGAATAGATGTGTTGAATTTAGATCCTAAAAAATGAAGGAAATCGGAAGCTATTCTTGAGTCGATTTTTGTTTTTTACTTCCTTAGGCCTTACTCTCCTCTAGGAAACCGTCGGACACAGTACTCATGTCCTTATAATGTAGTTGCATATGCTACCAATCTCCTTTTCCCAATCAGAAGATGTTGATATTTCATAAGTGTACTGCTAGTCTTAGGAGAGTTTATTATTTGGATCTGATCATAATTGCTGTTTTCGCTCTCTTTTTACGAATCTTTTTGTTAGGCTCTGAAAGGATTTTCTTAAAACAGCTTGAAGAATATGATTCGGTGATAATCAGCGCGGTATTCTTTTTAACTGGATCCTTTTTCTTGCTCCCTATTTTTTTAGTAATCCCTCAAGAAACACTTCTAACAGGATTGGAGGATTTACAATTCGCGCTGATCAGTTCATTTATTTATACATTCGGCTTTTTTGCGTATGTAAAGGCATTATCTGAGGAGGATGCTTCTTTAATAGCTCCTCTTTATAACGCATCCCTACTTTGGTTACTGGTATTAAGTGTACTTTTTCTAGGGGAGGATGTCGGAATATTCCGCGTATTCGGAGCATTTATAATGTTTATTGGAGTTTTTTTCTTATATCCTGGCAAAATCACAGAAAAATTCCATAAGATTCGAGAATCAAAAGCCTCTTTATTGATGATTGGAGGATCATTTTTTTTGGCATTGGGAAGGACAATTGATACTTTCGCCATACGTACAATTGATTCAAGAGTCTATGCTTTCTCTATCCTTTTTTTTGCCGGACTGTTTTTCTTAGGTATTGCTATCTTTACCAAAAAGTGTAATGATGGCTTTCTTGCCTTGAAAAACGACCTCAAGACCATCCTTTGCGCTGGTTTTACTAATGGATGGGCTTATATTATGCTATTGATTGCGATTGCCGGATTGGAAGTAACTGTTGCAGAACCCGCTTCCTTGCTCTCAGTTTTTGTTACCGCATTCCTAGCTAAATTATTTTTAAAGGAAGAAATCGAAGAGCGATTATTTGGCATGGTCCTAATGGTTTTAGGAGCCATTTTGTTGGTTATAAAGATACCAATATGACAAAGCGAGTAAGAAGTTTCGATTCAAGCTGTGTTATATAACGAAAAGGCCACCATTAATAGATGTATAAACGTCACGAACACTGAGTTTTAATTGACTATCAAAGCCCGTCTTACCGCAAATAACACAAACCCTCCGTGGAAACTCATACAATTGGCATTTCTTACGGTATTCGTGGAATCCGTGCAAAAAGCTTCCGGAGTGCCTTATATTTGCTTCGAGAAACTATCTACTAAACGATGAAAACAATTGGTTTACAATGAAGTGACAACTATTCTCTCGATTAAACGCCCTTTTAAAGCCAGTGTCGTAATCAAACCTATAGTGCCCATAACCAGTGATGTCGCAACTATTGGTCCCGTTGTCACTAGAATTGTCGGGTCGTCAATGATTACCATAAATAACAGTGGAATCCAATATGCAGAAATTATCGTAGCCACAAATATCAATACGACATACTTCTCTGAAAGGATTAGGGCAATGAGATATATTATATAACTTAGGGACAACGCAAGAACCAAAGCCAATCCTAATATCATGATTATAAAAAATGGATCTAAAAAACCTACAAATAAAATCGTTGAAATGTAGTTCACGAATACGAATACGAATACCACGGTTAAAATGATCGGGGTCATGGCAACAAAACGGTAAAAGACTACCTCCAGTTTGGACATGGGAGCCATAAAGATTTGCTCCGTAACCTTGTCTATCTTTTCCGTTGAAATAAATATAATAGAGGTGAAAGCCGCTATTGTAGCATACGTGGATGTAGATGAAATAAGCATTAATTTTACCATTTCGCCTATCAATGATTGTGGCACATCAGGGGTTAGCGGTGGTGAACCAGGGGGCAAGTCTAAAGATGTCAACAATTCATTAAGTCTACTTAGATATGCCCATTGGAGAAAAACAAACGGGATGATAAAAAGTAACATCTGAAATCTTATGGTTCTGAATATAAATCCTGTCTCATTGAGGATGAATCTTATTTTGTTCATTTTTTCAGTCCTTAACCTCCATTCGAATTGATTAAGGTCATAAACAGCTCCATATCCTAATTTATACCGAAGTTACTACTATCCTTTCCACAAGACCTTTTTTTAGAGCTAATGTTGTAATAAACCCTATTATACCTAGCAAGATCGATGTGGCAATTATTGGGGCCAGAATCATTTGCAGTGTTACTGGTTCTGTTGCTTCCATAAACATCGATGGCAATAAAAAGAAAATCATGATTGCGAAGGTAAACATAAATGAAAGATACTTCTGAGAAAGAATTAACGAGGCATAATATGTCAAATAATTTAGCGGCAGCGCAAGTATCAAAGCCATTCCTAATATCGAAACCACAAAAAATGGATCCAAAAATCCTACAAATAAAATCGTTGAAATGTAGTTCACGAATACGAATACGAATACCACGGTTAAAATGATCGGGGTCATGGCAACAAAACGGTAAAAGACTACCTCCAGTTTGGACATGGGAGCCATAAAGATTTGCTCCGTAACCTTGTCTGCCTTTTCCATTCCAAGTATTATTGTTGAAGAGGAGGCCGCCATCATGGCATATACGGGGATATACCCGATAAATACTGGCTCTAACTCCGAAGATGAGGGGATTCGAGCAAACAAGATTAGATAAGTCACTTGCACTAAAACTAGCAATATGATTAAAAAACTCGTCTGTCCTCTTATTGTTTTGAAGATGAATCTGGATTCATTGAGAATGAACCTTATTTTTTGCATTTTTGTTTACTCGGAGCTATGCAGCTTGGCATAAATCGTTTCCAAACTATCCTTTTCTATTCTGGTTTCATAGAGCATCAAACCTTTAGCAAGTAGCATCTGGGTCATACGAGGTATATCCTCTCTGCTGTCAACAGTTACCAGCAGAGCATCATCCACCTCAGCTACATCGTAAGCGTCCAAGACCCGATAGGCTTTGGCATTATCACTAGTAGACATCTTTACCGATATCGTTTTCCGTTTAAGTTTTTCATACAATCCAACGATTCTTCCCGTGAATAAGATTTCTCCCTCCTTGATCAGGGTCACATAATCACAAAGTTCTTCTACATCTCCCAGGATGTGTGTGGATATCAGGGAGGTTACTCCGTTGTTTCTTTGATTTATGAGAATCTCTTTCAAACGATGTCTCCATGTGGGATCAATGTTCTGTAAAAACTCATCCAAAATTATTAGTTGGGGTTTTCCCATCATCCCTCGGGCGATTGCTACCCGTTGCTTTGTTCCTGCTGAAAGTTTCCTAATGGCTGTATCGCGGTATTCCACCAGGTCGAGTTGAACGATAATCTCCTCAACCAAGGAGGTGCAATCAGTAATATCATATAATCGGCAAAAGCGGATTAAATTATCTCTGACACTCAGGGAGGAATACAATCCTAAGTTCTCTCCAACATACCCGAGTTGGGTCTTGGAATACGGCTGATCTGATAACTCCGTACCAAATATCTCAATCTTTCCGTCGCTGGCCTTCAATAGGCCCAAAATAATCCGAAAAAGTGTCGTTTTCCCAGCGCCGTTATGGCCAATGAGGCCATGAATCACACCTCGAGGGACATCAAATGTTACATCTTTTAACACCGTTTTCTGCCCGAAGTTCTTGAAGACATTTCGAATTTTGATAGCTGATACCGCTTCACTTATCACCCGACACACCTCAGTTAAACCGTCTTCTATTTCCAGAAATAAGGCCCTGACTATAATAAAGATGTTTGGATACTAGCAGTGAAACATATTTGTCATTGACAAACTTCGTTACTTTAGATGAGGAACGTAGGTATTAAGTTTTCGCATACACTAGAAGATGATTTAGAGGGACGCTACAATCACCTCGTGTTTTTTCCGACCTTAATATTGCAGCAGATGTCCCTCGATAGGACGTAGGTCTTTTTCATTGAAGCCTTAATTACGATAATGATCTTTATAGATCTCTCCTCCAACGTAGTTTCCATAGTGAGGATGTCCATCTCTATCACGAAGGATATCTTTGAAGAAATACCCTTTTGCTACCTAACTACCAAATAGCGAATTCATACTCAGATTCCTGCCTAGAAAACAGATCATCAGTCCGTACTGGTCATTAAATGTCATATCTTCCTTTCTTCTTCAGCCTCCGAGGTTCCTTTTTCCAGATTTGGCCCTCTCCCGTTTTATTTTTTGATTAATACTGAATTCAAAGCTTCTCTCATTAGATTAATATAGACAATTAATCTCTTCTAACGGATTAAATTGGGAAGTTTCTTTCTACTAATGGAGGTGTAAACAACGGTGGATCGGTTTAATGTAATAAGTATTATTGCCGTTATCTTGGGGGCATCGGGAATGGCCCTTGGAGCGATTTATGTTGTAAATTTCCAAGTGATAGAAGGCCCGCCAGGTCCTCAAGGGCTTCAAGGTACCCAAGGAGTAAACGGAATCGATGGCCAAAATGGGATCGATGGTCTTAATGGAACAGATGGTCGCGATGCACCTGGTAGTATCATAGTTGGGATATTAGATCCTGACCATGGAGATACTGTCTCAGGGGATGTCACAATAAGGGCCCTAATTTTTGGAAGTGAAAATTACTCTCTTTCCATTCTCCTAAATGGCACCGAGATTGGAACCTCTTTGCCTATGGTATGGAATAGCTTAACCGTTGCTGATGGCTGGTGGAATCTCACGGTGGTGGCTAGAGATCTTACGACAAATAATATTACTAGCGACGAGGTCGTCGGATACGTAAATAATTTCGGGTTCACATATGTTGATGTGTTCCCTTATATTATAATTCCCAATAATGGCTTCACTTCTGGAAGCACGAATGTAAATTTTGGCGGTTCCGCAGGAAACATCGTTCATGGTTCAACTTCGATGACGTCTGGAGCTTTTTGTTATTATCGATTTGTTGTTCCCGATAGTTATATCACGACTGAAAACATCATATTTCACCTGGTATGGGCCTATTCTGGACTGAATCCCACCATTGACTACTTTATCGGTTTTTCTTATGACACGGATGGAAACCCAGATACGCCTTTTGCAGCTGGTCAGTCAAGTTGGACAGGAGCAGGTCAGAATAGAAGGAACTTTGAAATCCTAGGCGTCCAGAACATAAACCTACCTGGTGCTTTACTCACTGCCGAAGTCCATATGGAGGATCAAACCGGGGCAAGATATACTTCTTGCTTCGGGGTGTGGCTCGAAGTCCCAATAAGATGATTTCCGCCCTAGTTGACGTCAGATGACCATTCCGTGAATAGATATAGGCCCCCAATACTTTGATATTGAACCAATTGGAAAATATTTTTAGGATGAATAGAATTTTCTCTCATAGCTCCTCGTACCTCTCAGAATGTTTTCAAAAACCGATTTGGCAAAATAAGCCTGGAAAAGAACTTCAGATGAAGCTTAACCACCGGAAATCCGCTTTGTTTGGGATAATGATCGCTATTATTCTTGCAGGAGGCTTTTTTGGGGTTCTTTATTGGCTTCAATCTCCGACCAACCTCCAGATAGAGTTGAATCCTTCCTCGCCAGTGAGTGTCCAGTCGGGATCAAGTTTCGCTCTAGAAATTTCAGTACGAATCACCTCAGGATTTAAACCTCCCGCAAGACACGTACGAGGCGAACTGGAACTCCCAGAGGGTTTCATCGAGGATTCCCTCCAGACCAGGACACGACAACTTACCTTTGGTACTATTTGGCCTGGTGATGCCAGCCATTATGGTTTAACCATAATCGTCTCAGACACCGTTACCCTTGGAGAATGTCAGGCCAACCTCACCATCTGGGGGGAGAACATACCTAAAGAGGTCATCCTCATCCAGATTTGTGTGAACTCTTCTAATTTTCCTGGGTGAAATGTATTCCAAAAACGAAACACCCTATTAAGACGATTTCTTCCTGATATATTGATCGTGCAGTTTATTGGGCATTCGATCTTCTCATGATCAATAATTAGAAATTCTTTCGCTCTTTTCATGAGCTAATAAGTGAGACCTCCGGTTACCTAGCGATGAGTGTTCAGATAACATTCCTCCTTCCTGGAGATTTCAGAAATGGTGAATAACTGGTTATCAACGGTTCCTGTGTTCCACTTTAAACATATTCCAAGTGAAGTGAACAAAGATAGTGTTAAGGTCTTTAAAAATACTAAACACCTCTTTTCCCTCGAGTATGAAATTTACGCGCCCAACACCGTCCATATCAACTTGATTCCGTTTTCCTCAGGACGATTTCGGAAACCAAAACTCGAACAGGGGCTCGCCATCACCCAACTCTTTGCTTCTGAAATGGGATTACACCAGGATTTTCATCTCATCCAAGATTGGCGCATCCAGGTGGTATTCCCGTTCTTACAGCGTCGCCTTCAGATCGAGAAGAACGGCATAGAGTTCTACTGTGGTGGAATCTATGGCAAAGAGGGTACAAAAGATCGTGTTTTCACCACTTCTTCGGGATTCACAGATAGTCTCCTTGAAATTTTGACCGATTCCCCTCACTTTGCGCTCCTTCAAATGCTGTTTAAAGCCGTCAAAGTTCCCAAAGAATTTCAGACGGAAGGGGAACAAGATAAACGTATCCCCCAGGTTCGTTTTGACATTCAAGCCGGAACTGTCAGTAAACGGTACGGGGCCCCCCATATTAATGTCATGGAAGAGGCAGGATGTTTTGAATTTTCTCCCCGGATTCTTCTGGCCGAATCTTCCAAAGAACGATTGAAGGAGAAGTTGAATCGCGTGGCAGCGGTCTTTCAGACCTATGGATTCAAAGTAAAGGAAATCCCCACCTTTTTCCACCGCTTTGCTCGCTTTAAGGGCCAGTGCGCCTCTCGAAAAATGCTCTCCCCCATTCTTTTGGATGGCCATTCTCTGATGAACCTCATTGTTCCCCCTCAGCGGCAATATACGCACGATGGCTATTCATTGGTTCCCAACAAAACCCACTACTCCTTGTCCGCTAATGTTTCGCCTCCTACCTCGCAACACACCATCAATTTTGGCATTCCAATCTTAAGTGGTAAAACCAATCCTACGCCGCTCTTTGTCGATGGAAAAGACCTATGTCGTCATATGGCTGTGTTTGGGATGACAGGGGAAGGAAAAAGCCGATTTGTGTATGGTCTGCTCAAGGAGTTTTTCTTGAAAGGAGTCAAGTTTATCATTTTTGATCCAAAAGGCGAATATCTCCGTCCTGTCCAGAGCTTCTGTTCTAATGTCCTATATCTAAAGCCAGGATCCATTGAGTTCCCCTGGGGAGTCAATATCTTTCAGGTTTCCAAAGATGAGCGTGGAGAAGATCTTATCCCTCTGGAAGATCATGTTCAATTCGTTGTCTCTGTTTTTGAGAACATCCTGGATGATTCCGATGGGGTGTCCCCGCAGATGCGGCGGATGCTTCACCTGGCCATCCTACGGACGATTCAAGATCGAGGAGACTTTCGAACCCTACTTGATTATCTGGACGAACCGACTGTCCTGGGATTGAAAGGGGCTTATATTGAAAATACGGCTGCAGGTTTACTGAATCGGATCGAAAAACTCTTTTTCGGTAATACCGGACGCTCCTTTTCGGTGGCGGAGACCACTTTCGAGATCGCAGAACTCCTGAATCGCAATGTTATCATTGACCTATCTGCGTTTGAAAGCATGGAAGATCAACGTGGACGGAATCTGTTTCTTGAAGTGATCTTGCACTACCTCTACTACTTCCTCCGTCGATTTCGTGAACCGATCAAAGAAGAATCGCTACCTCAGAATACTTTGATCTTCGACGAGGTACAAAAGCTCCTTCCCACCCCGAAACGCTGGAGCCGTCAACCCGAATCCATGATTGGCAAAGGGCCCTGGACATTGCGAGCATACGATATTTCTATGATTTTCATTGGCACGGACCCTGTAGTAGATCAACCTATGTTGTCCAATACAGGCATTACCACCATCTTCTACACCAATTACAATCCCCAAGTGGTATCTAATATGTTGGGATTATCTTATCATGATTATGACCAGATGCGCCGTCTTCTCAAGGCTAAAAATGAAGACCGTCGGTGTATCATTTCCGTCAATGGCCAGTCGTCCTTACTCAAAACGAATGAATTCCCCTTGGATGTCTCCCACGAGGTAGATTGGTCTCGGATACATCAACATCCCCTCCAACAGCAAATAAAACAGTCATATGATGGCCTTGTCTTTAATCCCGTCAATGAAATGCTCCGTAGAAGTCAATAAGAGCGTACAGCTCCGAGTTCTCGTGGCTGAACCAGGATATAAACAGTGGATTGCTTTTAGTTCTTTTTTTAGGAAACACAGCCCTTTCGGTGGTCAACTTTTTAAACGAGCTTCTCTCCCCTTGAGCCAAGCTCCTGAAATCTCCTAGTCAACTCACAGAAAGTGACGGGGTATCCGTAGAATGATCGTTAACGTCATTAAAGACCTGTTTGAGCATGGACAATTCCAGACCATCCACGATCGGCTCGCTCAACCAGACATCCAAACCAAAATCGCTGCGCTCAGCGAACCTGACCAAATGGAACTCAGTTATTACCACAGCAATACCCTGATAACGTTGGGGGATTCCAAACATGGACTTCATGTGGCCACCGCCGCCCACACAATCCTTCAGGCAACAGACAAGAAGTCTCCGTTGCTTCTAGCATCATTGAGCTCTCAAATTCGTGCTTTGGAAAGCTTAGGGGAGATCGACCAAGCCCTGAAACTCCTCAAACAGGGGGACCTGCTCTTAAAGGCGCTAACCATGGAAGATCGAGCGCCCCCCTCTGTATGGATTCCCGTCTTCAATCTAATCAAGGGGTCGTTTTGGGCAGATAATAACCAAAATCTCGCGTTAGACTCCCTTTCCCAGGCCCTAACTAGCTTTGAGAGCCTGGATACCCCGTCCCACCTGGCTGCTACTTTAGTGGAAATAGGCTATGCCAATTACCACAAAGGGGAATATGATACTACGGTAGAATACTGCCAACGGGCGCTCGCTATATACGAAAAGTTAAAACACAACCGAGGGATTGCAAGCGCATTTCTCATCATGGGGCTTGTCTATGACCGGAAGGGCGAAAGGGACACCATGGCCGAGTACTATCAACGCAGTTTAACGTTCGCTGAGGCCAGTGGCCTTTCACGCTGGATTGCCGTGACGTTAACGTATGTTGGGGTGGTCTATGTTGAAAAATCCGAGTATGATACCGCTTTAGGGTACTTACGACGATCTTTATCCCTCGCGGAATCCCTAGATGACCAGGCGCGCATTGCTGATACCTCTGATATTATTGGTTGGGCGTATTATAAGAAAGGGGAGTTAGAGAAGGCCGACGAATATTGTCGAAAAAGCCTCCTTATTGCGAACCTTCTAGAGAACGCCGTGTTGCAGAGAAGAGGCTTAGTTCGTCTTATTCAGCTAGCTTTATCCCGCCAGGATCTCGTTCAAGCCCAAACATACCTGACTACCCTACAAAACCTAGCGACCAGGTCATCTAGCGAGGATATCCACTTCCGAAGCCGTCTAATGGAAGCGATGGTCTCCAAGGCCAGTCCACAGCTGACCGACAAAGTTCAAGCTCTAACCGTTCTAAAGCAACTGGTAACGGAGGAGCATTTTAGAAAACGATGGGATTTGGCAATGCAGTCCTTACTCCATCTGTGTGATCTTTTGATCTTTGAAGCACGAGCAACTGGGGAAGAAGAGGCCTGGGAAAAAGCGAAAACGTTTCTTGACCAGTTCTCCAACCGTGCCCAAAACAAAAAGGACTCTGAGTTTATGACAGAAGGCTTAGTGTTGCAAGCCAAATTTGCTCAGATTGACGGAGAGCTGCAACAAGCCCAAACCCACCTTAGTGAAGCCAAAGCGCTCGCCATGGGTCTGGATCAGCCCTTAATCGTAGCCCGGGTAGAAGCAGCACAAACACAATTGGCTACAGACTTCGAAAAATCGGCCGACTTAATCCGCCGGAACGCGCCCCTACAGGAACGGTTAATGGAGGCGCGCCTAGAAGAATATCTGCAGAGCGCAATTCGTCAGGTAAAACACCATCACAGATAAGACGAATTGACACTGACAGGCTGAGAGCACGCATCTAATTGATTCTTTAAATATGGAAAGACGTATGGAGCCCTGAAAAGAATCCTATAAAGCCCGCGTCTTCAACCCCGTCAATAAAATCTTATGACGGAGTCAACAGGAGCACACACCTCAGAAAAAACCGTATTGACATAAATTGGGAAAACAGTTCTTCTAAGGTGCATATGTTGAAGGACTAATGCCATATTTCAATATAATAAACATTATTAATCCTTTAATTTTCTTCATTACAATTCATTGAAAATCATTCGAAACAGAGGAATGTGAAAATTTGTCGGGAAAAGCAATATTTGCAACTGTATTAATTTCTGTGATCGCTACAACCTCAATTGGTGTGTTTTTAATTCCTATTACTACTCCAATAATATCTAACATGTTTCCTGATTTGATACCACGATCTGGTGAAAATGCTACTACTGTCATCCAAAATAATACCACCGTTAATATCCTAAATGATACAAATCTCATTCTCCAATCCCGCTACCTTGAAACGAGTTCAAAAGCTCAAATCTTTGATGAAAACACAACTTATCAACCTATTCCAAACACAAATTTGTCAATAACTATCCAAGACAATTCAAAAATTTCAGTAGAATTCTCTAGCATCGTTATCCTTGGACGAGGACCTGGACAAGTTGGATTTATGGCCATGTACATCCAGATTCGAGTGGGAAGCTTCAGTAATCGAACCTTGCAACCAGGCTACTTTTTCGCAACGGCAGCTGCTTCATCGGAATCTTATTTCAATTACGTTCATGTCTATTTTGAAACGTCACCCTTATCCGCGGGAACATATGATATCACCACTCATTATAAGACGGGTAGCCCAGTAGCTGGGTCTAACATATATGAACTATCCGAAGGAGGAGGATCGCTGACCTTTCCACGCACCCTCCTCGTTCAAGAGATGAAAACCACCTAAAGGTGCTCGATATGGGAGATGGCTGAATTTCTTAAAGGAAATCAAGAATCCCCTCCATTGGCAATTAATACAATCCTCTGATGCCTTCCCTTTCTCACCTTATCCAATGACCTGAAATTCAGCCTGTGTAAAATGGGAATCATAAGTAAACGCCGCGCCTATTTCCAATGATTGCATTACCACGAAACTTGTACAATCTGTGAAGCTATAGGTCTTATCTTGACTCTCTTTAAACCATTCCCATGATTTTTTTTCTAATGCTTCCAATATCCAAATTATTCTGATATTGGATGAATTCCGGATCGCTTCACCGATTTCGATAGCCTCTTCATGTGATACCCGCCTCCTAAGAAGAGTATAAAGCTCATCCAGAATATAGTTCGTGGTTACCATTTTTCCATACTTCCCGCCCCTAATTTCAGCTTCTACTCGGACTGCTGAAGAATGATTCACGTCATTTTTCACCTTAGAGGCAAAAAAAGCTCCTGTATCTATGAAAATCAATTCATCACCTTTGAGAATACCAATAAAAGAAATTATTCATTCTCTTTTATAAATAATTTGATCTACTTCTTCTGATGCCTTCTCTTCCTTGAACTTCGACGTTACCGCTAGATTAAAGTACGGATCGTTTTCGTCAATCGCGTCGCTCTTGAGTAGATTCAAAATTGCTCGTCTAACTGCTTCTTTGATTGAGATATCATGTTGAGTCGCATAATCAACCAGAATTGCATGCTCTTCCGGGGATAGAGTGGTTTGAACGACTTTTTCTTTCGACTTCATCTCACATCTCTCATATCGAATGCAAGATGTGATTGATATAAACTTTCTGGTAGATCATTGATTTCTGCCGGAGAGCGTGTCATTTGCCATGAACTTACCCGCGTTTTCCCAACAGAAAGTTCTACGATAGCCTTGTCTTCAATCCCGTCAATAAAATGTTACGCTGGAGCCAACATGAGAGTACAACTCCAAGAAACTCACGTTGAATTAGGAAATTTTAGAGTTTAATTGAAATACATTAAACATCCCGTGCAACAAAGAAGAGACACGTCCCAGGCCGCCTCAAAAACCGAACAGAGAGGTGAAACCAAAAACGAACATCACTATCATCATGAAAGCCATGAATATTATGAAAACAATGAACATTAACATCATCGGAGGAAAACTCCGCACTCTCCTTGGCCTCCATTGCTGAGCTGGAATTGGTGTTTGAGCGGACGGGGGTTGATACGTATATTGAGCTTTAGGCTCATCAGAAAACTGAGCCGCTCCACAATTGGGGCAGAACTTCGCATTACCTATTTCTTCACCGCAATTACTACAAAATGCCATGGTGATTCCTTACCGTCAATATTCGGTACGTTCTTCCATTCCACCAAATTGGGGTTTATAAGAAAATTCTTGCGTTTATCGTAAAAACACATCTTCTGGAGATTTCGGTCAATAAATTAGAATCTTAATACCCCATTTGGTCTTTTGATCTATCAAACTGGAAATTAGTTTTTAGATTTCTGCCTTTTATGCCTAGCTTACGGATATAAAAGTAAAAAAGGATTCTAGTTGAATTTTCTCAAGACCACTCAATTCACCTAGGTAAATTAAACAATGAAAGACAGAATAACAACATTATTTCAAGGTTAACTTTTTCTACTTTTTATCGTTATTGGAATGACAAACAACGCAAAAATACAAGCTAGCAATCCTAAACTAGTGGTAGTTGATTTTGAGGTAATTTCAGTGGTGGTTGATTCTGAGGAAGGTTCAGTGGTGGTTGATTCTGAGGAAGGTTTTTCTATATAGACTCCCCCACTGGTATAATAGTGGATTAATTGATATGAAGGTCCATCATTTTGTTGAAAGTTCTGAATAAAAAGTCCAAACGAATACTTTTTTTCGTTCCATTCATCTTCCTCGGAAATACCTGCGATAGCTCCTTGATATTTCATACTGGATCCAGCTATAACCTGATGACCTTTACCAAAACCACCACCAAAACTCACATCTAACCCAAAACCTGAAACTTCAACTCCTGCTGAAACAGTAAAATCCCAAGTATGTTCCTCAGTCGTCACTTTTTCTTCTGTCCTTGTATATGTTAAAGTACTTCCAGTAAAGATGCCCTCACCCATTATAACTGAGATAGGAGGTTCTACTATCCTCTCAACAGATGGTCCAAGCTCTTTTACCTCCGTTAATGAAGGATAAGTTGTGGGTTGACCTATTGTATGCGTAAATGTTTCAGAACCAATTTTACTAGTCAATGTGGAATTTATATTATTATAATAGGTGACTGAAGTGCAATAAACATTTATATCAAGAGGGACATCAATTGAGAGATTATATCCTACCATTGAAGGATCGGGGTGTGTTAGTATTCTGTAAACATAAGATTCATAATCAATTGCATCATAAATAACGTAATTATTGTCATAACCAGAGACATATTGGACTCCTATTGTTTCTGTTTCTGTAGTTGTTTCAGTATGTAAAAGCTGATAATTAAATTCGAATGCCGAATGAACTTTAACCCCTAAACCGAATAATTGACAATCTAAACCATATGAAATCTTTAGACCCGCATGGATATTGAATTGCTCTGAATACCCCGAACCTGTTGAGGTATCCGATGAAATCGAAGTATAACTGCAGTTATCATTTATTCCTTGATATGCTGGAGGGGCAGCTAAAACAAAGAGAGGTCTATTAGGCATTAAACTGGGAAAATGCACTCCTGAATACTCTATCATAATCCCATCCCCATCAAAATCACCAATAACAGGCATTCCTTCTGATTCAGGACTGCGTATTACTGCCATGGTTCTGGTTATTGGATCATATTTGACTATCTTTGTATCTCGATCTTGAACTTCGGGAATAACGTGTCCAAACAAATAATTACCATAATATTGAACAGAGGAGAATATAATTTCTGGAATACTATCAAGATCTACATCACAGAAATCGAACGATTTCGCAGCCCAATTACAATCAGTACCAGTAAAATGACATATTTTTTGAAAATTATGCTTCTGGTCATCAAAAATCATGACAACCCAATTATCTTTCATGTTCATTTCAATCCCAGCAACGATGGTTTCACTTAAACCATCTCCATCAATATCTGCTGCTCCAATAGAAGGATACCAGAGGTATTCCACTGGCATAGTTCCACTTGCAGGATATGTTGTTGTTGAACTTCCGTACTTCCAAATAACTCTTTCCAGGTATTGATGATAAGGTTGATATTCGTCAGGATCCTCATCAAATGGATAACGACAATCCATTAAAACTACATCTTGGACTATATCACCATCAAAATCTCCTGTCGCGAGATATTGAGGCATGTTTACCGGATAACCTTGATTTGCTCCAATATCTTCTGGTCCATCGACTTGAACCAGCATATTTTCGATTGTGAGCTCCCAATGATAGTATTTTCCAGAAAAACAGATAGCTACAATCTCATTTAGGTTATCATTATCAAAATCTCCAATTTCAATATCTTGAATAATCTCCGTGTCAATATCTGTAATTGCAAAGGCAATTCCGCCAGGTCCTGTCGGTCTAGCATATTCTGTTGTCCCAGGAATATAAAAAGTTCCATCATTTTTGCATGGATCCCAAATTTGGATCCCAGCAGAAGTTTGCAAATGTTCCGCAGAAGTAATGGCGATTTCTAAACCAGGATCAGCGTTAAATTGACCCAGTTCAATTGTTGCATACTGTGCAATAATATCTAGGGAATAATTGTTGCCGTTTGAATCCTCTTTCACTTCCAATAATTGATTAGTATTATCATAACTATAAATTCTAACACAACCCTCCTTATCAACTGTGACAAGCTCATCTTTATTGTCCCCATCAACATCTCCACATGCAGTCGATAATATATATTTTCCTGAAAATGTGGCTGCAGAAGCTAATAAACTACTATACGGGTCATTAGCAATTGCATTCTCGATCAGATACCCATTCCCACCGGTGTCTGGCTGGTCTGTAGGCATAACAAATCCGATTTCATCAATGCCAATTATAGCCATCTTATCGTCACCTAGGGGATGATTCCCATTCGCAACCCCAGGAGTATCAGTAGTAACTTGATTACTCTCCGTTGTTCGTTCTATTTGTGTTCCATCTGCTTTATAATCCACATGAAGGATACTTAGATCCCTTATCTTATCGTTCAAAACTCCATTATCCATTTCGTTTTTATTATTCTGATTTGAAGGAACAGAAAGAATAGATACAATCATAAGAAAAGTTATTATGGTAGCTAATAGGAATGTAATTGAATTTGAATATTTAACTCTCATGATTTACTCAACACCACCGCAATTCTTGGAGTTCCATCTCCTCGTGAACCTCCCGGCCTACCTGGAAGTGGTTTTCTCATTATCATTTGGGTTTCTTGTAGAAACATCTGTCTGTTGAAACTAAGCAACAGAATAATAAGCAATAATA
>JBHLRO010000038.1:0-21293 GCA_048882505.1 Candidatus Thorarchaeota archaeon
ATCCGTTCATGCACGTCAGAACTTACCTGACAAGGCATATGGCTACCTTAAGAGAGTTATAGTTACTCCCGCAGTTTAGCAGGGCTTAGGCCCGTTGGACCGAGCTTTCACGACCTGCCACTGTGCAGGATTCACACTGCGTTCACATCCTTTCGGACTAGCGCACTGCTATGTTTTTAGTAAACAGTTCGCCGCCCCTGGTCTCTGCGAGGTGCGGGTGCCAGGGTTGCTGGCGCCACACCCATCCCTTATTCCGAGGGTACGAGACGATTTTGCCGAATTCCCTTAGGAGAATAACCTCGAACACGCCTTGGGCTACTCACCCAGCACTCCTGTGTCGGTTCTGGGTACGAGCATGCGGAATCCGTCCGCGCGGCGTTTTCACGGGCGCGTCGACTTGGCTGTAGCCGTCACTATTGGCAGCCTATTCCTTGATTCGCCTGGTTCTCAGCTTGACGCTACTTCCCAGGTTTCGCAAGTTAAGTAAGGTGGGGACCTTACACAACGTATCGGCGCGCGTCGGCCGTGCGGCCTCTGTCGCCATCGCATCCGCATGGTACGGGAATATAAACCCGTTTCCCTTTCGTGAAAGGCAGGTTAAGCCTTCACTTAGGATCGACTTACCCTGGTCTGACGACCATTGACCAGGAACCCTAGTGCTTTCGGCGGAATGGATTCTCACCATTCTTTGCTGCATACTACTACTGGGATCTACAGTATTGGTTGGTCCAGAGGACATTTCTGCCCGCCTTCTATCCAGCCAACACGCCTGCATACCAGATTATGAGGGGACATACTCTGGGGTATCGGGAGATAGGCTTAGCCCCGTCCATTTTCAGCGCGGTCAAACTTAACCGGTGAGCTGTTACGCACTCCTTAGACGATGGGAGCTTCTATTCCTACGTTCCGGCTGTCTTCGTCCAGCCACAGCCTTCTGTTTAACACTTAGCCTACATTTAGGGCCCTTAACCCCAGGCTCGGTTGTTCCCGTTTCGGCTATGGGGCTTACCCCCATATGCCCGTTTGCCGAGGTCAACATAGTCACCGCATTCGAAGTTTGAAAGGGGCCCAGAGATTTTACTCTCCAGGTGGCCCAATCCGGGCTCTACCACGGCGACCTACTCACTCGACACTGGACTATGGTCCACTTCTGCAGGAACCAGCTATCACCCGACTAGATTGGTCTTTTGCCCCTTCACGCAAGTCATAACGGCCAGTTGCACTTGAGCTCGTATTCGGCCCTCCAACAGGGTTTCCCCTGCCTTCAGCCTGCTCACGCGAAGATCGTCGGGTTTCTGGTATTACCCCGGTGACTCCACGCCCTTTCAGACGTCGCACCTGGTCTGCCGAGGCAGGGTATGTGCGGTTGCTTTCGCTGCGGTTGCGTGGGGGAACCACTTAACCTTGCCACCGAGATAAACTCCCCAGCCCGTGTTTCGAGACGGAGGGGCCAACACCGCTCACCTTTTGTCAGCCTTCTCGTCGCCGAGAGGGCTTTCCAAGAGGTTCGAAGCTTTCGTGCTGGCCACGTCTATAACCATGCAATTTCAGGGTCTTTTCACCAGGATCGCTCCTTACTTTTCACCGTTCACTCACGTTACTGTGCGCTATCGGTCACGGGGTGTATTTAGGGTTGGCGGTCACTGCCCGCCGGGTTCACGCGGAATATCCAATCCACGCTACTCGGGAGGTCTCCTACGGCTGGGGGCGTTACGTCTACGGGACTATCACCCTCTACGGTGCGGCTTTCCAGAGGTCTTTGACTTCCGACCACAGTCGATATGGAGGTCCCCAACACCACATTTCCTGGCCATTACTGGCAGGATTCGGTTTGCCCTGATCCCATTTCACTCGCCGTTACTAAGGGAATCGCAATTGCTTTCTTTTCCACCGCCTAATAGGATGTTTCCATTCAGCGGGTTGCCTTACCTGACGGTATGACACCATCTATTAGATGCTGCCGGGAGGTCCCATTCGGAGATCCGCGGGTCTCAGTCTACGTGCGACTCACCGCGGCATATCGCAGCTTGTCACGTCCTTCATCGGCACCCGTGCCCAGGCATCCATTGCATGGCGTAGTAGCTTGCTGGTTTACTGAGAGCAGTCCTCTTTCGCCTAGTATTAGGATTCGAACAATCGATTGAGGATTTAGAGTGGGGAGGAATCGATCTGATGTCTGTACGCTGTTAAGACAATGGTCAGGGGATGATCGAAAAAAGAGAATTCCCGTCGCCAGGACGACCGCACCCGACTATTCGCCCACGACTGACGCCGTGGGGTACTTGGTATCGAAGTGGATACAGGATGCTCCAGCTACGCTTGACCCACGCTTTAGGGAGAACGTTTCCTAACCGCTGGGGGGTTGTGAGGGGAATGTGCGGATCAGTGGAACCCGTCGTGTCCTCACCGTGACGAGGGGTTGCGGTTCCGCAGGGATATAAGCAGATAAGCTGGAACCAATCCCCTATTTAAACCCTACTAGCGGAGGCCAAAGACCAAGTTAGTAGAATGAAAAGAGAGGAATGAAAGGGTTATAGGGGAATAGGAGAGGCGGGGAGGATAGGATCAAGGGCGGATGTGATTACTGGTAAAGAGGTTTAGGGGGAGTAGAATTGATACTTCTGAGGAAATCAGGGAGGAATAAGGTCATTCGATGGGTGGCAGGGTTCTAATTTGTCAAAAACACCAGAAGCGATGATTTCGAAATTCGACTTTAATTTTTAATGCAGTATATCTAAAGCAACTCACGTCCGATTCCTGGGATGAATCATCAGGAAGGTAAAAACTGGAAAAACAGAAAAGGTGACGAAAACGAAATTTGTTTGTCAGGAATGCGACCATGAACAGGCCGTTCCCATGCATTGTGGTAAGCCAATGCACATTGAAGTAGTGGAAGGAAATGAAATGCTGGTCTGTTGGATGGGGCCTGGGTGTGGAAAGCAAGCCATACCTGTCCATCACGAAAATCCTATGAAATTGGTGTGACACAGCTACTGCAACAAAGGAGTCATCCCTATATGATATCAGGCGAGGCCAACCCAGTCCTTGAAGCCACAGGCTTAAATTTTTCCTATAACAAAAAACAAGACCTAATCAAAGGTCTGGATATTCGGGTCATGCCTGGAGAAATCGTGGGAATTTCCGGGGAAAATGGGAGTGGAAAATCCACTCTACTTAAACTCTTGGTGGGTCTACTTAAACCTCAAGGAGGAGCATTGGAGAAGAGTGGGAGAATTGGATATTCTCCCCAGGAACTCTTGCTTTTCGAAAATTTGACGATATTAGAGAATTTCAGGGTGTTTGGCAAGGGTATGGGTTTGAAACAAACCGAGATTGACCATGAGGTCGACCAAATCCTGCAACAGCTCCACTATTCCCGCTACAAAAATACGCTCGTAAAAAACCTGAGCGGAGGAACTGCCCAGAAAGCGAATTTTGGGATCTCATTGTTAGGTGATCCAACGGTTTTGATCCTTGATGAACCGTATCAAGGGATGGATTACGCCTCATTCAGTGCTTTTTGGGACTTACAGTACGAACTCCGCAAGAAAGGGAAAGCAATAGTTATCGTGTCCCATCTGATAGAGGATAAAACCAAGTTTACCAGATCATTGCATTTGATTAATGGTAGGCTTCAAACATGTCCCCAAAGGGAATGTCCGATGTGTGCTGGGAAGTAAAGCGAGTATGGCAAGCGGCATCCTGATTATAGCTAAAGCGGTATTAAAAACAATGGTGCGGCAAAAATCGATTATATTTAGTTGCTTCATATTGCCGATTTTGACGATTTGGTCGATATGGTGGATTACAGCAGATGTACTAATGATTTTCAATCTTGAGAATGGTCAAGAAATATCCGCTACAATGATTAATGTACACATTGTAACTGGAGGATTAACGGCAGTAGCGATAACAGCTGGTCTTTTTGGCTTTATAATTACCGCCGATAGTCGCAGACTGGCAGATCGACTTCGGCTTGTAGGTTATCGACTGTCTACAATTAACCTTGGATGGTTTGCCGCCTTGTTGGTTGTATTATTAATCTCCGCGATTGTTGCCTCGGTATTGACCATTGTATTGTATGAACCAGTTTCCGTGATAGGGGTGGTATGTGCAATTGTCTTAACCACAATTGTCTATGCAGCTTTTGGGTATTTTCTCGGTATTCTTTATCCCAAAGTGATGGAGGGAACTTTAATTGTATTATTGGTGTCATTCATTGACCTGATGCTGCTCAGCAATCCGATGGGAGAAAGCTTATACCTGGTTTCTTGGACCAAATATCTTCCTGGATTTTGGCCAACCCAAATGGTATTGGAAACAGCTTTCATTGGCATTTCAGCAGAAATTCTTATTCAGATTGGATTTATTCTGAGTTATTGTATTATACTAATCCTTTCGGCTCAATTCCTTCGATTTTTGACAGAAAGCTATGTCTGGAATATTATGAGAAGAGGTGCTAGAACTTGAGTACTGTTATCAACTTAAGTGCGGGGATTGTGAAGAATTTCGCTCGCGAAAAAGCCATTGTACTTTTGCTGCTCATGTTCCCTATTTTAATGGTTATCATGGCAGTTGCCAGTGCTCCTGACTCCATGGTTCCATTAGAACTTGATGACACGTTAGTATTACCCCCTCCCAGTGGAGAAGAGGTTGCAGTTATTCTTTACTCTATAACCGCTCTTGTGTTTGTAACTTCAATCACCAGCTTCTTCGTGAGTTTTCAATTGCGCTCAGTTGTTCCTAGACTCCGTATCCTGGGGTACTCAAATTTCAAAATTATCGCATCTTTCGTGCTAGTTGTAGTTCTGATTAGTGCTCTTTCAACAATCGCTATCACAATCGTTGGAACACAGTGGGTTTCTCCAATAGATTGGGGAGGATATATATTCTCCCTATTTGCAGGAGCGATCATCTTTTCCACAATTGGCCTCATAGTCGCGGAGCTTGTCGACTCAAAAGAACTCGGGCTCTATCTGATCCTAACTCTAGGTGCAATTGACACGGGTTTCTTAGAAAATCCGATATATTCGCAACGATACAATGACCCAGGATTAGCAATTATGCCCGGGAACGTACCTATTCACATGCTACTTCGAGCCTCATTTGAAACAAGTAAATCTTGGATGGTAGGCTTGCAAGCGATTGTTCTCTATGAAATATTTCTCATTGGGATCTATTTAGTGGTCAAGCGTCTATTTCGATCGTCCTAAGGAAGGAATTGGTAGCGATTTCTTTCTTTTAAATAACCTCCTTTAGTTTTTTAATCGGGATCTCAAAAGGATTTGGAGAATTCGCAATCTGTGGATTAACGTACTAAGAATAATCGTAGAATAGCAGTCCATGGAGAAATTAGAGCCTGTAGGACATGTATGGATGCGCGTGGACTGTCGCGCCTTCCTCTTCCAGAAGGGGTTAAGCGAGGCACAATGGAGGAATTAACGAGTCGGATTCTTGTTAGCGAGAAAGTAATCACCGTCTAATTAGGAATAAGAATCAGTAATTTCCTCTTTATTTGTCTGATATGGCACCTTGGTGCCATCGGGCGGGCAGCTCGCTGGAACAGTTTCCAGCGACGAGGTGGTTGTTTGAGGAGCTGTTCGCTTGGTGTGGGGTATTGGGGAACATTGTGTGATGACATTAAACGCAGCCAGAAAAAGATAGGGGGGAATAAAAGGGATGAGGAACTGAGAAAAAGGTAGGGAAAAGAATCACCAGATAGGGACTGGGAATGAAGGAGAAAGCAAGGTTAGGGGGGGATAATATTCCATTTTTTGGCCCAATCATCCAGCTGTTTAAAGCTGTGGACGAGTTCGATGCCTTTGAGACTCAGGGAATAAACCACTTTTGGGGGAATTTCGTTAAATTGGGTTCTATGGATAATGCCGTATTTTCTTAACTCTCGAAGCCGTTTAGCGAGGGTACGGGGGCTGATATCGCCGCATTTCTTGTTTAGTTCATTGAACCGTAATGATTCATGAAAACCCAAACTGCGGAGAATTATCAGGGTCCATTTTCTGCTAAGAATTTCGATAACTTCGGTGATCCCGCAGGGCTCTTCTTCGAAAGGTTCTTCAGACGGAAGATGGGGGGTTGAAGATTCAGGAGGCTCGGATTTGGAGGAACTAGTGGAAACGTCTCGTGCCATATTACGGGGCATCCATTTACTTTTTGGGAAAATAGTTGCTTCAGCAGAAGATACTTACTACAATGCTATACTCTGTACAGTATATAAACTTTCTATAGTGGGATTGAAATACTAGATATCAGTTTTTTATAACTGGTGGTAGGTGAAAATGGTATGGCAGATCCATTATATGCAATCATCTTTTTGATTGGGCGAATAATAGTTGGAGCGTTCTACCTGTATAATGCTTGGAATCATTTCAAGAATGTGAGCATGTTACAGGGTTATGCAGGGTCAAAAGGGGTTCCATCACCAAGGTTGGCGGTGCAGTTCACAGGACTGTTATTGGCCATTGCGGGAATTACCTTTATTTTAGGAGTTTTCCCAGAAATTGGAGTACTAAGTCTCGTAGCGTTCTTTGTCCCCGTGAATCTCATGATGCATAACTTCTGGGCAATAGAAGATGCGCAAATGAAGGCCGCGGAAAGAGTTCAATTTATGAAGAACCTGGCATTGTTGGGATCGGCATTAATGTTTCTAGCGGTTCCAACACCTTGGAGTTACAGTTTGTTGAATCTCGGGCCATAAGTTTCGTGAATAAAAGGGACAACTCGCCAATCAAAAACAACCTATTAATGGGCGAATCTTTCCCTCCTGAGCTCAGTGACTATTACCCTCAGAACAGATGGAGGGTGCCCATTTTCATTCTTTTTTCTATATCCTGAATGGAGAGAAATCATAGAAGGGGATGAAGCTTCGAAAAAAAGAGAAAAAATCGCGTGATGCATATGGGGCTACGGCTAAGCAGCTAGATACATCAAGCGGGTGACCACGGATTGTGTTAGGTAGTTGGATTTTCCGCTATAAAGTTAGTTATCATCTGCGCCTACGAGGTTCAATACTCACTTCATAAATCGCCAAGCCTTTTTATGCCACCCAGGATCCAGGACAGGTATCGTATGAAAATTCAGAACATCCGTGACCTGATCTATCAGGCGAAATATCAAGAAGCGTTATCACAAATAGAAGAATTAGACCCTAAGGCGGAGGCGATGGGACTATTACTCAAAAGTCGGATTTTTGTCTTGCGGGAAGAATATCAGCAGGCGATTAGGGCGGCAAATGAAGCTTTTCAGAAGAACAAGGGGATAGGGGATAGGTACCAGGATTTGGGGGCTGTAGTGATGAAGAGTTATGCCTTATACCGTTTTGGTAAAGTTACTGAAGCCTCTGAGCTGCTTGAGGAGGGTCAGGAATTACTTGGCTCGTTAGAGAATGGAAAAGAATGGGAATGTCTCCTATATGACGTAAAAGCCCGGGTTTGCTGGACCTTGGGAGATCTCAACCAGGCGCTGTTATTTTCATATAAATCCCTAGCAGCTGCGGAGGAATTCAAGGATAAATTTCAAATTGCGGAGTCTTTTTCACTGGTGGGCCTGATGCATCGGTCACGGGGGGAGCTTGATCAGTCAATATCATATTTAGACCGGGCATTTTCCTTGGCGCGGGAGGCAGGATACCGTTATCTTGAAAGTTATTCGCGACATGTGATCGGGGTTACCTATTTTTATCAAGGTGATTATGCTAACGCCTTGAGCTCCTTTGAACAGTGTATGACCATTGATGAAGAAGATGACAAATATGATCAGATATCTTGCAGTCTATTTCACATGGTTCTCACTAGTCTGGAGATGGGGGAAAGAGATCAAGCGCAGGTTTACTTGAAAAAGCTTGAGGAAGTGAAACGAAACAAAGGTTCCGACAATCGTTACATCGATCTACGGCAAAGATTGGCATATGCGTTGGTATTGAAAAATGGCCGCCGTCTAAAAGACAAGACTGATGCACAACGAATCCTTGAGGAAATCATCCACGAAGAAATCATCTTACATGATCTCTCAATCTATGCGATGGTGAATCTTTGCGAGTTATTGCTTGACGAATTATCTCTCTATGGAGAACCTGAGGTTCTAACAGAGGCGGAAAACCTTTCGACCAAAATTCACGGGATTGCCCAGGAGCAAAAATCTTTTTCCTTGGCGGTGGAGGCGCTACTACTTCTTTCGCGGTTTGCGTTAATCCGAGGTAATATAACACGGACAGATACCCTTCTTGCACAGGCGGAGTCTATCACGACAGAACAGAATTTAAGAAAATTAGCTGAAAAGGTTATGGATGATCAAACCGTCCTCAAGGAAATGTTGGAAAAATCTGAAGAAATGCTGTCAAAAGGAGCGTCCATTCATGAACGGATGAAGGCCGTCCGATTAAATGAATATATTGCCCGAATGAAAAATATTGTTCGTACTCATGGGTAGTCTCCGACAGAGACCTCCCGTAGATCGAAATCATTGGTGGTTATATAGAAGGATGGGGATGGAGTAATAGTGATTAGCGCTTGAATTGAACTACTTTCACCCTCCTGCGGGAGTAAGTGTGTGGAGAACTAGTCAGCAATGGAAATTGCAGAGAAAGCTGGAAGGTTGGTGACAGATTTTGTAGCTAGTCTGGAGGATCATCCAAATGGGGCCGAATTAATCACATTAGTAGAAAGGGTATTGGCAGCCGAGGGTCAAAAAGTGGATCCCGCGGTGATCGCCAATTTGAAGCAGCTGAGTAATAACAATCTCGCGCTGCTGGTAGATTTCTGGATTTTGAGGGGACATATAATGAGAGAAGAGGGACATGAACAAGCGGCGTTTAAAACGTTTATGGAAGCGACCCAATGGGAGCCAAGAAATCTGGGTACATGGATGCGATTAGTCGATATATTTATTGACGGGAATGAGCTGCTTAAGGCCATGTTTGTTCTTCAACAGGCCCAAGAAATGCTGGGCATGGATAATCGTCTACAGGAGGTAATGGCACAGATAGAGGGGCACGTACGGGCTGGGTTAAGTCATCCCCCGGGGATAGATGCGAAGTCGAAACCAGAGGTATCATCGGTACCAGTACCTACCCTCGAGGAGTCCCACCAACCAAGGGGGGTAGTCAAAGGGTTGCAGGTTGCGGATGGAACGGTGGCTCCAGGGGGGAGTAGAATGGATCTGCGGAAAGATGTGGAGGTTGACAAGGTCTGGGAGTTGGCACTGGAATGTTATGAAGGCGCCCAGGGAGAAAATCTAGTCTATCGACATGCCTTTGTTCATTATGCTCATGCCACAGTTAGAAAGCTTTTAGGGATCGAGGGAAAGTTTGCAGATGAGCTAGAACGGAAAGTGGCACAGTTTGGGTTGTTTAACAAGAAAAATTTTTTCAAGTGGCTCAACCATCTGCGGAACAAGGTTTCTCATGAGGACTACATGCCGACCCCGGAGGAGATCAGGCGAGTGTACGCAGAGGTGAGTGCCCTAGTTGGCTAGGGAAGAACGATTCTATTGAGGTACAATAGTGATGTCGTCAGCAAAATGCTCGATCCCTGCGGCTACGGTCTTAATAATTCGTTTTTTGATGGTACTAATTTTAAAGTGGGGAAAAGACCCAGAGATGATATTTTTGACGTTTTGATACCAATCCTGAGGATTTCGGTTACTACTGAGGCCATGGGCATGGATGGTTCCCCCGCGGGTTTGACGAAGGGATGAAAGGGCATTGATAAAGTGCGCGGAGTCGAGGTCAAAGTATCCCATAATAACACGATCCGCCCAATCGACGGGGGTAGCGATACGATTGTCGCCACAAACAGCGTAGTAACGATCGGTCAGGTGGTTCATTTGGATGTTTTTGGCCAGATAAGTACAGGCAAGTGGATTGATATCAATACCTAGGACTTTCACTGTCGGAGTATGAACTGCAAGGGGAATTGAGAGATTTCCTACACAGGCAAACATGTCTATGACATGTTCGTGAGGTTGAGACGCGTGGATTAGATGGAGCCGTTCCGCGTGGTTGCCACTTGAAAAGGTCAATCGGAGGGCATCGAGCATGAATGTACAATGAAGTTCTTTATGGACGGTGACAGTCTGGGGATCCCCAGCCAGCACCTCATAATCCGGGGTTCGCGTCTGCTGGGTCGTGATTCCTATCTTATGGGCCATGGTCGATAGTTCAGGGAGGTGTTTAAGGTAAGTTTTCCCGATTATCTGTTTCCAGGGGTAAAGACGGGGATCTAGGGTAAGAATTCCGACATGACCAATCCGCTTCCACCCTTGTGGTAGAAGGTCAATAAGGGGGAGGGGAATGAGATTTTGAACCAGAATATCGTTCAGAATGAGCTCAAAAGGGGGCCGAGAGCGGCTCAATATTTCTTAAATCCTAGTTCTGGAGCAATTTCACGAATACATCGGCGGCAGATATAGAGGCCATATTTGCGGATAACTGCTCTATGAGTTTTACAGCGCCGACAGGTGCGGGTTCCGCGTCCGAAAGGCTTTTTTGTACGAAGGTTCTGTGTCATGTGGCTCACTCAACTTCTAGGTTATATTCATGCTTGAAAAAAGCTACACTTTCTTCTTTAGTTAATTTATGACGAGTAGATATTTTTTTGGACTTGATCCGACGGAGTTTGTTTCGGTAACCAGGACGGCCCATAACAATTGTAGTATTGAAACCATGGACACCAATTTGAGGATCATACTTGATATCGGGGAGTTTAAGGTGTTCATCTATGCCAAAGGAGAGGTTCCCATAACGATCGAAGTTTCCCGCAGTGACCTTTTCTTCAACTGCATAGAAGGCCTTTTTGAGAAAAGCTTGGGCCAATTCGCCGCGCAAGGTAGTGAAAACGCCAATCGGTTCGTGTTTGCGGATACCAAAACCCCGAACAGATTCTTTGGCTCGACCTTCAGCGGGGACCTGGTTAGTGATTTGTTGGCAAAGAGTTCTGGCTTTTTCCAAATCGGGACCCGATCTTCCCACTGCAAAGTTGACGGAGACTTTTTGGATGCGGGGTTTTCGCATAGGCTTGGTTTTCCATAACTCTAGGAATGACTGTTCGGTCTCGGTAAGTTGAACGGGAGGACGTTCTTCTTGTTCACGAGATTTTCGGCGTCGGAGTCTCAATCTATTGCTCATCGGTATTGGATTCTCCTTCGGTGGCTATGGGGGAAAGATCAATAATTGGAGTTTTCTGGCCAATAATGAAAATATGGTTATCTGTGGTCTTGATGGGTCCTTCTTCCGTGTTGAGGGTAACAATTCGATTTTTTCTTCCCAATTGCGTCTCGATATCGCTTATTTCTCCGCTCAATCCGACATTGTGCCCTCCAATAACTAGTCCCAAGTTTCCTTCAGAAAAAGGGAAATGTTCTTCAATTTCTTTGGTTTCCAGGTTAAAAAGGATGGTGTTTTTGGGAGAGATTTCTTGGACGGGTGGTCCACCTTTGGTTGTAGGATCGATAAGGAGAGTTCGTCCATCGTGAAAAGCCAATTGAATAAGCCCGCCGCGGACAGTTTTTTTCTTCTCAACCCGAAGGGGTTTCCGAGATGCCTGCTCAGAGGATATGGGATGGAGCATGAGACGACGTTTACCGCGGTAGGGGATCAGACGATAATATTCATTAGCTACGGTGATTTCTAGGGTATCCAGTAATCCTACTTGAGATTTATAGCTTGTCCTGACCTGGCCATCAACTTTAATGATCTCTCTCTTTAGGATTTTTTTTACTTCCGACAGGGTCTTGGCATACCCAAGGATTTCTCGGAGAATAATCCCCAGAGGTAGAGAAAACTCATTCCGTTTTCCTGGCAAGGGTCGAACGGTAAAGACACCGTGTTTGCGGGCAATCGAGTAAGTGATAGGAGCGTTCAATCGTTTTTTATGTCGTGAAATGCCTTTACTTCCCATGATAGTTCAGTCCGTTACTCTTCCTCCAGGGAAAGGTCTTCTAGATCGTCATCCAGTTCCTCGGAGATTTCTTCAATTTCTTCCTCTTCTTCTTCTGGTTCAAGGATATCTTCCAGTTCCACCTCAACGGTGGTTTTGGCTCGACGTTCAAGGATCGCCTTCCTTGAGCGATCGACCTTGCCAAACCGACGGATGACTACTTGGGATGAATGAACGGGATAAAAGATCTTGGATTTGTCCGCTTTCTCACGAGAGATCCCATCAATCTCCAAGCGTTTGGTTTTATAGTTGGCAGTAAGCACTTTACCTTCAGTTCCAATAAAGTCTCCCGCTGCTACATATACAGTGTCACCACGACGCACAGGTAGGTTTTTAACCTTGTATTTTTTTTGTAAATCTTTAGATAGACGAACGGACATATAACGATGTCGCCGAAAGCTGTCCTCGGCATAGGAACGTTTGCGGTTTTTCCGTGGATCGCGTGTCTTAGAGCCCATGGTTATTTCACTCTCGTTAGGCAATTATCCGAGCGGCGCTGGCGATACGGGGCCAAGAATCGGCTGCTTCCTTTGAAACAGCCCCTCGGATTTCAGTCCCACGGGGTTCTCCATTTTCATTCGTTACAACAATGGCATTATCTTCAAAGTGAACCCAGCTCCCGTCAGCTCGTTTGTAGGGTTTTTTTTGTCTTATTACAACTCCGTGTACGATTTGTCGGCGTAATTTTGGAGTGCCCTTTTTGACACTACAGACGATAAGGTCGCCCACTTTAGCCGCGGGTTGTCTTCGTAGACGGGTTTTATGCCCTTTAACACTAATAACCTCGACAATTCGAGCTCCAGAGTTATCAGCGACTTGGACTCTTGCCCCAGTAGGTAATGCCCGTGTGATACGACGAGTTACTAATCGAAGGGCTTTACGTTTTTTCATGAGGTCAGTCTCCTGCTTCTATCTTTTCGATGACAACGAAAGAGACAGTTTTTGCCAAGGGTCGGCATTCGCCTATCCGGACTCGATCCCCCACTTTGGCATCAATACAGGGGGGATTATGAGCGTGAAAGCGAGTGGTGGATCCGGCATATCGTTTGTATTTTCTCACCAGCTCTAGTCGGGACTGTTTAACGGTTACGGTTTTATCCATCTTATCTGAAATGACTTCGGTTTCCATGAATCGGCCACGAACTGACAAAGTACCGTGAAACGGGCAGTTGTTATCATCACAGGTTCTCTTAGGAGAGGGGGCGACTCCTATGTGTCGGGAATACTTCTTTTTTACCATTGACGTTTCGTCCATGTTTTGATTCGATCTTCGGGTCGGCCTTTCATTACTTTGCCATCGATTTCATAGATATGATCATTATATGCAATTCGGAGGACTATTTGATGTTTGGGGAAGATTTTAATGCCATTAGGGGTTTTTAATTGCAACGTATGCTTTGTTTCTTTCCAGATGATTCCAGTGATTTTTTGGTTTCCATAGAAGATTTCACAATGTTTGCCGAGAAGGCGAATTTTCGTAATATTGCTTGGTTTTGCCACTCGAAGGTCATTAACGGGCGTCATTTTCTTCTTTTCCAATTGTATGAAGGCGGGCAATAGTCTGTCTTAGCAGCCGAACTCGTCCAGCCGATTCAATTGACCCCGATTTAGCTTTACCTTTTACTGCTAGTAATTCGGTCTTTAATTCCGTGATCTTCTTCTGACGATCTTGAGGGCTCATTTTCCGGATTTGTGATTTACGTAAGATAGCCATATGATTCAGTCCTCCTTATCAAAATCCGATGCCTGTAGCAGATCCTTATTTTTCTCCGGTTCCGATGTGTCAGGACCGATGGCTTCTTCCTCGGAGGATGGTTTGGATTCTTCTACTTTTCCAGAGGCTTCTTCTGCTGGTGGGGCCCCCAGTTCTTCAAGGATTTCGGATTCGGTTTCAATTTCCTGCTCCTCTTCTTCTGGTTCTATCTCTTCAGCCTCTACTTCTTCTGGTTTTTCTTCGGCCTTTGGAGGAGCAAACACATCATAAACGATCTCAGCGTCGTCAGGCAAAGTTGCATCTGGTTGCATGATTTTGACATGAACGCCAATGACCCCTTGTTTTAAGGTGACTTCCATGACCGAGCTGTCAACAAATTTCTCGGCGGGTTCTCCACACTTGGCTACAAAACCATCTCGAAAGACCTCAGCTCGAGCCCGTTGTGAGGTTAATTTTCCTTTGATGGTGATTTCACAACCTCGTGCATTAGCGCCCATTATACGCCGAACCAAGGCATAGCCTGCGCGTCGGAAGTGAAAGCCTTTTTGAATTTGGGAAATTAAACGTCCTGCCATCACGCGAGAATTAAGATGGGGGTTTTCCAAATCACGGACTTCGAGCTGAGGGGTCTCCAATCCATAAACATGCTCTAGAATGTCTGTAATTTTTCGAACATTCCGTCCACGTCTTCCGATCACAATCCCTAACCGAACTGCATGGATAACGACTCTATGGCCCATGGGAGTCTTGTGGATCTCGATTTTACCCTGACCTGCGAGCTTTAGTTCGTCATTGAGGTACTCCATCACTTGTACATACTGCAGATTTTTGTGAATGAAATTTTTCTGCGCTGCCATAAGCTCATTCCTCGGTTAATACAACTTCCACATGAGTTAGGGTTTTGTTACTAGGGGAGGTGCGTCCATGCGCCCGAGGAGTATAACCTCGAATTTTGCGGCCACGTAAGGCAGCGATATGTGAGATACGGAGGCGGCTGACCTCAAGGCCCTTGAAAGAGGCGTTTTGCTCTGCGCTTTCAAGCAGGCGTAAAATTTCGTAAGATGCTTTTTGCGGATAGCGACCGGCCGGCCATTTCGATAGATCATTACGATGGGGGACCTTTTTTCGATAACGGCGGAAGGGGATACTGCGTTTCTTGTCAAGAACCGCTTCTAGGTATTCTTGGGCTGTTTCTAGGTATTTCCCTTTGATTTCATGACAAATCTCCCGAGCATGTTTCGGGGAGATGCGCAGATTGCGGCCGCAACTGACAGCAGTACGGTCGGGATCTAGGCCATAGACTGATAATTTGTATTTAGGCATAAGGAGTACCAAATAACCAATAAATAGTTTTTATACTAGATTGGGACATTTAATAACTGTCAGCTAAACCAATAAATGATAGTGGTTATCTTAGGCATATTCTAATTCACTTTAAAGTAAACACCTTTTAACAAAAACTTTGGTAAAACGGGCTCGAACGACCAGATAGTGGAACAACGGTGGGTTATTTCCAGTGTGCTGAGTATAGGTAGTGAGTTTGTACTCTGCAAAAAAAAGGAGACTTCCCTTCTCCTAATGTCCATTCCAGACGATCTTTCTTCCTTCCGTTGGCATCTTTCTACGAACCAAATACCCTCACGGGTATTTCGGCTTCTGAATACCTAGATGGGTTTTCGCTTGTATATCTCACAAACGGGTCGATTTTCCCTCGGTAAACTTGGAAAATACGTCTGAGGGGCAGGAGACTCCCCCGTTTTGCCGTGTTCACGCACCCCCCATGAAATCCTCGAGGCGCGTAACGGGGGCAGGCCGTGGGTTTTCGGCCCAAAAATCCGCGTCCCTCGGTGAAATGTTTTCGAAGCGTAACGGGGACGGTGGAGTGCCCCGTTGACTTTTTTCGGATTTCCCCCCGAGGAACCTTTTCATGTTACCTATAAAAACTACCAGATTTCAATGAAATGTTTAAGATTGATTTTGTAGATAACCAAAATTTGCGTCTTTGGTTTTGGGGGTCTTGCGTAATAATCAACAAGGAGTTTAAACCTATTCATTTGGAAAATCACATACGAAAACTTCTTTCCTCGTTGTGAACAGGGAAGAATCCATTGGTAGGTTCTCCCTGCTAATTTGGTTTCTCTAATACTATGATTGACGTTTGAACATCAGTTCCGCTAGCAGAAACGCTCCGGATGGAACCTCTTCGGTTTTAGTACAATATCTTTCTAGGAGTTCTGTAAAGAATCGTCTGTCTTTCCTCCGTGAATGCTTACTCAGTAATAGTCCGCTGGGCAGAATTACTACTAGTATTCCCCCCTTTAAAAGAGAAGATCCTCTGGAGCGTCTTCATTCCCTTATAAACCTATCAGCGCCATGCTTGGGATGGACACACTTCGTGTCTCAATCCCCATTTATAATGTACCCGCATTAGTTCCTCTTTTAACTTATTGTCTTCCGGAAGACATTCCTATGGCACTTGATAGATCTAAAACATACTATGTCGCACTTTGCGTCTTTCTTGTCGTTGGTGGGCTGGCCACCGCATATAGTACGGGGCGGGAAGTCCAACTCATACCCCACAACCCGAAAAGAACCCCTGATAAAGTCGTGGCCTACCTCAACAGCTACCTGAACGAAAAAGTGAACCCCACTACCCTGTCAGATGTCTTGGTGACCCAGTACATCGAACATCCGCACGAAGCTACGGATGTTATGCCTCTCTATCCCACTCAGTCCATCGTTCAAGAATATTTCCTTGTCAATTGTTCCCTCACGGAGATCGAATTCTATTTAGTGCCAGGAGAAGACCCTATTGGAACAGATGTCGGGATTTCCATCTATACCAAACCAACCAACGATTCTGTATGGCGATTAGAGCGCTATCAACCTGTCTCTACACGAGGTCTTGAAAGTACCTCCCAACACATAATCATTGAGGCCCCCCGCATCACCGTGGGGCACGAAGGAACATATCTACGAGTGATGATCACTAACTTCGGGGATGAGAATTCCGATGTTGTATATGTCCCCTTACATCGGAATTTTAACGAAAAAATAACGTTTTCGGGAATTAACACCGCGGTAGACACTGACATGGGGATTTTTCTGACGATTAAGAATCGTTTTCGGAAACTGTATGGCTATCGTTATTTTGCTGTCTATGAGCCCGGTGACGGTGTGCAATTCTATAGAAGTATGTATCGGACAGATCAGAAAGGGACACCGTCAGTGAAATCATCTGAAGTGATCGCGCTTTTTGATGATCTCACCTTACTGCGGAAGGATAGCATTTACGAACCATACATTGAATTTGAAAGCCCTCTGGAAATGTTCTTACCCCGTGAAATTAAGGAATCAAATCTCGTACAACACGTTTATCGTATACTGAAGGGTATACCTGGAATCGGGGCACTCTTCCAGTACAAACCCACCCCAGTAGTTTATTCAATGGGTACTAGTACGGTGCATAAAGAGGATGAGACTTTTTTGACATTTACGGATCGGCTGATACGACAAGCACAAAGTGATATCAATTTTATCTCAGTTCCTGTCCTCAAAACGTTAAATCTTGGAAGAGAAGACGGGGTACTCTCACTCGAGGAAAAAATTAATCGGTTAGACTCTTTTGAAAAACACTTTGTATCTGTGTATAATGAACTCGAATCCCAATTCACATACGAAATGAATGACATAAGTCCGACCCAAATCGAGCTAACGAAGACGGACGAGCGGGGAAAGTTACTCTCGAAATGGTATTTCGATTTATCCCGCTCCCTTGACGAGATGGTCAGCGAAATTTCCGTCCTCGATTTGACGCAGAGTGTAACCCGCATTAGTTTTCTCAGTTTGCTCAATACTCTCAATAGCCAGTATTTTTCCAGCAAAGAACGAGGAACGAGCGCAACTCAAGAAATAGGGCGAAGAGAACACTTTCACTTGGTTAGTCAGGCTAGTACGTTAAATTTCAACCATTTAACCAAACTTATGGCAGATGTGGCCAAGCCTGAATTCCTCTCAGATAACGTCACAATCCTTTCCAACCCCAATAATGGCACTTTTATGGTCATTGATGGGACAGGTAAAATCGTTCAGGAATTCATGTTGGCAGGTAGTTCAGAGTACTTCGGAATCTCGAATCCATTGGTACCCAGTCAGGAAAACCGTCTCCAGATGTGGCTTGCAAAGACTTTTGGCCCGTGGGCGAATCTGCAAGTCCCAGACAAACGTCCAGCGGACACTTGGAGTACTACCCTTTATTCGATGGATGAAGAACGGGACGAAAATGATTATTGGACCCCTCTAATTAATTATTCGCGCCCCCTGGCCCTATCCCCTGGCGGGGTCGGTACGACATCTCGTGGTTGGTATGCGGGTAATCGTATTTATGATTATAGTTCCTCTGTCCCCAATTGGGAAGACGTTTCCGATGTTGATTGGGATACCGCTGGGGTGACGTGGAGTTACGGATCCACTGCCAGTGACGACCTAAAAATCCAAGGCGGGGATACGGGGTATTGGACTGGTAACATTAATGGCCACTTTATGGACAACAATGGATGGCTCATGCTCGACTTGGGTGATGAGCTCCCCGAGACTACTCATTGGAAAGTCAGTTTCGATATCAAAAAAGATGAGTGGCCGCCTCTTGGGTCTGGTGCGAAGCAAGGGGATTATATTAGTGGGAGTTGGGTAGAATCGGGCCTGGGTGTACATTTGACCGATGACGTGGGAATCTTAGAGTTGATGACCCGCAATGGCACGTATTCCAATGACATTGAGTTCTGGCTTCCCTTACAATTTGGTGATGGGGAGCTTCTCTCCGATGGGTACACCTCCTTCATTGTGTATGACCCTCGATTTAATTATAATTACACCCGCTATAATGATGTTTTTAATGCGGGTCTGCCTGGTGCTGAGCAATTATGGCATTGGGCAGGTGGGACACTCAATGGAGATGGACTTGCACGATATTTCCATGAAATGACGTATCCCCACGAAGATCCCAGTGGTCTGGGCGTGTTAAAACTGACTCCAGACCAATGGTACCATATTGACATTTATTATGACGAATACAGTCATATGTTAACTATCCTAGTAGATAATCGTGTCGTCTTATCGAGTCTCTACATGCCTCCCCTGGTGAGCGGGTCTCGGTTTGAGAATATATGGTTCTATAATTTCGGTAGAGATACGAGCGTCATTAGTAACTTATACATCACGGACGCGGTTCCCTCCATTATGCCTTTTACCACATCTGTGGCGGATGTGGGAAGAATCACAGGGTACCTCCCTGGGGGAGGAGATGATAAGGGTCTCGATTTGACGGGGGCGGTCATTCCCTATTGGAATACGGATCCCCTCTGGCCTACACAAGGGAAGCAACAATCTGACGGCATTATTACCACTATTGGGCAGTCGATCCAGATGGGACAGGGAGCCATGGATCATATATATTGGATTGACATGAATTCCAACGGTATTGGAGAGTCTGGGGAATATTACTTGGGTGATTTTCTCTTCCAAGGCAAAGAATCAGTCATTTCCTCACAGTATCTCGAAGGGGGATCGACATCGTACTCTGGGCTGTTGCCGCTGCAAAGTACATCTACTGCAAATCTCCTCAGTCCCCAAGGTTATAATTTTACTTTCATGGACTATACTGTGGGGATGGGTGAAATTGACGCAGGAACTGGACCCCGAAAATACCCAGCGGGTACCCGAGACTATTCCAAGATCGTAGAGTGGGACGAATTTGAATTCCTCCTCCGATCCCTGCTCATCACTGATTATGACTATACTACCACGGATCTTGAATACCCCTCGAATGGCTCCTCCCCGTGGATAGGGCCACAACATCATGAAGTTTTGTGGGGTGACGCTGTCCAAGACTTCTTTACGCATACCAGCGGCGGGCAAATTCAGGTGGACAACCTTGATGGCTGGGGGATGGTGTTGGCAAGCTTGGTATCAATACTCGATGCGGCCTCGGTCTATAAAGTTTCCCCGTATTGGGATCGCTCCGTGGATTATCCCAGCCTCGAGCTAGATCAAACTGGAACCGCATTTACAGATAGTACAGATTTTTGGGGGTTCCAGGATGCTAGTCTCACCACGGATCGATATTGGACGCCAGGTTACGCTGGGGTCACTTCATTCACGAGTGGGGGTGAAGTGGGACTCTCCTCATTTTATTCCGCTGATGCCTCAGAGAATACAACATACGGGGGACGTAAGTGGTATTTTTATGGGTTAGATACTGCGGAAAGTGGCGCTTATAAATTATCTCTTGCAGATCTTACTGATCCGCAATATAACGCGCTTACTCGGTTTGAGAATGTCACCTCCCTTTCCGATCAGCGCATTATCGTCCAAGGTATTCGTCATTTTTCATATCTGGATCCAACAACCGAACTCGTGGATTATGAGACCTATTCATTACAGTTGGCATCTTTGGATTTAGACGGCGACCAAAACCTCGAAACGATTGTGGTTCCTGCCCGATGGAACACAACCACAACGGATGGAGTTGCCACCACTACGACGTTGGATCAGATCTACGATGATCCCTCAGACCTTTTTGTGAAATTGATTGATGAGGACGGTTCTGGTGTCTTCGAACGATATGAAAAGGGACCATTAGGGAGGTATTTGGCCCCCGATTACATGGTCGGGAATGCCATGAATTGGATTCAATTAGACCAAGCTGAGCGCCCCTCCGATTCCCTGGGCTGGCTTATGGAGTCGTTAAGCGGAATTATGATGGGTTTCTTAGAAACCCTCCCTGTCCTTTCAGATATTTTTGATCTGATCGTCCAAACGCTTACGTGGGGTGTGGTGGAAATTCTCGGTCTGGGCCTATCCCTTCTCCATTTGTTGTGGGATCCAATCGTACTAATGATCTTGACCAGAAGTACCTTGGTGATCGACCACATCGTATACGAGGGGGAAATCGATTCCCGCGATGGAACCGAGAAGGATGACGGGCGGCAACGGATTGATGCCGCTGGCAATCCCTCCTCAACAGGCCAATATAGTCGGAGTTGGGGGATCAAGGGAAATGGTTTGGATGACACCTACGATCAAAACGTTATCAGCTATCTTCGCATGCTAGACCAGCTCATTGTCGCCATTCAAGATTTCATCCAGGATGGTCACAGCGAATTCCTTGGTGGAAACGCCAATGAAGGGGTCATGGCCCTCAAAGAGGTCTTTGCTCGTGCTTATCAACAGCTCGATCCCAATATTGAGATATCTGATTGGAAAGATATTCTTCATGGTGAATATCCTGGCAACGTGGATCTGTCGCCAGCGGTTGTTACTTCTACGGTTGAGAATATCATGGAGACGGGGGCGCCAGGAACATATGATGATGATCTGAAAAACCTACTACAGTGGTTGACGGATACGAATACTCAGATACAAGCTACCAAACGACGTTCACACACCAAGACGATTGGGGGCGAACAAGACGAGAAGAAAGACCTAGCGGGTTCTGAGGGCCAACTTACCAAACGGCGGGTTCTGAGGGCCGCGACCGCGGTTCGATCTGGGTCTAGGCCATAGACAGATAACTTATAACTGGGCAATCTGGAATCAACTATCTACATTACTATGTGTTTTTCTATAAT
>JBHLRO010000039.1:0-15895 GCA_048882505.1 Candidatus Thorarchaeota archaeon
AATCTGTTAACCCAGATGGATCTTGGCTATTATCTTGAAAACACCTTGGTATATGATCAAAATCCCGAGTCAATAAAGCGAGATTCGTTTACATCCCATAAAAACGAAATTGAAGTTTTCTGGTAGAAAGCAGGATAAAACTACAATCAATTTACCTTGGTGCACTCCCCATTTTTGATTTAGGACTATATTATATGATTTAGGTTGTCCATGTACGTTCACTTCGCATGAAATTCTTCCATAGTCACCGTTTCGTTTTGAAAAGCAGTTGAAGCAGGATATTGGACGCTTGGTGTGCTTGTTCAGTTATTGAGCATTTATTCCTACATTGGGTTCAGTTGCAATCAATTTAGGAACACGTTGACTCTGATGCAGATTTACGCCAAAATGCGATACTTTTTAGTTTTCTGGCAGTGGCATTCCAAATGCACCCACAGCCGGGGAAGGCTTCAAATGAAATAGCTCCTCCACGACAATTTAGTACACATGCTCCACATTCTATGCATCGTTCGACGGATTGAACCTGATAAGTTCCATCTTCATCGCGGGCAAATACGTTATGAGGGCACACCTCTATACACATCCCACACCTATTACATTTTGATGGATCCAGTTCTGGTACGTGAAGAATTTCCTGTTTTTCCTTTGGAATACTTGCTGTTAGGCTTTTCGTATAACTAGCCATGATTGATTACCTACCTTCACCAGCTTATGATTAATTGAAACCCCGTCAAGACAAGTAATATGATTAGTGATATTCCCAAAATGATTATCATTGTCGGATATTCTTCATCGATTTCCGTTGGTTTACTCATAGGGGTCGCTCCTGAATAATCCATCCCTTGGAAATGGCCTATGGAAAATCCTATCACTAACCATTGACCCGTTTCGATAAGAGTTCCATTAGGACCGATTAAACCCAAGGGTGCTAAAAGGATTCCAAGGAGCAACCCGTACATTATACTACGTTTTAAAAATGACCTTGTAGGAAATAACGGAAACACTATGGCGAATAATAAATAGGAAAACCATAGTATAGGAAGCAAGAGGATGTTAATTTCAAAAAAATATAGAGTGGGAAAAATCGTAATGCCAATAAAACCTGCGAGAAACAACCAAAAGAACAGGAACTTTGAAAGAAAGAATGATTCTTGAAGAGCCATCTCTAACCGTTCTCGTACCCCAAATGAAACGGTTCGCTGTTTTTCGGTTTTTTTTCCAGTCCGTAGATATGCTGGGATATCCTTGGCATATATTGGCCCAAATCTAGCCCTCCAACCTGTTACTTTCTTAACTTCACGATGGTCAATACCCCCAGCCGCAAGTTGTGGGAGTATTATTCTTCGATGATCAACCAACTCACTAATCCGAGTTGCTTTGATTACCTCATCTACTTCTTTTGTTGAGAATTTATCTCCCCTGGCAGCACACCATACATTCTCTCCCATTGTATCAGCCACAAGAAGGTAGATATCTTGCTTCTGGAGTACGCTGCCCACTCTTCTGACAGTCAATTGATAGTTTGCTGTAACCAATACAGGTGATTGACTTGTAGGATTTCCATAAGTATACAAACCTGGCTGAATTGGAATCAATGCTGAGCCTGCTCGTAGTACACAAAGAACTCCACGGATCCATCCCCGAATTCCTCGCATTTTTTGGTCACTAAGGATCGTGGGAACAGGTTTATTCGCACTCTTCTGAGCAATGATTAACATAAAAGTATCCCCCACAAAGCGTTCTACTTGGAATATCTCAAACCCGCTTGCGCTGAGTCGTTGAGGAAAGTGTTCAAGAGCCCGAGTCGTTTTTTTAGTTTTCCAATAGGTTCTAATGCCATAGAAAAGTCTCTTGGCTGAGTAGACCAATCGGTTAAATCCCCATCCGTGGGGTTTCGCTTCGTCCGCGAATGCAATCCTGCCTTCATCAGTCAAGAGCTCCCAACATTGATCAAAGACGAGCTGCTGTTCCAAGAATCGCAGTTCACTTAGAGCTAGTGTCGAAATGATAAGATCAAATTTCTTTTCAGGCAACGAGATGTCGAGTTGAGTAATATCTCCCCGAATGAATGTAATTTTATCCGCTACATCCTCGTTTTGACTTTTTTCTTGAGCGAAAGTGATCATTTTATCAGAAAAATCCATCGCAACGACTTGGGCGCCTTTTTTGGCACAGAGTATCGCTAATGTCCCAGGTCCACATCCCAAATCAAGAACCTTCGATCCCTCTTTGACGTTTTCAAGGATTCTTTCATATACTTCGCTTATTTTACTAGCTGTGAGTTTCGCGATTCCTGACTCGTATGCATCAGGTGTTTCTTCCAGCACTTTCATGTAAACATAAGCCAAAGTAATATTCCTCAGAAGGACCTATTTTTATGCCAGAGCAGATTCTGGACAAATTGCGTTTTTCGAAATATATATTGAATATTTAGATTGGGGAAAAAGTCTTGGAATTTCCTTGAATTTCCTATTTTAATTCTATGGGAAGAATCGGAAAAATAAAAGCAGATTTTTACTTACTAATAAAATATCTCATGTCACAGACTTCATCGCCATCTGATAACGTGTGTTCTCTTTGATATTTCCCGCCTTCAACAAGATGTTCCGCTACGGTATAATCATAGGTACACCACGTTCTTCTAAAAAAACTCATCTCTTCTTGCCCGAATTGGGCATAGAAATCATAGACAGGACATGAATAGATATCCAGATGGAATACGTCTCTATCTTTGTAAAGCTTCGTTTTATATCCTGGTTCGCTATATGGAAATTTTAAAGCATCTTTAAGGCGCCTTTCCAGGTAGGCTATTGGATCCTTCGTCCGTAGTTTAGCCAATTTCATTCTCAACGGATCAAGTATTGGGACTAACCCCTTCATATTCACACGGACTTGCCATATCAGGTCTGCGACTAGGCTCGTCGCGTAATTCGGATCTATTTTTTCTTCCACCATTGCTCGGTATATAGCTAGGTGTATCAGTCCGCCATATTCATTCATGTAATTACCGATATTATCGTGGTCTTTTAACCAAGGCGATAACTCTTGAATGTTCGATTCTGCCTGAAATATGATGCGTTCCATTTCCTTGGGAGTGAAACGACCGTGTTCAGGCATTCCATTCTGTCTGCATCTCGGTGTCAATATCTGGACTATGGCTTTTTTGTGAACTCCCCAAGCTCTTCTACGGATTATTCTTTTGGTTACTGGCTCGAGCATGCCTATTCTCATTTCATATTCCACGTAGTATGTTAGTATCCAACTTTAAAAACATATCCAAGAAGGCAATTTGAAACAAAATGTTTTCGGAGGTGAACTTGATGTATACACATCCTTTTTAACAGTAAATGTTGAGAAAAAATCAACGCATCTTAATAATGTAGTTTATGTCATGCTAAGGTTTCATTTCTTTTTTATCGTTCAAGATCATAACTTTCTTTTTTTGGTTCTTGTTCCTTGTTTAACCCTGTACTCCATTCAAATCTGTTCAACTGGTAAGATTATCAATTTACAAGTAGCCATTTTCGAATAGAACGATCCCAAGTGCTAATCCCTCTTTTTCCGAACAAATAGAACCGATATGGGCAAAAGATAGAGCGGATGCCCGTTAAATCTTATTAATAACCTAGTCCTTCTAAATGCTCTGCGTGATGATCATAAGATCCTTCAAGAACTGCAATTAATGGATATCCCTCAAACCAAGAAAACCTATCGGTATCTACCAGATCATTTTCGTTGACTTTTTCTGCTAATGAGATTAAACGTGAAAAACCTTCTTTCCAATCCTTATAGACACGTTTCCAGGACTTTTCTCTATTGATTTCATAAATCCATTTGTTAATCTTTTCTAAATCAGCTTCAGATTCTGGATCGAACTCCTCTGGCCACCAATCAAGATCCGGACTTTTGTTGTTTAATGCTCCTTCGATCCGCGCCACTGAAATCCTTTGCCAAATCCATAAATGCGCAACATCATCTTTTATTGATCTACTAGAATACGGTCTCTTTACAAACGCTTGATTTTCAGTAAGTTCTGAAAGATGGTTCTTCCATGTGTTAAACATTTCCTTGAGAAGACCAATGCTTTGGTTTTTATCTCTAAATTTTATTTCTAGGGGCATATTGGATCTATGGTCTCCTATAATCTATATTTCTTTGTTATACTGAATCAGAATGGTCCGAACTGCTGGATCCCAAGCTATCCGATATGGGCCACCTATGCATGAACAGCACTTTTTAAGTGATCCGTTTTCAATGGTCATCACCCGTTTTTTCTTATAAAGAGTGACGAACATGATTTGGGTAACTAGGAATTATGTACATGTAGATAGAGTAGCCTGTCCTTGGCTTATCCAGCGTTTTGTTGATAGAGAGGCTGAGTTCTTATTTGTTCCTGCTGAGGAGGTTCAAAAAGTCGCTGATGCTGTGGGAGGGACACCGTTTGATATTAAAGGAGCAGAATTGGGTCACGTAGGCGATCAATGTACATTTAACGCCATAATCAAGAAATTTAACTTGAGAGATCCAGCTCTTTTGGAGCTTGCAGAGGTCGTTCGTGCTGCAGATACAGGATCTATCGATAAAACCAGTCTCGCTGTTGGCCTGGAGGCTATCGCGACTGGAATCCCGCTTGTCAGTTTTAACGATCACGATTCGTTACAAAAGCAAATGGCAGTCTATGATTCGTTACTTGCATTCTTTCGCTACAAACGACTCGAAGAACAGTATCACGGCAAAATGAAACAAATGACAAGAAAAGAACGGAATGAGTTTTTTAAGAAAAAATATAGTTCGCCGTAGTTTTTCTGTTTTAAGGGTGTTTAAAGTTTTTAACAATTCAAAGAGCGAATCCCCTTCTTTTCTATTTTATCTTGTGTGCCTAATTGGCGTTCTTGCCCTTTTAAGTAGCACTATGGCAAAAAACCCCACTCTATCGCTTTTTGCCTCCCATTTGGGATCTGAAGATTGGCAGCTCGGTATTATTGCCGCCATTGGTCCCATTCCTGGAATTTTATTGAGTTTTCCGGCCGGTGCCGTCGCGGATAGGTGGGGGAAGATGCGTGTGATCCAACTCTCCCTATTCTTTTTTGCAGCTGCCCCCTTTTTATACCTAGTCGTCTCTGAATCGTGGCAACTCATCCCTGTACGCTTTTTTCATGGCATTGCTACCGCTATTTTCGGCCCTATCGTCTTGTCTCTTATCATTTCATATTACCCTATAAATAGGGCTTCAAGAATGAGCTTCTATTCCTCATTAACCATGGTAGGCCGTGTTATTGCTCCGGCCTTAGCTGGCTTTTTAATTACCATAGGTTCCTTTATCGCGGTATACTTAACCTGTGCGGTTTCTGGTATTGTAGCTTTTAGTCTAGGATTAACGTTACCACGGGAAAGAGAGTTACCTGGTGATGAACGAGCCTCCTTTCGAAGTGGATTAATAGACCTCAAACGCCTTCTCACCAATAAAGGGATAATCATTACAAGCACTGTTGAAGCTATGATCTTTTTTGCGTCAGGTGCCTTTGAAACCTTTCTTCCAGTTCAAATGGAGGCCTTTGGGTGGGATCCATTTACTATTGGCCTCATTATGGCGTTCCAGATTTCAGCCATCATCTTCATCAAACCATTATCAGGTGCCTTTTCTGATCGATGGAAACGAAAACCTTTTGTCTCGTTGGGTTTGATTGCAAGTGCCTTTTCATTCATTGTACTTGCTTCATTTCCAGAAAACTTCCCAGCGTATTTGTTCGGTTCGATTTTTTTTGGCACGGGCGTCGCTTTAACTACTTCCTCGACTGCTGCTTTAGTATCTGATTTCAGTTTGGAAGATGAAGTAGCTTCCTCGATTGGAATGCTCTCATCTATTATGGATATAGGCCATTCATTGGGTCCTTTTATTACAGGTTTTCTCATCAGCTTTACTGGATTTTTTACCGCTTATATTTCCATATGCACTCTCCTTGTCCTCACTGTCTTCGTTTTTCTTTTCATGGTTGTTCCACCACCCAAAGAAGCAGTTTAGCACCATATTTTTCCATATTGGTCTCTAGAGGCACAGATCAGACCAGGTTTCGGTTTAAAAGCCAATAAATTCAGAAATAGTATGCTTCCATAGCCGAAAACTTCTCCAATAACATTTCTTTAAATCCAGACGATGATTCTGCCCGTCATTCTCCATGAATTTGCGATGCAACAAATCCAACTTTGGTTATCTTGATTCTTATTTGGAAGCCTCCATCGCTTTTGCCAGATTGTTCCTGGGTTCAAGATTGACCAGGAAGAACATAAGTATGGTTCTTAACCGCTATGGATCCCAGTTACATTTGGGATTGCTGGTTAGGCGATGTCTTATTCAGCTGATCTATGAATAGGCTTAAAAACCTGGTTTTTAATCCTAGAGTCTCAATTTTTAATTGGCATTTGCCAAGATCTTCTAATTTTAGATGAGTGGGAAGTAAGATGTGTCCATTTTTTAGGCGAAAGAAAGAACCAGAAACTATTGAGGAATGTCATTCCGAAGCAAGAAAGCACATAGCAAAATTGATCAAATCTTCATCCAATAAAGATCTTGAAAATGCTCTTTTGTATCTTAATAAGGGAGTACAACTTGATCCAACCGTGATCGAAACATATGAGATGATGGGAACAGTTCTTAAGGCAGTTAAACGGCACAACGAAGCGCTAGAAGTGTACATAGAAGCTTTATCTCATGTTCATGATAAAGTACGAATCATGCGATCGATTATCATGAATCTTTTGGACGCTGAAGAAACTCTTGACGAAGCGCTGGAATGGGCAAATCGGGCTCTTGAAATAGACCCTCAAAACCTCAAGGTAATAAACCTAAAGGCAGTATGTAAACACAAGAAGGGTTTAAGAGCAGAGGCCCTCCAAACAGTTGATCTAGCTCTACAAATCGATCCCAATGATATCTACAATCTAAATCTCAAGGGAACACTTCTGATGAGTGACAGGAAATGGGAGGAGGCAAAAAAGGTTGAAGAAAAGTTCTTGGCGCTATTAAAACCTAGGGATCAATATTATGAAGAGATGAGAAGCCAATCCTTGAAGAAGATTGAGCTCATTAATGCCATGATTGCAAAGGAATCCAAAAATTGATTCGATTTAATAGACTTTTAATCCCGAATTTCTTTGTCCAGATTTTAAACCAGGTGGAATGATCTCGTCATGTATCGAAAGATTTCAGGGAAATGTATGGATAAATGATTCTTCTCCCTTTTTTCAGAGAAAGCTCGCCCATTCTTCAAAAGAATATAAAATAAAACAACAGGCGATTGTCTGATTATATAACACATATTAATTGGGTATCATACCTGTCGTAGATTGAACGCGGGGTTATTAGGATGTCTTTCCCCAAAACATTTCTGGTTCTTTGCCTAGTAGCTGGAGGATTCCTCTTTATAACATCCGTTTCAGGTGTGGGAGAATCCACTTCCTATCAAGTCCGACCATTTCTTAAATCATCCAAAATTCAGGCTTTTCGAACCAGATTAGCCTCGGGTTTTTTGGATCACAATCCGATTGCCATCGACTCGAATGAAAACTTTGCTACTACCGTAACCGCAAAAGGTTGGTCTGGAAATGGCTCCGTATCCAATCCCTTTATCATTGATGGATTAAACATAGAAAGTTTCCCCCCCCAAGGGATATCAATATCTATAAGCAACACTGATAAATATTTTGAAATAATCAACTGTTTTCTAACCGGCCCCCATGGGATTGTTTTTTCCCATGTCAAAAATGGTGCAATCATAAATAATGTTTTGAAAAATACCCTCGGAGGAAACAATGAAAGAATGGGCATTATCCTAGCAGATAATTCAAGTTATAATACAATCGCTAATAACACTTTATTTAATATTGAGTTTCCAATTGCCGTGGACGGAAACAATAACCTCATAGAATACAATCAGCTGCATGATAACATCAACGGGATATCTATTCGAGGAAATAACAATCTGATCGCTAATAACACCATTCAAGATGCGGAGGGAGGACCTGGGATCCAGATTGGTGATGCTCTAAATAATACCATTTCCCAAAATATGCTGCTACAGAATTTCTACGGCATCGATCTAGTCAATACCAATAACTGCAAAATTATCCAAAACAGCATTGTAAGTAGCAAAATTGGGGTAGTCCTCGGTCTAAAATCAACAAATAACTTGGTTACAACGAATATCTTTCAGAATAATCTGGACCTAACATCTCAAGCAGTCGATAACGGGATCAATAATATGTTTCATCAAAACTACTGGAGCGAATGGACAGTCCCGGATGATAATGGGAATGGAATTGTTGATAATGTGTATTTGATAGAGGGTAGAGCAGGCAACACTGACCCGTTCCCTTTAGCGTCCGTAGATCAAATTGATGGTCTTCATTTTCTTACATTTCCAAGTTTGATACGACCTAAAAAGGGGGAACTTCTGGCTGAATATTCCCTTCTACAGTGGAATTCACCCAATGACTCTATGGGCCACTCCATTAGCTATTCTCTATATTTTTCCTCGGATAATGGGAACTCCTGGGTTCAATTAATCATTAATCACACCAGCACCTATTATACCTGGGATACATCCTCCTTGACTGATGAATCCCAGGTTCTGATCAAGATTGTGGCCCTATGTTCTGATGGATGGATAACAGCCTATTTTTCAGAAACCTTCATTTTGGAAAGCGGGAATTTAAGTTCAAACCTCCAAATGATTACCCTCCTTGTCGTTCTCATCGCGATTGTTGGAATAGGAAGCTTTCTTGTTTACAATGCTAAAATTAAATCTCCTCAAGGATTTAATGAAATCCTCCAGTCCGCTCCTATCAATGTTTTAAAAAATCTTTATCACAAAGTGGTCATTGGAGTGGATAATATTGCTTCAGGAATAATTCCTGAATTACAATCATTTCCTGTCTTGGAACCGCCTACTGAATCAGTTTCTTTAATAGAATATTTTCCCTCTGAAATTCGGCATGATCTGCTATCTAAATTAAAAGGAAGATCCGTCTTAACCTTAATTGAAATCGCTTATCACTATCCTGACAATGTTCACACACTTGAGTTATCAAAAATTTTGGATATTTCGCCAACAACACTTTCTTACGAGATCAAAAGATTGCACTCACTTAATTATCTCAAATTTGAACCTTTTGCGCAAGGAGTTCACGATGCTCGTTTTCGATTCTACTCTCTTACACCTAAGGGTGCTCATCTTCTCTATTTGTTAAAAGGGGTTCTAAATACGGCAATAATGCGAATGAGGGAATTTGAATCTGGTGGAATGAGGTAGCTGTCCTCCCAATGGAGAAAAAAGAATCCTCCTGGTTGGTTTAATTGGATGCATACCTGATGAACCCCTCGAAATTTCATTGTATTTTGGGTAGCGACATAAAAAACGGGATCTAACTCCTTGTCCACTTATAAAAGGGGAACGAGGTTAAATTTTACATCAGAATATGGAGTTGCCTGACCTTAGGTTGTCCCAATTTCCACGCGTTTCCACTTGTTTCCGGCATGATCAATGGAAACATTCTAAAGCGTTGGCTTTGTTCTAAATATGATAACAAGGAGGTGGAGCTACCTTGAAATCGGAAACTCCATTAGACTTCGAATATTCCTTTAGAAGCCAGTTTAATAATTTCGGTTATCTCAAAAAATTCAGTTCATTGGTTCTGTTGCCATTCTTACCAATCTATACCGTCAGTAAGGGTTTCCAGATGAGATCCAGGAAAAAACACCCATCGGAACCCCCACCTAGCATATGGAAGTATGTAATTGTAATATGCTCAGTCTACTTCTTCACAGCTTATCCACTCATCTTTTCTGTCGCCTATGTCCTACTTCAAGTCTTTTTATTTCCGGTCACTCTTGTTGTAACATATTTCTTGAATAGAAGAGACTTGGTTGTCGAAAAGATGGTTTCTATTCCCCGTAAAGAGAAAGATTTTCAGGTAATTGGATTTGGAAAAATAAGCTTGACCTTTTTAGGCCTCATCATTCTTGTTGCACTTGTTGGGAACTATTTCCTGCTCGCCACATTTACAGCGTTTGTGTTCATTTTATTTCCGAGGATTTATAGATACCTTTATTTCGTTCCCAAAAGATTGTTGGCGCTATCATATCCATTTTTGGCATTTCTCAGCTACATTCCTGGAGTGAATTTAAGAGGTACTTGGTTTATTGAAGCTGACTCCGAGGTAAAAACCATGAAAAACGGTATGGATTTGGCCAAGTTTGTCATCAGCAATTGGAAACCTTTTTTCGTGCTAAATGTAGGTATTTCAGCTCTAATCGTTAGAATTATTCTTTTATTGAGAGGAGACCCCCCAGTCCAATCGATAATATCAATAGATGCCCTTTCAAGCTTTGGATTTCTGTTTATGTTTCTTGCAGTCCCCATTATTATGGCAGTATATTTTGTATGGGTTTGGGTCTGGGAAGATGCGGAATTGAAGGTCGCCAAAACCAGTGTAAGCACCGCAGGATTAGATGATTCAGGTAATGAAATCATAGAAACCACGTTGCTCACATTTGCATCCGACTCAATTAGTAATGTCTTCACGCTGGCATTTGGAATCCCCTCAGTTGCCTGGTTAGTCGATAAAATGGTTTCAACAGATCAACTGGCGAGCGGAGGAATTGTTGGACTCGTAGTTATCATTCTTATTTTCTTCGTGTTAACTGGAGCTAACACTATCTTTATGGGAATTATGTATTATCGCTCAGGTATTCACGCTGAGCTCGTAAACAAATTACGAAATGATATCAGGGAATCTTATACCTCTGAGGAAGAGAGTTCTGTAAAAATCTGCTATTCATCGGTCCAACCGATCAAATTAGAGGTTTTATAACCTGAATCCCACACTCTAGTGAATAATTGAGGGCTTTCTCGATAGATCCTACTTTCAAATTTCATATCATTCGTCATCGAGAAAAAATCTTAAACAAATTCCCTGAATCCTATCTGCTATATTCCTTGTTGAAAAATGCGGCCCAGCGTTCAATGGTCGCTTTCTTCCGTTCGCTCCGATCCCGAGAATAATATTCTGGAAAGCAAGGATCTTGCGCAATTTCTTCCCAAGTTAACCCTTCATCAAGTTTGTTACGTAAGAAATCAATACTTTGGACGAAGAACTCATTAATTTCTCTTAGATCTGTTAGGGTGGCAGGTGGCACATGTCCACTAATAATGATCTCCGGATTGCGAGCGATTAACTCTTCAATCACCTGCTGCCAGCGGACAATATTACAGGTCTCGTCACCCCCGTAAGGAAACTGTCGTGCAAAAACAACATCACCCGAAAGCAATGTTTTCGATTCAGGTTGCCATAAATAGGCACTCCCCATGGTGTGTCCATCACCTTGTACCAGATCCAATCTTTTATCTCCATAGAGTATCATACTCTTCTCAAAACACACATTCGGATGGGTTAGGATGAGGTTCTTGACGCCATACCCTCCTGCCTCCCACTCTGCTCGATCATCAGGTGATTCGTGAAGCCAGATTTCTTGTTCAAAGCGTAAGGTCTGCTGGCGGGTCTCCTGACTGGAAATGATGGGTACATCAGAAAAGACCTGGTTCCCAAAGGTATGATCAGCGTGGTGATGAGTTAAAATCAACCCTGACACTGGTTTATCGAAATAGTGCTCAACAACACTTCGCCATTCGGCGGCTAGCTCCCAGTTCAACATCGAATCTATCACAAAGACTTTTTTCCCGAGATCTATTGCTGCACTATTTCCATAGCCTACATCGGTCCAAATCAACTCATTGTTTACCGTTTTGTACTCTATCACTTCTTTCTCCATCGCACATTTATCAACTCGCGAGCATTCTAAGAGGCTTTCAAGCTCTTTAGAGGTAATCTAGCAGGTAACAATGATTCAATTCTCTCTTTTTGTGAAATTAAATTCGTTAATAACTCCTCCAAAAAAGTAATAATGCTCTGTTATCATATCTTCTTGTTTTATCCCTCTTTCATCCATTTCAGACGTAATTTCCCTTTTTAAACGATAAAGATTCGCGAAAAAATCAGTGATGAGTTCAGCTATTCTTAAGGAATGCTTGGGTGATGAAATATTCAGAGCTATAGAGAGAAGTGAGTACCCTCCAAAGGGATAATCCTTTCGTTCGGGGATAAGATCATTTTTAATCGCATTTTCTACCTTTTCAAAGTTGCTTAGGATAAAATTCTCAATACAGTGATGATATGCTAAGGAGCGTCTTGTACTTTGAGCCATTTGGCCTAAATCTGGCTTTTTCTTTAAGGTATTAATCATCTCTTGGCTGATTTCTTCGACTGGAATTCCTGACCATTTTTTGAATATTGCAGGAATCTCGTTTTCAAATACCTCTAGACTGTCCGATGTTCTATAGTATTCTCTTGTGATCTCGGTTAATTGGAAGAACTTCCCTCTATTAGTGGATGTTATTTCCTGATCAATTTCAATTATTCTGGGGGTGAATTTCTGTATTTCAGTTAAATGATGAAATATCGTTGACTCTGTTCTTTGTAACAGCTTAGATAATGTTTTTATGTTTAATGATCCGTACATATGTAAAGCAGTTATTATTGCATATCTTGTATCCACTTTAAAAACTTCAGTTAATACTTTATTTAGTTCTTCGTTTCCTTTACTAGATCCATTATCGTTATTCCCGTTTTTACTCTCTTTTTGCATGAGAAATTACCTCCAAGGAAAATTATATTAAACTTCGGTCGTGGAATAAATTCGATGATCGAATATATAATTAGGTTATTCCAATGAATCTCAAAATTGTGAAAAATGATTATCAGTTTAGAAAATTAAAAAATAAAGAACTTGGAGATTTTATTGAATATGCTTTTGAATCTACTAGAGATAGGGCAGAGAAAGGCCTTGGAGTGAGTTTTAAATTTCTTAAAAGGATGTGTCAGTTAAATAGATTTCTTTTAGGAATCCCATGGAAATTAATCGCCCGAAACTCAGACCATATTGTAGTTATCAAAGAAGAAACAATTTGTGCTGGTTTTACAGTCATTCATGATAAAAAGAAAAATGAGTATGCACTTGGTAATCTCTTTACAAGACCAAAATTTCAGGGGCAAGGCATCGGGAATCTTGTCATGGAATATATTGTTGAGAGATATGGAAGAATGAAGTTAATTTTAGATGTTGAAACTAATAATGAAGCTGCGTTACATCTGTATAGAAAATTTGGTTTTTCCGCAAAATCTTCAATTCAAGAATTCCTTTTTAACTCTCCCCTTAAAACTCGTTCCTTTCCCTCAGGATTTTACGCACGTAAGGCAAGAAAAGAAGATTTGAATAATCTTGACCGTTTAGAGGCCGAAATAGTCGATATGGGGGATATTATTAAGCGTTACAAAAAGTCATTTAATAAAACGAAAGAAAGGAGATTTCGATTGCGGAATGAGATCCCCGCTGTATTATTAAATGAAAACGGAGGAATTTTGGGAATCGGTAGAGCAATGTGGACAAAATTTATCCCTAATTTCGTTCAGATCATCGCTACAGCTGTTTTACCAGAAGCAAAATTAGCATACCCGGGTTTTATTTCTTTTTTGACCGAGTTAGCTGCTGAAAAAAACATCTTTAGAGGAGCATGGGAGAGAACCGAAAAAACCGAAGTTTTTTTTGAAGAAATGAAACCTTATATTGGCAAACCTTTCAGTATTAGTTGGGTCATGGAGAGAGTACCCGTTTCGTCAAATTAAGTTTCCAAGCGTTTTGTTACATCAGTATAAGTCAAATCCTTTACGCAAAAAAGGTGGACAACTCCACCAATTAACCAACTATTTCTTCCTTTTTTTAAAGGATATTGATAAGAATACGTTTAGCAGAAATATGTTATTCGAGTTCCTCAGATTATTACCTGGTTTTTCTTGAAAAAGGAGCAACAGGGAGATTCTACTTGTTTAACAAAGGAAACTGTCATCAGAATAAAGAAAAATCGAATATCAAATTTGGTGTGGGGCGATTTCATGCCCATTATGCATCCTTTAATGAAGCTCTGGAAATTACTATATGATAATATGTCAGAAATCAAACTAACTAGTTTATTGACCTCTTGGTGAATATTTATGTCTCAAATAATGAAATATGGCTCCCTCCTTTCCCCATTGTTCAGATTAAAGAGTTATCTAGAGAGAACTATTTCTCAACCGCTAAAACGTCACTTTGCCCCAAAACCTTCTGACAGTACATATGAGCTGGGCAATTGGAATAATGAAGCAACTGTTCAAACGAAGTATGGAGTGGTTCTTGGATTTTCAGACAAAAATACTTGGTGTTGGAAAGGAATTCCCTATGGAACACCTCCAGTGGGAGATTTGAGATGGAAAGCACCACTTGATCCTATTCCTTGGCTTGGAACTCGTAAAACAACAAAATTCGGTAATTCCGCTGCGCAGGTTATGCTTATCATGGGTCCAACAGGTTCAGAAGACTGTCTTTACCTCAATATATGGCGTCCTATGAGCTCGGAGTCCGATCTCCCCGTGTACTTGTATATTCATGGGGGAGGTAATTCTATTGGGTCATCTAACACGGCCAGCTATTTTGGTAATACCTTAGCTGGACATTCGAACCTGCTTTACGTTTCTGTCAACTATCGTCTCGGGGCAATGGGCTGGTTCAAACACCCTGCTGTGACTGGTTCTGGGTCTTCAGAAGACCAAAGCGGGAATTATGGAACTCTAGATCTCGTTAAATCCTTACAATGGGTAAGGGATAACATCAAGGCTTTTGGAGGTAATCCAAACAATGTTACTATTGCGGGTGAGTCTGGAGGCGCATTTAATGTGCTTTCACTTTTAGTTTCTCCCTCTGCAAAGGGACTCTTCCATCGGGCTGTCGTTGAGAGTGGTATAACGTCATTATGTTCTCTTGATGAAGCAAAAGCTCAGGTTGAACGGCTTTTGGTTGCCTTGCTTATTAAAGATCGAAAAGCTGCCAATGAAAAAGAAGCTGTGCAGTACATCAGTAAAATGCAAGATAATGAGATTAATACATATCTCCGTTCGAAGTCAGCCTTTACGATTACAAAGAATATTCCTACTATTGCTTTTGGAATGGCAGAATGGCGTTCCATCATTGCTGATGGGACAGTTATACCTGCAGAGGGGTATAAGGTTTTCTCATCTGGGGAATGGCCAAACATGGTACCAGTAATGATTGGTTGCACAAAAGATGAAATGAACCTCTTTGGTCACTTCACTAAGGATCCCACTCTGAGCTCCAGGGTTTGGCATTATCATTCTATGTTATGGCGCGCAAATGGTGTTGATCTACCAGCTAGCGAAATGACCTCGAACAGCATCGTGCCTGTTTATGTCTACAGGTTTGATTGGGGAAGCCCAGATGATCAAGGGGTCAGTGTTCTGCCCAAAAACAAAGGGCAAGAGCTAGGAGCTCACCATGGCGCTGAGATCCCCTTCTTCCTAGGTACAAGTGGATCGGATTTTGCCTTTTTGATAGGAAAGACTCACACAGAGGAAAACAGGATCGGTCGTGAAAAATTGAAAGCCTTGTGCATGAACTATCTGGCAAATTTTGCAAGAACTGGGAATCCTAATAATAATGGGCTCCCACATTGGCCTGCTTGGAACAACACTGAAGGGAAAGACAAGGTTCTTATTCTTGATGCAGATTTCAACGACTTAAGGTTATCATACACCAGTGAAAAAACCACCGTTCAAGATGTACTGGCTCTTGTTAATTCTGAGTTCAATGAACCTGAACGAGGGCAGATATTGACGATGCTTGAAGATTTCATCCCCTTCAATGAATAGTTGGATTTCGATGACTGAACAGAAGGATACTGAGTACTCGAGCTGTAATTGATGTTTACACATTTCTTCAAAACTAGGGAAT
>JBHLRO010000040.1:0-13006 GCA_048882505.1 Candidatus Thorarchaeota archaeon
GGCAAAGGAGTGAAATATGAGTGGTTGGTGATGGGTCGAGCCAATACACCCCCTTCTCCCCTTATGAAACAACTGATTGATTCAAAAGCTGGACTAGATCCGATTATCCCGAGAAGCGCACGCAGTCACAGCTATGCCAAGGAATTATTAACAAGAATAAAAGCAAATAAGGGGATAATGGACAATCCAGAAAATTTAGAGCATTTTCACGAATTTATTGACAAAGCCCAAAGAGGATTTCAGAATTTACCCTTTTATAAGAGGGTTCAGAAATCTCTAGATGTGGAAAACTATTGGAATAGTTTAATGCGGTCATATAGAAGTAATGAAATCAAGGAACTCCATAAGCTCAACTTGGAACGCTTTTACCGAGTTTGGAAAGAGGTAGTTGTTTCAAACCATACTGAACAAGTAAAAGAGCTTGGAAAGCGATTTCAAACGATAAATAACGAAACTGATCTCATAAAATGAACTGTTAGGTTATGTGACAGGAATGAAGGACAAGATTGGTTCTGAAAGCGTTTTACTCCGCTCTGAAACAGCCAATTTGAATAACTTGCAGGCACAACTCCAGAAGCCTTTTCCTCAGATAGATGACCTCCAATTTGAAGATCAAGGGTACATCATAGAGGGAGCATACGTAGTCGGATTAAAACTTCAAAACATGGAGCTAACAGCGCTTCCTGACAATTTAAATAAATTCTATCAGCTTAAACATCTCTATTTAAGTCAAAACACTTTCAGTTCTTTAGATCTAGATCCACTTTATGGCTCCTCTAGTCTTGAACTTCTAGAATTGGATCAATGTGGACTGGAACGTCTTGATTTGACACCCCTTCAGGAATGCAGGAATTTGGCAATACTAAAACTAAGCCAAAACCAAATCAAATCAATAGATTTGTCCCCATTACAGCACTGTCAACAGCTTGAATTTCTAAAGCTCGATAATAATCAACTAAAAACGATAGATTTAACTCCACTGACAGATTGTACAAAGATCGGACATTTGAATCTGAACAACAATCAATTGCAGGATGTCAACCTTAATTTTCTCGATAAAACAACAACATTACGCACTCTTGGCTTGGCTGGTAATCCGCTAACAAAGCTAGATATTACTCTGCTTCTATTTCAAAGTAATTTTAGTGATTTAAACATCGACTTCGAAATTCCCCTCTCCCTTTCTCCGGTTCATCGTAATTATGCCTTGAATCACCATTGGTTTACTAGCGAGTTTTTACCTCGTGTAAATTGGATCCTGCCCAAGGAAGATCTCCCGTACCGAGACCTCTTCCAACGGTACCAAAACATCATTCGGTACTTTCGCCATGAGGAATATTGGCCCGATTATCGGGACCGCCGCTTGAAAACGCCTCCTGAAAACTCGGATGAAGTCCGATTTTTCGAATATCTGGTCGAACGGTATATGGAGATCAAGGATCGCCCATGCTCAGAGTATTTCGCCAAAGAGCAAAAGGTACGGAGGGAACAATTACTCAGCCGAGTTCAAGATCGATTCCTAGGGTCGGACGCCTTAGGGGCTATGCTGAAAGACTATTTTGAACCGTATAATGAACCAAGGGTGACTGTATCCTTGATTGAGGATGCGCTTCAAAATCTCCTCCGGATTCTATTGTTACACTACTGGCCTACCCATAGCCCGAGTCAGCTTCGCCTTGTTCAGACAATTACATGGATAAAAGTGGACATAGATGATCCTAACCAATGTTATCACCTCCATTTCGGCTTCAATCGCGGTAGGCAACAAGCGGGGCAGAAATTTCACCCAGTTTCTCCTCCAAAAGAATACCCGCCCGATGTAATCACGACAACAGAGGTCATGTATGAAGTTAAGTCCCTGACGACTTCAAATCTGCTAGAGTTACTGGAACAGTGCCGGGAGTGGTTACAGAGAAGTTTCTATCCGAAATTCGATTCTGTGTGGCCAAAAGGCATCTATTGGAGCAGTGCAAGACAACCAAACTTTTGAGCTGCATTTCCGAAGAGAGAGGATTATTGACTTTTGGAAGAAAACACAATAGTATTGGTTGTGTAGGGCGGCCATTTTTTCTTTGCTTTATCAAGGTAAGAAAGTGCAGTTCGATGGTCAGATATTCTAGTTATTCTCGATCCATATTTTATTGGCAACGATTACACGCTGGAAGGTCATCTTTTCCGAGAACAGAAAAACTATACGAAAACTGCCATAATAAAACCTAATGAAGATACAGGGAATTTTAGTGCCTTCTTTGAGTAAGAAAAGCCATTATTTCTATCCATATCGGACTTCTAAAGACTTTCAAGCGCCTTTCTGGATCTTAATGAAGCTAGATAATGTTATTCAAGTGGTGGATGATTTCACGAAGCAAGTTAGCAGCAAATCCTTCATTGAAAAAATCATCCCAAAACTATTCTGGACCTTTACTTTCCCCGTCTTAGTGTGTAAGTGTGTCGGGGTCGGTACTCAGTTATGAATTTAGGTTAACGCGCCCTTTGAGGCCCGCATCCAAAACGATTCCGTTTCCCAATAAATCGCTGCAGTGGCTTCAAACCTGCAAAGTTGATAGCTAGTTGATACCTATTTGAGATATCAATGATAAGTTGGTTATTTATACATCCAGCTCTAATAACTACGAGCTTGAAACGGGAATAAGATAACCTATCTGTTCCCTCGATAAGTAGTCCGTGGACATTATCGAACAATGATATATAACAGAGAAGAGGTTTGAAAAGGCATGAAAACTCTAAAAATGTATAAACGTCAGGTTATTTGCATAGCCATCATCTTTGGATGTCTTTCCCTACAATTGAATGGGATTAGTGCAGCACAATCTTTTTACAGAGGCGCAGAAGATGCGTGGATCCATACCGATCCTGGTCTGACTGGTACAAAGGGAAACGGTGGAATTCGGGCCGACCATGTTAACGATCTCGGTATCTATGCATATGGTGGTTTCTGGATTTGGGAATGGGGGCTAGCACAAATTACTCTGGATATGAAATTAGGAGGCGATAAATTCTATATAAATGTGGGTGAGTATTGGCAGATCAAGATGAGATGGAGGTTTAACGGCTATCATCAAGATTCAGGAAGCGACAGTTGGTTTGCAATCGATTATTATATCCTAAAATATAGCACAGGCACAACGCAGGAGGATTATATTACCCATTACATAGACCACTGGTCATGGGCTGCTCCAGATCCATGGAATGAATGGAATGGTGAATATGTGACACATTCACACATCTTCTACCCTCATAGTAGCGATTACTATCGGGTGGTAATGGCTATAAGCTGTAAACAAACAACACAATTTTCTGCTTATGTAACAAATTTTTTAACTGGCGACCGTTATATAAAGTGTATATCAGTCACAGGGGAGCTCATGCAATTATAGTGAAAGGTAATAAAAATAGGCCATAAAGGGGGCTCTAAATTCCCCCTTGTTTTCCTCCTAAAAGCCTCAGTTGTTTAAACGAGCTGTTTCATAACCTTACCGTGGAATTTGATGTTTAGCACTGGTCGTTGGTTGTTTCTTATAGTCCACATAAGACGGGTCGTTTTAGGTTAGTCTTAGGTATTTCAGAGGCTGGCAAAAGATACATCCCATTTTCGACCCCAGAGAGGGAAAGTAGGATCATATTGTGTGCCAGATTGTTGTGAATTCGTCTCAAAACTAGAACTTTAAGTGCAATCCGAGGTTGTGCTCGCGAGAGCGAGACTGCTCCTCCTGACCAAGCTAGCCCGCTACACTCACCACCTGTACTTTTTCTCCCCAGATTCTCAGGAAGAAATACATCCTGTCATCTAGGGGATGTGAGGGTTGCCAATATGCTGCAATCGATACCTGGTCATCACACGATGAAATCGATGGCCGCCTGGATGTTGAAACGCTTTAAAACTCTAGATAAACACTGGGAACCGAGTGAAGGGATCCCACCGCGGATTGGACGATCAGACATCTAAGAGCTGGAACAAATTCCCCCGACCCGTCCCGAATGTGTTGTGAAGTAATCATAACAGACCAAATATGACTTTGATTCCGCGTGCTGCCCGATGGCATAACTCCCGCCGCTCGCGTGCCTGAGTGTACGCGATACAAATCTTCTTTCAGTAATGATAAGACAACTGCAACACCAAATAATGTCGCGTTTATCTCCTGGTCGGTCTGAATCGCGAAAAGCGGAGGAGGGGCGCTCCCACCCTACCGAGTACAGCAGCAGATTGCGGTGGACAACCTTTAAAGTAGATATTCTTAAAAGGATGAGCTCGTTAGGATTTAACGAAGGTGTTCTACAAACGCTATCTGAGGGATATTAAGTTTGGGAAAAAACTTAACATTAGATGTCAATAACGTCTCTAAAAGTTACCAAGGAAATCAGGCTCTGAAAAACGCTAGCCTAAAATGGGAGGATGGAATATTAGGATTAATTGGGCCGAATGGAGCAGGAAAATCGACACTGATCAAGCTTATTAGTACATTAACACGTCCAGACAGTGGATCTTTAAAAGTTCTGGGGAAAGACGTCTTAAAGGAACCACTAGAAGTGAGGAGACGGATTGGTGTATTATTCGAAAATCCGGTTTTTCATCCCAAATTAACAGTATTTTCGTCTCTCTGTTGGGTAGGTGAGATTCGAGGACTATCAACGAGGTTTGCAAAGCAACAAGCTCTGGAATTATTAGAATATTTTAAACTTGACATTAAATCAGATTCTCGGTTGGGCGAATTATCTGCGGGAATGAAACAGAAATATGGACTCATGTGTGCAACTATTGGAAATCCCCCTTTGATCATTTTGGATGAACCAACATCCAACTTGGATCCAGATTCTCGGCGTTTATACGCTTCATATATTAATCGGCTCGCTAATGAGAGTGAGTGCAGATTCTTAATTTCAAGTCATGTCCTAGGAGAGCTAGATCATCTTTGTACTGCCTTTGCTTTCATCTTTTATGGTGAAATCGCCCTGTTCGGGCAGAGAAAGGATTTGAAAAGTAAGGATTATCTCCCAAAATATGGTATTATGACAAAGAACACACAAAAACTCCTTCACTTATTAGTGAAAGAAGGGGTAAAGATCGATTCGATAAATGAGAAACAAATAACGATCAAAGCAGAACGGTTTCATGAACTGTTGGAATTAGTCGTCCGTGTTCAAAAAGAAGGCTTCACCGATGAGTTAGAGATTGTTAAGGTTGAATCCGAGACTGAAGCGATATATCAAAAACTTGGTTCCCTATATAGAGAGAGGAAAGGAGTATGATCATAAATCCTGGTTTCCCACTCCAACGATTTATCAAAGAACTGGTTTTTTTTTCAACACTTCCTAAATTATTGGTCGTTAGTTCCGTTTTGATTTTTGGAATGGAAATGGCAGATGTTTTTCTCGCTTCCGATTTGACAGCTCCTCAAGCAATCGACTCGGGGGAAAATATAGAACAGATCATCCCCATTGGGCGGGGGCAAGTTCTAACTCTCGAAGCATGGACTAAATATTCCTTACGGCTTACAATTACATCAAATCATGCATATCAAGAGAACCAAATTAGGAAACCTTCCCTTTATGATCGATCAGGGAACCGGTTCAGCTACACGTTTACAGCTCCCAACTATACCATTCTTTTTCTCTTTTGGAACAATACAATTACCAGAGAAGTCTCTAGTCCAAACCAAATCGATGCTCATATTGCTGTCTCAGGATTCGACTTTGATATTTTTACTGTGGGTAGTTTTCTAATGCTGTTAGGTTTTCTTCTTGAAATGACCATACGAATACTTAGACGCCTCTCACGAAAGGAAAGCACGCCGAGCAAACACCCTGAATCCCGAGACCACAGATCTGGCCAGATAATGAAATATTCAAAATCACCAAGAGTAGTTCCCTCGAGACCCAGGAATGCATATTTATTGATTAGAAAAGAATCAGGAATTTTTCCTACGTATCCCCTTTTTATTCTATTAGTTTTTACCTTCATTATCGCTGATCCGATAAAAAAGCCAGTCATTCTTGCACCTAACCCAAAAGTTCTTGCTTTAGGGCTACTTAGCGGGTGGGGAGTCATCGTGGAGGGATTTTTGGTGGTTTGGACAGGAATACTAGTTTTGATTGCAGTAGAAATCTGGAAAACCCGATTAGAGACAAAATCCTTCCAACTGGATGCCTCTCTCCCCTTTAATCGTACCACTTACGCTGCGGTCCTGTTCATCCTTTTGAGCATAAGTAGTAGTTTTGTATTAGTTCTCCCTTTCCTGGTAGTAATCTTGATCAATATCTTCCGCTTTCTCGAAATTCCAGACCTGGCCACTCTCACAATCTTTCTGCTCTGGCTGATCACATGGGAATTACTTGTCCTCCTTAATAGCGGGACTATTTGTTTCTTGTTTACTCGAAATTCGTTATACATCAATCTTTTCTTGGTTTTCTCCAGTATTTTAGTTCTGACAACCCTGGTTGAAGTCCTAACACCGAAACTCATCTTACCATTTCCAAATAAAATCCGACTCTTGGTAGACTTCTTAACTTCTGGCTCTCTAACGCTAGATGGATTAGGTGGGGCAATCTTTGGAAGCCTCTTTTTGCTCCTTGGTAGTACAACTCTCTATAATTTGGCGATCAACCGATTAGAAGTGGATTAACAAAGATTATATCATGCGGGGCCACATATTTGGGATATCCAAAACTAGTTCGAAAGGCACTCAAAGGAATAGGGTTCAAACAGAAAAGAATAGGTATTTTTACCCTTTGTTTCTTAGTATTGGAGATATTCGCGATAGGAGAAGTAATTCTGGCCTTAAATACTTCCCGAACATATGAATTCTTTGATGCCGCATATGCATATAGTTGGGAATTTCCACCTTTAGGACCTAATGAGACGGGTCATTCAGTACCGATTGTCATTTCGAGGGGCCAGCGCGCATTTATCAACGTGTCAACTACCAATACAACTTCACTGAAATTAATTCCAGTCACGTCTGCCTGGGAAATGCCCCCATTCACGGATTTTTCTCCTTATTCAAGTTTGAATACTTCGCATCATTTCTTCTTCACTCCTCCAGAACCAGCATATACCGTCTATTTTGCCTATTTAGGAAATTTTGGGAATGAGAGCATTGTTTATACTGGTTTCATACAGATACATGGGTTAAATTTGGATTATTTAATTATCCCGTTTTGGATCCTGGGAATTTACGTTTTTATAGTTCTAGCATATTTTATTATTGGCAGAATTTTCAGAATTTTTTCCAAAAAACACCAAAGCAGAGGTATGAACGTCTCACCCTCCACCCGCTATCGTTTCCTTAAGTTGTGGGAGCTCCAAGGACGGGAATTTGGTATCTCCCAGACCATTATTGGAACAGCGCTAATGTGGCTTGTGGTGCAACCGATGGTGACTTTAGGAGAATTTTCACTTTATGGATATTTTCTATCTTCACAAGTCTCAATTCACGATCTTCTTGAAGCAGTTGAGCTCCGTCAATTAACTCCACTCTTTATTGGTTTGGTATTCTTCATCGTTCTAATATCTTTAGAAACTGCCGAAGTTTTTGCGGCAAAGAAAGCTCGCCGAGACATAATGCTGACTTTCTCTCTTCCAATTGGTCGATCAGAATGGGTGATGGGCGCCTTCCTATGGAGAATCTCTTATTATGGGGGTTTGTTTGTGATATTGTTCGTGGGTAAGTCTATACTGTTAAGTCTCCAAATTGGTTTTTTTTATCCCCTGATTTCTCTATCAATGTGGTTAACTCTTTTTGGAATAAGTTTTGCAGCATGGATTGCTACGGGATTATTGGCATCCACTGTTTTTTCTTCCAGATTAAACTCCGCCATTACTGGACTAAGTGCGAGCTTTCTCCTTACTCTCCTAATCTCTATCATGGTTAATCCAGCAAAGAACGAGGGAAACCCATTTGGTGCATCAAGGGGAGCGGGGGGGGGAGTATTTAATGCAATAAGTATGGTTTGGGATATGTGGCCGGCGCATATTGAGGTCCAAGGAATGATAGTCCACACGCTTCCCAATGTCACACAATTAGTTGCTTCAATTTTACTAACGGTGGTTTGGTTCGTTACATTTTATGCTCTTGCACATATATACACCCAAAGATCGGAGGTAATTTGATAATTTAAGGTAATAGAGATTCTTGGGGAACTATTCTGACCTGAATCGACTAGCGAGTATACGTCCGATGACTCCTGGAACAGTGAACTTGTTAGGCACAACCTGGGGAATGCTAATATTGATGATGCTAAGGACCACTACCTATATGTTAAGATAGACGGGGACAATATATGGGTGGAGAAAGGGGCAGATTTTAAAGATGGAGGAAACCACTTAGATTTTGAATATACCCCCTTCACAGGCCCTGGCGTTTAAATTTCTTTTTTCTTTTTTTTTCCAGATACAAGATCTGATCCATTTGATTATGCTTGGGGCAAGATCAAGTCCAATTAGGATAGTTGAATAGGGAAGGTTAAAGCAAGTAACAACCGTTAAAAATGATCTGTCTGTTTTACCTCCTTCTTGGATGTTAAAAGGGTTTAATTCATACCCGGCCTTCTCTGAAGGGAAACAATAGATTTGGGGGTTTATAACAGGCGAAGATACCTCATAAATCATAAGCCACTTAGCAACAGCAGGAAGAGCACGAATTTGGGGTTTTGTTTTATAATTGTTCCAACTATTCCTAGCATCTTAGAGATTGCGGGGAATTGGAATCTTCTAGGTAAAGGGAGCGTCACATAATTCACTTCTTCGCAGTGTTCAACCAACGAGCTGATTTCCTCCTATTTCTTCCGGGTCAAGTGGTTCGTTTGATTATCCTTGCGGCAAGGCCCAGTCCCAATAAGAGTGCGAAAATCGGGAGGGCCAAAGTAGAGATCAAGCCTTCAAGATTCGGTTTGGTAATCACAAATGCCCCCTCTTTTGAAGTGATAGGATCCCAAAGCCTTGTCTCATTGTGAGCCCCTTTCAATGGTTCAGGTGAGTACTCTACGGCTCCTAATCCTCCGATGGCTCCAAAAAAGATTGAACCAAAAATTAGACTTAGAAAGAGCCCCTTTATAATCGCAGGAATTCGTTGGGAGGAAGCGATCGAACTCAATAAGCCCAGCCCAATAAAACAGCCTAAGTAGCTCATTAAAACCAGACTTAAGGATAGTACACTGCTGAGGGGATAGACGATACCAAGTTGGAGGCTAATGAGAGCCACTTTGAAGAAATAGGTAAAAACCAAGAACTTCCCGTAAAACAGAAAGTACCAGAAAAAGCCCGCGATGATCCACTCCTGCCGGGCGATGGGCAGACTGAAGAGAAACGGCAGATCTTGATGCGCTTTTCGTGCCGCTATCACCTCACTGGTCTCAATTGCCAGGAACAGCAGTAGAAATAGTAACCCAGGAAATACGTACCCATGCAGGGCTAGATCTACTTCTCGAATTAACTTGTGGGTCGTTAAAGGAGAGCCTGAAATTTCCTGGATGAGCTTAGCGGGTTGAAATACCAACCACGAAATAACACTCACAAAAAGAATTTTGATCTGGTTTTCCATGGAACTAAAAAAGCCCCATACTAAGCGTAACCTTGAAATTCGAGGTACTGATAAACTTAAAGAGGACACAGAGTTAATGGATTCCTCTCTCTGCCTTTTATTAACTCTTCTAATTGTGAAAACTACGCTTCCCCAGAGCATGCTGAGAAATAGTAAGATAATCAGGCCTAACAGTTGATCATGGTCAGGTCCTACGATTTTGGCCATCCCTTCAAACGCTAATGGTTCTGACGCTAAATTGGTTAAATAAACTACCATAATCCGAAACCGCTGCCCTGGGGGGAGCGAGAACGAATGCGAGGTCGAATTTTGACTCGTATAAACGGGTTCTGTAATGGGGACATGCAATTCATTGGAATCCCAAGCATATTCGACCAAACTAAGGGTACTTTGATTAGAAGTTGTTACATTAATGATCAGGGTCTGGCCTCTGCCTATCAGAACCCCTGCCCCAGCACTGAATTGACTAATTTCTTGGGTGTCAAAAGGGTCTAATTCATACCAGATGTTCTCTGGGGGGAGATAATAGATCCGAGGATTCATAGCAGCGGATGACACATCATAGATCATAAGCCCGCTTAAAATCAAGAGGAACAGCATGGCATCTGGGACCTGTTTGATAATTGTCCCGACCATTTGTCGCATCTTGGTGATTGGGGAGACTTGGTATCTTCTAGGTAGGGGGAGTGTCACATAATTCACTTCTTCTCTGTATTCACGCGAATCCGAACCGTCTTATGGTGAAAAAAAACAAGGCAAGCCCTAAAGCGAAGAGTAGAAAATTACCCAATAACGGACCTAGCAGCTGGGGAATAAAAACAGAATCTACTGCTCCTGTTTCTCTCAATATAGCGCCAAAATTACTTGGCATCAATAAAGGCACTATACTCAGCGTTGTGGGATCGATAAGCAGGATTTCATTTACTATAAAGGCTCCCGTCGCAATGATGAGGCATTTGGAGGCCAATGTCCAGTGGAACTTGGTGAGGTGAATAATGCTGCTGGTAAGGCCCAGTAATAGGCACCAAGAAAGAACCGTGATTAAGAAGAGGCCAATCGGCCCCAATGCCGGAATTTGGTGAAAACGCAGGAGGTTGAGGATAACCGCAAGGAGAAAGGCACCAAATGACAGGGGGATGAGGATACCGATGCCAAACAGGCCTAAAACCGCCAATCCATATATTCGGCGACTTACGGGATAAGCCCACTCTGTCATAATTTCGGAAACAACCTCGTTAGTTCTCCAAATGCTCAGTATGGATAACGCAATAAAGGCCACCCAAATTATCCAGAATTGATGGAACACATAGCTCCATAGTGATAACAGACTTGCGGTCAAGTCTGAGGAGGTGGGAGATAACACCACTACTCGGAAACTGGGATTAGTAAAGAGGAAAAACAGCGGTTGCAGACTCAAGGTGAATAAGAAAGTTCCCCGCTGATACTGCCTGGCCATTAACGCCCCATACAGCTGTATTGTCTCAGGGCGCTTTGTTTCCCTCTCGTAAACGCGCAGACGTTCTATACTCTGCTCGCCTGCCTGACTAGGGGTGGCCAGATAATTGGAGATCGCCTCCTGCCTCTGTTTTTTGTGAAACTGACGTATGGGGCTCGAAATAACTTCTACACCTGCAGCAATCATGAAGAGGGAAACCGTTATCATTTCAACGTCAAGATCAAAACCCGTGACATGATTAGTGCCAACTAGGTTGTTGACCTTCTCTATGACTCCTGAATCTGATAAAGAATTATTAAAATGCAAGAACAGAATGGTATAGTTTTCCATGACCAGTTGGCCCTGAAATCGACGGCCTACTTGGCTGAATAGGGTATTTTGAGGCGTTGCATTCACAGCCCAGGCATCAAAGCGCCAATGAGGCACAATAGAGAACCGTAAATCATATGTACATTGAATTCGGAATTCAAAGGTTTGACCTCGCGCTACTGCCAGGGGTACGGATTGAAACACCTCACTTTCATTCAGTTGAGACGGGAAATCGATATGGTCATTCGGGAGAGTCACCAAGGCCAGATCTATGACAAAGAACAAGCACGCTGAAATTACTAAATACTTTGTAAGGAATGAGGCACTTTCTATGCCAGCCAAGAAGGCCTCATAACTTATTTTCATTCGATTCGGTCCTCTTTTGTGGGTGAGTTCGGAGCTGCTGATAAATCGCCTCGATTTCTACCTCTACGGGTAAAAAGATTAATTCTTCAACTTTGTTCTCCTGAATGGAGCTGTTTCGAAAGCGTTTCTGAATTTCCAGTAGCTGGGCAGAGTTTTGAACCCTGATCTCAAGCTCAGAATTCGTTTGGGCGACAATCTCAATATGTAGCTCTTGTAATAGCGATGCGAGGAGCTGGGGCTGATGTGTCAGGAGGCGATATCTTTTGGCTGGATATTTTGTGAGTAAGTCCTGACGAGTGCCAAATTCTGCGCATTTGCCATTAAAGAGGAAAAAAAAGCCATCACATATTCGATTAAGTTCACCCAAGACGTGACTGGCAATAATCACCGTACAGTTATACTCACGAACCAGAGTTTGTACGTAAGTTTCATAATTTTTCCGACCATCTGGATCCAGATTGGAGGTGGGTTCATCTAGAATGATAAGTGAAGGGAATCCAATTGTGGCCTGAATTAACCCATATTTTTGTCTCATCCCTGCGGAAAGTTCCTTTAATCTCAGCTCAGACGCAGCTAACAGATCAAAGTAGTTCAAGAGATCCAAAGTTTGGCGTTTAGCCGTGGTTTTCGATAATCCTCGGATTTGGCCCACCCATTGTAAGGAGGAAAATACCCGGAGACTCGGCGGATAGCTGGGATTTTCGAAACAGACCCCTAATCTCTGGCGGATACTTAAAGGGTCTTTAGCTAGGTCATAACCAAAAATCTGCACGTCACCGGATGTGGGAAAAATAATGGTACTCATGATCTTAATTAGAGTAGACTTTCCAGCTCCATTGGGGCCAATTATGCCCAGGATGCCCCGTTCCCATTCCAGGTTGATATTATCCAAAGCGAGATCGGTTTGGTTACGATATCTCTTTGTTACCGAGGATATTCGGACGGCCTGGTTCTCTCGTGCCAGTGTTTACTCCTCCATTTTATTTATGCCACGAATAGATTGGCGGAAACTCCAGAGCTCGAGGAATTCGGCCTTAATTTCCAATCCAGTAGCAGTTAGCTCGTAAAGGGATAATGACTCTTGTGAAGATGTGAGTTTAGCGAGCAACCCGTGGGCCTGGAGTTGTTTTAGTACCCGTGAAACATTAGATACAGGAATCCCTGTCTTCTCACTGATGTGGCTCGGAGGTTGACATCCTCCCAGCAAAACCTTGAAAATCTCACTCCGATTCTTTCCTCTTAGAACATAACCCAAACGCTCTGATTTGGTTTTTAATTTCAATTCCTCGCACCCTGAGATAGAATTGCGACTGGGGTC
>JBHLRO010000041.1:0-12816 GCA_048882505.1 Candidatus Thorarchaeota archaeon
GGGATTCTCAGTGGTATATGGGGAATCGTCTCGAAATATGTCATTGAATGTGCAAAGGAAACGGCTCAAACACCTTGTACAAACGATCCCGAACACCAACCTGATCACGGTCGTTGGCGGTCCCCAGGCTACAGGGGATCCAGGAAGCTTTTTAGAAATGGGAGTCGATTTCGTGGTGGTGGGTGAGGGAGAGATTACATTTCCTTTATTAGTAAAATCCTTGATCAAAAACGACTTCCGACGGGAAGCCGTACAAGATATTCCTGGCATTAGTTATCGGAACGGAACCGGAGACACCCGACGTACAAAAATGCCCGATCGGGTCAACCTTGATGATTATCCGTGCTATTCTGATAATGCAAATTTTCCTTTACATCCACCTATAGAACTTATGCGTGGATGTGCATTTCGCTGTAAGTTTTGCCAGGTTCCGTATATGTACGGAAATCCGAGGTTTCGGAGTATCCAAAATGTGGTCAAGATAGTAAGGCATTATTCGGATAACTTTCAGTTTAAAGATAGCGTAGATATCCGCTTTATCGCTCCGAATTCGCTAGGTTATATGGAAAAAAGAAGAGGCCAAGCCAATTACCTTGCATTGAAAGAACTAATCCACCAAATTGGGCAATTTGATATCCGTTTATTTCTGGGTACCTTTCCATCGGAAGTACGACCTGAGTATATAACAGAAGAGACCATAGGATTATTTGAAGATGTAGCGAACGATCACGTCTCAGTAGGAATCCAAAGCGGATCGGCCCGGATTTTATCATACATGCGTCGAGGACATAATGTGAATGTTGCATGGAAAGCACATGATTTGATAACCAATCACGGTATCACTCCTGTTTTTGACTTTATATTGGGAAATCCAACTGAAACAGAAGACGAACAATGGGAAACGATAGATCTAATACGGGATTTAGGTAAGAAAGCCCAGGTTCGGCTGCACCACTTCATGCCCTTGCCGTGGACTCCATGGAAAAATGCCGTTCCTTCTCCTGTATATGATTCAATCCAAATTGAAATAGGACGGCTAGCTCGGGACAAAATCATTTCTGGAGATTTTACAAAACAGTCTCAATATGCTGAAGATGTCTAGAAATAATCTCTAAAATACGTTGTTTGTTTTGGAAAAATCTTCCCGAGACGTTCTAGCGCTTCCTGTGACCCCTTGATAGCTCCTGCTTCTGCAAGCTCCTGAGGCGAACGAAATCCAACAACAACTTGGCTTAACTCTTTTACACCCAGTAAGAGTTTTTCATCAGAGGGAGTAGTAGTTATAATACCTCGACCGTTCTCTATCTGAACTGTCAACGTTTTATTCTGCCACGAACAGTGAGGGTCTTTGAGTTCCAGTGTAACACTCGTTGATACCTCTTCAGGATATTTCAATAATGGAACTAGGCTTTCTATATTTATAATTCGAAGCATGGAATTAGCTATTAGGTAATTTTCTTTCATTCGTGGGGTTTTGAGGAAGGGAAGGTAGTTTTGGTCATAGGGAGCGATTTTGATATATTCACGCTGAGAATCATGATCAGCCAGGAAGTTTAACAAGGCTTGCTTTGTTTCTGAATCAAAATAAACAATCTCCCGCACTTCTAAAAAACTAAACGGGTTAAATGGGCTTTTTCGTTCAAAACGTGTAATAATATACCCAAGATCGTTTCCCTCGAGATCTTGACAGATAAACTGAAAACCACCGTTGGTCCAGTTCCATCCATACAACTTTTCCCAAACGTAAGGTGGTCTTTCAACCAAGCCCTCTAATTTCTCTGAAAGTTTACGATAGAGGGGCTGACAACGTTTGAAATTTGGATCAAAATCTTCGGTTATCATTCGGTTGGGCGTGGGTCGCTTAATAATCTCCGTCGTCTTGATAGTATGTGTTAAGATTTCATCAGCCTGTCCATATCCAAGCTTTTCATAAAAAGCAAACGTAAACGGGTATAATACGGAGACAAGGAATTCTTGCTGATTGAGTTGAACGAAAGCATTCAGAAAAAGCCGAGTCATGTAGGATTTACGGCGGTATTCTGGTCTACAGGCGACGGCAGTAATGCCTGCCATTTTTACCCAGGTACCTCTAATGCGCTGATTGAATTCGATGACACCTAATGTGGCGATAATATCCCCATTCTCATCCTCAAGCAGATAATCCACTATCTGATAGGGCAGTTCAAGGTCCCGTTTTTCTTCGGGATCACCATATCGATTTCTGTGCCCTTCAAACGCATAAATTAAAATATTTCGTACCGTGGTTTTATCATCTGGCGACGCTTCACGAAAGTTAACTTTGGTGACCATAGGAGAACCCGTTAAAGTCCATTTCATCTTTTTTTGATCCATTCCATGTTGAGGTAAAGTTTTTTTTCAGAGAATTTGAAAGGGGGGGATACAATGCTATGGGAGAGTCGTTTTTTTTAGTAAGAATCAAGTTTGTTTATCTTTAGGATCAACCAAGTGAGCTCGTTATGTCAAAAAGAAGACGCGAAAAGCAAAAACAAGGAGCTTCGTGTGTCAATCATCCTAGTAGATACGAAACCATGGAGTGTGAAAGATGTCATCAAAACTTCTGCTCTGAATGCGTGGTTGAAGATTGGCATGAGACCTTTTTCCAACAATTCATTGGCGAAAAGCGTAAGATGGTTAAACAAGTATATTGTATACCCTGCAGACAACGGATCCTCCGCATCCGCGTGATTGCATCTATTGGATTGCTAACCATCTTGCTACTACCTTTGGTGCTTTGGTTTATCGCTGCCGTTCTTTGAGGAATGTGGAGTCGGGTGTCAACGCTCGGTCTAAAAGATTACCAAGAGAACCGGGGAGTGGATGGAGTCTATGACAAAAGAAATACCTTAAATAATCTAACGGGTAAACAGTGGCTTTTTTCAACAAAAACAGTAATTCCTAAGGCATATTCCAGCGAACGAAGGCAAGGAAATATCGAATTCAAATCTCCTCTCCTTCCTGAAGCATTTTGTCAAGAAATCATAGAAACCTTCTCCAAACCCGGAGAAACAGTCCTGGATCCTTCTCCTGGATTGGGAACTACAATGCTAGGAATCCACCTTGCCAATTCAGGTGAGAGCGGTCCAAACAGAAAATACATAGGCATTCAATCTGATGACGATCTGATCAAGGAAAATCTTTCTCTGCTCAGACAAAGAAACGAATTGTCAGGAGAATTGATGAGAGAAACCATGGACAGTTTGGCTAATCTTCCGCAAAATTCTGTCGATCTTATATTCTCAGACATTCCTATTGTAAGCAACACCTCTTTATTAGATCCCGATCGGGCTCAATTATCTCCCTCTGTTCATTCTGAGGCAAAAGTGCAACTCGTTCATGAACTGTTAGCCTTTTTCTGTCCCGTTATACTGGAAGCAGTAAAAAAACTGAAGATCAATCGCTATCTCGTCCTAACTCTTCCTGAAACCATTGAATCGGGATACCCCGCCTTGAATTTTACCCTATCCTCTCTTTTCGTTCATAATTTCCAGCTAGTTGGACTACCTTTGAAGGCAGAAAGAATTTGGTTTATTCCAGAACCGCAGAAGGGATTTGAGGAGTTTATAACGATTTCACGACGAATCCTTGTATTTAGAAACGAAGAAGGATTTTTGTACAGGCCCAAGCAATTCCCTGCCCTTTTTAATGGCCAAATCCCAATAGGACGGACTGAGATTATTCATAAGGCATATCCTCCCTCGTTTAACCATAAACTTCGAAGTCAACATGGCGGAATGAAACCTCCCGAACTATGTCAATTACTCATCGAAAGATATTCTGATCATCGTAACGATCTCGTGTTGGATCCGTTTGTTGGTGTAGGAGGAACGCTCTTAGGTGCAAGTCTTTCAGGACGGAAGGCTATTGGAATTGATATTAACGCACAATGGAGAGAGATTTATCATCAGGTAACACATGAATCGGGGTTCCCTGAACAGGAGTTCATTGTTGGAGACTCACGTGCAGGAATTCCCGACGTTATTTCAGATGGTTCAGCTGGTCTCATATTAACAGATGTACCATATTGGGCTATGGATAAATTGAAAAAAACTCGTGGTCGTTATTCGCGTGCAGGAGAAGAATCAAAGGGAAAACTACATTCATCGCTAAAAAGGTTTAACCAAGCGGACACAATTTCGCTAGGAGAGTGGAAATCATTACTCAACGATGTATTCACACTTTGTTACCCGAAGTTGGCCCCCAACAAATATTGCGTGGTATTTATAGGGAATATGTACCGAACCATTATTGAAGAACGAGCGGGGAAGGCAAGAAAAATTGGCAAATATCTTATGCTTTCTTCAATATTGGCTCGGATCCTTTTAGAAATAGGATATCAGTTCGAAAGAGAGATCATTTGGTATTCCCCCGATAAATCCCTTCACGTTTTTGGATACCCTTATTCTTATATCCCTAGTATTGTGCATCAAAGCATCCTTGTATTCAATAAGGGGAAGTAAACGACCTATTAAACTGGCTTTAGAAGCGGTTTAGCCTCGGCCTTTGTTAATTCATTCTAGCATTCCATAAGAAAGGATATGATCATCTGCTGTTTGTAGAGCAACTGATGCCTTTTCCATAAGATAAGCTTTTGTGATGTCGTGATGAGTAATCCAACCGACCAATTTTGGAAATTCCTGACCTGAAACTTTCTCTACAATTGGTAGCCGAGAAACATCTTTTGATTCCATTATATGGATCGCGTGCATCAAGGATGCCTTTCTATCCACACAATAGAGAGGCTTTCGCTTTTTTATCAATATATCAAATACATTCCAATCTTTTGGAGAACTATGTAATGCATTTTGAACATCACTTAATGTAATAACTCCAATCAGTTTTTCTTGCTCAATAACCGGAAAACCTTCATGACCAGTGGTTCTAACAAGGTCTATCACTGCTTCCAGTCGAGTTTTGGTATCGACTACTACCAATTCCTCTCTAGGAGTCATGGCTTGTTCAATGGAGACGGTTTCTAAAACATCGGTGCGATTTTCACTTAGGACTACTCCTCTTCGGATGAGCTTCAAAGTGTAAATATTCTCTTTTTCAAGAAGTAATGAAATCACCCAGCTTATTGAAACCACAACCATCAAAGGAATAGTTAGAAAATAATCTTCGGTCATTTCTGCGGTCATAATAACCGCAGTCAACGGAGCACGACCTGTTCCTGCAAAAAAAGCGGCCATTCCTAGTACTGCGAGTAGGGCGATGGGAACGTTTGCAATTATAATGATATCATCAACGACTATCCCGAACGCCGCACCTAACATTACACCTAAAAAGAGGGTAGGCGCAAAAACACCCCCTGAACCCCCCGTACCCACAGTAAACACCGTAGCAAGTATTTTTAAGGTAAATAATAGGATCAGAATAATGAGTACTAATGATGCCGGTTCTTGAAACAGTGTTCCTTGAAAAACCGCCTCCATTGGAAGATAAGTTAAGCCCATCGTGGTGAATAATTGCCATTGTTCACCAACAAAGAAATAGGTTGCAATTAAGATTAGCCCGACAAAGAGTCCTCCTAGAGCGGGTTGCACGATTTCAGGTACTGCAAGTTTCCCAGATATGTATTCAAAGATGTCTTCAAATTTATAGAAGAATTTAATCCATAAGGCTGAGCCAATTCCACAAATTAGACCTAAAATTACAAATAAAGGGATTAAATAGGGTTCATGATATGCTAATGGAGGAAACCCAATGAAAGCTGGCTCGGTTCCTATTAAAAATTGGCCTGTCACTACCCCAACTACACCAGCTAAAACAATTGGGATCAGTAATCCCGTCGCGCTTTCACCCATTAAGATTTCAAGAGCAAATAATGTTCCACCAATAGGCGCATTGAATGTTGAAGCAATTCCAGCAGCCACTCCTGAAATTACCAAAGTTCGCAGTTCACGTGGAGAAAGGTTTAATTTTTGTCCTAACAAGGAAGCAAAGCCAGCGCCTATTTGTGCAATCGGTCCTTCTCTTCCTGCCGATCCACCTGTACCAATAGTTGTGGCAGAGGCAATGATCTTGATGAACGGAACCCTCAAACTCATACGACCGTTATGTAAAGCAACAGATTCCAAAACCTCAGGTACCCCATGTCCTTTGGTTTCTTTTGAAACACGAGACGTAAGAAAACCGACACAAAGGCCCCCAATAATTGGGGCAAGTAGAAAAGGTAACCAGCTAATGTTAGAAAAACCGAATGAATTTAAGATTTCCATAGGAACAGTGAAAAAGAGCCAAAAAATAAAAGCAATCGCCAAACGAAAGATCCAAGACCCAATTCCGCCGACTATTCCTACGAGTATAGCAAGCAGATTTAATCTTACAATGGATGGCAATTTTTCGTTTGTTTTCGATAAAAAGGATTTTATTCGACTTATTAGAGTACTCTGATTCTTGAATTGATTGAAACTCGTTTTTTTCGTATTGCGGATCCTCCGAAAGAACGTTTGGGATTAGAGAGGCGATAGAGTGTTAATTCTTTCCGAGACACTCCGCAAAAGGCAGGGCTTTATATTGCCTTTCAGAAGTGCCTTGATGATTACAGCTAATTTCAAAAGGAAGGGAAAAGAACCAGCCTAATGGAATGAACGGGCTTTAGGTGGATTTTGGGAGTAATCATAGAATCCGATTCCTGATTTCCGCCCGAAGTGGCCGGCCCTAACCATTTTACGCAGTAGAGATGGTACGCGATACTTTGAATCTTGGAATTCAGAGTAGAGATAATCTCCAATAAACAATGTTGTGTCAAGACCCACAAAATCCAACAACGTAAATGGCCCCATAGGATGATTCAATCCAAGCGTTATAGCTTTATCCATATCTTCCACAGTAGTGACGCCTTCTTGCAAGGCAGTGACAGCTTCTAGGAAAAAGGGAAGCAATAAACGGTTAACGGCAAATCCAGGGGCTTCATTAACCAGAACTGTTTCCTTTCCGAGTTTTTTTGAAAGTTCATCAATAAACAGATACGTTTCCTCGGAAGTCTCATATCCTTTGATTATTTCAACCAAGCGCATTACAGGGACAGGATTGAAAAAATGCATACCAATGAACTTGTCTGGGCGCTTTGTAGCTGCCGCCATGTCAGTGATGCTGATTGATGATGTATTGGAAGCGAAAACAACTTCAGGCTTACAGATCGCATCAATCTCAGCAAAAACTTTACGTTTAAGGTCACGATTTTCAATTATTGCTTCGATAATTACATCTGCATCCTTTAATGCTTCATTTAGATCCACTACTCCGTTGATCCGCTGAAGAACTGCATCCATTTCATCTTGGGTTATTTTTCCCTTTTTAACGCCTCGAGTCAGATTTTTCTTAATCATATTGAGGCCATTCTCCACAAATTTATCCTCGATGTCTCGCATAGCAACCTGAAACCCAGCTTGGGCGCATGCCTGAGCTATTCCATTCCCCATTAATCCTGCACCAAGGATGCAGATTTTTTTTACATCTTTCACTCTCATTCTCTAATAACTTCCTCATGCTCATTTTAACGATGTGCATGTGAAAAAAACGATCTAGATACTATTATTTGAATTTTTCGGAAGATTATAAGCCGTATTGTATTCTTTAGGTATTCATCTTGACAGGAACGAAAAGAAAACAAGCGGCACACAAGCAAAACAGCCAATACAGCGAACTTATTAATTATTTCTTGGATTTATGGGGTTAAAATCGAATTAGAACAATAATTAGGATACCTAGCATCGCTACTAAGAATGCACTCGAAACATTAACGATATCGTTATTGATGATAATATTTCCCCGAATGAGTGTTGTTGAATTCCCACATCGGGGATGCGGATTTGATTCCGTCTCTTTAGCACATTGCTCACAATAATAGATGCCTTGAATTACCGCACCTTCAATCGAGTCAACCACTGATCCAATCAGCCCTGCAAGAGTTATCACCCCCATTGCGAGTCCTATCATAAAAATATTGTGAGAACCAGGAGGAATAGTTAGATAAGCGCTGAAATAAACTCCTGCAATCACCATCGCTCCAATTAAGGACGCAACCAATCCATCAATAGTGATTCCTCCCGAGGTACCTTGATCCACCTGCTTTTTGAGATTTGTTACTAGTCTTGGCTTTCGATTAGATAGCAATCCAATTTCTGTTGCCCAGGTATCCGCATTATGGGCAGCAAAGGCAATAAAAACCCCTATAAAGAAAGGGCTTGTAATTTGTGGGATTACTGTTCGATCTGTCAAAAGTAGAGGCAAGAGGTCAAAAATTCCATATCCAACAACAAGAATGAGTGCTACTGTTCCATTTGCTACGACCTGCATTGCATCCCGCTTTGTTGCCCCTTTCTCAAAATCGAGAGAGGCACTGGTTTTCTCAATTGATTTGTATTTCGAAAGAACAGAGGCACTGATAAAAAAAAAGACCATAGCCAACCAGAAAAAGGGTTGAATTATAAAAAAGAATATACCGAGAAAAGCAGCGACTCCTATTCCCCCACGGGTTAATAATTTTTTTTGCAATGAAACAGCCAATATCGGAATGTTGAAGATCACCGCCAGGGGGACCATCATAATTAGATAAGGAATTATGGAACTCAAAGGGAATCTCCGCAGTTACATCTTTTCCATGAAAGATTAATCGAGAGATCAATCATTCCAATCGATTTCAGCGTTGAATCGTTCTCGTAGGACTCGGTGAATTACTTTCCCTGATCCAGTACGGGGCATTTCCTCGTATCCAATGAAAAGTACCTTTTTGGGAACCTTGAACCGCGCCAGTCTCTCGTAACAAAAATCTCGAAGGTTCTCGGCCAAACTTTCTGATGGAGAGCGCCCTGATGCCAAGATACATACAGCCGTCACTGCTTCTCCCCATTTGGGGTGATTTAGCCCGACCACCGCGCATTCAATGACTGAGGGGTGGGTTGTAATAGCTTTTTCAACCTCTGAAGGGAATATATGCTCCCCACCAGAGATTATCATGTTCGCCTTTCTATCAACGAGGTAATAATACCCATCGGAATCACGACGTGCCATATCCCCGGCGCTAAAAAAACTTCCGTCCATGGCCTCCCTTGTTTTGTTCGGAAGATTGTAATAATCGGTTAACTGCATTGGGCTGCGGGAAAAGAGCTCCCCAATTTCGCCCTCAGGGGTAGGCTGGCGGGTCACGGGATCAAGAATCCGGATCTTATCAGACCCAAAACACTCCTGGCCGATCGATCCCGCCTTAGCAAACTGATCCTCTGGCCTCAGAATGGTTACCAATCCTGCTTCAGTGGACCCATAGGCTTCAAAGAGCTCAACGCCCTTGAACAGTTCCATCACACCCCTCTTCATTTCCTTAGTAGCTGGAGCCGATGATGTGAGTAATTTGGTTACAGAAGAAAGGTCATATTTGGTTTTAATTTCATCAGAGAGATTCAAGATTAGGTTATAATGTGTAGGGATTAACGAGGTAAAAGTAATCTTTTCTTGGGCGAAAATCTGAAGCAATTCTTCAGGGTCAAAGTTGTACTCGCGATGAATGTAGCAAGCAGCTCCGATATAAGTAAAGACAAATGCATAGAACGTGGAATTTACGTGACTAAGCGGCATAAGTACTAATCCGTAATCCTTGGGAGTAAAAGAATATTCAGCCGCATTAATCAGAAAAAAGGCAATATATGAACGGTGAGACCGGACAACCCCCTTGGGTTTTCCAGTTGTCCCACTGGTATACAACAAAATCCAAGTATCCTCTGGGTCAATTGAAATCTCGGGGCAGTCCTCACTGCCTGCACCCACGATATCTTCAAAATAACTCCAACCATCGCCTATTGGAATATCGCCAATTACGACGCTCTGAAGAATGTCCAGTCCGAATTCGACCACAAGATCCCAATTATCGAGTGTGGTCTGGTAATAGCGTTGTTCAATCATCACCATTTTACATTCTGCGTTCTGTACAATCCAATATAGATCCTCGGGTAACAGTCGAAAATTTAAAGGAACAATGATCAATCCTGCTTTTGCCGCAGCAATATAGATCTCAGCGAACTCTAAACAGTTATTGGCAAGTACAGCAATTTTATCGCCTTTTTTCAAACCTCTTGACAACAATCCATTCGCCAATTTATTTGTACGTAAGTTAAATTCCCTGAAGGTAAGAGAACGTTTAGCATCTTTGAATGCCAGCTTATTAGGCGCCTTTTCCGCATTAATTTGAACTAATTCACCTAGATGTAACCAAGTCAAAAGCCTCAAATCCTTAATTATACGTTTATTGCACTTTAAACATTATATTCAATCGTAGGAATTTTCTGAGGATGTTAGAGATAGATTTTCTTGGTATTTTTATTTCGCTCCACTCATCTTAAAATTCGCAAAAAAGAGGGAAGACATGTATGAGGATGAATGAGCATGACTGACTGTTCTGATCATGATTTAGTAGATGTGGCTATTGTAGGAGCTGGGCCTGCCGGATTGACCGCAGCAATGTATGCAGCCAGAGCCGAACTTAATACCGTTGTATGGGGTGATCCTTACGCAAGCCTGTTAGCCAAAGCTCGCGTTGTAGAAAATTACCCAACCTGGACCAACCCCGAGACTAAAGGACTAGAACTCATAGATAAGTTTATTGAACATGCAACCCAGTACGGGGCGGTCTTGGATGAACAAGAAATAAGGCAAATCGTTCGGGGAGAAGGAGAACACAGCGCTTTTCAACTTTTTGATACTGAAGGGAGGGCCACATGCGCCAATACTGTTATTATAGCTTCTGGAACGAAACACAAGAGACTGGGGATCAAGGGCGAAGAGGAATTTTATGCACGCGGGGTGGGCTACTGTACGATTTGTGATGGTCCTTTATATAAGGAGGCTCCAGTTGCCATCGTTGGATTTGGCAATGAGGCCGCAACTGCCGCTCTCAGGATGGCTGATATTGCAAATGAGGTCTTTCTTCTCGCTACCAAAGCGCGAATAGGGGCCGATCCAGCGTTAGTTGATGAACTAGATAATACTAAGAATATCGTCTTTTGTGAAAATATTAAACCCCTGGAAATCATAGGAGGAGATGATAAGACTGTGACAGCCTTCAAGTTCGATATTGATGGGATGGTAAAAACCATTCAGGTAAAAGCAGTATTCGTGGAAGTCGGAGTAACACCTTCCTCGGCTCTGGTCGCTGGCCTTGGAGTGGAACTAGATGGACAGTTTATTCAAGTTGGATCGATGCAAACTACTAATATAAATGGCGTTTTTGCGGCGGGGGACGTAACCGGGGGGATTGCACGTCAGGCCATAGTATCAGCGGGAGATGGTGCCCGTGCGGCTATCGGAGCAATTGATTATCTAAAAAGAGTAGGATTAAGTTCTAAAAAGCTTAAAACAATCCAATGGGGATTTACGAAGGTCAAAGTGAGCACTCCTACGGCAACGGATCAACCTGCTGTTATAAGTGAATTATACGCCTATGTCCACGCTAACAAAGGATTCGTCGCATCTTATGACCGCTATGCGCCACGAATGGAAACAATCGCCTCCATGAGAGAGATATCTAAGCTTAAGGGACATCAAATTACCGTAACTATCGTCTCGGCCCACTGGTGTCCCGATTGTCGACGTGGTGTCCCAAAAATGGCCCGAATCGCGGAATATCTTCCAGAGTGGGAATTTCACGTGGAAAATCGCGATTCAAATGGAATTCGGGAAAAATATAATGTAAGAAAAATCCCAACGTTCATAATAAGTAGTAATGGAAAGGAATTAGGCCGTATTATTGAAGTTCCTAAACTTGGAAGCTTCGAAGAGGACTTACTCGCTATTGTTAAGGGAGAATATCAATAGATCCGTAATCTCGGGATGATTATCGCGTTAGATTTAGCCTTTGCTCCCATGAATCGATTTCATCTAATACCTCCTCCAAATACTTGATATTCTCTGACCTTAATTCGCGGCAAAACTTAGAGATGTCATATAGTAGTTTAGAAGACTGAATAGTATCCGCGAGGTCATCACGGAATGCTTCAATCAAATTTGGAATGCTTTCGGGTTTTTCCAGCCTTTCCTCCCATAATCGTGAGATAGTTTCCCGTAACGACTGAATTTCAATCCGAAGGCTACCCACTTCGGTTGCTGACTGTACAGGAGTAAGTGTTCCCTCCAAGCGTTTCCTAATTTGCTTGATCAGACGATTAATGGCATCGTTCCGATTCTTTGCAAGGCCTGTGGAAACCCAATTCTCTGCAACTACTTCGATGAGCTGAAAGACAGCCGCATCCTCATTACCTTGAATTTCGGGAAGATAATGGAAAAGCCCCAGCTTGGTAACGACGAAACGAAAGTTCGCACTGATATACTGACGCTCACGTTTCGTAAATTCGATCTGCTTTAACAGGTGGCGGAACTCCGAAACGTCCATCCGGCCAGATTGATACGCAGGGCCTATACGAGGCTTAATTTTTTCAACTACCTGATCTACGACTTTCAAGCTCAAGCATCCAAAATCCAGTTATATTGAAATGAAAAATACGATCCCGTAAGAAAGAACTGCGTCCTTTATAGGTTCGTGTGGTATTCTCAGGACTACGGGGATAATAAAGCTTTCTCAATCAGCCTAAAAGAGGAAGAAGATCTCTTCGGATAATATTGCACATACTAGGCCGGCTAAATAGGGTCTCACCTAATGTTGTAAAGGGGAGGTGGCGACCTCATGTGTACAATATGGCGAGATCGATATATGGATCAAATCTTCTTTATAGTTATCTCAATGGCGGAAACGTTACTCATGTTTCCTTCCCTAGTCTCAATTTGCTCAGTTCCGATTTCAATATTGGT
>JBHLRO010000042.1:0-10163 GCA_048882505.1 Candidatus Thorarchaeota archaeon
GGGATGATTCCAATTATCCGGTGTGAACGCTGTCGTCAGCTGGGTAATCGGTATACGTGTCCGAATTGCGGGTTCACAGGGCCCTAGGGCGGGCGGGAAATTACCACGGTATCTCAATCACGACCAACGTAGATCAAATAATATACGACCATGCGTGGAATGCTGCGATGTCAAATATGCTATCTATTTTGAAAATAATTCCCACATCACCAGAAGTCGATCGAGACAGTATTGTGGCCCGTGCCCAAAGCGACCTGAGACAGGACTTGAATCTGGAGATCCTAAAAAAGGAGGAAGAACCTTTATTTTTCGGACTGTATGCCATCAAACTCTTCATAAAAACTCCTGATTCTGAAGAAGGAAGCGATGCCTTAAGACAGTTTGAGGATCGTCTTGTCGCACTAAATGATGTGGATAACTGCGAAATTGAACTACAGACTATTATGGATTACTAGGCCAGACTTCTAAAGAAAAATGAAATAATGGCTTAGATTCGGCAAAATACTTAACCTTTTATTTGTTGAGACGAGAGAATATTTAGTTTCACCAAACAATTCATTCAACAAGATTCGAAAGCAATAAAAAAAACGATAACAATTGGATCTACAATCACTCATTTGGACAATCTAGAAAAGACTTTCACACTAGGAAAGGATGAATACAGTGGCAAATGAAGTAATGCTGAAGGTAGCTGAAGCTAGACAACGTGATGTGGGGCGCGGAAAGATACGAATGGACGATATGAACATGAGGGAGATTGGAATCACCACAGGCGACGTAGTAGAGATTAGAGGTCGTCAAAAAACTGGTGCCATCGCATGGCCTGCTTATATTGAAGATCAAGGAGCAGGAATAGTTCGTATGGATGGGATAATCCGGAGAAATGCCAAGGTATCTCTGGAGGAAAATGTTTGGATACGAAAGGCACAAATAAAGATCGCTAAGAATGTTAATATCGCTCCTACCAGGCAAATCTCTTTGGATTACGGTTTCGAGGCATTTGTCAAGAGAAAACTTCTTGGATATCCAGTTTCTAAGAATGATACAGTTCTAATTCCCATTCTTGGTCGCTCTATTCCATTTATCGTCAATTCAACTACTCCTACGGAAATTGTATTGATTACTGAAACAACGAAACTTAACGTTTCTGAAAAGCCCATTTCAGAAACTGAAACCGGGATGCCTGGGGTAAGTTATGAGGACATTGGCGGGCTCTCCGATGCTATTCAACGGATTCGAGAAATGGTGGAATTACCTTTAAAACATCCCGAGTTGTTTAAAAAGCTTGGAATCGATCCTCCCAAGGGAGTCCTACTTCATGGGCCTCCTGGCACTGGAAAAACGCTCATCGCAAAAGCGGTGGCCAATGAATCTGATGCTCATTTCATCCCTATCCAAGGCCCTGAAATCATGAGCAAATTTTACGGAGAATCGGAGGCCAGACTTCGTGAGATATTCAAAGAAGCCGAAGACAATGCACCTAGTATAGTTTTCATTGATGAGATTGATGCCATCGCTCCCAAACGGGAGGAAGTTACGGGTGAAGTTGAACGCCGTGTTGTCGCTCAAATACTCGCATTGATGGATGGTCTGGAAAGTAGAGGAGAAACTATCGTCATCGGGGCTACAAATCGGCCGAATGCTGTTGATCCAGCGTTACGTCGACCAGGTCGCTTTGATCGTGAAATTGAGATAGGAGTACCTGATAAGAATGAACGTTTGGAGATTCTCCAAATCCATACAAGGCGAATGCCCGGGATTGAAGACGTAGACCGAGAGAAACTAGCGGTCATAACTCATGGATTCGTGGGTGCTGACTTGGCAGCCCTAGGACGGGAGGCGGCAATGAAAAAACTTCGTGAAATCTTACCACAAATCAATTTGAGTGAGGATACTATTCCCCCGTCTGTTCTAGACAACCTCAAAGTTGAAGATAGACACTTCGAAAACGCCCTCAAAGAAATTCATCCATCCGCCATTCGCGAAGTATTTATTGAAATTCCAAATGTCAAATGGGAAGACATTGGCGGGATGGCCGAAGTCAAGCAGGAACTCATCGAAATCGTGGAGTGGCCTCTGAAACGAAAGGATTGTTTCCGACGGATTGGCATTAATCCCCCTCGTGCGGTTTTGCTATTTGGTGCCCCTGGAACAGGCAAAACACTGCTCGCTAAAGCACTCGCAACGGAGAGCGAAATTAATTTTATTAGCGTAAAGGGCCCAGAGCTTCTTTCTAAATGGGTAGGTGAGAGCGAAAAAGCAGTCCGTGAAGTTTTTAGGAAGGCGCGAACTGCGGCGCCCGCACTTATCTTCTTTGATGAAATTGACGCGGTCGCAACGCGAAGAGGCGCTGGAGACTCGTCAGGGGTGAACGAACGTGTTATCAGTCAACTGCTAACCGAACTAGCGGGGATTGAACCTTTAAGAGACGTAGTGGTTCTTGCGGCAACCAACAGACCTGACATGATCGATCCTGCACTATTAAGGCCTGGGAGATTTGATCGAGTAGTTTACATTCCGCCTCCTGACGAAGAGGGTCGAAAGCAAATCCTAGAAATCCATACAAAAGAAATGCCTCTTGCTACTGATGTGGATTTAGAGCGGTTAGCGAAAGAAACTGAATTCTATGTAGGGGCAGATCTTGAAGCTGTATGTCGGGAAGCTGGGATGCTGGCGTTACGGGAGGATTTAGAAACTAAAATCGTAAGATGGCGACATTTTGAATCTTCACTTTCAAAAGTACACTCCAGCTGCACTCCAGAAATGATGAAGTGGTTTGAGACCCAAGAATCACAGTTTCGACGACGCTTGGGGCTCACAGACCAACCTACGATTCCCCTGTTCGGTTGAAATCAGGCACCAAGGAAGGAAATTGCAATGGGTCAATCAAACAAAAATTGGTCTGCTTTTCCTCTGACACTCTCTATCATGTCAATAGTAGAACGTCGAGAAGGGGTTCTGCTTGAAGATGACTTAATTCGGCTGCTAAGAAATGATGTGGGAGAATTTTCTGAGCGCGAATTAAACCGAGCTTTAATGAAGCTTGAGATTGAAGGACTTATTCACGTACAATCGATCAAAAAGAATCAGCGAGTGATCAAAAGCATATCAGAAGACCAAAAGTATCTTGCTGTTGGCGAAGACTGAGTTCATCTATCATTCAATCCAAATCACCTTGGTTAGGGTAAAGAAAAGACCGAGGCCCAGATGGCTCTATCCCTAGTTTTTCCAGAAACTGACAAACTGGGCAGATATCCCGTGAAGAGATTTCCTTACAAATTTTACACCTGACAGGATCTTTCCAGACCGTATTACTACTGGGAAAATACTTGAGAAGATTGTCATGGGCATTTACGATGTTTATTAGCGTGCTAGGCCGTTTTGTTTCCATTTCAGAGAGAAAAGTTCTAATATCATTCCGCATCGCTGAAGATGCATAAGGGCACGGGATATCATGATATTTAGTTTGAGATGCCACAGCATAAAGGACAATCTCAGGTTCACTAATCCTTACCAACGGTCGAATACGCGGAACTAAAGGTTGATCTTCAGAGGGATAATGACGAGAAAATCTAGTGAATTTTCCAACATCCCCACGGAGGAGATTCATCATTATAGATTGCGCTTCATCATCCAAATTATGAGCTGTGGCAATTTTGGTTGCTCCAATCTTCCTGGCGGCTAAGTTCAGAGCTCGGCGTCTTAGAAGGCCGCAGTATGTACAGGCAGGGGCCCCGTTATTGTTCTGATGGCTTTTCGCCACAACTTGATCTAGAGTTACTCCATAAAGATCTTTAAATGACACAATCACGTGGTCAATCAGGTACTTTTCGGTTTGCTTTTGGGTTAGCTCAAGACAATCTTCTCTATATCCCTTTATCCCTTCATCGACGGTCAATACAGTCAGTTTACAAGATTGATGGCGTTTTTTTAGCTTTAGAAGAATTTTGAGCAGTACTGCACTATCTTTCCCACCCGAAAATCCCAGAGCGATGTGGTCGTCCTTTGTAAGCATGCCATACTTACTTATTGTTTTTTGTACACGTTTTTCTATGAACTCCATGAAATGTTTCTTACAATATACTTTCTTCGAATGGGGGTTACTGGTAAAAGCCCTTTTGTTACAACAATCACTAGATGACATGAAAAACAACTGGAGATTATCTAAGTGTAATGACTAAGTTCGGAATGATTTCATCCGCGAGCTTACCTGCGTGACTTAGGGCCTCCTCTGCAACCTTTTTAACGTCGTGCTTCGAAAAAGGCGAGATCTCCAAATAGAGATCAATAGTGACTTTGAGTCCGCCATGGTTCTCAATTTCAACGGAAATATCGATGACATCCTGATCTAACTCACTCCTCAACTTTTTTTCAAGAAATTGGTGAATAGCGACATATAAGAGGTCTAGAACTTCATCTAGTTCATAAGAATCCTTGAAATTGTTCACAACCTCTGATTACTGGGCTAACCAATGATTGATCAATTCGAGGGTTGCGAAAGGCCTAGTTCTTCGCTTAATCGTGTCTGTAGTTCCTCTAGGCGCTTGGTATTTGAAGCTTCCTGAGAACTAAAGCTTTTCTTCTTCAGTTCAAGCAGTTCAGCCCTATCATCCAATTCTTTTAAAACATCTTTAACTTTCTTTGGGAACATCACTTGACCTACTGTCTTCCAGACCTCTGACTCTGCATCCTGCTTTTGGAGTTCTTTTTTGGTCATTTCAATCTCGGCCAATGTTCGATTAATCTCACTTAGCTGAATTCGAAGGTTTTGAACTGTTTGCTCTAACTGTCTTAACCGGAGAAGTTGTTCCTGCTTTGCAGGAGATAATTCTCGACGCGCCATAGTTATTCCTCTCGTTTCTGTCCGTTATTTCGAGACATTAAAAACTGTTCAATTAATTTCAGGTGATGCTTTTCTGTGAAGTATTCAAGATGTGTATGACTTCAGAGCTAATTTTGACCCACCTTAAAACCATATTAATGGCAGCACGACTCGCATTCCCATCCTGCGCCACAATCTTGATTTTAATGACTTTTGCCCTTTCATCGAACGATATATCTGTGTGACTCCTCTCAAATCGCATGGCCTTAAATTCTGGAAGTAATGCTTGGTGAATAACACGGGTCTCTTCGGCCGTATCAAAGTGGATCGAAATTGCAAATCTAAACTTATCCTTCATATTTGGAACAACCTTGAATTAATAGGTTAAAAAGGGGCAGTGATCCCCTAGCTGTTTTCTGGATAGCTTCACCAATCAGTATATCTGATCCTTCAATGCGGAATGTAAGGGATAAAAGATTCTCGGAAGCTCGCGTATTTGTTAAACGAAGAAGTGGAGTGAAAACCTGAATTATTTCGCTTTTCAGGGATTGTTGAACCGTAGAGGCAAAATGAAGTTGAATTGAATCTACATCGATCCTCATTTCGCGGTTATGCCTTTTTAACTGGATCATGTCAAACAGTTTGATTGATGGACTCATCGCTTGAACATCCTTCCCGATTTTATAGGCCTTGAGATCCACGATGTCCTTGCGTCCCGTATTCTGGAGAATTAAAGCATAGGGAATCTGCAGATTCCAGCAATATCTATAAATCTCCCTCTGATTTAGAGAACCACGATTGAGTCTGATTGAATTGGGTATTGAGAAATTTAAAACTTTGCTAGCACGTCTGAGAAAATGTGTGGGGTGCCGTGAGGTAGTTATAAAAACAGAATGGGGCGAAATATTGTCTGATTGATCCTGATCAACCATACCTTATGATTCCGCAAGACGTTTGGCTGTTCGCTGAGCTATCTTACCACCAGGTGTTTGAGGTGTCCATGACCCTCCTGTAAAACGGTGTCCACAAAAAGCACATTCCCAAATCCCGATAGCAGACCTTCGTACTTTTGCTGAGTCACAAGAAGGACAAACATGCTTCTTTTTCAATTCCAGCTCGATCTTGCGAACCCTTTTTCGAATTGTAGCGCCATATCTTGTCCCAAAACGACCTGTAGAGCCCACTTTCTTTTTTCGTCCCATTTTACCTTCAGTCCTTCTTAGATTCAGTAAGATTTTCTATCTTTTGCAAATTAAAAATCGAATTCAAACATGGGCTGTATTTCAGCAGTTTGGGAATGCTCTTCAACGATAGAGATCAATTCTTGTGCACGATTAGAAGCTTTTTCAAAGATCTCCCTGATCTCTTCTTCTACAAACGTACCTGACTCTCCTTTCTGCATTGAACAGATCATCCCGTTACTATCTATTCCTAAGGAAATGCGAGCGGTTTTCCCCCTATCTTCAATCAGATCGGGATCATACACAATGTGGTTTTCAATTTTCGCGTATGTTAGGCTGACAACACTCCCCTGCCGAGGTATGGGGTCTGTGTCATCTAGAAGGGTGACCTCACCGCTTTCTTCATCGATTTTTACCTTCATTAACCGTGCATTAGCTAGGGCAGACATTGCAGCAAGTGCCGACGCATCGATTAGGTTACCACCATCGTCTAAGATATAAATGTCTACAAACAGTATCCAGACCTTCTCTCCAGGAATAACACATATTTTAGGGTCGTTCATCGGAATTACTTCACTCTCCCGAATGCCCCGGTCCACGACTCGTGCCAGTTCAATGGCATCGGGGCCAGGTGGTCCACTTTCATGTGACGGTGAAGAGATCGGAGATAATTCGAGATTCACTGTAATCACCCCTGAATCTGGTGTATCAGAAAAAGGGGCACCGAGCTGGGCTTTTACACCTGCTATAACCACCGTATCTCCCCATTTTACCATGGCTGAACCTTCAGCCTTTTTAATAACATTGGGGACTACTCGTATCTTGCGTCCTTCCCAAAATCCTCGACCATCAGAGCGTTCACCCTTGGATAACAAATCCAGCAGATGTTTTCTTTCTAACGCGCCTATGATTTCGTCACTTCCCATTTTTTTCACCTATTCTTCTTCTTCGTTGTCGTCGTCGTCTCCAAACTCGTCCTCATACTCATCTTCTTCCTGGTCTTCATCGGAGTCCTCAGGAATTTGGTCAAATCTACTCATTAAGGCATCACGTTGAATTTTGTAGATTTCGCCGATAGCATCCTTTGCCAATCCGATGCCTTCGTACACCTCATCTACTGTAAGTTTTCCATCGCTCTGGAGGAGAGTGATTTCACCAGTTTTATGTACCATTGCAACGGGCATATCACCATCCCCTTCTTTGTCCTCTATATCTGATAGGTCAACCACTATTTTTTCTTCAACCTTTCCTACTGCACACCCTGTTATAAGGCCACGCATGGGGATACCTGCATCTGCTAATCCTAAAGAGGCGGCGGTAAGTGCAGCACATCTTGTTCCACCATCTGCGTCCAGAACAGTAACAAACAGATCTATCGTTCCATTAGGAAACTTTTCTAAAAAAAGTATCGATTCTAAGGATTCCTTAATGATTTTACTTAGTTCATATTCCCGTCGACGAGGTGCAGGGCTTTTTCGTTCCCCGACTGAAAACGTTGCCAGACGGTATTCCACTCGTACAATGGCTTTGTCTGGTTGTGCTAGGTGTTTGGGATGAAGCTCTCTGGGACCATACACTGCACATATGATTTTGTTGTTTCCCCAGGTCAGATAACAACTGCCATCTGCTCTATTGAGAACTCCAGTTTTCATCGTAATCGGCCTTAGTTCGTGTAACCCACGGCCATCTAAACGGTTTCCATCTGCCCGAAGGAGTGGTTTTTTGCCTTCATTCATTAGTATCACTTCTTTCCATGTCTCTTGACATCTCGGTTTCTAAAAAATCGTGAATTCTGTCTGTTAATCCAGTGGTATGCGCTTCTGCAGCTATTTTCTTGACAGCTCGTTCTAAAATCAGCTCGGTTCCAGTGTCATTCGCGGAAATTATGATTCTGCCATTTTGACCAACCAGTAGTTTTCCCCCTGTCATATTCTTTAATAGCTGAATCATACTCCCTTTCTTCCCGATTATTCTAGGCACTTTAACTGGGGATACCTCTATCATTTTTCCACTAGTAATCTTCCGAAGACCTCTACCCAGCATTGTGAGCATGGGATCGCGGGTTCTATCGAAATACATGATTTCGGCCTTAATAATATCGCCAACTTGTAATATTCGATCTAAACTCTCTCTAAGAGAATCAAAATCACGTTCGATAACGTTTCCAACTCGAAGAGTCCCAACATAAGGGCCCCGAATATCAACATTCCACGAAGTGATTCCTACACGGATGATTTTACCTATGACAATATCACCCTCTAAGGGTATGTATCCTCCTCTCTGGGGAACTATTTCTACTCGATTTCTACGAATCTGTGCTAAACCTACCATCGAGGCGCACACTTCTATCATATCATTTCTCTTTCGACGGTAAACTCCCCCTCCTGCTTTCACATCTCCCCGACCTCGGGCCAAGACTTCACCCGGAATAACCAACTGGTTTCTACTTACCAAAATTTCCATATTTATTCACCATTTCATCTTGAAATTTTTTAGTCTCATTTTAATCTAAATAACCGTTATAATCGAATTCTTTCTAATACCTTGATTTCAGATCTTCCTTTTGTCATACCTTGAATTTTCTCTATGAATTCCGCCTGAACTCCCGCTGCAACTGTAGCTACTGCTATCCAGGATCCATCTTTTTGCCATTCATCCGTTTCTATTTCCGCATCACGTTTTATCTCCCCATAGGCTTTTCCCGTAAATTCCGCTGGGATTTTTAACGCCAATTTTACTGTTTCCATACTAATGGGTAAAACCCGACGTAATTCCTGGATTATTTCTTTTAATTGACTTTCAGCGGGCACGGCCGGATTGATCATTACTTTAGCTTCCTTCATAGCGTTTTCAATACGAGCTGGTGGATGAGGTGTACGTGTACTAGGATTGATGGTTGTACGAGCAAGTAACGTTACGATTCGTTTTCGCTTTTTCTCAAATAGTTCTTGTCTTTGCTCGGCGGTGAGGTTTAGCTCACCTCGCTCCATGATCTGGGTAACAATTTCAGTTATTTCAGTAGTTTCGAAACAATGTTGAAGAATATCATCAGGTGCTTTTTCTCCTTTGCTGGCATTTGTAAATACTTCGTCGTACTCCAATAGATCAAGAATTTTAAATTCCTGGTCATTTAACAACCCCATTTTATATTTCAGAGCTAATTCAGGGTTTACAATGATTTCAAATCGATTACCATGGAATTTAGCTCTAACCACCGTTTTACCAGTGAGATCTAGAGAAAAACGTTTTTCACGAAGCATCTTTCAAGCCTCCTTCATTTTGTTGAGAAGTTTTGCAATATCCTCTCTTTCCAGATATCTGAGGGTTTTTGTCGATTCATCAATAATCCCGATCTCGACAAGGTCCGCGCTAAGAGGGCCTTCTGATACCTGGGTTAACGCTCGTAGGGCTGACGTGCTTCCCTCTTCAACTGTATTTGCTACCTGCTGATATTCATTTTCAAGATACTCTATTATGGATGGAGCGTTGCTGCCGATAGCCGCAGCCCGATATCCCCAATAACTTCCACTGGGTTCAGTCATGAAAACCTGAGGGCCCCGAATTTCATCACACCCTGCAATCAACATGGAAACACCGAAGGGCCGAACTCCTGCATGTTGCGTGTACATTTGTTTCAAATCTGCAATTCGTCGGGTCAAACCTTCAACCGAAATTTTCTCAGAGTATGTAATTCTATGTATTTGGGCTTGAATTCGAGCCTGGTTGACTAATATACGAGCATCTGCTGTTAGACCTGCAATGGCAACCGCCAAATGACCATCGATAGCATATATTTTCTTTACCATTTCGGGTTCAATTAGTGACGAATGAAACCGCTTTTGGACGATCAAACAACACCCTCCATATGTTTTTACTCCAATGGCAGTGGTTCCACGCTTAACAGCCTCAATAGCGTACTCTACTTGAAACAAACGTCCATCAGGACTGAAAATCGTCGAACCACGGTCATATCCCAAGCCTTTAGGGGCGAACAATGCATTTCCACCAGATAGAAAACAATAATCTTATAAAGAAGCCATTATATCAATAATTAATCAAAATATCTTGATGGATCAAAAATAAACTCCAAAATCTCATGTCCACTATCGGTCTCGGACAAACGGGGAAAAGAATAAAACAATTGGGGAAACCAAGCTTTT
>JBHLRO010000043.1:0-9789 GCA_048882505.1 Candidatus Thorarchaeota archaeon
TGGATATTAACGAGATTAAGAATCAATTGCAGGTATGTTTCTCTTGTGGGACGTGTAGCGGATCCTGTCCCATATTCCGAGTGAATCCAGAAAAGAATCCGCGAAGGTTTATACGGGCGGTATTAGACTCAAGCAATTCCGATATATCAGTGTTGGAAAACTTCGAACCTCTCTGGCTATGTACGACATGCTATGCATGCGAAGACCGGTGTCCTCAAGGGATTAACATCACAACAATGCTTGTAAAACTAAAAAATATAGCTGCTAGACACGGATACGTTCCTGAGTCAGTGAAAGCGGAATTAGAAACAATTATAGCAAACGGGACTACATCTCCCCCTGGTAAGAGTATTTTGATGCGCCGCAAAAAGCTCAGTCTCCCAGATCTTCCTCAACCCGATCTCCCAGCTATCCAGAAGCTGATCCATCTTACATTAGATGACTAGAGAAGATGCCAAATGTCAGAATCAAATGGTAGATATGCTCTCTTTCTGGGGTGTACGATACCCTATAAGCTCCCACAGTTGGAAGCGGCGACTCGTTTCGTCATGGAAAAGCTAGGGTTAGAATTCGTGGACCTTCCATTCGGATGTTGTCCCGATCCAAATGGTATTCATTCCTATAGTGAAGATACCTGGTACACGTTAGCTACGCGTAATCTGGCCCTTGCTGAAGACCAAGGACTAGATATTATTACCTTGTGTAACGGCTGTTATGAAACTCTCCACTATGTAAACCAGAAACTTAAGAACGACCCAAAGAAGCTTGCAAAGATCAATAGTTTGCTTGCAGAAGTGAATCAGGAATATAAAGCAAGCATTTCTGTCATCCATCTCCATGAATTTCTCCACGAAAAGATCGGATATGATAAACTCAGTCAAATGGTTGTTAATCCTCTGGCAAACTTGCGGTTATCCGTCCATTATGGCTGTCACGCATTACGACCCCAGAGTATTGGCCAACCAGAAAACGCAGAAGCACCCCAATGGTTATGGGAATTTGTAGAAAACGTCATCCAAGCGGAACCCATTCATTACGTGGATGAAACATTATGTTGCGGAGCAGGTATTCGCGAAATGGATCAAGCGGCATCATTTGACATCACTAAACATAAGATTGTGCAAATGGAGACAGCAGGAGCAAATGCGATCACCGTTCCTTGTCCCACGTGCTTTCTGCAATATGATGGAAGTCAGAAGCTCATTCTAAGGGATGAATCGGTGGGAACACAGATTGTGGGCACGCCAACATTCTATTTCACGGAACTACTAGCGCTCGCGATGGGGGCGGACCCAAAAGCAATAGGCATTAATTATCATCTGATGAAACCGGAACAAGGATTACTAAAATCCTCAGAATCCACCTCTGTGGAAACCTCCCCAAAAGAAATCATAACAGTAACGACGGGATCTAATCCGAATTCATGAGCAAAACAAAGCCTTGATATATTCTGCGATAAAACGGATATAGCAAGACCCTCTTAAATTCTCCACTTGAGAGATGCTACCGATAGATAACTGAAGTGGGGTTGTATTATTTGTTCAGTTCTCACTTTTAAGCGATTTGATCTAGGATCATTTGCAGGAACATTAAGGATTGGCTCCAAAGGGCGAAAAGAACGAAAAGCTCCCAGAATTATCCTGAGAACAGCTATTAATGTTGAATCCAATGATCCAGAGTAGTTGAATATTGATCAGAAATGGATTCATGCGTAAAAGCCTGTCTATATTTCTTTTCTAATGCAAGTAACTCCCTCTTTCTCCACAATCCGCCTCCATAGCCCTGTAGGTCTCCAGTGCTGCTGATTACGCGGTGGCACGGAATGAGAATTCCGATGTTATTGTCTCCGTTTGCTCTTCCAACTGCTCTAACTGCTGCATCGTTCCCGATTTTTTTTGCGATATCATTGTAACTTCTGGTTTCCCCGTATGGTATCGAAAGCAATTGAGCCCAGACGGACATCTGAAAAGGAGTTCCTCGCACGTCCAAGGGGATGGAGAATGTGTTACGTAACCCATCGAAATACTCGTTTAGTTCTTCCTGCAGGTTCTGTAATATAGGTGAAGAACCATGGATCAGCGGCATCTTATATCGAGACTGCATCCTAGAAATGATATTGTTGAGGCTTTTGCGGTCTAAAAATTCAAGGAGACAACAGCCTTTGGATGTAACCCCTCCAATTAAATTTCCCATCCTGCTTCGGAGAATTTGCCAAGTTATTTTTTCCTTCATTTAAATTCCTCTCGGTGAAACACCGTATTCTTTTGAAAATGCGTAGATAAAGCCGTTTACTGAGCTAAATCCAACTTGATTCGAGACTTCTTGAACTGAATTTCCTTGTTGGAGCAATATTCTTGCATATGATAATCGAACCTTGCGATGATAAGCCATAGGACTGATTTTATGCCTGGATTTGAAATAACGTCTGATTGTAGTAATTTCTGTCCCTGTTAATTTCTCCAATTCCCGCTCCGTAATTTTTCTTGTCTGATTGGTCCTCATGAATGCAAGAACTCGTTTAAGCCATTTTGGCTCAACATTAGGGAAAAATTCAGATTTACACCTTTTACATCCCCTATAATTATTCGCTATCGCTTCTTCACGAGTAGCGTAGAAGGTAACGTTCTTTGGTAATGGAGATTTTGCCTTACATGACGGTAAACAATAAATTTTTGTTGTTTTCACAGCAACCCAGAATTTCCCATCATAAGTTCCGTCACAGGCTTTTGCGATCCGAAACATGTCTTCAAATGCTAAACCATTTACTTTTTTCATCATAAACAGCCAATGAATTAATGTTTATAAATTTTTCAATCCTATTCAGGCTGAGGCCTATCAAATTTCGGGCAGGGAAATTTTACATCTCATATTTCTGATTTCAAATTTAGTCCTCTTTTGGAACAGTTAATAAAAAACATATAGTTCATAAAAAGGGTATGTATAACTATTAATGATCTTAAAGAGCTTCTAAACCCTGACTGAATATTATCTTTGTTTTAACAGATAAAAGACGCCTTAAGATTTCTCAAGTTGTCCTACATAGTCAGGATTATTAAAACAACAATGTATGATGTCCAACTGAAAAACATATGGAAATCTAGCAAAAAGCCTTTTAGCTCCGATAAAGCGTAGGAATAGTCTCAAGAAAAGATCAAGGTGAGAAGTAATGATAAATGAGTTGTAAAATGATGATTTCAGGTGAAGAACGAAAAGTATAATTAGAACAGACCGTTATTATTTTCAGAATTTGGTAGGTGTTCTCTATGTCGTGGAAAGATATAACTCTCTTGTACGGGGATGAACCTATTTCTCAGTTTATACCTGCGGATTTAAATGTACACGTTTTGGAACCACCAGGGCTTCCTGAACCAGGTCGAACTTTCACTGACCTTGAAACGCGATTTGAGGATATTATCGCTAATCCTGTCGATTCCAAAGCTCTTGAAGAGCTTGTAAAAACTCGGGAGCGATCCAGAGTCATGATTCTGGTAGATGATGCAACTCGACCAAATAAACATACCAAAATTCTACTTCCGCTACTTTTTAAGAAATTGATGGAGGATTACAAAGTAAAAAAGGATGATATCAGATTATTGATCGCTAGTGGATCGCATAGCCCTCCCGCTGATGATTTATTAGAGAATAAGATCCTTGGACCAACAATTTATGCCGCATGGAAAGATCATGTCATGATTCACAAACAGGCTGAAAATTGTCGCAATTTAGGGATATCAACCTTAGGAACCCCGATTTGGGTAAACATAGATGTTCTAGAATCAGGATTAATAATAGCGGTGACAGACAGTGAGTATCATTACTTCGCTGGTGTAGCAGGCACCGTCAAGCAATTTTTTCCAGGGTGTGCAGGTAAGGAGACAATCGCTCGTAATCATCCTCAGATGTTTGATAAGGTTCAAGGATTTAAACCTGAATGCCGTCTCGGCAATACCGCAGGAAATCCAGTCATTCAAGACATGATCCAGATGGCGCAGCTTACTAAAAAAATGGTTCCAGTCTTCTGCATCGATGCCGTGATGAGCGGCGAGGAGATTGTGATGTTGGATGCAGGAGATATTAATTCTCTGCATGAATTACGCCGAGAAGCGCTAAAACCCCTCCGGGTGGTAGAAGTCGACAGGCCAGCAGATTTGGTGATCGTATCCACAGGTCCTCTAAGCATAAACCTATATCAAGGAGGAAAGGGGTTCCATGCTGGCTGGAATGCCGTAAAAGAAGGTGGAGATATCTTACTCTTGGCTCGTTGCGACTTAGGGCATGGTAGCCAAAACTTCTATGACACAATGCGGGAAATAAATGGAATGGGATTAGATGCCGCACTTTCTAAGGTTATTGAAACCAAGTGTAGTATTGAGACTTTCAAAATAGGCAACCAGAAGGTAGTTGATTTAATCCGGATCCTCAAAAGGGCTACATGTCATATGATCACAGAAATGGATAAAGAGCAAGTAGAGGATGTTTTTCGAATTAAGTATGTACCCAGATCAGGAGATGTCCAGACAAGCCTCCGTGCATGGATAGAAAACTTCCGAGAACAGAAAAATCGTGATCCATTGGTGTATGTGTTGCCCGACGCGGGCAACTATATTGATGTAAAATCCAGATAGTCATTTCCCATCTTCCTTTCTTTTTTCTTTTTTCGTTCCCTTACATTCTTGAACAGGCATAGGAAGGGATTAATTGGAGAGCCCTTATGTCCAACTTCGATATTATGTATCAAGGTACTCCGTTGTGGGATATTGGCCGACCCCAACAATTTCTCGTCGACCTAGCAAGCAAAAACTCAATAAAAGATCCAATCTTGGATGTAGGCTGTGGTACGGGAGAAAATACATTATACCTAGCCACCCTGGGATATAACGTAATTGGTATTGATTCGGCACCAACTGCAATCGAAAAGGCAAATCGAAAAGCGCAGAATAGGGGAATTAACGCAAATTTCAAAGTTTTCGATGTGTTTAAACTAGATCAGCTTGGAAAACGTTTCAATACCGTGATTGACTCAGGACTCTTTCACATATTTTCAGATAGCGAAAGAATCCTTTTTACCAACCAGCTCGCAAAGGTAATTGATTCTGCAGGAAACTACTATTTCATATGTTTCAGCGAACATGAGCCAGCAGGATGGGGACCAAGACGGGTAACTCAATCGGAAATTTATTCGGTTTTTTCAGCTACGGGTGTATGGAGGGTCAGATCAATTGATGCGGCTTCTTTCGAGACTAATCGTCCTCAAGGGAAGGTAGCAGCATGGTTTGCATCCATCCTGCGTCTATAGGGCTAGATTGATGCAAATCAAGCTTGAAATGTACCCATAGAATCTCAATGGGAGTAATTTTTTCCCCGTTTCTGATCCATGAAGTGAATACAAGCCGAGTACGACCCGTCACTGGACTTTCTTTTCCTGAATATTGATTTCAGGTGCCAAAAGCGACCAATGAACGGGGTAATGAAGAAAATCCAAAAGAAAACGTGTTTAGCCGAAATGGTGCTCGCTGAACGTAGTATTGTGGATTACTTGAATAATATCGGGTTCATATTGGTGATAACTACTTAGACTTTTCTCTCCACCTTAACATGAACCCTTCTGTATTAATCGTAACGATTAACGTAAAATTCGGATTTATTCTCTAGACATAGTTAAAAATCATCAGTCGCTGGAGTACTAGAACTTCCTGAAATTACTTACTCCAACTGAAACTATGATTACTTACTTAGTTGACAAAAACGTGGCTAGGTTGTAATCATTTTCACCTGCCAGTTGTGCTGAGAATTTCAAAGGTATATATCCCTCCATTTCCCCCTCATTAACGTCGGACGTGGCACCTTGGCGACACATACGGCTACTTCGCATACAGCTAATGCCTATTTGCTTTTCTGGGCCGGTCAAGTCGTGTCCTTACTTGGTTCAAATATCGTCCAATTTGTAATCATTTGGTGGATTGTTGTAACGTATCTAAATCCAATCTACTTAGCTGTCGCCTACCTATTAGGAATTGGAGTTCAAGTAGTGTTCATGCCAATTGCTGGAGTATTCGTTGACCGATGGAATAGGAAGTGGATTCTGGGGGTCTCAGATGGATTTCAAGCATTAGGTGCCATAGGTTTAATTGGCCTGTTTTTGTTTCGAAATATCCTCACGGGACTTCAACTGTACTGGGGAGTCGTATACGTAATCACTCTTCGTGGAATTACCGCCTCATTTCATGCACCTGCAGCTGACGCCATCATTCCGCTAATGGTGCCGCGAAGCTATCTTAATAGACTTAATGGAGTTAAATTCTTCTTTGTAGGCGCAGTGAATATACTCGGACCGGCTCTTGGGGCTATATTCTACGAACTTGCCCCAATTGAGGTTATCATCTGGGTAGATGTCGTAACATTTCTTATGGCGATTATACCTCTGTACTTCATAATCATACCCGAACCGCCTCCTAACGGAAATCAGGTTCATGACAAGATTGGTTTTTCGGCAGTAATCCATGAATTCCAGGAGGGTATCCACATTCTGCGATCTAACGATGGACTCCTTCCTCTGCTCCTCGTATTTACGGCCATTACCTTATTACAAATACCTATTGCTGTTCTTGGCCCCATATTCGTATATTCCACTCATTCTGGAACTGTGACTGATTTAGCTTTTGTAGTCATTCTTAGTCAGGTTGGAATGCTGATTTCAGGCGTGTTTTTGCTGGTTAAGAAAGATTGGAACAAAAAATCGACCGCTATTGTTCTTGCGTTCTATTTTCAGCTATTGGGATACTTTATTCAAGTAATTACTCCATTGGGAGTCTTTTGGTGGATGGGAATTGGAGCACTAGTTTTTGGATCTATGATTCCCATAGTAGATTCTACATTTAGGACTATACTTCAAACCACGGTTCCGCCCGATCTACAAGGACGAGTATCGGCTATTGCCGCCTCTGTGGCGGGAGCAACCTTACCTTTTGGTATGCTGGCTTCGGGGCCCCTCGCCGAAATTTTTGGAACTGTTAACCTTTTCCTCCTTGCAATATTTGCCAGTTTTATTGTAATTACGCTAGCTTGGCTCTTCACGGGGCTTAGTAATCTTGACAAGACGATAAGCTGGGAACCAGAAGCCCCTCTTCCAACAGCAGCTGGCCATAGTCCTTCCATCAAAAGCGAGTTGAAAAGATCCATTTCCGAAATATCTGGCTCTGGTATCGGCCAGCCAATGATGGGATTTACAAAATTGGATGAAGATCTGAAAACCGGAGAATAACCAAACCGCTGGTCCTGTCACGCAGGAATGGCAGTCTTGGTGAAAGCGTCAGCTGCAAAAAGCGCGCTGCCATCGATATCAAGTCGGATAGCTCTTGCAATTTGCCTTACCTCTTCAGGAGATTTACCTGTGAGGTGGTTTTTGGCATTGTATTTTTGAATGATTTTTATTCCGTGTATATCTAAGGCAACCCGATTTGAACTCGCCAAGATTCTTTGTGGTTCTTCTTTTCTACCATTACCTGGCCCCCCAGTGACGAAGACCTTACGGGCGTCCATGATACAAAGATGTGGCGAATAACCAAGATTCAAATCTGCGACCTTTTCCGGAACCCGGAAGCTCATATGCATCCGTATTCTTTGTTTTCTTTCCATTAAACCCACTGCCAGTTTCAAGGCACCAGTGAACTGGCCAATAAAATGGGTTTTACAGCAAGGTAGAAGAATAATTCTCGAATTGGGATCCAAAATCTGCCTAGGAAGTTTAACGGATTTCATATATTTGGCCCCCATTGATTTTAGATCCAGTTTTTCATATATATAGTCCTTTTCCGTAATAAGAGGAATATCAAGTTCCTCCAGTTTACCATTCATCCGTGAGGTGATTAACTTCCTAGTATCCACCTGTAAGGTGGAAGATTCAATAACAGTAACGTCAGAGGTAATTTTTTTCAAAAGCATCAGAATAGTTATGAAGAAACCTAAATCAGTTGACGCTGGAAATGGATCCCCAGTATTGAAGTTTGGCTTTACAAGAACATGATCCCTAGGATTGATGAAATTTGTCAATCCACCCAAAGGATCAAGACATGATAATATCGTAGTTCTAAGAGACTGATCTGTGTGTAAAACCTCGGATACCAAGGGATTAGGAGGCGCCATATCAACAAGCCCTGTGTTTTATTGAACCTAACAATGACAACAAAAACATTCAGTTAACAATTATGAGGGATAAAGATGATTTGACCTAAGATTGACTTTTTTCTAATCTCCTTATGACTGATTGCAGAATTATCCCAATATGATGTATACTGTGTCTGAAAGAGTCCCTTTATACAAGTCTTGTCATTCCCCACCTCGAGGACTCCTATATTCAGTTCCAGACTATTCTTTGGCGAAATTATTTACAGAATAATATGGTTTGGAATCGGATAAAAAAACTGGAATGAGATCGAAAATCCAGCTATGAGGAAAACGTCTTCATTAACAGATCAGGAGTTCTTCTTAACGATTGTTTAGTTTCGTGATATGATGAAAAATTGTATGCATATTGTATGCAATTTATCAAACAAAATCCTCATATTATTCAGCATTTATTGGAGATTTAAGTCACTACAACAACTTTAAGATATTGTTTCTTACTAATAACACTTAATATTCGATATAATGACAGGAAGTGTTTGTAATATGACTTCTGAAAGTGGAATTACCCGATTTGTACCCAAACATGAAGCACGTTCCGCTCAATGGTGGGTTCTCCAACGTATTAGCGGGGCATTTACTTTTGTTCTGTTAGGGCTCCACATGGTTCTCAATCATTTTCTCAATCCTTTTGTTGAAGCCCAGTACCCAGATATTGTAAGGGATTATGGGATAGCGTCTTTTCGAGTTGTCCAGATTAAGATGGCGAATCCGCTTTACTTAATCGTTTCCTTCCTCTTTGTTATTTTCTTACTGTTTCACGCCTTTAACGGTGTGAGAACAGTATGGCTTGATATAATACCAGGGGATGCATCAAGGCGATTCATTGGATGGGCTGTTGTCATTCTCATCGTGGTGCTTACTCTATTCACTTTATGGTTAAACTTTAGTGTGGCCCAGCTGCCCGGATAGGTGATATTTCATGACAGGAAGTACTGAAAAAAGAATTCATGATACACAAGTTGCAGGTGGGAGTAAGCCGAGGAACTTTTTGAATTGGTTTAAACCGTGGGATCAGGGGATAGGAATGTGGGCTTGGTTCATCCAAAGGATGACGGGACTTTTCCTTGTATTATATCTGTTCGCCCATTTTGGGGTCCTATCAACACTACTGATCGATCCAACGGGTGAGCTCTTCGATACCTTGACTATAAGCATGAATACACCATTCCTCCATGGATTACCGGAAATCGGCCCTTTTCCATTGGACAAGGCCACTTCCTTCGGATTCATCGTAGATTTTGTATTGATTGGCGCAATGATCTATCATGGATTCAACGGGATCAGGGTAACTATGTTTGACTTTTATCCGGAATCCGTTCGAGCCCAGAAGCGAATTTTCTGGATTTTAACGATATTAGGCATCCTAACTTGGATAATTGCGATGCTATTAATCCTTATTGTTCCAGAAATAGTTTTACCAGGAGGTTGAACAAGAATGACAAACAAAAGGCATTCGCTGCTTGTGATAGGCTCAGGACTCGCTGGAATGCGGGCTGCCGTTGCTGCGCGTGAGCAGGGTATAGATGTCGCTGTTATTTCGATTTGTATGCCGGTTCGAAGTCATTCGGTTGCGGCTCAAGGCGGGATCAATGCCCCTCTTGGAAA
>JBHLRO010000044.1:0-9543 GCA_048882505.1 Candidatus Thorarchaeota archaeon
ACTCCAAAATCTCATGTCCACTATCGGTCTCGGACAAACGGGGAAAAGAATAAAACAATTGGGGAAACCAAGCTTTTGCTGTTTTAACCTTATTTGGCGCGATCGTCAAAGTTTGGAGCATCGGAGCAAAACATTCCGATGTATGGAGTGTGTTATATAATCTGATTTCCATCTAATTTGGACTCAATTTTCATCTTGAGTTGTGATCGTAGATGGATTTGCGCAAAAATCTTTTCTATTACGTAGCATTCTGTGTGTTCTTCTTCGTAGGGGCTATCGCCCAAGCCTACGAACAAGGCACCGTTTTAACTACCCTCCCCGATACGAGCGCAAACACGCCCGAGCGGCTTGCAGGGTACCTGAATAGTTATTTGGAACAAAAAGTCAATCCCAGTACCATGGCGGATGTGCTACTGACCGAGTACATCCAGCATCCCCAAGATCCTACGGGACTTGTCCCTCTGTTCCCCAGCCAGTCTGTTGTCCAGGAGCAATGGTTTACGAACGTGACCCTCTCGACCCTTGAGACACACGTCGTACCAGAAGGTGGCGCCACGGGAACCAAGGTCGGGTTCGCCCTCTATAGTCAACGTCGAAACGATACCCGTTGGCGACAACTTGGTTATTCCGTCTATGCGATCACAGGTGGTGAAACCACCCCTCTCAAGATCCGTTTCCAGATCAACCCCCTCTCGTTTGACGCCATGGGCGGGCGTCTGAAGATCATCCTCACCAACTTCGGGACGACTGACTCAGATCTGTTATACATCCCAGTTCTAGCTCGAACTGATCCCCACACGGAGTTCTCGGCTATCAACACGGTGGTGAATGCAGAGAACGCGCTCTATCTTACGATCACACACCAGCGCCGAGACATCCGTGGGATCAGATTCATCGCTGATTATAAGAAACATATAGGGATACGCCTTCACGAGGTCATCCTCGCCGAGACAGACCAAGGCCAGATTTATCGGAAAAAGAGTGAGATTGTCGGAATATTTGATTATCCCACTCTGGAACGCATTGACAGTTTTTTGCAACCAGTTAGTAAACACAAAACCATTCTAGATAAACTATTCCCTTCCTTAGATAACAAAATCCGTTCCTCTTTGAATGATCTATTCATTGGGATCCCAATTATTAACTATTTCTTTAAATACACTCCATCCTCAAGTACTACGTCTTCTGCAACTAGAATAGAAATCCCTGTGCAGAATTTCATCGATTTCGTAGATCAACTCGCACGTCGATCTCAGACCGAACTCGAATTTGCGAGTAGACCAGCATTGCAGTCCTTGATCTTATCAAGGAAGTTCAGTTCCCGTAATGGAATGGGTGATTACTCGGAGCTAATGAGCCTATTTGAAGGGATTTTCGTGACGGATTACAATAACCTCGATCATCGTTCTAAATATGCAGTCGAACAGAACGGTAACGGAAAATACCTTCTTGAGCTCACTGGTGAACGAAGGGGAAAATGGCTGTTTGATCTTACTCAAGATGACGAATATTTCATTACAGAACACAATTTAATTCCAGGTCAAAGGAGTAGTCCCCGAAAATATAGTCTATTGTCCTTACTTAATATGATAAATCAACAGTATTATAGTGCTAAAGAAACGGGGAGTCAAGGGATTCAAAAACTGCGATCACGGGGTTTAGGTCAAATTATAGCAGAGTATGATAACGAAGCGTCGTTTGATCACTTGAAACGACTTATTCGTGATATTGAACGTCCCTCGTACGAAGGTATTGTCATTGATCCTGATACACAAAACGGATTGATTAGGATCTTTGATCTAGACGGCATTCTTCAACAACAATACGGGGTCTACAATCCAGAAGCTCTTTTAGGTGTGGGCTATGACGGGATTGTTAACAGTCAATCGGAAAAAATTCATAGCTGGATTACCCGTTCAATTGCGCCTTGGTCCAATCTGCAGGTTCCAGACGAACGCCCCGTAGATTCGTGGAGTGATCTGATCTACAGTATGGATATTGATCGCGATGACTCACCTGCGGAGCTATTTCTCCCCTACTTGAATACCTCTCGTCCCGATGCCTTATCGGTACCTGGTGTAGGAGACACCACAAAAGGCTGGTATATGGGCAATGGAGCCTATGACTACGGTCCGAATGATCGTGATCCACTAGATCATGATTGGCATGCTGGGAATATAACTGTCACGACTGGAGATGCTAATATCTACGATATCGTGATAGAAGGAGGGGGAATTGGGTATTTTACGGGTAGTTGTCCGAATCCTCCAACCTGCAATTACTTGGACGGATCTTGGATGGATAACAATGGGTGGATCATGTATGACTTGGGATCAGATATCCCTTCTTCTGGACAATGGCATGTAAGCTTCGATTTCAAAAAAACTAAATCAGGTCATGATATGATCGACACCACCGCAATTGGACGCTGGGAGGAAGCCGGATTGGGAATATATTTGACTTCTGACCTTGGAGTGAGAGAGCTAATGGAGCGAAACGGAACCTATTCCGATGACATTGACTTCATGATTCCACTGCATCTCGATGATCAGCAAACGGAACATCTCAGTAATATTATTCCATTTTCTCTTTATGATCCACGTTTCATTGTCAATTACTCGAACTATTACTCATTCTTCCCCGATGATGCAAATCAAGGACAAACTCCCAATGATCCAGGAGACACGCGTGCACTAAGCCATTGGCCGGGAGGAACACTTTGGGACGGACAGATAGACCGATACTTCCATGAATTCACGTATACCCATCAATCAATTACATATTCAGATAGTGATGAGAGAGGAGTGGTACGTCTTGATCCTGATACATGGTATCATGTAGATATATATTATGACGACATAGTAGACCAATTAAACGTTCTGATCAATGGAGTTCTGATAGGATCAAATATTTTCATCCCAGAACTTAATCCAAATCGTCCAAGTGCAACGTTAGAAAACATTTGGTTTTATAACTATGCTGAACAAAAGACGATAATTAGCAATCTAGAAATATCTGAAAAAGTGGCTCCAATCCCCATTCCTCTACGATCATCCATAGTGGACGTAGAGATGCACGCGCAAAACCAATCGTTGACAGGACCCCTCATCCCTTATTTCAACGGAGATCCTCTTTGGGAAACCGGAAGTTTCCTCTATGATACCTCTAGTCCGTACATAAAAGGCCAAGCTGTTAACATTGGCTTTGGTGCTCCTGATACGCCATATTGGCATGACCTTAACGGTGATGGGGCAGAACAAGATGGTGAATTCTTCTATGGAAGCAGCATTTATTCAGGAAAACAATCAATTCTCTCTGCTGGATATTCGGATGGTAGTTCAACTATTTATTCTGGAATACATTCTCTGCAAGGATCGGATTTCGGGTTCTTTTTGGATGAAATGAACTATTCCTCTGCCTATTCCATAAGTGCAGGGAGCATCAATAATGATAATTTGCTTGATAAATATCCTCAAACCCAACGGGATTATCAGCATGTTATGACTTGGGACGAATTTGAAAGTCTTGTCGGGGCATTGCTTGTCACGGATTATGATACAAGTACATATGATTATCAATACCCGTCAGGGATGAGCGTACCTTGGAATGGAAATGAGTACCATGAGGTGTTGTGGGGGAAAGCAGTTGATGATATATTAACCGCAGCCTTGGCCAACAATACAATCCCCTTGAATTCTATCGACGCATGGGGACAGGTTCTGATAGGCCTTGTTTCAATGTTAGATGCAGTTTCGGGCTATAAGGTCTCTCCAGTCTGGAGTATCAACGGAAATTCAAGTCTACCTACACTGCTAAGGGACACCGCAGGTCAAGCTTATTGTGATGACTCCACATTTCCAGGGTTCGTCTATCGGGGATACAATCACGATAACCCAGTACATGGAAATACTGGAAGCCGGAATCATAAGTGGGCTACGCCGGGATATGCTGGGGTAGTCTCATATCGGGCAGGTGGGAATATGGCGATTTCTTCTTTTTATGCAGGAGACTTGCACGAGAACGTTACTTACGGCGGAAGGAAGTGGTATTTGTTTGGCCTCGATGAGAGTGAGACCACCCAATACGTCTTGACAACGAGTATGTTGCAGGATAGCACCTTGAATCCGCTCACTCCTTTTGAAAACGTAACCACTATTTCAGAAGAACGATTAGTAATTCAGGGAGCACGAGAGTTCCGAAACATCGGTCAACCCCCGGATTATGACACTTATAGTCTGCATCTAGTGAGTGCACCTAGCGATATGCCAGGAGTAGCAGGCCAGCAGATCGTCGTAGCGGTGCACTGGGCTGATAATGTTGCACCCATAACAATATATCGTGATCCAACTGAATTATTCGTGGTTCTTGAGGATAAAGATCGATCAGGTGTATTCGAGAATTTCTATCACGGACCGTTAGGCAAACATCTCGCCGCTCAATATGTCATAGGGAATGCGTATAACTACGTTAATATGGCACCTGAAGAAAGACCCGTAGGTGGATGGGATTGGTTCATGGAGGCACTGAGTGGCCTTCTAATGGGAGCTCTGGAGTCGTTACCAATTTTCTCGGAATTGTGGGATATGTTTCTCAGTTTTGTAGGGAGTGGTGTTCAAATGGCACTGGATGTCTTTTTACAGCTAATTGGCGTACTTCTTTACGATGTTTTGTCAATGGTATTTACTTCCAATCCGTGGAATGTTGAATACCAAGTCCAATCAGATGAGGAGGACTACATGGATGGCACCCTGAAAGACGATGGCAGGCAACTTATCGATACTGCTACAGGTATGCCTTCCCGTGATGGAGACAAGTTTAGACCTTGGGGTTTAGCCAATAATGGTTTGGATGATGATTTTGATCAAAAAGCTGGTTATATCGTTCGTATTCTGAAATACATGTCTGATTCCTCAGATAAATATTCAGATGAAGCGACTAGAAGGAGAGAATTACCAGATGGCGTAGGAGAATCAAATGGTTTTCTATTCCTAGGGGACATCCTAGTCGATGCCGTAAATGAGTACGATCCTCTGCTATGGACTGATATGAATGTAAATGACTTATTTTCTGAATCTTCTTTTGATCCTGATTCAAATCAAGTTAAGGAAACCAAAAAGAGCATTAAAGCCAGGAACAAAAGAGGAGATTGGCGATCTGAAATAAGTAAAAGACCTCAAGTGTTTGTTGATTATTTGATAAATGCTATTGCGGAGTTAAGAGAAATGGGGATGGGGACGCGCGACGCATTCATTAAATATCTTCTGAATGATTTGGGAAAGCTCATTGATGACATCAATGAAAAGAACCTTCCATTATTAAGCTCATCAATCAGGGATCTTTTGCCTGAAATAACGCAGAAAGGGAATACTTTGAAGGGAGGCCCAACCAACCTCCCCTAAATCGATGGCAGTTGTATGGAGAATTTCACGAATTCCCTCAACACTCAGTTCATCATTAACCGATTTCATTAAAGCAATGGTTGCAGCGACTTGAGGAGCTGCGAATGAGGTGCCTATGCCATACGCATAATCGTCATAGAGGGAAGTGCTTCGTATTTTCTGATTATCAAAGGCATTGTGGTCCCCTACGGGGGCGACCAGTTCTACGGATGAACCATAATTGGCATAATCTGCTTTTCCATAATAGAAATTTGTAGCACCCACTGCTATGACATTGTCATATGCACCTGGAAAGGATGAGTATTGGAGGCCCTTGCCAGTGTCATTAACGAACGAATTTCCTGTGATCGAGACTACGGGGATATTGATGTTAATGGCTTCATCCATGGCCTCCTTGATAACCTCCGAAAAGATAGGAAACTGTATACTGAGGCTTATAACATCAGCACCATTGGTAATAGCATAACGTAATGCCCTAGCCATAGTCTGGGTCCAGTTCAGACCTGCTGTGTGACCTGTTTGATTAAGAATGCGAATATCCATTATCTTGACGTTGTTGGAAATTCCAATGATCATTCTCCGATTAGTTGTGTTTCTCGCTGCGATGATCCCTGCAATAAATGTTCCATGAGAGTTAATTGGGTCCTCATAGTCCCATCCTGGTGTATTATCATCAGAGACGAAATCCCATCCATATCCATCATCTACATAGCCATTTCTATCATCATCTAACCCGTTGTCAACGATTTCATCCAAGTTAATCCACTGACTATGGACAAGCTTTGGATGATAAAAATCAATTCCACTATCAATTACTGCAATAGTAAGGTTTGGATTACCTCCGTCGGCTATGTTCCAGGCGCCAACAACGTCAATTTGTTTGAGATGCCATGGGAGCTCCGTTACATCGATATTTGGTAAAGGAGAACTGAGAAGCAAAAGGATAACAGTCAGAACAATTACGATGATTAATGGTTGAGACCTTCTCATTTTGATATTCCTAATTCCGAAGATAATTCTGTCTCTTAGTAAAAAATTCGATCCTTTAGTATCTGTGTATCCTGCAACTGATGAATCATATTTCAGGAATAGCCATGGTGGAAGGTAACTCTCAGACAAGAAGGGTGGCCGTTACTTTTAATAACGACAGTGTAACGACTAAGTGAATTGAAAAAGTTATCAATAAACGAGGCGATCGAATTACTTGAGAAAAACCGGATCGGGTGCCACCTACAGTAAGTTTTCTCTAAACTCAAGACATTTCGTAAATCCTTACAAATTCGTAGCTTTTCCAAGCTCTCGTGACAATTAGTGTCAATCATTCGTGACAAAAAAACTATTGCTACTCTCACCGAGGGAAGAATCTGTCAAATTTTCGTAACTTAACCACTTCCAAAGCAAGGAAACCCGACAAAATCAAGAATGAGGGGTCATTCAGGGGAAGGTTATACAAAGCTGAAAAAAAATTAGGAGGGATGATCATACCTTCAATTGGAGTCAAATTCGTAAATAGAGGGAGGTTTGACCTGCCTCTCGTGCTCGCAGATATGAATATGAAAAATCGGGGAGTCTTTTTTTCTTTCGTGTATATAAGGTCATCACCTCATAGGTTATTGACATAACATGAGTGTCATGCTCCCCCCTGAAGCGTGCGTAAATCCTGACGCGTGACTAGTTAAGGGAGAAATCACGATGAAAGACCCTGATCGCGAGGATTCAATTCGTTCTTTTTTTCAAACACATACGGGGGAAATGGTGGTCGTTCCTGGAGTAGCGCCAGACCAATTACCAGCGAAAATCAGAGAATTACTGCCGAAGTTGATGGAATCCAACATTGTCGATAAGCTGTTCCAGGTTGATGGGTTGAAGCAAGAGAAAACGTCTTGGTTTGCCCTTCTGGATTGTTTGTTTACTTTTCGTTGTGATGGATGTAACAGCATTCCCGTGATCTTTGAGGGGGCCGTCTTCTCGAAGAACGGGGCAACTTATTTTACGGAAGGCGGACATGTAGCCACCATTCCTGCCACAGGGCGTATTTTGGCTATCCAGAAAGGCTATCATTTCTTGTTGAATGGCCACTGTGCCCCGTGTGATCGTAGTCGGTATGTCATTGCCTCTCACCACCCCGAGTTCGTGCCCATCATCAATTCCTTTGCGCTCGAAGCGCTTGGGTTGGAATGTCCGGAAGCCCATGGTTTTATTGCACTCCCCAGCTGGATAGACACGTATTTTACCAAGAAGAAATTTGATAGGAAATTCGCCCAACAAACCGTGATCCGCCTCACGGAGACGTTGTTCACATTATTAAAATCGGCCCAGGAACGACAGCTCCCAAGAAAACTGGGTATCAAGGAAAGGTCTGACAATATCAAGATGGATCTGAAACGGCTCCTCCCTCAGGTAATGGACGAGATCCAGTTTTGTGGGTTTATTAAAGGGGTCTTTCATTTTTACCTGATCTATGTTCTGTTCAGCAGGAATCGGATCGCCGCGTTAGATCCCAAATTAGAAAAACTTCATATCTCACAAGTGATTAAGCAGGCCAAGGAGCAGGCCCCTTTACTGTCCCCTGGAAAAAAAGTAGAATGCTTTGTGGTTTCTCTCGTCCTAATTGCAGAAACATATCGAAAACTCACGAATTCCGAGTTACCCCTGCCCCAATGGATCCAACCCTTTTGTGACAAACATCTCAAGAGATTTTTTCATCCAAAAGGGGATTCTACTTAGAATATCTCAAGATGGATCATGAAATCCGTCACGAAGTGTAAAATGCTTAAAGTTAGCTACGCAAAATACCGAGGAGGCCAATCTAGGCTTTCATAATCTAGAAAGCAGCTCATCCCAATGAACCATCGTCATTTTAAGTTCACGAGGCTCTTCATTCCCTAAATTCACTTTATACTCTAGATATAATCCGTTTTCCAAATGCTCCTTAGCGATTGCGTCTATTATTGCTAATTGTCTATCGGTTCCATACTTTTTGTAATGCTTTTCTGCCACTACACGGGACATATTTGGAGATACTGAAGCTATAATTACTTCTTCACCATCAATTTCCCGTGTCAAATACGTCAGATCCTGGGGCACAGAATCATTAGGTGAAAATCTTTTACTGCAAAAAACCTCTTTGTACTGCTTCAAAAAGCTTCAAGGGCCTCTCGATCCATCTTCCATTGGGAACCTACCTTACCTCTCGGATCAAATCGGGAAAAATCGTGGAATTTCAGTACACAAACATATCAAAACCTTGAGACGGTCGTTAACGTAATCTTTCGGATTCTGGAGTGATTTAATCAGGAAGACTCCCCTGCGTGATAGCACACAAGATTTTGTTGGCCAATTTGGGGCCAATGCCTTCGAGCGCTTGGAGGTCAGTGAGGGGGCCATTGCCTACCGCTAGGATACTGGCATATTTGGTACCAACAGTGATAGCCCGTCGTAATCCGACCCCTGGGATAATACGAAGCATGTTAACCGTGATGTTTTGCTGGAGATCGGGATTGAAATCGAAGCTCTGGAAATGATTGGGACTCGGAATTTTCCCCTCAATGTCCGTAAGGAGTTTATGAATCACCCAGGCAATGATTTGCTCATTATTAGGGACGGGGATGAGCGTAAACCCATAATGGAAGGCCGCCGTTAAGAGGGCACCCAAAACAGGTTCCAAGCGGTACCGGGCATCCCGAATCACATCGGCAAGAACCACGAAAGGCCGCTTCCCAGACTCTTGCATCCGTTTCATCTGATTGATGAACCTTCGATCGCGGATAGACTGAAACAAATCACCTCCCCGCTTAATCTCGCCGATAATGGTGTGGCCCTCAAAATCCCGTCCTGTCAGGGCCTTTCGGGTAATCGTGTGGCCCTCTTGTTCCAGGTACATGGCGAGAACATCGGGTTCGTGGGCACAGAGGAGCAGATCTGCCATCCAAGATAGCCTCCCTCTTGTGATGCTAGTAAGGCCTTAAATACCAGAAAAAAGCCGTCTTCCCCTTTTACGAGTATTTAAGCGCCGCTCCCCTTGCAGGGTGAATATCTTTGGGGTACCAAAAATGGCTCAAACCACCAGTTTGATTCAGGTTACGCAAGGGGCCATGTTGCTAAACCGCCTCCAACGCCTTCATCCCCAGGTGTTTGATAACCT
>JBHLRO010000045.1:0-5160 GCA_048882505.1 Candidatus Thorarchaeota archaeon
ACAAAGGCCTTGGCTATTCAGGTATGGAAACTAAATCTAGGTGCACAGACATCAGACCGTTCCTTTTTCCCACACTTCCCTTCCTATCGTTCTGATCCATCCTAATCCTATCTGACGATTAGACTGCTCATTTTAACGCGGTAAGCTCTTGCGCGATTAGTAACATCTATTGTGAAAGTCATAGCTGAGGATTTTGCCCTCCTATAAAACCTCTACACCTGATTCACTTCCCCGAATGTTTCATTCCCGTTCCTTCAGTTTTATTTGGTTCCGAAACGAGGAGTTCGAAAACGACTGTTGACTCTTTCTTTACCTATTCATTAGCTTTTCATCTTCTTAGTTACGGCACAAGAACCGTAGTATTCGTTTCCCATCGATGGAAGCCACTGGGACCTATTGCAATAACCCCAACATAACAAACGGAAGTGGGTGGGAGAGAGAAGAGGGTATGAAATTCAAAGCGTGCTTCCTCATCCACTGCCAAGCTAAGATTTCCTTTAATAATTGTAACTTTAGTCGCATCCTGGATATCCCCAAGGCTTTTGTTAAATTCTAACCCCCCATCGGGAGTGGAATTGAATTCCATCACTGGTTTCCAGAAATTAATCGGTTCCTTCCAGAGATATACATATTTGATGTGATATTGGTCTCCTTCTGGTCTTGAATCACCCTTGTAATAACAACCTGTGGTAAATCGAATGGTGCCATTGCTATAAACCCTCTCGTTGTCTACACGGAGTTCCATATACGAGAACGGTGTCAAGGTGAATGGTCTATCCCGAACCAACTCATTATATAGAAGTATGTACCCCCCGAGTAAAACACAGAGCGTGATTGCCAAGGGGAGAACGACTCTAATTCGAAATGATATCCTCTCCAGTGGGCAAATACCTATGTTTGCAAAACCTTTCCATAGTTGCTACGTCGTATATTAGCCTACTAATTTCCAAACCCACATTTAAGGCAGATTTGCGGCCCCTCCATTATCTGGATCCTGAGCTCCAACCGCAGTATTGACGCATGTGTGATGAGTAAATAACTCCCTGCCATCATTGAAATAAAGCCCAACATAGCACATATGAGAAATCCTAGTGGATATAACTTGCCCACTTCATGCCTTAGGACTAGAATTATCACCAATGCTCCCATAATCAGGACTACCCCTAATAGGGCCTTGAGATCCCACCTCCTCAAATTTCCTTCTTGAACATCCAATTTAATCCCACCTTACTTCACTCTTACCCTCAATCCTATCAGCGGTTCCAGACATCAGATCGACCCTTTTCACCCACATTCCTTTGATTGTCCTTCTTCTTACTCCTAGTACTATCTGACGATCGCCTGTTTTTTTCCTAATCGCTCTTCGTAAACACCGTTCCACAATGGCCACACCCTTCACTTATGGTTGGATTGGCGAAATGGCAGGCTGGACAGATGCGCGGGGTCGTTATCGATTCCTCCACCATGAGTCCAGAAAGTAGCAGAGGTACATGTATTACGAGGAGGTATCCCCCGACAATCATTAGAACCAAGGCCAGCGCCCAGGTTTTTGCCTGCTCCTCCGGAATATACGTAAAAAACAACCATCCGATTAAGAATAGCACCAGGTCAAAAAGCACCTTCATCCCTGCCCCGCTCCAATTGACTTCCTGTTGTTCCAGCTCGAATCCCACCTTTGGTTTTATTCTACCGCAACTGTTAATAAACGTGTCTAGATATCAGATCAATCCAATTCCCCTTTACCTCTTCCATTGCGCTCCTTTTTTCTCCTAATCCTATTTGACGATTGGACTACTCGTTTCAACGCGGTCAGCCCTTGCGCGATTAGGGATGGCCAGTTAAACATGTCGGCCGAAGCCTCCACGCGTACGCTGCCATTCTATCAACGGGGTCTTCTACCCCAGCGCTCGTCTACTTGCCCACAGTTGCCGTCGCCAGCCCCTGTGTCTTTCCAGATACAAGCAGAGTGGATCTTTCTTTTCAAGGTGGGGTTCGTGCTTAGATGCTTTCAGCGCTTATCCCGTGGCGCGTGCCTGCCCGGCAATGCCCACCCGGACAACCGGTAGAGTAGAGGCGCCGACACCCCGTTCCTCTCGTACTGAGGGCACCTTCCTTTCAAAGATCCAACACGCTTATAGATAAGGATATTTTATTGAAATAGGCCTTCTTATTGGATTTGGATACCAATTCATTTACAGATTAGTTTTATTATCTGCTGATCTCCTAAGAATCCGTATTGTGGTCAATTTCAGTAAGCATAGAATTGATCTTTTTCCCTGTTTCTGTAAGTCCATATAGTCTTCCTTTTGTAGATGAAGGTGAAAGACATAAGACAATTCTCCTTTCCTTAAGTTTTGCAAGGCATTCGCTTACCGTTGAGAAGTTAATCTTAAGTTCCTTAGCCAATTCAGACGGAAAATATGGCCTTTTTCCCAATTGTGTGATAATTCTGTAACGATTTCTACTAATTCTCCCGTAAGAGGCCAGTTCCCATAATTCATCCTCGTTACACAACGTTGTTGAACCTCCACACTCAAGTCTGTTGAGCTTCGCCACCCTTAAGTAAAGAATCTTCTTGACATATTTTTGAGTCAATCTGCCTTTATAAATCCTTTCATGAACTATTGCGACTGTACTCGGTGGGCAGGAGCATTTCCTTCTCTTCCGCTATAAAAAATTTTAGGGGACACCTGCCCTGCAAAGCTTTCTGACCTTTCTCCTGCTAGTTGCTCAGAATTTCCGCAGGCCAGCTGGATACAATCATAAACTCGTGGATCCAACACCCTCCTATCTCCAGGAGGTCCACCCTCTCTTCGATTCAAACAGGAGCCCGTCACCTATCAACATTGTACTGGTAAGTGACACATTCGTCAGCTAACGGTGTATTTTTCTCAAATCAGGTTGATCCTTTCCTTGGGGAACCTTTTTGTGTTAAAGACTGTTAATAACTTCCGTTGCCCTTGATGCCACAGAGGGCCTGCTGAAGAACTTCATTTAGTTTTTATAAATGGATTCATGACCGTGAATATATCCCAATGGGCGGCCCTATGGGCCCGCGGGTACCCTCTCCTTGGCACGCCAGATTTTCTGGTCAGTTTCTCTCAGATACCCAGCCCATCGGTCGGATCCTGGAGTGATAAATCCAGATTGGGTTGCTGTCACATACCTCCACAACGAGGTTGTGACCTTAGCTATACCTTCAGACAGACTGAAAGGATCATTAATAGCTCTAGTTCACTTTTTTTTATTGTTTAACTACGGTTATCCTTCATATCGGGGTGTTTGAGGCAGCAATTAATGCATTGTAAACATAAATTGCAAACGATTCGTTTTCATCGTGCACAACGGGTGTCATCGACGAGAAACTGATGTTTTAACTATTCTAGATCTGAATACTTTGTATTCCCAAGACCCAGTTTTCTAGGAACTTGGTACAGGCTGGAAATGTTTGAAAGAACAGAATCGAAACAAGATCCAGGCGATTAAAGCCTTAGGGGCCTTTACGAACCTCTCAAAATATCTCCTTAGTACTCAACCGATACCCGTATGTGATCCATCCAAACATCATTAATCGTTTTGGCAACGTATACATAAATGACGAAATTATCGGGATTGGCATACGTATCCGTGATATCTACAACAACAGAACGGTATTCGAAATCTCCAACATTGATCATCATCCACCCTGATGTACCTTTCAGTCTCCCATTATAATATACCTGTGCATAAAACTCAGCCCAACTCCAGCTTGCTAATGCCCTGAGCGAAACATCCACTTGTTTTATAGTTTTTGTTCCTATATCAAAGGAATAACCATCAGTCTTGACTTTTCCCCAACTAGAATACCAAGAAATTAGGGCAGCGTCCCCGCCAACATCTACGATATTCCCTGGATACCATACGTTGCCTGCATCATAAGCAAAAGATGAATTTTTATAATTTGTCCAAACAGCTAGGATTGCAGATGTCGTACTGAGCGCAAGGACTATCAAAAAGCTAGATAGAATCTTTTTCTTAAACTTCGGTTTGCTCAAACGTTCACACCTCTTTTGAGACATTTGTGATAGAATTGGTGATAGAGGATGCTTTATTAGGGTTATTAATGAATTCTTGAGAGATTATTACTCAATACTTGACACATTATTCATCCTCATGAAAAGCAATAGAGTGTTTACATTGTTTTCAATTTCTCCAGCTTTGTTAATAGATGGTTATCAACCTAACTTGAAAATGCCTCTTCCAATGAGCAAGGGTTATCTAGGTACCAGGATGTAACAAACGTTTTTCCTCTAAACTCCTCTATCGTAGATAAGCCTCGTCAGATTCCAACAGTATTCCCGCAGGCTGGCATTTCAATTTGAAAATACGCACAACTATATAATATTGATTTAAACGACCATCGAAAATAAGATGCTTAACTAGTGGTTTCTTATTATTAACTGAATGCCTCTCGATTTTATAGAACTTGACCTAAAATCCACTAATGAAAAAATATTGATTAATAAACCTCGACAGGGCTTTGGGCTAGTTTTATGGGATGGTGGGCTAAGATATTTTTGGCGGTGTCTTTCAGACTATTATCAAACTGCTGGCAGGTTTGGGACAAGGGGGGGCTAATGTTCGGACAATGTGGGTTTCTGTAGTATAATAGGCTGCTAAGATATCTAGGCTGGTACATTACTAGAGTTCATGATTGCTCCTATTAACAAATACAGGTCTCTATCAGCTTGGTTTCTGGTTTTTTGAACGCTCGTATGATAAATGGATATTCCCCTTTAGAATAGGTTGTTAAGTTTACTGATGGGAGTTTAGGTTTGCCAATCTTTTCATGATGTCGGATGTCAATCCAATGTTCGGTTGGGCCGACGCTAATCGCTTAATTCACTCGTAACTATTTTTTTTACCTATTCCATGTTTCTATCAATTGGAGAAAGGAATTTTTTGAAATATCGAGAAGATCCTTTTTAATTCTTCCATCTTCGAGGAGGATGACTCTGTCACCATTTTGAGGGATGTTAAAGTCATGCGTCGAAATAATCAATAAGCAATTTCTTTGTTGAGTGGCTCCACGTAATAAATTAATGATTTCAGTTGCTGTTTCCATATCTAAGGCTCCAGTTGGTTCATCTGCCAAAATAAGTTTGGGATCATTTACAAGTG
>JBHLRO010000045.1:5260-9514 GCA_048882505.1 Candidatus Thorarchaeota archaeon
GATTTCAGTTGCTGTTTCCATATCTAAGGCTCCAGTTGGTTCATCTGCCAAAATAAGTTTGGGATCATTTACAAGTGCTCTTGCAATAGCGATCCGCTGTTTCTCTCCTCTAGATAGTTCATCAATTAAAACATCTGCTTTTTCTTTCAGACCAACCTCCTCTAATAACGAAATCGTCTTTTTATGTATCTCTCTTTGGATTAGTTCAGGATTAGCTATCAATAATTTAAGTTCTAGTGTCTCTTGACACGTTAGTCCCTGATGCAATTCAAAAAACTGAAAGACAATTCCTATATTGTGTTTTCGAAATCTCGTCCTTTCATTGTCGTTTAGTTCGTTGATATTTTGGTTATTTATCCAAACTAAGCCTCCCGTTGGTTCCTCGATTCCTAGTAATAGGTTGAATAGGGTCGATTTTCCGGCCCCACTAGGTCCCATCAAAATTAGAATTTCCCCTTGCTTTGCAGCAAAGGTGATATCTTTGAGAACTTTGCATGTCTCGTCATGATTGATTATATAATTTTTGTTTAACCCTTGAACATGTAAAAACCTTTCACGCATTTTCAATTTTACCCTCTAACTTAAATTCTCTTAATTTTCCATGTTTCAAGACATAAGATTTATCTGTACGTCTAATCATCCTAATATCATGAGTAACCATAATGATGGTCTTATTTTCGTTTTCACATAGCGATTGGAGATATTTTATGAGACTAAGTGCTGAAGATGTGTCTAGCTGGCTAGTGGGTTCATCAAGAATTAATAGGTCGGGATTGTTAGCAAGTGCGATAGCCAAACTTAATTTTTGAAGTTCTCCTCCCGATAACTGGCTTGGTTTATTCAATAATTTTGTTTCAAGCGACAGATTTTTCAATAGGTCATCTATCAGCGATTTTATCTCTCGTGATTTCAAGTGCTGCGGTTTGAGAAATAACGGCAGTAGAATGTTTTCAAATGTTGTTAAACTCCACATCACATTTTCTCGGGGATCCTGAAGCATTAACCCAATATTTTCTCGATAATGAATCTGCTTTTCTTTGGAAGATAGCTCATTAACTATATAGTCGCCAATTTTGACCGATCCAGCAGATGGCTCTAATAATCCCGAGACGATCATCAGAAAAGTCGTCTTTCCTGATCCGCTGGGTCCAACTATACTAATGAAATCTCCTCTATCTAAGGAAAAATCTATTCCTCTTAAGGTTGCCTTCTTAGTTTTTGACCGCTGGGGGTAGATGTAAATTATATCCCTGCAGGCTAGATAGGTATGCAATAATTTAACACCTAATTTTGTCGTTTTAGTAATAATCCCACATCATACTTTTGCTGTAAGATTATGGAAGGCAGTAATGAAATCATAACAAATAGAATAAACCATAATAGATACATGACATAATCTGCGAAAGGAAATATGATCCCCGGCCTAATGCCAGAAAAAGTTCCAATTGAAGCGAAAGCGAGGGTCGAGATGCCAAAAAATAAACTTCCAACGGTTCCCCCGCTTATAAGTGCCAAAGCAACAATAAAAACTCTCTCAATCAGAGTAACATAATAAATTTCACGTTTCAGCATCCCTAACACTCGTTCTATGGCATGTTCTTTGGTTCTACTGATTTGTTGAAAGATTCCGAATATTATGAATCCTCCTAAGGTGAGTATTAGTGAAATCCCATGAATCATTTGATGTGAACTTTGAGTTAGATCCCATAATCCATCCAATTTTAGTTGGTTAAATTCCTCTTCGATACTGGTTACCTCGGCAGAATAGTTCTCTTCCAACGTTTGAATTGTTTGCGCAGGTAGTTCTGCATTGCTTCTGATCAAGAGGAAATACTTTGTTGTCATAGAGGAGGGGTCATCGGAAATCGAATCTAACCCAAGAAGAAATCCTTGATGTAAAATCAAAGCTCGGTCACGCTTTTCACTGGCTATCAGAGGATAGATCTCAAATGATGATGTAATAGTCACGTTCGTAATATGATGGGAATAAAATGGATTAGACAGCGTCGAATTCCTTGCTAATAACGCTAGAGAGTAATTGTCATTCAAAGCGAGCTTCTCCCTTTGAAGAAATCCCCTACTAGCACTCACTGATAGATTTCGAGATAAGAGTTTTTCTCTAAAGTCTCCAATTGATGGTGAGAATTTAACTTGAGGATGCGTGTAGGCCACCTCAAAGAACGTATCAGGATCAATTCCCAACAGATTAACATCGAGTAGAATAATTCCATGTTCCTCGACTTCTTGTCGGTAAAACATATGGGAAACGGTAATTTTCGTGTAAAGGGAATTCTGAGGAAGGTTTCGAGATAAAAAATCGATTAATTCCGCTTCACGATTCTGCGGATAACCTATTCGCCAATCGGCACCAGCAAGAAATTTGCCTTCTTCCTTCATGTAAAGCTCCGTTGATGCACTTGAAGACATAAGAATAAACGAATACGTGATTAATAGTGTTAGTAATAACCAGATATCTGAAGCCGCTCTTTGGTATCGCCAAAGATTTTTTAACGCTAAACTAAGGTTATTGTGATGTTTTCTCCAAAGTTTCTGAGATAATAGCTCGACTATATACCTAAAACCCATTCTCATTGAGAAAATAAGGCCAATTGAAAAAAGAATAAGTGGTATTATTATAGATGCGTACAGAAGAATCTCAATGAAAATAGCGGCTTCTGGTGCGAGTGTCCAAAGCGGTAAGTCCGAGTTGCCTATCCAGAGTGCCGTGACTAAAGTTCCTAAGCCAATGAGAAGAAGTTTCAAAGCCCATGACCGAATTGGAATGGGCTCATCCAAAAGAGAAGTCGTCATCCCCCTTGTTTGACGAACTGTGCTGATTCTTCTCGTTATCTTCCCATAAACAAATGTTACACAAGCTATCGCTGTAAATGCTGAATAACCAAACCAATTCTCGATGTGAACAACAAGACTAGATGCCGCACCAAAAAACGTGATCAAAAAATAACTAAGAGAGATTCCAAATATCAGTCCAACGAGTAATATGCAGATTAAGGTGATGACTGCTTCTACGAATAATAGTACAAGGTTTTGTCTAAAAGACATCCCTCTTATAGCCAAGGTTCGATATTGTTTTAATCGAGAGTAGTTGGTATTATTTGCCGCAAAAGTCGCAAAATATAAAGAGATCAGAATTAAAGGGAGTGCAGTTACAACAAACTCGAGAAAGCGGACAACCTTAATTCGCTGAAAATTGGTGAAACTTTCTCCCAGATTATCCCTAACAAGGTTTAGGGAATTAATTCTCTCTTTTAGTAACTCCAAACTACCCAAGTAACTCTCAATGTCACCAATTTTAAGGAAATGGACATAGAAACGCAAATAGAATTCAACCGGCTTTCTACCTTGAAGTTCTGAAGGGTGTTCGAGAGAAGACTCGCCGATGTCTTTAAGCAGATGAGCATAATCGCTCTTTTGCGAAATTAACCCATAAAATTCAGGCGATATATTAAGTCCTGTTTCAATTCGTAAATTCGCAATGTAATCTATGTACGCACTCCGTGATGGAAATTGGGTTTCTTTCAAAACTGAAAGAATCCCCACAACTTTCAAGGAAAAGAGAGAGTCATATGGGCTAAGAGCTGAGAAATAATACGTTGTATTAGTTATGAAATTATCCTCCACGTCGGCTGGAACAATTAAAATTGTCTCATTCGAATTTAGAGGCAGCCTGCTTCCAGGTTGAAGTAATCTTTCAATATTAAGACCATTGCTTTCTTCAAAGTAATAAGCCCTGCCATAAATTTCCGAGGTAGATGCATTTTGATTAAAAAAACCTATACCTGGCTCAATCCAGAAGCCGCTCAAATAATTGTCGAGACCTAACTCAGTTAAACGATTTTGAACATCATTTACAATTTGTGTTAATGTTGAGACTTCAAATGCAAGATAGTCTTGTTGATATAAAATATCGAGCCTAAGATGGTATTCTTCGCTTTCATCGAGTGCGTTCTTCGTCACATTGAACAATTCTTCGTCATTTGAATCCAAGATGATACTTATTGAAACTATAGAGGTAACTATTAGCGTTAAAGAAAAAATTACAGTAGAATAAAGCCGAAAATTGCCTTTGAGCACTTTCAGTAACAGTTTGGTCTCCAATATCACTCAGAAGAACCCCTTCTTTCTCATTCCATCTCTACATGGCTGCCTATCTTTCTATGGGCATAGAATCAAAGCTTTAAATACGTTGTGAAAAAACTACATGGTGGTACTCATTTGAACCGACTTCCAAGA
>JBHLRO010000046.1:0-9424 GCA_048882505.1 Candidatus Thorarchaeota archaeon
GCGCGTGATTGCCCAATTTATCGGGCCAAGATCGATACGACTGAAGAACTATCGGCTCCCCGAGCGCGATCGAATTTAATGAGGGGAATCATTAGTGGGCAATTAGATCACAAACTTCTTTATACAAAGGAAGCCAGGCAAATCCTAGAGGATTGTGCGGGATGCATGATGTGCCTGGTGGACTGCCCCTCCTTCATTAACGTACCTAAGTTTAGCTTTGATGCAAAAGTAATGCATTATAAGAAATCTCGTTGGCCCTTCATTGGGAAAATCCCCAGTGGGAATTGGTTTAGTGGAAATTTCGAGTTTTTGGCCCGACGGGGGAGCACGTTCGCACCCCTTGCAAACATAGGTCTTTGGGGTCCAAACAGATACCTCATGCACTTGGTTGGACTTCACCGCAAGGCAAAATTTCCGAAGTTTCGCAGAAATACATTCAGAAAGTGGTTCAAAAGTTATCGAAAGGCTAATCCAGCTCCTGCTACCCCGGTCAAGAAAGTGGCCATTTTTCATGGATGTTTTGCCAATTATACTGATAACACCGATATAGCCGCCGCTCATGTACAGGTTCTTGAGAAAAACAATATAGAAGTCGTGGTTCCAGAAAAACAGTATTGCTGCGGGATCCCGCTTCTGGCCAATGGATTGGGAACGATCGCAGTAGAAAAGGGCAAGAAAAATACCGAAACGTTTGCAGCTCTTGTCAAACAAGGATATGATGTCGTCACACAATGTTCCTCATGCTATGCGACTTTAGAAGACGAGCTGTATGAGACCCTTGTGGGTACAGAAGACGCCAAGCTTGTCAAAGAAAATCTATATTTCTTCTCGGACTATATCCTGAAACTGAAAGATGAAGGAAAACTAGACACCGAGTTCAATGGTCAATCTAAACTCCGCTACGGCTATCATGAACCCTGCCATCTGATTAGCTCAGGAAAAAAAGGGATCTCTGTAAAATTGTTAAAGGATCTGCCCAATGTAGAGCTCATACCGCTCAAAACCGAGTGTTGTGGTATGTTGGGGTCGTGGGGCTTTAAAGCAAAGAATTACAAGTACAGTCAGAAGTTAGCCGACAAAACACTCTATCCTGAAGCGAATCGGGAAGATGTGGACGTACTGGTGACCGATTGCCCCACCTGTAAATTGCAGTTATTGAATGTAGATAAAAAAATCTATCATCCCACACAAGTTCTCCGGGATGCCTACGGTATAAAGCCATCCTAGTGGTATTCAAAACTATAATTGCATAGGTCCCCGATATACCTGGAACTCAAAATTTGGCCAATCTGGTTAAACAGTTTCGATTAAAACTTACGTCCACAAATAGGTTTTTAGGTGGGGTCAAGGGTGAATAATCTGATAACCTGGTTTTTGCTCTGGTATGAAAACCAAGAGTCTCTGACAACGCTGATAAAAAGCACCTTTCTTTTTTCGTTTGCTGAAACGATTTATGGGTTGGAATTTCCCGATATAATACGATCCAAATTTGATTTAGAAGACAAGATAAAAACATAAATGAGGTGTAATTGTTGAAATATCTATCTGTATTCAAAATAACTAATCCAGAATACATTAAAGCCGCAGAGAAAAAACGTAACGAGCTTCCGGATTTCGGGATAACGCCTATTTCCGAATCTTATGGAATCGTCGGTCAACTGAAAGGATTTCAGATTATCGAAGCCGAGGATGAGAAAGCTCTTGAGAAATTTGCCTTTTATTATCTACCAGAGGTAAAATTCAAATTTAAACCCATAATAGAGGTCAAAGAAATCTCCAAAATCATCTCATAGGCCGTTTAGCTAGTTATTTTCCCTTTTTCCCCCTTTTTTAATTAGGTCGGGAAAATCTCAGCAATCAATTACCTTGAAAATACCAATTTTGTCTTCGGATGAAAATTGGCCGGAAATCACTATTTCAAAGAACTTAATCTTGAGTTTTGGGACATTAAATTAAGGTAACAAGGATATAAAAATAGGCGGTTTTCTCGTTTTGACTACGATCTTAGAATTCCTTTAATTACTTGAAATTTTCGAGATTGTGATGGGATTTCTTATTTAACCTTCCATATTAAAAGTCAAATGACAGGCTTATACCAAAAAACCTGTTGTCAATCTTATAGGAATTTTTGGAAGGAATAATGCAACTCTCACTAGATTTCCCCAAAACGGATCTGGAGTTTCTGAAACTAACTGTCTTGGAAAGTACACAGAGACGAAGTCAAACCTTATCTAAGATTCAACAAAGCATAGAGGACATTAAAGAAATTCTTGAGAGGGATGCAGACTATAATAGGGCTGTACGGATACAAGATCTGGAATCAAATCTTGTGGAAAACAAGATCAGCTTTTTTCGTGCCCAATCAGAACGGGACATTAAGAATGCCATAATAGAATTTTTAGATTTAACAAATGAGCGCAATGTTCTCATAGAACTAGCGGAGGATCTCTTGGTTGATGATGTCTACAGTATGCTTTCCTCCCAAAATATCACTCCCGTGGTTTGCCATCCTTCAATTTTAGATACAGAACCCTTCAATGTGAAAACGGGCATCAAAAAACTAAATTATTTTCCACTGGAATATGGCAAGCTACGACACTTCTATAGGAAGATCAAAGAAAGGTCACTTTACTCATCGACAGGTGTATCATCGGCTGATTTTTTGGCATTCGATACGGGCACTATTATTATAAGAGACATGCAACGATGGCGAGGAATCTTAACAACAGCACCAGTAAAACATCTTGCTGTTGCAAATATAGACAAAGCAATGAAGTATTATTCTATCTTAGGTTTTTTGAATGCGATGAAAGTCATCAATCCCCAGTACCTGGATACCAATTTCCTAATTTCTAGCAGCCCTTCGAGGACCGGCGATATTGAACGAATACTTGTGTATGGTGCTCACGGGCCTCTTTCAGTTGGAGTAATTGCGGTCGATAGTGAATTTCCTGACATTCCTGGGAATAGATGCGATTTATATCCTTTAAGCCTAGTTTTAGAAGCGTTATTTCCAGAGCTCAAACACATCGCGAATTTTCTCGACGTCCCTGCAATTAATCCCATTTCTATGTGGAGATTTATAACCAATTCAAACGCTCAAAGTCACTGGGCGCTTGCACACACAGTTTTAAAGCGGATTGAAAACTCGGATTTAGCCTTACCTAAGCAGATCATTAATGCTTACACTGTGATCAAATCTAAAGCGGCAAATATCGGTAATCTTGGTGCAGAAGAAACAGATCATTTAGAAAAGGAATTGTATACTCTTTTAACAAATTTAGAAGTTACAAGGAAGGACTAATCATAGTTAAGTATCCTGCAATCTTGGCACTTATGAAAGACATGATCCAGAAGTACCGATCCCCTCTAGGGATCCCCTTGACTACAAACGCCAGTTGGTGTAACGACGGTCACGAAACTCACCCTAAGGTGGTGTATTCGGGTGCACTGTATGTCACAATGAGTGTTGTATCGAAAATGTCAAGGATTTTACCTCTAATACTTCGAAATCCGACGAAAGAGGCCCGAATTAAATTTATCGGAAGGTTTGCATTTTTCTCTCGGTTGTTTTTATGGATGCCATTTTTACGGGATAGAAAATTGGCAAATGTGCCCAAGAGAGGCCTGAAAATCCTCCACTCATTAGGATATGATGATATTCGATGTCTGGATGTTGAACCATATTCTGGAGTTCTTTTATACGATCTAGGTTTCGAAGAGGAATTACTTGAATACGGGCGTTATCTTCGCGATTTTTTTCATTCTCGTAACGTTGAAGAGATAATATTACTTGATCCTCACACCTATGAACTCTTCACTACTGTTTATGCAAAAACCATTCCAGATTTTAGTTTCAAACTTCATTTGATCCTTGACCTGTTAACAGATAATTTGGATACGATTGGATCCGCGTGTTCTGGTCGCAGACAATCGGGAAATGGTGGAAATCTGACCTATCATGATCCGTGTATCTATGCCAAGCGTCTTCCTGAAGAGATAATCATTCCCCCTAGAAGAATCCTAGAATCTGTTGACGGAGTTGAAATCAAGGAGGCCTTTAATCATGGCAGAACTGCAAAGTGTTGCGGAGGGCCTTTAGAATTTCTGTTTGCCGATCTGTCCAAGGAAATCTCAAAAATGCGTTATTCTGAGCTCGCGGAAACAGGAGCAAGTGAATTGATTGTTTCTTGCCCGATCTGTTACATAAACTTCAAGAAGGTACGTAATAAGAACACGAAAGTAACTGATTTGATAGACTTCTTATATGATAATATGGGGCTAACCTGAGGTTTTGAAGATGGAAAAAGCGAGTAAAAAAGTCTGGAAACACTACTATAAAGATTTCACTTCTTCTTTAAAATCGGAGCCGTTTAGGAGGGGAACGGCACGCGCTACAAGCAATTATGAAAAGGGTATCAAAGAAACGTTTGATAAATTTCCCGAATCTCCCGAACTGGCCAAGGAAGTAAGAGCAATCAAAGAATACTCTATTAGTCATCACAGGGAGCTTTTGGACGTCGCCAAACAGAAGTTTGAAGACATTGGTGCCAAAGTCTTAATCGTGAAAAATCGCCAAGAGGCTTTAGATACGTTTAAAGAGATAATAGGGTCCGGTAAGGTTATTGTAAAAGGGAAAAGTATGACCACAGAAGAAATTAGACTACGTGAATTCCTTATTGATCAAAATAATGAAGTGTGGGAGACTGATTTGGGTGAATTCATCATCCAGCTCAATAAAGAGAGACCAATGCACATTGTGAATCCCTCCTTGCATGTCCCGAGAGAAGAAATTGCGAAGTTGTTTTCCAAGCACCTCGGCAGTAAGCTGGATCCAAATGACGTAAATGGGATGGTTCTCGCCGCAAGGAAGTTCTTGAGGGAAAAGTATTATTCTGCCGATTTCGGAATAATAGGGGCGAATGTAGTGAGCGCGCAAGATGCCAAAGTTGTTACGATACATAATGAGGGAAACATTACCCTGTCATCTGTATTACCAGAAAATCTCATTATTTTTACTGGTATTGAGAAAATCGTTCCCACTCTAGAGGACGCCCTGAAAACAGCTTTCGTTACTTCCCGATATGTAAAATATAAGATCGCAGGCTACTATAATGTTTTCGGTTCTTCCTCTGACTTCCGTTCTCGCAACGTATATCTTATTTTGATCGATAACGGGCGATCGGACATCATTTCTAATCCTGTCTTCCGTGAAGCGGCGTATTGTGTTCGATGTGGCGCTTGCATGTATCCTTGCCCAGTTTTCAAAGTTGTTGCGGGAAAATTTGGAGGGCCGACTTACGTGGGGGGTATTGGCGCTATCTGGACTTGGTTTATCGATGGTAAGGAGCCAGCAATTCCTCCCCTATTCAGTTGTATGGATGACGGTTCCTGTCGCATTGCATGCCCCGTTGACATTGATATCCCAGGTTTGATCCATAAACTCAAGAGAGAAGTTATTAGGGACTCTGCCTGATAATATCTCTCATATCAGACATGAAAATCTGTCTATATAATAAACGGCAGAAAAACATGCTTACAGAAAAAGGATTGAAAGGATACACTCCGCCGATAAGAGGCAGGTATCTCCTATCGTCCTTTTGGATTTAAAATGGGTTATGCTTAGAACGTTACCCCTAAAAATTCACCAATTTTGGGAAGGTTGGCTTGTGCTTGATCTGCCACGTTTCGGAAAAGGCTATCTCCATTGGTATCAATTCCTACTATCAAAGGTCCGAATTTCTCCACATCAAGAACCCAAAGACACTCTGGAGTACCAAGATCGAGCCAGTGAACATCTTTAACCCGTTTTATTCCCTTAGCTGCAACAACGGCCGCTCCTCCAACAAACGCGGTATAAATTGCCTTGAGTTCTTTCATGGCCTTAGCAGTTCGGTCCCCCATTCCGCCTTTCCCTATGATAACGTTTACATTAAATGTTTCAATGAATTCATCCTCAAAGATATCCATTCGTGTCGATGTTGTGGGACCTGCAGCTACTATTTCCCATTCGTTGTTAGCATTTTTACGAACTACGGGCCCACAATGATAAACGGCCAAGTTTTGAAAATCAAATGGCATTTGTTCACCTTTTTTCGCCATATGCAGAGCGCGTTCATGCGCTTCATCTCGCGCAGTGAATACTGTCCCCGAAATGTATATAATATCGCCAATTTTAACCTTCTGAACATCTTCTTTTGTTATCGGTGTAGTGAAGTGAAATTCAGCCATATCTATGCAACCTCCTTATGAGACAAGTATTCTACATGCCCATCGGCGTAAATACGTGCCGTGGCCTTTCGTGCCGCCCAGCATTGGATAGCTACACCGACAGGTAATGAGGCGGGATGCCTGTGTGCAAAATCAATAAAAACTTCAAAAGCGGTTGATGTGTCACCACCTAAACCCATTGCACCAATGCCAGTCATGTTAAGCGCAGTACAGAGATCTTCTTCAAGTTTAGCGATTTCGGGGTTCTGGTGTCTTTGGCCTATCGAACGGAGAAGTTGTTTTTTCGCTATTTTCAGGGCGATATCCGCGCCACCGCCTATTCCAACCCCTACCATTGTCGGAGGACAAGGTTGTCCCCCCGCCTTTACCACGGTTTCAACAACGAATTTCTTAACCCCCGCGATCCCTTGGCCGGGTTTTAACATTCCCAAGGCACACATGTTCTCAGATCCTCCGCCTTTTGGAAAAGCGGTGATCTCAAGGTAATCAGCTCCAGGCACAAAGTCATAGTTGATAAATGGAACATGTTGTCCCGTATTATCACCTGAATTGCCACCTACAATTGGATTGACCGCATTTGGACGAAGCGGAACCTCCTTGGTCGCTCGTCGTGAGGCTTGACGTAGAGTCTCGCCAAGGCCCATTATTTTTGGGAAGTTTTCTCCAATATTCACATAGTAGATATGAATTCCCGTGTCTTGGCACATGGGGGTCGAAGTTTCATTGGCAATCGTAAAATTATCCACAATCGTCTTTAAAGCCGCCTTACTAGCAGCTTTTGGTTCTTGATCGTGCATCCGCTTTAATGTTTCAGCTACATCCGTGGGAAGTTGTGTAGCCGCAAATCGGAGCAGTTTAACAGCTGTATCCTCTATTATCGAGTTATCAAAAACATTTGTCATGGTATCACGACATTCCTTATGTGTAATTATACTGTAAGAAAGAAGAAGATTACCAATCTGGCGAGAAACAAAAATACAATATTGTTTTACAAACTTTTGGGAGGTATGTTGGCGCTATTTTGTATTCGGAACTGATTGGTTTTCTGGTTAAAGATATCTCTGAAATGGCTTAATCTGTCCGGTTTAAAATTTGGCAGTATTCTCATTAAAGAGAAGACTTTTGAACCACCCATTGATGAGATATTAAACAAAAAAGGCATTAAACTTGAAATATAGGAGTCCTATCTTAAAATACAAGAGCTAAAGATCGGCTGATTAAATTGACGGGGATACTTCTTCCATAAAGAGTTTTGCCATCTTTGTCTCTGGAAAGTCTGTAAATGCAGCAATAATGTGCGTAAAACCCAGCTCCCGATATGCTTCGATTTGTTGTATAACTTGCGATGAATTTCCTTGAATACCTCTTCTCGTTTTTGTCATAGAGGAGTGACCATCTGGCTGAATCGAAACCGGGCCAAACCAGACGATATCGGCTAGCCGATTTTGATTTTCCTGGGTATCCAGTAAACTTCTGAGGAAACGGAGACGATCCCTGCTTTCTCTTAAAGTTCCCCCTGTTATCCACCCTTGGCCGCTCTTTGCCGCGATTTGCAGTGATTTAGGGCTGTTTCCCGCAATATAAATCGGCATCCTGCCAAGAGGCCGAGGGCGAGAAACTGCCCTAGTTAAGGTGTAGAAGTCACCAAAAAAATCTACTGGACCTGTTGACCTATCAAACAGTAATCGTAATATTTTTGCCACTTCTTGAGTACGTTCACGGTCTACTGGTGGAAAACCAAATGCATTGAACTCCCTCGCGTGAAATCCACTTCCTAAGCCCGCAATCATTCGTCCGTTTGAAACGAAGTCGATAGAGGCAAGCATTTTTGCCAAAACTGCAGGATGACGAAAAGCACTGCAAATAACCACAGTGCCAAGTCCAATGGTTTTGGTAATTGTCGCAAAAGACGCCAAGGCCGTAAAGGGATCGAGGATTTGATCATTTCTTCCCATAATTAGATGATCAGGAACCCATGCAGCTTCAAATCCCAGAGCTTCTGCCTCTACAACATATTTTTGCGTTTTATCCCAATTTAGAGAATCATATTTAGGTGCAAACCCTGGATGCAGCGCATCGGAACTATCAGCAAACAAAGGAACAAATATACTCGTTTTCAATGATCCTCACTAGCAGGACGGGCCAAAAAGACAACGCTAGCTACATGAAAAGCCGAAACGACATAGCATATAAATCATAGTGAATGTGTTAATGTAATCGGAAAAGGTTTCTCTATGATCTCTCTTACGCATAGATAATTTTTCATATTCTGAAGTTTGATCTATTGGCATTTTTATCTCCATCTTAATTCAGTATCAAAAGTCCTGGCAATTTAGAGAATGTCGGTCACAAAAAACATTCAGGTTGTATGAAAGTTAAAAAATCAATGGGAACGAATTTGTCCTTGTTTTGACATATTTGTTCCTAAACCAAGAACGCATACGATTAATACCAAGCTGACTTGGATCCCTATTTAGGTCGCATGTGTCACCATATCTGTCCGCCCCCCCCTTTTCCTATGATAATGGTCTGGATGTCCGTTGCATCCTACCCCAGATGGAATAAAAATTGCTAGAAGTGGATTAATGGGTTGAGGGGGCGGATTGGGGACGATTACATTTTTCAAAGGTCCTCGAACCGCATATCCACCATGCAAAGTTATACGCCTCAATTTTTGGCAGGTTAATAGCGGACTGATGTCTATCTCAACGGAGGGATTACCGCATAATGAAACACTGCGGAGCGAAGGATGGTACGCGAATGGGGTCAGGTCTATTGTCTGCACTTGATTACGGTTAAAAGAGAAATCGTACAGTTCGGGCCAATCTTGAACGATGGAGAATTCAAAAGTGTCCACGCCACTATCGGAGAGATCAAATGCCTTCATATGGTTACACCCCCGTAGGACCGTTACATCAAATTCAGTGATGGGATTGTTCCCGGATATGCCCAAATATTCAAGGTTTTTACAGCTACTCAAACCTTCGAGTTCTGATAATCGGCGGACACCTGAATGTCTGATGCTAATGTTTTGAACCTTGCTATAAGGTTGATTTTTGAGACCTTGGAGCGAAATCCGAGGGTAGGGAGAGTCCCCCCACATGAACTCATATTCATTCGAGGGATCGTACCGCCCAACCTGAAGTTCTAACCAAGATCCATCATGGGTTAGGAGACCAATTTCGGTCAGATC
>JBHLRO010000047.1:0-8978 GCA_048882505.1 Candidatus Thorarchaeota archaeon
AGAACATAACCCAAACGCTCTGATTTGGTTTTTAATTTCAATTCCTCGCACCCTGAGATAGAATTGCGACTGGGGTCTTCTTGGGAAGGGATTTATGTAAATTCCCTAGCCCTGAGGAATTACCTCCATTCATGCAGAACCCTCTGTTTTAAAAACTATTATAGAGTCTCGATGCGAAACTCCTTCTATATTTGTATGTAGGTTTGAGGATGATTTATAAAAATGGAGGGCCCATCTTTTCTCCATTTTCTCTGCAAATTTGTAGGACTTTATTCCAGTTTCTCCCGTTTCTAGGAAAATAACGGATAAATGAAAATTCCTCAGGAAATGAATCCTCAGGGTACGTTGCAGAAATGAAGAAAGGTTTTGGATTCGAAAGCGTCTTACTAGGTGTTGAAACGAGTAGTCCAATCGTCAATAAGGATTAGGAGAAAAAAGGAGCGCAACGGAAGAGGTAAAGGGAAATTGGATTGATCTGATATCTAAACACGTTTATTAACAGTTGCGGTAGAATAAAACCAACGGTGGGATTCGAGCTGGACCAACAGGGAATCACTTGGAGCGGGGCAGGGATGAAGGTGCTTTTTGACCTGGTGCTATTCTTAATCGGATGGTTGTTTTTTACGTATGTTCCGGAGGAGCAGGCAAAAACCTGGGCGCTGGCCTTGGTTCTAATGATTGTCGGGGGATACCTCCTCGTAAAACATGTACCTCTGCTACTTTCTGGACTCATGGTGGAGGAATCGATAACGACCCCGCGCATCTGTCTAGCCTGCCATTTTGCCAATCCAAGCATATAAGTGAAAATTGCAGCAAGTGTGGAGCAGGGCTTCCACCAAGGGAACAAGAACAGGAAATTAGGTTTAAGGGTAATCTCGATTCTTGGTAATCAATTCAATATAGAATCTTACCAAATCCTTCTCTGGAACTTCGTCAGGAGTTCCCTTCCACAGGAGTCTACCGTGGTGGATAAACAGATATCCAGTGCAAAATCCTCCTAGATCTTCCAAAGAATGACTAGAAACCAAAAAACTGGTTCCAAGGATATTGTGATATTCTACAACAATATCTTTCAATCTAACTTTTGCCAGGGGATCTAGATTTGCAAAGGGTTCGTCCATAATAGCAATTTCAGGAAGGCCCATCAAGCATTGAACAATGGCCAATTTCTGTTTCATACCGGACGATAAATACCGAATTTCTCTTTCTAATATTAGCTCTGCTTCTAACTTTAGGAGCAGATATTGAATAAGAGGATTGATACGCGTAGCGGAGATTCCATAGGCTTCAGAAACAGTCCTAAGATACTCCTTAGAGACATAACCAGAAGGAAAACGCTGCGAAGTAAAACAAACCCCAATTTTCTGTTTTAATTTGAGATTTTCCGTACTCGGATCCTGGCCAAGGACATTCAGGCGGCCGGAAGAGGGGCGGATTATGTTCCAGAGGAGATTAAGAAGTGTGGTCTTGCCTGCTCCATTGGGGCCAATTATCCCCCAAATTCCCGGTTTCAGGGCAAAAGAGACATTTACTAACGCTTTAGTGCTCCCGTAGTTTTTACACAAACTTTCCGTGTTGATGATTTCCTTCATAGGTCTCTCCTCATAAATACGATACTGCCGACGATAATACATCCTAATGCAAGGAGAAAATGAAATCCAATACTAATCCCTAGATCGAGTATTGCATCATGTAGGAAGAGCAATTTGTCTTCCAGTATCCAGTCTGGAGCTATTGGTCTGATAAAAAAGTATTCTATCACTCGTTCAGGAACGAAAATTGAGAGATAGGAGTCAAATGTTTCCTGGGCATGAGGAAGGTCTAGAAACTCTTGTGTATAGGGAAAAAAGCGTGATTCAAGATCCGCTGAGACGAAAAACCAACTAGCTATGAATCCTAACCATGAAATTACAGTGTAACGGGAATTCTTCAGGATTAGAGCCAATAAAAGAGACAAACATGAGAGGGTAAATGAGACAATGCCATAAGCAAAGAAGGGAATCCAAAGCAGATCGATCGGTTGAAATCCAATGGTTGGGTTTCTCAGAGGAACTAAAACAAAGGTACCCCCGACAAATGCAACGCAGATCAAAAAAGACACTAGTATCAATACACTAAGCTTACCGAGAATATATCCCTTTCTCGATAATGGCAGGGCTAATCTTACCTTGTGGACTCCCTCATCGAAATCACGACATAAGAAAAGAAGTGTAATTGTTAGAATAATGCTGAGTACAATTATATAAAAACTAACACCGATGTTTCCTATTGTTGTTCCAAATTCCCCGAAAACATAGCCTCCTGAAGGCTCCCAGGCCGTATAAACCTCACGAAAACGTTCAAGAATGATAGTTACGGTTAAAGGGATGAACAAAATTACAAACGGACTCCCAAACACCTGAAAAAGCTCGAACTTGAAAAGGATGAGGAAGTTTTTGATCCTAATAGGAGGCAATCGTCCATAAGGAACAGATTCCTTGCTGTCAGAATCTTTAGTGGAGGAGTTCATTCCTTCTAAAACACTAACTAGGGTAGAAGCATTTGAACCGTTAATTATAGATCGAGGTGGTTGGTTCTTCGAGATAGAGGCCTTTATCGTTGGAAGTAAGGTAATGCCGATACCTAGTACAAGGGCTAAAGTCAACAAACCAGTTCCAAGCCACATTATTCCATTATCTTGGCCAATGATTCCATACTCGTCTACAATCAGTGTTCCAGTCAAATTCTGGGCAATTGAAAAAGCATCGGCCAAATAAATGACGATATACGCGTCATCCATTGGAATCGAAAGATGGGTTGTTCTTCGCTGTGATAATTGTTCATCATAGGTGAGATTAAGGAGATGATGAGCGTGTGGAGCCAAATTTTCAAGTGTGATATCCGTACGCCAATTCCGGTTCTCATCTTGAAGAAGGGGTTGGTCTTCTTTCCCGTTCAACAACAAAACGTGTATGCCAAATCCTGGGTCAGTTTCCGCAGTGAATCTATTTAACACCTCGATCTGCTGACCTACTACCCCTTGAGGGAATTTCCCCCAGTTTAGTACTTGGTAGTTCTTTTCATTGTCGTCCCACCCAAATCTATACACATATCCCCCATAAACATTATATCCCATTGTAAGATTGGAATACCCTCCAACCAGAATCAGACTGGCAAGAATTAACCCAAGACTGACATAAATATAGCTCCGGGACTTGGGACTGAGGTTGAATCGAAACTCGACATATCGACCAATTACACCCATTCTATTTCCATTCTTCTTATTGTGGGGGACACGTTTTAGCCTGGTCAAAATCGACTAGGGCTTTCATGTGAATCATACTTTTCCCGAATTCAGTGATATTGTAGTAATTAGAGTCCTTAAAGAGTTTTACGGTCTCTATACATCCTACACGGGTAAGGATTTTCAGATGGTGGTTGATACTCTTCCAGCTGAATTTTAATCGCTGACTCAACTGATAACAATTCATCGGACCCCCTCCAACTAAAGCCTGTAAGATTTTAATTCTCGTCCCTTTTCCTCTCGATCGTTCCAAAAGAACTCTTACAACATTATTCTGGCTTTTATCGATAGTCCTACTAATCGCTCCTTTAGGTTTGGCCACAGTTCGATCTTTATTTCTTTCGTCCAACAGTATCCCTGCCTTCCTTAGATGCTTGTAGAAATTAGCATTATAATCCATTAAATTAGATCAAGGCCATCATGATGCCTCCTTATAAACCTAGTAGGTCAATATCTTCACCACATTTTTCCAATGATTGAGGTAAAAAAGCTCAATGGCAGAGAGAAAGACAAAATCCAAAAAAATAACTTAGGTTTCCTAACTGTTCTAACCCATTAGCATTTGCCGTATACAAAAGGTTGGTTAGGTAATGACTGGAACTTCTATGCAGTGGGGTGAATAATGGGAGCACTACGAGAAGTAAGGTTATTAAAGAAGATTTCAGCTGAATCCATGTGCTTTGAAATCTCGAGGAATTGGAAGGGTCATTCTTAAGTGGATTAAGACTTTTTTTCCAAAATCTGTGCCCTGAAACACCAATTTACTTTTGCATCGGACCTTAAACTTAATGCAGTACTCCCCGGAATGGTAAAAATGAAATGTGATAGATCTTTACCGCGTTACTGATATTGCTTTAGGGAGAATTCCCCACTTGTCAAAGGTTCCCAAATAATTTGATTTATCTGCTTTGGTTTTCAATCTTTTTATCTAGCGTTAAAATGGCATCCAATGTACGGTTGAAAAGGGTTTTGTAATTATTTCCTTGGGTCCTATAATATACCATCACCTACAGGTAACCATAATTCCCTAGATCTGAAAGATAACCTAAAATCACAGGGTACTCGAGGGAACAATACAAAACACGATTATTAATCGCAAGGTGTGTCGAACATGTTCACTATATTTTTGCAGTAGGACTCAAGTGAGATATAGCTTAACCATGATTTATCACTAATTTTACCATAATTTGTAAATTAAGCTTATTAATGAGTTTAAGAGGAAAAATACGGCATCTATGTTATGATCAGTTTCGGTGAGGTGATAATATTGGCAAGATCTAAAATGAAAATGTTTTCAGTACTATTGATCCCTTTGATGGCGATGTTAGTTTCAACGATACAGGTTCAGGCAGTAGAAGTTGGTTACTATTCAGCTACCAGCTATAGAGTCTCTTCCACTGCAAATTGGAACAGTCAATCGGGGTACGCTCCGGATTACTATCTCCAGGTCTCGTATCGAAATACTGATGGTTCTTGGAATGACAAAGCATTAAGGTTTCTTGTTTCGGCCGTGGCTAATTTTGATATCTACTTTAATCCAGAAAAATCCTTAGGAAGTGGCACAGCTCGCAACGATGGTTACACTCCAGTTAGAGTAAGACCCATGGTAATAAGATATTACTTTATATGGATATTTTTACATTCTCAAAGTATCTATGGAGGTTGGTGGGAACTCACACCACCAATAGGCACAAGTGCGCATGCTTACACCATGAGTGCTTATTATTACGGCGGTGGTGCCTCAACCTGGTATTTCCACATCACTAGGGCATATTAAACGTGCATACCTGGGTTTTTCTTTTTTTTCTGAACCGTGCCTACAACCGAGACCGGCCAGAACGAGGAAGAATGGCCGAACTCAGATTTCTCAAAAGCAGTAACCGTTCCGGAGTTGCTAGGGAAGTATCAACATCAAACGGAGTAAAAACCTACGTTTGAGACCCGGTACTCAAGATATTCTTACACCGAGACTAAATTTAGATCAGCTTTCCAAGAAATGAGCGGCCCCATCGTCAGACAGGATTAGGATAGACGAAGTATCATAGAGCGATGGAAGAGTGGGGGTGAAAAGGATCGGTCTGATGTCTGGTACCGCTGATCTGATTGAGGGTAAGAGTGAAGTAAGGTGGGATTAAATTGGATGTTCAAAAAGAAAATTTGAGGAGGTGGGATTTCAAAGCAATCCTGGGGGTAGGCCTGACTATGGGAGCATTTGTGATCCTTCTACTCCCAACACATGGAGTGGGCAGGTTTGACCTGTTAGGATTTCTTATTCGTGCGGGGATCGGCTTGGTTACCCTGATCCTAGGGAGCTATTTACTCATCACACATGCGCCCTTCCTGCGTGTGGAACAGAGATGGTGGAAACCAGCAGAAATCTGGATCTGTCGTAAATGTGGATTTGGGAACAAAAGAACCAGAACCCAGTGTGTCAAGTGTGGCGTGGAATTTCAAGCCGTCGATCGTAAGAGGTAATAAGGACAAAGTTTTGGTGTCGAAACGAGCAGCCCAATCGTCAGATAGTAGTAGGATGATAAACCAATCAAAGGTAAGAGAAAGATGGGAACAGGAGCGGTCTGATGTCTGTGGATCTTTTTTCTAGGATACAGGCATCAAATGGGAGATTTGTTGAATTCGCATCATTCTGGCAGGTTGACTTTAGAAACATTAATTTATTGAAAATGTGTGAAAACAGGATAATCGTTTTGAAGAGCCACAATATTTAGATTTTAGCATACGATGAGCAGGGGTGATTGAATGGTCGCTATGAGAAATGGGTTGGGCTATGACACGATTTGGGGAATTATTGGCATAATAGCGGGATTGTTTTGGATAGGATTCATTACTAATACCTTCTCGGGCTTTTCCGCGGTTATGACAGAGCAAATAGAAATCACCGTACTACTGATAAACGGGTTCTTTTCCCTGTTCATAATTTTTGGCATCGTTATGCTAATAGTCGATTATAGAAAACGAAAACAAGTAGGGTATGCTGTGTATTGGGGAAGGGTGTTAAGAACCTTCATTTCCTTTGAATCGGAACCTCGTCCCATTTCAAGGCAGGAGATTGGGTATTACAAAACACGAGAAGAACAGTATAGGGGAACAACCTTGGTGAAATATCGAAATGAATCCTATCACTTTGAAATTAGCTATCCTGAGGACTGGAGTGTCAATGAGGATGTTCCTGGAGCGGTGGTTATTTTCACCCCGTTTGAAAGATATCCAGCGGGTTTCGGGGAGAATTTTTCGATTGGTTTTACGGAACTAACTCAAGGGAAGACCTTAGATGAATATCAGGATGAAAATCTCGAAGTCTTGCAGGAAACATTGCCTGCGGCCGGGGTTCAGAAGTTCAAAATTCATGAAAAAACGTTGATAACGCTAGCAAATTCGTCTGCGGGAAAACTGGTCTATTCAGGAAGCGTCCAACAGTTTAATATTACGTGGCTCGCAGTAATGCTATTAACTGATGAACACTTTATCGAAATTACTTTTACAACCGATTCAAAGCGCTTTAAACAACTAGAAAAGACATACAATAGCATTGTTGAGTCGTTCACGTTTTTTACGGAAACCCCAATTCACGATGAATTATTAGAAGAAAAAGAGTGGGAAGAGGATATCGAAATCCTGCTAAAATTCAGAGACTTTACATTTACTAATTCTATTGAACTAATGTACCAGGTCAATTCGACGGATCCAGTGTTGTTATTGGAGCAGATAAGAAGTGTCAGTAACTATTCGATTTTTGCCGCAGATTTCTCTGAACCAAATGCTGTGTTTGAGAATATCCAGGAACTTTCATTCGTTAACATAGATCGAATGGGAGTGATTTCAATGGAAAATGTGTTCATTGGTGTATTTGTCACAGACAAAGGTGTTTTAACTATTATTGGAGGAGTTTTGACACCGAGTCAGCAGGCGGAGATCAGAGAATTGTTTACAAGAAAAGCCAAGAAATTTCATGACGTATTTTTCCCAGGAAAGCACGAATAAAACAAAGCTTGATGTGGATTTACATGAAACCTGAAGTAATTCATGGTTATGACGAGTCCACGACCATTAAATCAACCTGCAAGAGGATGTGATTCGGATCTATACTCGATTTACTGAGACCATGAAGAATATACGCAAAGAACCAATGGAAGTAATGAGACGGGGAAATTTGCCTTCTAGAAAATGTATTAGGTTATATTTCATTCTTCTTTGCGTATTAACAATTAGTGTGAGTCAAGTACAGGGGAAGGTGGTAGTAGAGCGGACTAATACTTACACCTGCGTAGCAGATGCGTATGTCGATTCAACAAATGCCAATAGCAACTATGGGAGTGCCGATCTCAGAGTCTCATTCTGGACATTAACGTCATTGAATGTTTCTGAAATTTCTTTCTTGGCATTTTTTGTGACAGGACTCCCATCGGATGCCGTTATTTCTGCAGTAAAGCTTAGTATAAGTGTCAAATTCATGCCATACGATGATCATTCAAAAATGATTGAAGTGTATCAAACTGATTTATTTGATGAGACCACTCTCACCTGGGAGAATATGCCCTCCATTAATGAGGCAGATACCCTCTTTGTCGCTCGTGAACTTATTACTTCGGATAGTAGATGGGTGTTTACTCTATCTCAAGATGGTGCGGGAGAGTTCGAGGCACACACGGTAACGGGGAATGGCAATTTTTACTTCTTTTTGATGACAACAACCGACAATTCGGCGGCGATTACGTTTGATTCTAGAGATGACTTTTTGAATCCTCCCAAATTGGATGTGACTTACACTTCTACAGCGGAGGGGGCTAATACTTCTCCTACTACGGAAGGAAATGGAGATATACTCGTACTTATGATCATAGGGGTACCAATTCTGGCCATTATTGGCGGCACAATCTATTCAAGAAGGAAAAGGAAGAGACAAACTGAAACGTTGAGTCGGCAACCCATCTTTGTCAGCCCGAAAACGGGATATTGTACTAAGTGTGGGCACCCAATGAGGCCCAATGCCATCTTTTGTGAAAATTGTGGCACGAGGAAAGAATAAAACTGATGCTGACAAATTAAAACCATCCAGATAGAGGACGAGTAGTTCGATCGTCAGATAGGATTAGGAGGCAAAAGACGAACAGATGAGGAAAATCAGTGGAAATGGAGCGATCTGATGTCTGGCTACGTCGTTACAGCGAGTGTTGGATAGGAGAGTTGGGTAGGATTTAAGGTGAATGCGCACGAAAAAATCTCAGACTGGGTAGGGCTTAAAGTGCTTATTGGCCTCATGCTGTTTTTTATCGGATTGGTAAACTTCCTCATGATGCCTGTGCACATAATAACGAAAATTTGGGTGTTAGGGCTGCTGGTGATGATTTTAGGTGGGAACCTGCTGCTAAAACATACGCCCTCCTTACTGATAGGCCAAAGAGGGATAGCTGCGTCGGGAGTCCCTAGAATCTGTCCGGAATGTCAATTTGCCAATCGAAGTGATAGTGTCAGGTGTAACAATTGTGGAACAGCGCTTCCTCCAGACGAACAGGACTATGGGGGAGGGTAATCAGTCTGTGAATTGCAAGCTGGTGATTGAATGCTGAGCAGGACAAGGAATAAGGGAACCGTAATCCTGGTGGCCCTGGTTACTGGAGTCCTTACCATCTATACGTGGCTGGCCATGGATACGATGTCTTTTGTGTGGGTGGATGAG
>JBHLRO010000048.1:0-8963 GCA_048882505.1 Candidatus Thorarchaeota archaeon
CTCATCCACCCACACAAAAGACATCGTATCCATGGCCAGCCACGTATAGATGGTAAGGACTCCAGTAACCAGGGCCAACAGGATTACGGTTCCCTTATTCCTTGTCCTGCTCAGCATTCAATCACTAGCTTGCAATTCACAGGCTGATTACCCTCCCCCATAGTCCTGTTCTTCTGGTGGAAGCGCTGTTCCACAATTGTTACACGTAACACTATCACTTCGATTGGCAAATTGGCATTCCGGACAGATTCTAGGGACTCCCGACGAAGCTATTCCTCTCTGGCCTATCCGTAAGGAGGGCGTATGTTTTAGCAGCAAGTTCCCACCCAAAATCATCACCAGCAGCCCTAACACCCAAATTTTCGTTATTATCTGCACAGGCATCATGAGGAAGGTTACCAATCCGATAAAAAACAGCATGAGGCCAATAAGCACTTTAAGACCTACCCAGTCCGAGATTTTTTCGTGCGCTTTCACCTTAAATCCCACCTAACTCTTCTATCCAACACTTGCTGTAACAACGTAGCCAGACATCAGATCGCTCCATTTCCACTGACTCTCCTCATCTGTTCGTCTCTTGCCTCCTAATCCTATCTGCCGATTGGGCCACAATAATCGGGATATTTTTGCTCCTACACCTTTGTTCCCTTCTAGATTATTACGATCTTCTCTAAACGATTTCAATAGAAGTAAAAGATACTCTCAAAATATAAACCAATCCCTCTCCAACGATTATTGTGGTACCTTCCCCATTCTTTGGAAAAAAACGGTGAAATCATTACCCTGCTAATCTTATAAAGGTATGTTCATGGTGGTCTCGACCCAACTGTTCATGCACCTTTATACCAAGCGGTTCAAGACTCTAATCTGGAGACGAGAATCGACATCGAAGGTGTTGAAGGGTGTGAAAGACATGGATAAAAGTAAAGATTTACGATGTACTGCGTGGAATAATGGAGGTAATGGGTGGGGGATCAGGATGGGAAAAGAACGCCACAAAATAAGCAGGGATACTACATCTATAACGGTGAAACTAGCTGAAAAAACTATTGAACTCCCTATCAAGGATAGTTTTTGGACTACTTGTCCTGAAATTCGAAGTACAAAGATTAGAGAATTTTTCTTCCAACATGGCATCAATAAAGAGAACAAGACCAATTACTGGGTTATGCTTCATCAACAAAAAGATAGAGTCTTTGATGTCACCATAAAACAGAGATAAAGTAACTTTCTATTCCAATGCCTTGTCATCTTTCAGCTTTGGTAAATCTACATCAGAAGCCAGAAGAAACACTGATCATGAGGAACAGTCGATGGAAGATGAATTAGAAACATTAATCAGCAAAATATGCACACAAATGCGGAGTTATCACGAGATAGACACTCTCAATGCTTTCCAACAATTTCTATCTGCTCAACACCCTATTAAAACGTCTTTCATTAGTAATTCTGGGATCGACTTTAATAATAAGGTTCAAAGAATAAATTCCTTTTGGTTAAAGTCCTTTATGGCAATCCAGGTAGGGCAGGATCCTTTTTTCTATTCGAAATTAATATCTAATATGATATTTGGAGACAGATGGCATGAAAAACTAAAATCAACGTTGGGATCTAAGACTCTGGAGGAAGAAAAAACAAGAGAACCACTAGAATCACTTCAATTTTCAAAAAAAGATTATAATATTGTTGGATCCATGTTTTTTGTCCTTATGGTCGGATTAATAGAAGATTACTTAAGAAACTTAAATCTCGAAGTTATGGATACGGTCGAAAAGAGAATCGAAAAGAATAGATTAGGTGAATTAAGAAATAAGTATGTGAAAGGATCACTACTTAATAAAATTTGGGTAATATTTGATGAACTTGGTATTGAAGAGGTATTTGTTAAGAAAATATTAGAAAGAGAGAACTGTACAAGCTTTATTAATTCATTTAAACAGCTCGTAAATGATAGAAATAGAATCGCTCACAGTGGAAAGATCATTGATCTTTCCGACCTAGATTATGAAATCGATAGATTATCTCTATTATTAATTGATTTCATGACAGATCTGTTTGACTCTCAAATGAAAATTGCACGTTTTCCTAAATCTGAATACAAAGTCATAATTCAGAAATCAATGCCTTTTATGGTTTTTCTTTTTGCTATTTACATGAAGGTTGTTCCCTTACTGACAATTTTAGATCACTGCTTCATCTTCATCCGTAATTCCGGTTAAAAAATGGAACTTCGACCACTTTTCTATGAAATTTCCTAAATGCACCTTGAAATGGCAGTTAATCCTAATCCTATCTGACGATCGGCCTACTCACTTCAAAACGATTTCCCTAGTGTTGTTTATCATAACAGCAGAAGGCAAATAATACCATAACTGATAAAATGGGGTTTATATGAAAATTAACAAGCTTTGGTATAGTAAGGACTCAAATGTATGGACTAACGCATTGGATAACTACTGGAGTTATATTAAACCCTCGAACATGGCGCTAGAGCGAGAATTAGACTCACTGGATCCAATTATTGTAAGCAGAATTAATGTTTCAGAGTTTTACGCCTTTTTGCTACATAAATATTTTAAATGGAAGTATACCGCTCCTCACAGGTATGCAAGTACAACGAAATTCCTTAAGCAGTACCCAAGCGGTACGATGTCTGATCTTGGCAAAATCAAAGAAGCTTTATTTCAATTTGACAAAAATGATATCAAGAATGGATTGAAAATAGCTAATAAGATACGGGGATTAGGCCCTGCTGGTGCCTCGGGACTGCTGGCATTATTATTCCCCCAATACTATAGCACTGTTGATCAGTTCGTGGTCAAAGCATTATCTGAGATTACGGATCTCCCCCAAAGAACTTTGATAATGAGAATGAAACCCGAATCATTGAGCTTGAAGGATGGAGCTTTATTAATTCAGATAATGCGGGATAAAGCTAAAGCACTCAATACCGCTTTTAACACGAATTTTTGGACTCCCAGAAAAGTAGATATGGTGCTATGGACCTATGGTAGGTAAAAATGGTAGCTTCAGGTTCCAACAAACTTCTCGATGAAGCAGGTGCTGAAAGCATCAAAAATTAATACATAAGCATCAGACCGACCCATTAGATACTAGAGGGATTAAACCACGTTACGCCGCTAGAATTAATTTTTCGTTCTATTTCAAGGCGGTACATTCTATATTTGACGACGAAATTTGCCAGGTAAAATGCAAAAGCAAAGACCAGGAATACTGAAAAAAACGTTAAATTTCCAATCAAATTTTGAAGATTTGACCCTAGATATTCGTATAATACTAGAATAAGATTTAAGGAACTGGCAAGGATTGTTACCTTAGAAAAAGCCAATGATTCGAATCTTTTTCGAAATGTTGATCTTTTGTATAAGGGAATTGTAACCTTCCAAAAATGATCTTTATAGATAAAGACTGAAAAAATGGAGAGAAGTAGAGTCACCGCGACATACCCAGTCATCTCTATTTGAAACGCAAAGAGTACCAGGACTATCGTACTCATATCCTCAATCAGGACATCCCAATATATTTGGTTGGCTGTAAAGGCCTTCTACATAATAAAGCCAAAAGCAAATCATTCCGAAAGAAGACATTGAAATGGTTAGAGGAAAAAGCGGTCCGTTATGAGGTTGCTGAGGCCATAGACTTAGTAACCGGGGATTTCACGGAAAAGAAAAGTGCATGTTCAGGTGACGCGGTTTCAATGTCTGAAGGCAAGGAACAAGCAGCTAGGATGGGGGCAGCATATTACGAGGTCAATGTTTGGACAGATGGCCCATTGATTGAAGAAATCTTTCACGAGATTGTAAATAACCTACCAAAAACCAAGGGTTGAGGAAGTGAGGATGCTAAGAGGGGTCATAGATACCTTCATCGAGCTGTTCTAGAAAGGAACAGTCCAATCGTCAGATAGGATTAGTATAGATAAGACTTATCGAAAGGTAGAGGAGTGGGGCATCCAAGGAGCCTCCTGGCCTTTATTTGTTGAAATCCTAATATCTGCCATGTTCTGTTCGCGATAATAAACATCGAAATCAAGGGTGAATTCTACTCCTGTTCTAAATTCTGGTTCTTGAGTCAACTCTCGGAGAAATTTTGATTTCAATGAAGGAGGGCCCCCTACCGTTAGAACTCGTACAAATTGTTCGTTTTTGGCCATTTGGGTGCCACTCCTCGTTCTATTACTCACCTAAAGGCGATCTGTTTCTTTTCCAGAGAAGACATAGGGGTAGATATCCCCTTTAAGAGTCCTTCATTCTAGGCCTTTCTACCAAAAATCCTGTTACAATTACCTGTTTATTGGCTCTGTATCCTCATCCGATCTGACAATCCGACCACTCGTTTCAACACGATTCGTCCATGTAAGTATCTCAAGTTCAAACCGTAGCATACGGCTTATTTTCTGGGGCCTACCAGATCAAACATTCGCTGTATATCGGGAGCAATATTCATATTAATAATGGTCTTCTTACTCTGTTCCATCATTTTCCTGTATTGATGGGCAACGGATCTAGTAATTGATTGAATATTGTGGAAGTAATTCATTTCCTCACGAATAATTAGTATCGATACTCTTTAACTCTCAGATTCTGGATAGATGGTAAATCTTTCTCGGTAGTATGAAGAACAAGGCTTTCATTCAGTACATATGCAATGACTAAACAATCAAAGTACGAAAGTATTCTTCTATATTGACACTTTAATCCTCCTGCCTTCAGGATTATATCATTTGATAACGATACAAATATTACTGGATAATTCTTCTGGAAAGCACTTACGCTTGATTCAGCAAAGGATTTCCCGTTGGCTATACATAAATGCTTGAATACTTCAACTAAAATCGGAAAAATAACATAAGCTTCAGTTTTTTGTTGTTTAATATCATTCATGAGGCTTGTTATTTCTTTAGGCTCGTCCTTAGTAAAGTGAAGTGTGATAGGCCCTGTATCAAGACAGATTCTCCCAGGCATTATTTTTCTAACTCCAGTTCGGCTTCCCTAGATCTTTTCAGGATTTCCAGCATTTGTTTTGTAGTAATAGATCGCTTTTGGAGAGTTTTAATACTCTCAAGTGGAATGATTTTCAACATTCCTTCATCCTCTACGACGATAACTTGATCTCCATCTTGCAGGCCATATTTTCTCCTTAAACTAGCCGGAATAGTAACCATCCCACGATTGGTAACTTTCACGATCCTATCAAGCGTCAATTCAAATCACTTAGTTATTTGAATCCTTACTAAGTATATAAGATTTATGCTTAGAGTTTGGCCATCTTTTGTTCCTTTTTTTTTCTATCTTTTTGAATTATCGGGGGTATGCGATATAGGACAACCTAGAAAAACCAGGAAAAAATGATCAACAGACATCAGATGGCTCCATTTCCCCTGTTTTTCCACGATTGTCCTTTTTTCTATCCTAACACTATCTGACGATTGGACTGTTCCTTTCTAACATAGCTATAGTTTTCTACTCTATTATTGGTTAATTCGCATCTCTTATTTAATCATATGAAAGAGTGATCATAATTCTTCACTCCTAAAAAGGTGATAAGTGAAATCATTTCTTCCCATCCTTGTTTTCGAACTTTTCCCCTAATGAAAGATCCTCCTTTCTCGTTTAGGGTTCGCTTTATTGGAAGAAAGAAAGGTCCGTAATTTAGCTTATACGCATTTACACAAATATCTCTATAGTCATCAGTTTCATGCACAATTTCGAATTTTATCAGAATAGCTCCATGACCAAAGAGATGACTAAGGATCCCTCCTCTCTTTATTTTTATAAAGCCGCAGTCATTGATATCGGGTTCTTTTAAAAATTAGTAGTATTGAAATTAACCCGAGACTAAGTAAAGTGGGCATTAATGAAATTGAACTAGCCTGAGTTAAGATTAATACTGGAAATGGATATAGAACCATATAACTTTTCCCTGCCCTAACTCCACTGTCCCCATTCCATTTTGCACCGATAATAAAGTCATTGAATCCATCTTTATTTACATCGCCAGTTCCAGAAACAGAACTACCAAACAGATCATTCTGTGATTCTCCTGTAAAGGTAGCATTAGCTTCAGAAATGGGTGTATCCATCTCCCATTGTTCAGTAGTTTGGCCAAGAAAAAGGTAAGCTCGACCAGCATCGACTCCACCCTTGTCATTTCGATTTGCTGTAATAATGAAATCATCTAGGTTATCCCCGTTTGTATCACCCAATCCCGCTCCTGACCATCCTGCTTGATCTCCTGCCGCTTCTCCGATAAATGAGGCATCCGCTGCTGATAAGCTCATATCCATGTTCCATTCCGTCGTCTCACGCCCAAGAAAGAGATAAATCTGACCAGCAGTATCCCCTCCTTCATCGTTACCAATTGCGCCAATGATAAAGTCATCATACCCATCATTATTTACGTCCCCAGCACCAGAAACACTATTCCCTAATTCATCCCGTGCGTTTTCTCCGATAAATGATGCATCAACTCCTGAAAGATCCACATCCAAATGCCATTCGCCCGTTGCACGCCCAAAAATAAGATAAGCTTGTCCAGCAAAAGACCCTCCTTCATCGTTACCCCCTGCCCCAATCATAATATCATCATAATCATCATTATTGATATCCCCTACAATCTCTATATTAATTCCTACCTCATCATCTGGTTCTTCTCCGATAAATGAGGCATCTGCCGCTGATAAGCTCATATCCATGCTCCAATCCGTCGTCTCACGCCCAAGAAAGAGATAAACCTGACCAGCATTATCTCCCCCTTCATCGTTACCAGGTGCGCCAATAACAATGTCATCATACCCATCATTATTTACGTCCCCAGCACCAGAAATACCTGTTAATGTATCTCCAGTAGTTGCAATAAATGAGGCATCCGCCGCTGATAAGCTCATATCCATGCTCCATTCCGTCGTCTCACGCCCAAGAAAGAGATAAATCTGACCAGCATTATCCCCTCCTTCATCATTTAATGGTGCGCTAATCGCTAAATCATCATAATCGTCATTATTAACATTTCCTATCCCAGAGACTTCAAATCCAGACCAATCACCGCTTGCTTCACCAATTAACGAAGCATCTGCATCCGCTAAAGACGGATCAGCATTCCATAATTCTGTATCTCGACCGAATACAAGATATGTCTGCCCCGTATTTGCTCCTCCTTCATCATTAAATAGCGCACTAATCGCAAAATCATCAAATCCATCATTATTAACATCTCCTGTGATAGTCACATCCGATCCTGACCAATCTTCCTCAAATTCTCCAGTATATTCGACAACTCTGACATCATCGTGAATTGCATAGGCTCGAACACTGCCATTGGAAACAGATAGAGAATTTTGAAATTGTAAAATAGTCGTTTGAAAGAAGCTTAAAAATAGAAGAATAATGATAAACAAAAATCTAGAGGTTCTCATTTTTTAACACCTTTTGATTAAGAAAATAAAACAATAAATCAGATATTTTTTATTCTCAAAATTATTATTGGAAAAAATACTATAGCTAATATGGGAACAATGACTACTTTGATTATCAAGAATCCGGCGAAGGTAGGACTTATCAAATTAGTGATAAAAACTGGGACAAACACCGCAAGAAGATTAATTAGAGAATAGATTACGAATAATGTCTAAAAAGGAAATAGGGTCACTTGTTCACTAAAATTTCAAGAAAAATGGTGATTTTATTAACGGATACTCAAAAATGATTGACTACAGTCACCAGACCGCTCCTCCATTTCTATGCTCCTTCAATTGTTCTTCTTTCTCCTAATCCTATCTGACGATCGGACCGCTCGTGTCTGAAGACAGTAACCGTCTTCTTTCCCAATTGAGTTCGCAAGAGGCTTAACCAAATTTACTTTCTTGTTTTAACTCGTTTTGGACAGGCAAATTAAGAACGTAATTTTCTTAAGGAAATATACATTCTTTCTCTGTTAAATAACGATGAACCTATCAATGAAGTGATTTGATGCCGTTTAGAATCGGACTAACCATTCAAGGACTTGGGGAGCTCACCCCCTCAACTCTCATCAAACTCGGAAATGTTATAGCGCTGGAGCACATAGAATTCGATGTCTCAGTTTTTACTGATTTAGAAGACGTTAAACAAGTAATTAAAGCCAAACAAACTGCTATTCATGCTCCTTATTCACCCGATTATAAATATGATCTCTCATTTCCATCTGAAGACGCTGACCAACTAGTAACCGCTATTCTCAAAGCGAAAGCAGATTTAAATATCATTGGAGTCGTGGTTCATTCCCCCAAAGAGACTAATGACTTATTCTATGAACGCGTGTCACAACTCCCCTTTCCATTACTTGAAAACATCCCCAATCAATCGTGGGATACTTTCATGGCATTTCGAGATAAGGTTAGAGAGAATTCCACTAAGAATTTTGGATATTGTTTTGATATCCCTCATTCTTTTATTACCAATGGCGATGCCTTCTTAGACGTCCCACCCGAAGTGATGACATCCCTAAAAAGGAAATCAGGGTACATCCATATTTCAGGCGGGAAGAGACATCACGACCAGCATTTTCCCTTAGTTACTGAAGGGGATATCCCATTTCACGAGATTAAATCCTTTTTGAAAGATATCCAGTTTTCGGGGACTGTTACCATGGAACTCGTTCCCCGCTCGCTGGAGGATGTTTCTAAAATGCTGAAATCTTACAGCATTATGTTGAATGTGGCAGGAAAACGATTTCAGAGTTTGGTAGCTAGATTAAAAGCGAAAATCGTCATGTATAGGATGAGTAAATATAAAGACCAAATTAATTCCGAATTGAAAGGCCTAAAAACCCATTTTGATGATTATATCGAATCTCAACGCACAGAAGAATTCTAGCAGAGAAAAAATTCAACAGACACCAAATCGACCCGTTCCCCCTCTACCTCTTCGATTGCATTTGAATTGTCTCCTAACACTATCTGACGA
>JBHLRO010000049.1:0-8962 GCA_048882505.1 Candidatus Thorarchaeota archaeon
TCGGAGGTAATGAAATGAACTTAGATGAGATTCTGGATCAAGTACCAGCATATGAGGAGTTCATGACGGTTGCTGAACTCAATGCTTCCAGCGCAAAACTTGCAGACGAATATGATGCGGTGACTTTAGTCAGTATCGGCAAATCAGGAGAAGGTCGACCAATTGATTATCTGAAAATTGGTGAAGGAACAAAGGATGCACTGTTATTTGCTTTTCCTCACCCTAATGAACCGATTGGAAGCATGACTATTGAATTTTTCTCCAGATTTCTGGCTGAGAACCCAGAAGTCACCCGAAATCTTGACTATACCTGGTATCTGATCAAGGCAATTGATCCAGACGGTGCCGCACTCAATGAGGGCTGGTTCAAAGGGACATTTGATCCCGTCAAATACGCTCGTAATTTTTATCGTCCCGCACCCCATGAACAGATTGAGTGGACTTTTCCCGTCACGTATGAAAAACTCCATTTTTCTTCGCCCCCTCCTGAAACCCAAGCCTTAATGAAGGTCATTGAAGAAATAAAACCATCATTCATGTTCAGCCTCCACAATGCAGGATTTTGTGGGGTTTACTATTACGTAACCCATAGAATCGAAACCATGTTCCCCGAATTCATCAGTCTAGTGGAAAAAACCATGCTACCAATCCATCGAGGGGAACCTGAGGCTCCCTACATTCAACAACTCCATCCTGCCATTTTCCAAATGTTTGGTATCCAGGAAACCTACGATTTCTACAGAAACAATGGAGTGGAAAATCCCCAAGATTTGATAAACTGTGGAACCTCCTCAGACGATTATCTCCGACGGATAACCAACGGGAAGGGATTTACGTTGGTGTGCGAAATGCCCTATTTCTATGATAGGATCCTAGGGGATCATTCCGAATCAGAATTCGACCGGCGAGAAAAAGTCCTTGAGAATTATGCTTTTGCTCAAGAAGCCCATGCTTTTATCCAACCCAAATTTGAGACTATTCGTAAATACTGTGACCCAAAATCGAGACTTTATACCACGGTGGCAGACGGGGTTGACAATTTTGAGAAACGTCTTGCTCCTATGATTCACAATGCGAAAACTTCCCCAATGTATGATGGAAAGGCTACCAAAGCCCAAGCATTTGATTCGATGGTGGCCAATAGATTCTATTACGTATTACGCCCTGCAATGACGGCTCGATTATGTAAACGTGCTGCTTCAGATCACCCAGAGCATCGAACGACATTTTACCACCTCCATGATGAGATTGACTCATGGGTGGCGGATACGGTAACCAGTACTCTCAAGGACACGAACTTCGAAGTCAATCCCATCCAGAAACTTGTCCAAGTCCAAGTTGGAAGTGCTCTCATCGCCATCCAACATCTTTCTTGAGTAAAGCAAATATCGGTGCTCTTTGGAGTTTTACAAGATTCCAACGCAAATCGGAAAATCATCATTATAAAACCATCTTTAGTTTAGTCCCTCTAGCTATTCCCATTTCTTTAGTAGTGGTTATAGCTATTTTGGGTTGACGAAGGCTAGTGAGACGAAATTTCCTAATAATTTTCTTCTTAGTTGGGTTCGTATTATTTTTTGACGAACTATGGATGTTTGGTATCCCATTAGGTGGTATTCTCCCAGATTTGAGTGCTTTTCACATCGAGGGGATGCATCATTGGATGTTAGGCGTACTTCTTATGACCCTTGTCGGAATGTCGTATCTTTTTTGGACCCTAAACGAATATGCCGAGAAAAAACTGAATTTACAGGTGGGAAATAAACAAAAAGGGTTTGTTATTGCAGGATTCCTGCTTACGGTTATTTCCTCAATCCTGATATCGTTTGGCGCGATAAATACCCTTATCTTAATCGGTAATGAGAATGGATTGTCAAACTATGGAGAAGACGCAGGGTTCGAGATAGAAGAAGGGCTAATCCTGGTTAAGACTGACAGGTTTGGAAGGTTTCTCTGGAACTGGACCGCTATTCGGGATTCTTCCCACATTATATCGGTACTAGAGACGAATAACGGGAGTAGCCTGCTTCTCGTGACCACGAATATGGGCTGGAGTTCGGGAAATGTCGAATTGTTTAAGATAAATTCTGAGGGGACGTTAGAGTGGCACCAAACTCTGGGAAATGGCTATACTACCCCACTAGTGCATACTTCTGACGGGAACTTTCTCTTTGGAGGATATTTTAGCATCTCAGATGATTGGTCACTTATGTTATTCAAAGTTGACGAATTAGGTCAGATTCAATGGAGCCAGACAATTGAGTGGCTAGGCGAGACATACCACATTACGGAAGTAGTTGAAACTTCGGATAACGGGTTCTTGTTTGCCGGAAAATTTGAAATTGTCAATTCAACGGGATTCTATTATTCTCCAGGATTGGTAAGGCTTGATGGCAATGGAGTCGTATTATGGAACCAGACCTTTCCTCAATTCTGGAATCTTGCGAAGCTTCTTGAAACAAATGACGGGGGATACATTCTCATTGGTGAAACAAACGACGAAAACAGTGATTTCCTGATCATAAAAACAGATGAATGGGGTACTGAACAATGGAACTATAGCTATGGGGGAGTAGGTACTGATATCCCATCAGATGCAATTGTCACCTCTGACGGGGGTTATCTTATCTCTGGTACTACTGATTCCCCAAACCCTGGTTTTGATACCGACACGTGGATAATTAAGGTTGATGCGAACGGAAACGAAGACTGGAATCAGGTCTATGGGGGAACAGAATGGGAGGGAATGTCAACCCTTATTGAGATATCAGATGACAGCTACGCTCTCGTGGGGAGTACCCGTTCTCATGGTTCTGATGACAGCAATATTTGGCTTGTTAAGATTGGTAGTACCGGGACCTTACAATGGGATCAGACTTACGGTATAGTAAAATCCGAGGAATATGCGTATGACGGAATTGTGACCTCAAAAGGAGATTATCTTATCCTAGGAACATATTTTATCAGTAATGCGTTGATATGATCGGTTATTTAGCTGACATAAACGATGTTTTAGTAATTCTTGAAATCGCCTAGGTGAATGTGGTACCAGAGAGAATTGACCAGGAAAAGATTGAGGGGGAACTGTATCGTTTGGGATTATTTTGCTAGGTCTCAGTTTTAAGGCCGGAGCTTTCATGAAACTTGTAAATCCTGAACTACATACAATTCACTAGAAAGAATATGTCCATGGTGAGTTAACTTTCAACACTAAGTCTTGGGTTGCCACATTATACCTTGTGCTATACCGATAGTAAACTTACGAGTAGTTCAATCATTTTGCTGGATCCCTCTCACCAACAGAGTTTGATTCTTATTTCCCTTGTTTTTAGCTCTTGCAATGTAGGAAAAGCAGTTATTATTGCAAAACTCCATTTGCTGATTAGATGAAAAGTATGCTATTATCACCCAGATATCTAAATCTAATCTTGGCTTTAGCTATTGGCCTGCATTTTTTATTCCCAATTATTCAGATAATTTACTTTCCACATACATTATTTGGAATCATTGTGATTGCTTCGGGTATAACTCTAGATATATGGGCAGTATTGGAGAATTATAACACAACAATCGATTTCAATGGAAAAGCCACCAGATTGGTGACCACGGGACCGTTTCAAATCAGTCGTAATCCAATATACTTTGGTGGAGTGATTCTTTCTCTAGGGATTGCAATATTACTCGGTTCACTAATCACTTTTGTCTTTCCAGCAGCCTTATTATGGATCTTAAACCGTTATTATATCCCTTTTGAAGAACGCAATCTAGAAAATACATTCGGTGAGGAATATCTTAAATACAAACAGAAGGTAAGACGGTGGATCTAAAAACTCTTCCTCCTTCCTATTGACTTTTCATGTACGAATTCCTGAAATTATATTGCTAATACATTTTCTACGACATTTGTTCTCCCTTATCAATCATAGGAAGAGCAATAAAAATACTACAATAACAAATCCCTAACACGCCTGCTGTTCCATCTAAGATTCAGTATCAGTAAATTGTGTTCTAAAAGTAGGTTGGAGCTAGGTTCAAGTTATATACGGTCTCAGAAAGATAACCCTGAATTGTCCAAGAACCAAATCATTACCGCTAAAGTGCTAGAAAACTCTTCAGGTATGGAATCGGGTCATTTCAATGGCAGAAGCCAATTTCACTGTGACGATGATAGTTCGCTTAGTTATTGCTTTTTTCCTGTTTTCTACCCTTTTATTTCTACCAGCAGGAACATTAGAATGGCCTGAAGCATGGGCCTTTATCATTATACTTTTAATTTATGGAATAGTTCTTCATTTATTAATTTTCAAGAACTATCCAAACGCACTCAAGTCCCGGCAACGTTACAAGCCAGTTTTCGGCATTGATACTATTATCCTAATACTAGCGGGATTATGCCTTTGTGCAATGTTTGTCATTCTGGGGCTCGATGTTGGACAATATCAATGGACGGCATCATATGTTCCTTCTCTATTCAAGTACCTTGGATTCTCAGTCTTTGTCTGCTCATTGATCATCTATATGCTGGTGATGAAAGAAAATATCTACTTATCACGGGTGATTGAAATCCAAAAACAGCAGCAAGTCATTTCGACTGGGCCCTATGCCTTTATCCGACATCCCATGTACTTAGGGAATGTTCTTTTTGCTATTAGTATACCTATTGCTCTTGGTTCTTTCCTGGCCATTATTCCTGCCTTATTTTTCGTTATCCTTCTTGTTCCCAGGATAAAATTTGAAGAAAAGATCTTGATCGAGGAACTCGACGGATACAGAGAATACATGCAACAGGTACGATATCGAATAATCCCGAGGATTTGGTGAACGTGAATTCCTCCTTAGCGGCATGAACATTATTTGCCTGTTTACTGGGATTTTTTCAAGTAAAAATTGACCACGCTGATTCCCGCCATCTTCGGCCCGAGACTGAACTTGAGTCTTCAGAGGATCGGTACTTGGGTCACCTGCAATTGAATTGTACTGATGAACAGACCACGAAACCCTAGGTAAAGTTTTTTCTATTGGGCGCCTATAACCAAATTTGGAAGATAAATGCAAACGTTTCTCCCGTACCCTGATTTTAAAACTTCCTTTCAAGTATTAGACTGGAGACGACTTGGAAAACAACGATCTGAAGCTCTAACCATCATAAAGGCCATTGAAGGACACTCTCGCAAAGATGGTTATCCATACAAAGGGTGGAAAAATCATCCATGTACAAGAATGTGGCGAGATTATGTTCCTGCTCTAAAATTATACCATAATTTGTGTATTCTTGAATGGAGAAATCGTGGCTACAACAACAACATGGCCCTTTTCGATCTCGATGAGGCCCAAATTGCTTATCCACATTGGCTAGGCTATTCTCCCTTTCATTCTTCTCATCGCGCTAACCTCCTAAGAAAAGATTATTCGCATTATTCCCAATTTGGGTGGAAAGAAAAACCGAGCGATGCCTATTTGTGGCTTGATGAAAACGATAGATGGTACTCTTTACGTTTTGGATCCAGTAAACGCATCTATTTAGATTCCTTGGCTTGAATGAACTTTATTGGAGGAATCCCATATCAGGAATTAACGACCATCTCTAGTTACTGAATTTATAATGGTCTTGTTCGATATTCAATTTTCTTATTGAACAAGGGGAAATTTTTAACGGTTGGGCCCACATTGGCACGCTTCTTATCCCTCCGTCGTGCTTGGCACTCAGTTTAGATAGGGAACCATGATACGCAGAAAGTTCAAAGACAATGATCGGAGGACTGGTTGATGAACCAATAGTTCATTATGGACCTTTAGTTCAACGTCATTTTAAGAATTTAGAGATTTTCGTTCTATTATCACTTAAACAGGTGATTATAGAATGAATAAAAAAGCGAAAAACTGGATAATACTTCCGACTTTTTTAATTGGCTTTTTGCTGTTGATTCAACTGAATACAATTCTTGTTTCTGCCGCAGAACAGTCAAATGATGTCACACTGAGTTTTACAAATCTGGCAAACCCTGGTGAGGATCATTATGAGGGTTGGGTGATTGTAGATGGATCTCCAATAAGTACGGGCAAATTCACTCTTAACAGCACAGGAGATATTGTTGATTTAGAGGCTAATCCGATTGACAAATTTACTGTCGAATTTGATCCAGAGCTGGCCACAGATTTTGTTTTGTCACTTGAACCTTCGGGAGATACCGATTCCGTGCCTTCCGCAATTAAACCTCTGGCAGGAAAAATAACCAACAATGAGGCCACTCTCGCACATAATATAGGTGTGGGTCTATCCTCTATTAGTGGGGGTTATATTCTTGCGTCTCCAACAGATCCAAGTGTTAGCGATCTTTCGGGAATCTGGTTCCTGGATCCAACCTCGGGAACACCCGTAGAAAGCCTGGACCTTCCTGATTTAAGCGAAACCGATTGGGTATATGAAGGATGGGTAGTTCTAAATGGAACAGCAGTCACAACAGGCACTTTTGATAATGGTTCTATGGCGGATGCTTTTGATGGGTACAGTGGGACTGCAGGTGGGCCCCCCTTTCCAGGAGAGGATTTCATTCAAAACGCGCCTTCTGGTTTAACCTTTCCTACAGATATCTCGGGATCCACGGTCGTCATATCAGTAGAACCACGTATGGATAATGATGCTGCGCCATTCCAATTCAAACCTTTGGTAGGTACAGTCCCATCAAATGCCGTTGATCATACATTTTACCAGCTTGAGGATAAGACTAACACTCTTCCAACTGGCATGGTTTCAATATCCCCAACAACTCCAGCTACAACCCCGTTCTTTACCTTTGGTAGTTTGTTGATAACCACAATCAGTATTGGTATTGGTTTCAAAGTTCTGAGAAAGTCTAAGGAAAATAATAACTGAGTTTGGAATTAGGGTCCTCTTATTCCTATTCCCCCCTTTTTTTTCCTACCCGTTAAAGGAATTGCCCGTATTTATCTTAAAGCAGAATAATCTGCTTCAGGTTTATTACGAAAAATATTTATTTAACGAGTTTTAGAGGATTATTAGTTCAACATCTTATTAAATCCATTAGAGGTCTGGTTAGTTAACTAGACACAAAACGGATGCTGTTGTCTTTGATGATCTCAGTGGCGTTCAATGAAGTTAAAACTTTTTTCTGGGCTGCTATTGGTAGCTGGATCATCTTTTTCTTCTCTTCATTACTTCTAACTGAGTCACTGATGCGGATCATGCATCTTGAGATTTTGGCGGCATTCTACCTAGTTGTTGGCCTTGCTATCCTTTCACTCAATTATATATTATTTAAGAAAACTTTACTTGGGCACCCAGCCCAAACTTTCTCCATGGATCAGGAAATTCACACCTTTCATCATGTGATTCGAAGTTTGAATCGTATTTTCTGGATCATTGTTGTTCTAGTGAGCATGGGATTATTGGTTAGTCTTTCCACCTTTCTAGTGATTTCTATGCATTACTTCACTAGCCAGACTCTAGATACGGTTGTTGGATTTCTTCCCCTATTATTTATCATCTATCTCATATTCATAATTCCTTCTTTCTTAGGAATTAATGAAATTAATCGCCTTAATGCTTTCTTTCAACGGTATAACCAAGTAAAAACTGAACTCGGACAGTCCCTCCTGTCAAATATTGAAGGTACAGAATAATTCTCATCCTTTACCAAGCTGAAGAAATATTTCACGAATTCGCTCTTGATATATGCCTAATATCTCCCTTCCTTTTTTGGTTAAAGAGAATAGATCTCCAAAACGATCGTCATTACTATTACTAAACGCCGTCATAATCCATTCTGTCTGAATCATGCTCTCTAGAACTTGTTTTGCCTTAATATGCTTTATCCCGACTTTTCTAAGTATCATAGTTATTGGTAACGGGGCCGAAGAAAGAGAAAGAACCTCAAGGATTTCCATACAAATTTGAAACTCGTCTCTTCTTGACCGTACCAAATTACTGTCTGTCTCCACAACTATGGCTGTTTTTATCAAAGTTCCTTGGGTAATCCGACCAATGCCTTACTACTAAATTACTTGGTGTTCGGAAACGATTTTTTTTAATTTTTGCCCGGATTGGAACAAGACAGCTCTCCGACCTGGAATGTATGTTGTCCACCTGCTCTCATCTTCCATCGAGATTAAAAACCCTGAAATTAGTACCAGCGTCAATCTTAGATGAATTTCATCTTTATATTCTACTAATTTTAAATGAAACAGATATCGTGCGTTCTACGCATACCTAATTGGTAGAACGGGCGAAATAATCAAGAACATGCGGATACTAGTCTGGGAGACAATTATTAATGCAGCAAAATAACCTGTTTCAGGTTTTTTTACTTAAATACCGAAGAATACTGTTGTTTTACTGAAGATCGTGCTCTGTAATATGACTATCGCAAAATTCGGGGAGGATTATCTACAATATATGAAGAAAACCAAACGATTTATTCCATTTGTCATATGAGATTAACATTACGGGTTTCTAATGGTAATCTGAAAGAAAAATCAATGAGAATGCTTTGGCCATAATAACAAACAAATTTATTCAATGTTGAGTGATTTCACAATGTGTCCAATATTACTACTTGTCCTGTTGTTCCATTAACACGCAGCCGTTGTCCTGTTCGAATTATCGTCGTAGCCTTCACCACACTCACCACTGCGGGGATATTGTGTTCCCGAGCCACAACTGCACCATGCACCATCATTCCACCGACTTCCATCACTAATCCTCTAGCCACCAGAAAAAGGGGTGTCCAAGAAGGATCAGTAGCCGGACAGACAAGAATTTCATCTGCTTCCAGTTTAGATTCATGAGGATCTAATACAATACGAGCTATCCCTTCCACCACTCCTGGAGACACGGGTGAACCATACAAAACATTTGTGCCTTCCACAATTTGATCTCCTCCATCGTAATATGTTCTACCATCACTGAGGATCACGCGGGGAAGAGTTTTGCGTTGTTTTTCTC
>JBHLRO010000050.1:0-5148 GCA_048882505.1 Candidatus Thorarchaeota archaeon
TCCTTCGCCGCCGTTATTTCATACATGAATGCCAAAGGTGTTCCCATCCCCTTGAAAGAAGAGAATGAGTTTCGGCTCGATCCAGATGATATAGAGGCAAAAATAACCCCCCAAACTCGGCTAATCATAGTTAACTCACCTATGAACCCAACGGGGTCAATGATGACCAAAGAGGAACTGGCTCGAGTGGCAGAGCTTGCAGAGGAACATGAAATTTATGTTCTAGGAGACGAAATTTACTCCAAAATGACGTATGATCGTGATTTCTTTTCTGTTTCTATGAGAGATCAAGCTAAAAACCATTCAGTGATAATTGATGGTTTTAGTAAAGCGTATTCAATGACAGGGTGGCGACTTGGGTATATGATAGGACCTGAAAACCTGATCGATCGAAGTGGTCTTCTTCTGGCCCTAACGGTGTCATGTGTCTCGTCATTTAGCCAAAAAGCAGGTGTTGCAGCATTAAAGGAACCACAGACTGAATTAAACCGGATGATGGCCATCTTTCGGAAGAGAAGAGACCGGATTGTGATGGGATTGAACGAAGTCCCAGGATTCAATTGTAAAACGCCCGAAGGCGCCTTTTATGCATTTCCAAATATCCAACAAACAGGTATGACATCCAGGGAGCTTGCAAACCAGCTATTAATGGAGATTGCCATTGCATGTATTCCAGGAACACTTTTTGGTCCAAATGGCGAAGGATATCTTAGGTTTTCATATGCTACTTCAATTAAAGTAATTGATAAAGCGATAGAGCGAATGAAGGCTATGTTTTCCTAGGTTGTCATATGTCTATTAATTTCAAGTTCGATTGTTTGAAAGGAAAGAGGATTCATAAGATGAAAGATACCGAGCTAAGATTAGCATTTATTGGTTTTGGAACCGTTGGGCAAGGCCTCGCGGAAATTTTGCTAGAACAAGAGGATAAATTGAAGGAGGAATTCGGATTCGATTATTCTGTTGTGGCAATTTCGGATAAAGTAAAGGGTGCTGTATACGACGAACGTGGCCTTGATTTACATAAAATTCTAAAGCTAGTCAAGAAACATAATTCGATAACAGACTACCCTGACGGTATCCGCGGTTGGGATAGTCTGAAAACTATTACCGATACCAACGCAAACACCATAATTGAAGTTTCCTGGACAGATATCACTACTGGGGAACCTGCTTTGACCCATGTCAAAACGGCCATATCCTGCTTTAAACACGTGGTTATGACGAATAAGGGGCCAGTTGCCCTTGAAGCAAGAACTCTGCTAGAAATGGCCGCAGCAAACGGAGTTCACCTCAAATTTGAAGGTACGGTTCTAAGTGGAACGCCTGCGATAAGCCTTGGCATTAAAAACTTGGCTGGATCTCAGATCACTGAAGTTGCAGGCATAGTAAATGGAACAACGAATTTTATCCTTACAGGGATGGCAAAAGGGGAAACCTATGAGACTGCTCTAGCACGTGCCCAAGAACTTGGATATGCAGAAGCAGATCCCACTGCCGACGTAGAAGGCTATGATGCGTTGGGCAAGATTGTGATTCTTGCAAATGTTGTCATGGGAGGAAATATCACCAAAGATCAAGTTTCTTGTCAAGGTATTACTCGAATAACCGCTAAGGATATAGCAGCCGCCATAAAAGAAGATAAGTGTTGGAAACTTATTGCTAGAGCTAAAATTCACCCAGATGGCTCGGTAGAAGCCTCGGTCAAGCCAGAACAGATTCCTTTGACTCACCCATTGGCCGCGGTCGATGGAGCGACCAACGCACTCACTTTCTCAACAAAATACCTCGGAGATGTAACAATCATTGGCCCAGGCGCGGGAAGAGCTCCGACCGGCTATGCTCTGCTGACGGATCTATTGGATATCCACCGTCAAGTACTAAAGTAAAGTGATTACTTTGACGGGATTAATTTTGGCTCAACGTAGTCACCTGGAAATCGAGCTTTCGGCAAAAACGGACTTTTTCAATCAGTTTTGACAAGTGGCCTGTAAAATCTTTCAATGATGCAGACAGACACGGTTGTTACTAAGAAGGGGTCTAATTCTTCATTAGTCTCGATGCCAAATTGCTTCCTAATGTAAACGGAGTCTAGAGAACTGACTGAGAAAACCAAGTTGTTTTGGGAATCAACGATATTTGTCCTCTTCGGATCACCCTCCAAGGTTATGGACACTGTTTTCGTTTTGATTTCACCCTTGTGTCCAATTATGGTAAGTTTGAGTGAAGCTTCGTCCTTTCCTCTCAAATTTGAGATTTTCCAACGTGAAAAATACAAATTTCCTTTAATAGATCCTATGTAAGTTCCAGTTTCATCCGTTATGGAAAATTTTCTTATTAAAATCCATTTATTGGGTACTATTAATAATAAAAATAATATAATGCCAATAGAGGGAAGTACCAGCAGTTGGAATGCCATCTGACCAAAATCGTATTCCATTGGAAAAATTAAAACTTCCAAAAACGTGAAATAAACAGGAAAACCGAGGCAGGCGATGAGAATTATCACATAAGTAGCCATTCGATTTGTGGAAGACCTACGAACTACCAGAAATTCACGATTATTACCATAGCTGATCTTATAGGTTGTTTCAAAGGTATTTAACTTTTTTATCGTAAAATCATTATGTGTTTCAAGGTTTTGGCTAGAAAACATGTCAGTAGAAACGTCTGTAGGTTTAAAGACACTAAACGATTCATCCAATAAGTTCACTCGGGATGTCGAAGGGAGCTTCTTTCGTGTCGTTCTTACCGTTGGATTCTTTCGTTGTCTGTAAGGAGTAAAAAAGAAAGAAACCAAGGCAATAAATGCGACCAAAATTGCGAGTGGGAGGCCCAGAAAGAGATATGGTACCCCAACCAAAAAAATCGGTAAAAAAACTATTCCTAGTAATGTATTTTTTAATCGGTATCCCTGCGGATAAGGTTTCGGGGGACCATTTTTCATAACGAGGTAACCTTTGATCATGGAGATAGCAATCAATGTCCATAATCCCATTAGAACATAGCCATCTTGTAAAGAAAAACGTTCTTCGAAACGATTCATCAGGTCAAGATAGGGGTTTAGAGAAAAGATTGTGATAATGACTCCAATGGAAAATCCAAAATATGCTACGTTTAGGATAAGATCAAGAAACGGATTAGGATTTCCCCCGATGATGCGTTCTTCGTCAGATTCCTTTTGCTCGATCTGTAATCTGTCGGCCTGAGCTCTTTCAAACTCGTTATCTTGAAAAGGGGATTCTTTTATCCCCGCAGAGGATAAATCTGAACCGCAATTTTTACAGTATAACGATGTTTTGGGCACTAGTTCGCCGCAAAGATTACATTTGACCATATTACTCATAACAATAGTTCCAGCCTTTCGGAATAGTATAGCGTAGATTTGTGTCGAAAAAAATCACGGTGCGATTCCGTTTTTAATATTTTTGTCAGAAGAAAGCTAAAACAGACAATAAGACCGTCAAATGGGCAAAACCAAACCGTAAACTTGCCCTCAAAATCTGATGAATCTTAAATTGAAGTGTGCTACTTTATTCCCCACTTCGGGATGCTAATGCTTAATTTTGGAACCACATTCGATCACATCGTTGTTAGTATCTACTCCCAATAGCTTAGGGCGAATTTTACATGCCTTACCTGTTTTAATCCTGATGTTACTCATTATCAATGCAGAAGTGGTTCTTGTTAACACTTGATCTGTTCTTATCACTTGAACCCCAAAAATTTGTTTTTACGGAATTTCGACGTCACCATGGGTTTTTATTTGTAGGTTTAGCACAAAAACTCGAAAAAGGTATTTAGTCATATTTTTTAGATATTTGCCTAACCTTAATCCAAAGGAGTCCTATTACTGGTTGGGCTTGTTTATATTATAGTTGCTTTAATCGATCAAACATAACAAAGGCCTTCTAATGGCGGATTTTTAAATAAGGATCGACCGCAGATGATGGAATGGGTCGTTGATTCCGAAATAGCCACACGATTGGGGCATAAAATTTTGATTGCGGGTTTGAGCGAGGCAGGCAAAACGGCAATTAAAAGGATCTTTTTCCTTAAACAGCAGGCAGAAGATGTCAAGAACCTATCCGCAACTTTGAATTATGAACGAATGTCTATAATAATAAAAGAGACCCCAATAACCATCGTAGATTTAGGTGGTCAAAAGATTTTCTTAAAACGATTTTTATCTGGCTTTAGTCCTTTTGTATTTAGTAGCGTCAAGATCTTTATATTCCTGATTGATGTGGCGAATCGTACTACCCGTAATAATGCTTTGCAGTATTTTAGAGGATGTTTAGAGAAACTGCATTCATTCTCTCCAGATGCGGAGATATTCGTTTTCTTGCACAAGAACGATTTGGTCATAAATTCTCCCAATTATGAATCCATTCACGAGCAATTAAAAGAGCAGTTCCAGCTTGAAGCACCAGAAACAAGGATTTCCTTCTTCCGAACTACCATCTACCGTCCTGAAACAGTGATTAACTCATTTGGCAGAATTATAGAATTAACCCTGCCAAAAATTGCTAGGAGTGAGTTTGTGAATGGGCGAGAAATAGGGAAAGTCGAAGAATTTCACGAGGAGACCATGACTCTTCGTAGGCCCACCACTCAACCTGTAATTGAAGAGGAATTACCTCCTACCGAGACAAAAATTGCCGGAGATCCTGCCGTGCTTGAAAGACTTCAATCCTTAATGAAATCTGCTACTCAAAAGCCAATTCGAGCTAAATCGGATTTTATTTATTTGGGAGATGCGGCAGATGAAGAATCTATAACCGAAGCTACGTTGGCTCACATCGAAAAAGATAATACAACTCATCTTCCCTGGACTTCTCCCGTTGCGGGCGATAAAAGGGATTTGAATCTTTCTAATGGTATAAAACTTAGTACAAAACCTGCCGAATCAGATATATCTGTATCTCCTATTCGTCCTGCTACAAAAGCCGAGACAACCGTACTAAATCCGAGGGTTACCCATTTAATTGAATTTTATAGATTGGAAGTAGATCAAGCAACGGACATTGTAAATTCTGGTTATTCAAGCATTTTCGAAATGGCAACAACATCTGGGGTTCCTGTACGACTGTGTCTCGATATCTTTTTGAAATATCTACCTTTCATTAAAAAGGAACAAGGAGAAGA
>JBHLRO010000050.1:5248-8394 GCA_048882505.1 Candidatus Thorarchaeota archaeon
AAAGAGACTGTTGGTAGTTCTACTGTTTCGTCAGAAATCTCTTCTGACGAAATTCTCTACCTTCTAGCGTACGAACTGGGGTTGGGTGAAGAAGGCATGGGAATTTTTGAAGACGGGGTCTCGTCCATGTCATTTGCCGCCAAAATTATCCATGAATCTCTCCAACAGATTCTTGCAGAAAACCTAGGTTCTACAAGCGAAGTAATCGCCAAGAGAACACGAAAATTAGAAGGATATTCAGCTGAAACAATTGATTTCATAATCCCAACAGAGATAGAGGTAGAGGGAAACTATATTCGGATTCCTGATAGTGAAAATGTTGCCTTTACCGTTTCCAAGGGTAAGAAAGGATTCATTATCGATTTTGTCCAGAGAGGATATCCGATCGGGTATGTAAATGTCGTTGAGACCGTCACCATTGATCAGCTTCAAGGATTATTAAAGGAAGCTATGCAGCTTCCAATTGAATCCGAGGCTGCTGCCGAATTTGCGGGCCGGATTATCCACGCGACAATCCAAGAATTTATTAAAACTAAATCTCTATCTATTCACCCGAAGATTACAAATGAAGTTGGATCAAAATCCACCAAGGGCGATGAGAGCAGCGAATTAAGAACCTATCTCGCATTACTTGAGAAAGATTAGCTCCCTTTTTCAAGCAGGCAAAGATGCCTAGTCCTCACCTTCGGTTAACAATTCGATAGTTCCATAAATTTGCTCGTAGGCCAATACTAGGTATGAAACGAACTTTCTAACTTCAAATACAGATTCAAGGATTTCCTTTTTCGCTTGTGAATCCGTTCCCATTAACATATGAGTAGTATGGACTTTATCTCTAAGTTCGTCAACGAATTGATTCAATAATGGGAAAACCTCCCTTTGGACAAGTATGTTAAAAGTCAGGTTCTCTTGGCCGCCTCGTGCTTCAGGATTTTCGATACTAAAACTAAAAGAGATTACATTTAGAGGGGATTCTTGTCCAAGTTGAAACTCGTAGCTTGAAGGAAGTTCAATATCGTGATTAGAGGTAAATCCAGTGCCAGAGAAGGATCGATCTGAAAGCTCGACCAAACCCTGAAAATTATCTTTCAACATCTCCGGAAAAACAATAATTGGTATGGGGCCATGTCGTTGGTCGAAAAAGCTAATAACAATACCAATGGTATGTGAATCAAGGGAATTCATCAGTTCCTGATATGAAACTTTATTCTTGGCGATCCTCTTCATTACTAATTCTTTATCCAGGCCTGCTGGCTTTTGGATATACTTCACATAAACAACCGCTCCCACGAATATAACGAATACAACCAAGCCGGCAATCCAAAGCATCCATTCAGGAATACCTTCTGAAACTCTGCGAAAGATACGTTGCTCCGAAATCCGCTGGGGATAATCCCGAATATCAAATGCTTGGGGATTCGTATTTCCATGATTATCGCGAGTTGCAATCATGTAGATTACATCATATGCATCTTGATCTTGTTGGAAATCGACTGTGATGAAATAAACAAGAAATTTCTCAGACGAATTTTCTGAGTGGAAATTCATCAATACAATATTCCAATCAGGTTCTGATTGTTGATAGCCAGCTCCCTGACCACCATTACTCTCGTTAACAGGACGATAAAAGTAAAGTAAGGTAATATTATCTATGCCTGAACCAAATTCTTCAACATATACATAAAAAGTGATGTTTGTTGGATCATTTTCATCATTTAGGATAAAGAAAGAATCCAAAACCCGTGGCGGAGCTTTATCTGTTGCAATGAAAGTGAATTCAGTTTGCGCCGAGACAACGAAATTACCTTGAATAAGTGTATTAACCGTTACAGTCACATAAACAACCGTGTCGAGATAAATTAGGTCCTCTAAGAAGTGAGTAAGGGTCCAATTGTTTCCAGTCGAATAGCTTGCCAAGAATCTCTCAGTCGAGTTATCATTATACTGAATTAGAAATTCAACCTCGTAAATTGTATTCCGTTCATCAGTAGCAGACACTGTCAATTCATAAATCCCTTCGCTTGATGAGCTGGCCGTGGCTTCAAAGTATTCAATAACTGGTCTGCTTTCTATCACAATTAAACTTGAATTAATTGGCAAGCCATTGTCGTCTCCATCATTAGGAGTTATCGTGCAGTAATAGACCTCGCCTTGGGATGTGATCGTGTGCGGTAAACTAAGATTATTCCTATAGGCTATTAGTTCAACCCAAGTTCCGTTCAGAAGCTGCTTATACCATTTGATGGTTGAGCTATCGCTGTCTCCATCGATATCCATAAATCCACCCAAATAAGAAATTACTATGTCCTCGTCCTCCACATAGAATTCATTGACCCTAGGCAAGCTCACCTGGCTATTTAGGTCGAATGTATAAGAAATAGATGTAATAATGGGTGGTGTATTAACTACATTCATTATTGGAGACGTTAAACTTTTTGAAGTATCGGTGCCATCATATAACCAAACCTTGGCGTACCATTGGTCTCCTTTTGTCAGGTACACCTGAATTATGGAATTGGAATCGTTCAGTTGGGGTTGAAAAACGTCGTTTTTGTACCATTGAATTGTGGCTAGGCTTGGGTCGGCATCTGCATCATAGAAATCCCATTCTAGGGTGAAATACTCATTCGAATAGATAAGGAGGTTCGTTATTTCAGAACCTGAACTGTTCTCAAACCATAGACGAGTAATTTCTATCGGCGTATTCAAGATAAAAATCGAATTGGATTGATAAGATAATAGCGAGCGATTATATCCGTCACTCACGGTTAAATTGAAGTACCAGGTATCAAATTTCCTGATATTAGTCCAGGGAACAGTGGTTAAACCCGTTAATGAACCTTGTAATTGGAAGAAAAGACTCCCGATGGGTTTTCTATACCAGAGGATGAGGAAATCTCCAAATGATGCAGGATCACCGTCAAGATCTTGGAAAAGCCATGTTGCATTAAGATCCTGAAGCGTGAACGCATAACTCGTATTTTCATCTGGAAGAGCCTTGAGAAGAACACCAGAAGCAGTTGGAGGAGAATTTCTAATTACAAATTTAGTGGAATTGACTGCATTTCCTACGCCCTCGCCATCTGAGGGGATAATAGCATAATGCCAAACTTCGCCTTTTATTACCCTGGTTCCTGATACAGTTA
>JBHLRO010000051.1:0-7759 GCA_048882505.1 Candidatus Thorarchaeota archaeon
AATCTAGATATGATCAAAGATGTGTACAAAATTCGGAAGAGGTCATCGCTACTTCCGCAAGAAGCCAGCTGTGTGGAGATGCTTTCCGCAAGAGAGAATGTCCTCTATCACGGTGGGATCCATTCTGGGGATATTCTTTCTGAAGAAGAGCTACGGAATCAAACTGATAAAATCCTCAAACTGATCGGATTGGAAACCAGGCAGAATGATTTAACCAAAAAGTTCAGCGGGGGAATGAAGCGAAGAGTATTGGTGGCCTCTTCTTTGGTTATGAATCCTGATTTACTGTTTCTGGATGAACCAACAACAGGAATCGATATTCTAGGCGCCCAACAGATCAGACAATTGATCAAACAGCTTGCCTCTGAAGACAAGACGATTTTCCTCACAACTCATGATTTAACAGATATAAATGAGCTTTGCGACAGGGTGGGCATCTTGGTGGACGGAAAGATAGTAACAGTGGGGGAACCAGCAGAACTGGAAGAAAAGTACAAGCTTAATGGAATAGAGGCTGTTTATACAAATTTGGTAAGAAAAATCCGAATTGATGAAGGTATTACAGTATTGGGATGAACATTTATGACTTACACACAGATTAAATTCTTAGTTAGGCGTGAATTACAAGGAGCCCGAAGAACTCGGGGCATTATGTTAATGGTGGTCGTCATGCCATTACTTTTTTGGGGGATTCAAATCATCTTACCGCTAATGCGATTGGGATTAGTGGCGAATTCAGAAGGAACCCCCCAGAATTCTGAGATCTCTCCAATCCAAAATTTAACTCCTCAAGATGTTTCACTCGATCTGGGAATGCCCTTAATGATTGCATTACTCGTAACTTTTTTCACCGCTGTTCCTTATATCTCATCTGCAATTGCAGGAGAGAAAGAAAAGAAGACGTTGGAATCACTATTGAGTCTACCTCTTTCACGCCAGAAGATATTGTCCGCCAAGATCGTAGCTGGATCTCTCTTAGGTATCATCTCCGTCATTATTAACCTAACTTGCTTTATTATTTATCAGTTCATTACTAATGAAATAGTTGCTCCTTCGAACAACTGGTCATCCGTAGTTTTTGCAACATACCTCTCTCCGACCTTGATACCAATGTTTGGCCTTACGCTTATGCTATGTACCCTACTAAATCTTGGAATTGGGATATCAATTGCTTCTTTGGCCAAAAGCGCAGAGACCTCTAGGCAGATTTTTACTCTGTTTATGATGCCGATGCTGGTCTTCCTCACAATCAACCTTTTTACAGGGATTCCTGAGATGCTTAGTATAAGGATGGTCTCCCCCTTGCCTCTTCTCCTTTACTTGGTTCCTTGGGAACATGCACTGGCAATATTTCAAAAAACCCTCTTACCGCAGTACTTTACTTCAAACAATCTTTTATTGATCCCAATCGGAAATATATGGGCAGATGTAGTGTTTCATCTGATATCAATCGTTTTCACACTTTTTCTAGTTATTTGGATTGCGGCGAAGGTTTTTGAAAGAGAAAATTTGGTAAATTAACCTTAAGAGACAAAGGATTAGAGTTTAACTAAAACATTATGAAAGAATATCTCGGATTTCTTTTAAGGTTGAATAAAGCTCGTGATAGAACTTCCTGTCACCATTTCGAGGTATTCCCGCTCTTTCCGTTGTTGTTGTATATAGGCCCGAAAGACTCCGGAGAGACGTAAGTATAAAATCCCGTATTTCTCGGAAATTACGAACTCCCTCAATTTTGGCTTCAGGCTCAACGTAAACACCTGACTTTCCAGAAGCCGTTTCGATTTCTACCGTTCCTATTCCAAAGATTCTATCATAAATCCCATATCTGGTACTTACATTGGTAATCACGCGAAATGGAATATGTGTTACAGTTTTATTAATAATACCTTTGCGAACAACCACCTCTGTCCCATCTAGGGTGTATTCAATCGCTCGTACATAATAAACAATCACGACAAAAGATAGAACAAAGGAAATCAGGGTTATCAAAATAATTCCTGGAAAAATGATATCTCCGAACAAGGTCAATAGGAGCTGAAGACGGCTCTGAAAGTTTTCTGAACCTACGGTTGCATCAAGAAGAACCATAAGGGATCCCAATATAATCGCAACTGTAACCCAAACGCCCAGAGCAATTGTGATAATATAGAGAAACAGCTTATTACGATATGCAGGCTTGGGTTTGAAAGAATATGGATGTCCTTTTCCAGTAATAGGAGACAGCACGAAAATCATCCCCACCGTTCCCTTAAAAGGTCTCGAATTTCTTTTAGCAACATCAGAGATTCTCTTTGAAGGTCCTCCTGGCTATAGGGGACGCCTTCTTCTATGATTTGGTTAGATTCAATCGATTGAAAGGCCCGGATTTGGCGTAGGATGTAATCCCGAATTTCTGCATATAGTCGAAGCCCTTCTAGACGTTCTTCAGGCTCTGTAACTGAGCTACTTGCACCAGCTGTTTCGATATTGACATTACCAATTCCCAACACCCGATCCAACGGACCAGCATTCGTGGAAATATTCACTATATTCCTATAGGGACAATGTTTAACTGTCCGGTTAATAATGCCTTTGTGAACAACTACCTCGTCTCCATGAACAATGTACAACATAGTACGGACATAAAATGGAAGAAAAATTAATATGGGCACAAAAAAGAGGCCTGTTAGCACGAAACTTAACACAACAAAAAAATCCAAAATTTCTCCAGAGAAAGCGTCGGTGAGAAGCAGGCCTAAAACCCAAATCACCCCAATAACTATAATTAAGCTCATAACCCATAAACCCAAAATAATTAGCGCATATTTCCACAACAATCGAGAATGAGGGCGAATGTGTCGTACTTCAGGCTCAGGGTATATTCCATCTCCTTTTATTAAAACCGCGTTACTCATTGCTGATTTTCACCTATCGTTGAATTATGGCTATGGCCTCTCTAAATTGATCAAGAATGACCTTGTCTTTTATCTCTGGGGGTAGTTCTATCTGTCTTTCCCGTAAAATCAAATCCAGGGTGGACTGACATCGATGTTGACAACGATCGGAACAGAGATGCTCCCACCATGCCACTACTCCCAACTCTCGAGTATAAATAAGGTAGACCTTGGTGTTGTGAACCCAATCAAATGCAATTAGAAGACCCGTATCCTTTGGCATTTTTGCCAGATCGAGATCCAGACGATTGGCCTCTGCGATCTTACGTAATTCTCTTTCCAGTTTTTTTCGAACGACAACCTTGGTCTTTCGAATATTCTCAGGGCTTCTTTCGATTTTTTTTCCTTGCTTGTCCTTATTTAGTTTTTCATTCCTATTTAGATCGTCAGCGATCTGTTGTGCATCTTTTCCCTCATTGACCAACCGGAACACCTCTAGTTCGTACTCCGTTAAAAATTCAGGCCTCTGAGACAAGAAAGAGTTCTCCATCTAGGTAGAGATCGCTACTTTGAAAGAACATACCTTTAGACATTGGTAATTGGTTTGGGTATCTTTAGGTGATGTCTTTATATTTTATTACTCATGGCTGGACATTGGATTACAAAACCGTGCGGTTTTTCATGATCGGGATGGCAACTAGGAGGTGTGAACTAGGAGTTGATTGGCGTCAACGGAGAATTCACTAATTCTTTCCCTGCTTTCGATTCGGTCAAAGATTGAAATTGTTTTACAGTCAACGATATAGTCCCCATTGGAAAGGATTCCGAATGAAATCCGGAAATCCCCATCATTGGTGGATTCAAGCATGAATCTTCCAATTTGTACTACCGTTTCGCTTTCAACACGGGAAAGAGTAATGTTCATGTGGTTCACGATTCTGGGATCTGAGAGCGTGATAATTAAAGTATAATTCCAACCATTACTTTCCTTGTGTATTTTAAGGGCGGCATTAAGAGTGTAAGAATAACCTAGCGAATTAGCTATTGCATAACTCAATTCCTCGTAGTTGGGGTCTGTTGCTGAAATAACATTGCCGTCGATAATTACTGTGGAGCTTTCTACGTAAATTCCTCCAGCTTCTACAATACTGGAGACATCCTGGGGGGAAGAGGTGAACTTCTTGCCATTGAGGAGGCCCGATGAGGCCTGAACCAAAATACCTTCACCACAGGCAGCAATAACGAGGTTATCCCTGCTAGCCTTTCGTAATAGCGTGGATACGAGCACGTCAGTAATAAAAGCAGAAGATATATTACCACCAGGTATGTAAATCCCATCAAAGCCCGTTATGTTTGTGGCTCCCTGAAGAACATAAAGATCCCGGAATAGGGTGCCATCATCCGCGGTAACGTTCTGGATTAGTCCTGCAAGAGTGATTCTGGTACCCCAAAGCTCGCCAATGAAATGGGCCACATTCTGAAAATCCCGCTTTGAGAACCCGTCAGAAAGAAAAACAATGACATCCGCCCCATGCATGGAAATTGCGGTATTGGTTTGAGGAGTATCAAAGTTTTCCATTAGAAACAGCGAAAACCCAAAGAACAGCAATTGAATTCCAACCACCACCACTAGAATTAGACGCCTCATATTCTTATTCATTGTTTTCACCTTTCATTTCCGATTTGTCCATAAGAATACATCAAATTTAGATGAGAACGGAAGTACGAGCTACTCAAGGTTTTCTAACCTCTTTTTACCAAGCCAAATGAAGGTCATTCCAAGTAGCCATATTAACAGGCCGTACAGAAGAATCCAACTATAGAAGTGAGCATCTCGCTCCGTAAAACCTCTCAAAAGGAATCCTATTGTGTCATAGGCGAAATTCTCCAGAAGAATCATTCCCAAGAAGAAGGGTATAAGTAACAAGAAAATGCATATTTGGAGATTGATTTGATACTCAGCGGCCTTATCATCATACGCAGGATTCATAAGGAACAAACCCAAGACGACAGCTACCGTTCCTGAAGCAATCATCAATGAAAAAACCAGGTTGCTTCCAAACATCATCCCGTTCATGCCTGCTATGCGTAAACCCACAACAATATCAAAAATAAGGACCACGGGCATAATTAATAGTAAATACTGCCAAAATTTTGCTATAATATAGCGTGATGTTCCAGAAGGGGTTTGTTTGTATATTAACAGATTTTCTTTTCCTTGTAGGGTTACTTCAGAAACCACGAAAGCAGCTAATAGAGGTGCAAGGATTCTAGTACTAACAATGGCGCCACGATGGTCAGTAGGTGTCATTAGAAATAGAGAAACCATTGCGGTCAAACCAATGGCGTACACAGCCCATGAAATATTCCTGGCATTGCGTACATAATTCTTGAAACCAGAAACCAATAGTGTTCCAAAGGAGTTTGTTACTCCCAATCTCTTAATAAACTTGTAAAAAATTCCATCTGGTTTCGCGGTCGAGGCACTAAACGTGGAGGGTTCCATGTTGTAGGCTCGATCGGCCAAAATTCCGCCTAAATACACTGAGGCAAAAAAAAAGACCAAGATTCCACCAAATTGAAGATATGCAAACGGATCTACGGCCGACAAATCTCCCGGATTTCGTGCAAATTCCACGATGACCCCGGCACCCCACGCACTAGGAACGAAGGTGAGAATGTCTTGAACTAATTTTCCAATTGCCGGGTCTTTTAGGGCTTCTAGGTAGCCCCCCATAAAACCATATAAGATTGCTACCAACGGCAATATTATTAGGACGGCCAATCCCCTACCAATGTCTCGTCCTCGTGCGGATTTCATGAGAAAGGATCGGAGAATCACAGCAACGAGATTTCCAATCCATAAGGCGGAAAAAAATATTACCACGAAGATTAAAACAACGATAAGTATCTGAACCATGTCTAGATTCAATGGTACCAACACTGCTGTAAATAAACCCCCAATGATCACCGCAAAAACGGTATAAAAAGGGGATTTGCCAACAAACTCTCCAATCAAGAGATCACTGGAGTGTACAGGCGAACTCAGTAATAGAGATAATTGGTCAGCCTTAATGTCCTGTAAAGTGGACACTATCGGAAAAGTGAGGAAAATTAAGAAAAAATAGGTGAGGAGAAACTGAATCATTACGACTGCTACCTGCGAGAGGATTATAGCTTGAATTTCGTCTATCAGCGAGTTTACCAGCATCGGGGCTATGACAAAAATCCATAGAGCTAATCCACCAGGTATTATATATGGCAGGTAGGGACGATATCCCCTTATCCTTGATGTGGTAACTCTATATTGTGCGCGGCTTATTGGAAACCAGGCAAAGTCAAAACCACGCCCCATAATGTTCACTGATGATTCCTCCAGGCCAAAAGCTCTTTTTCATCGACTCCACCCGTCACGGCTATGAAAGCTTCCTCCAATGAGTTTGCTCTCGTCTGCGTGATAATTTCCTCGATTGTTCCAACTGCGATAAGGCGGCCCTGATGGATGATCCCGATCCTATCACAAAGTTCCTGAACCACTGGAAGAATGTGAGAACAGATTACAACTGTTTTTTGAGCATCCTCCGCTAATTCCTTGATCAGATCCTTCACCATGTGTGACGCACGTGGATCCAAGCCTGCTGTCGGCTCATCAAAGAATAAGATCTTTGGATCATGGATCAAGGTTGCGGCCAGGAGAACCTTCTGTCTCATTCCCGTACTAAATCCTTCAAGAAGGTAATCCTTCCTATCCCACAAATTAAACAACTGAAGGAGTTCCTCAATGCGGTCTTTGAGTACAGGATTCTTGAGCTTGTACAGTGCGCCCATAAATTCCAAAAATTCATACGCGCTCAACTTTTCATACAGACCGGGTGATTCCGCAAGTAAACCCGTGATTGAACGAACCTCGTCTGCATCTGCGGTAATGTCGAATCCATTCACATGGGCTGTCCCTTTAGTTGGTTTCAAGATACAGTTCAGCAGGCGTACGGTTGTTGTCTTACCAGCACCATTTGGGCCCAAAAGCCCAAAGGTTTCACCTTCATAAATCTCAAGTGTGAGCTCATCAACCGCTTTAACTTTCCCCTTGCCGTAATGTTTTGACAATGCCTCAGCTTTGATGAGTATTTTGTCATGTTGTTCCTTGTTAGTTTCGATTCCTTGCATTTGCAACATTCTTATCTCCTATCGTAACTCCTTGTTCTCACTTCCCAACCGCATTGATCGCAAAAATTGTTTTCATGGTCTAGCCTGGAACCACAGTTCGAGCAATAGTGTTCTTTTCTAATTCGGTTAGTTGGGGACCATGTAAACGATTCAGGTTCCGATTCTCCCCAATATTCGCTTTTTCGTGGTTGTCCTCGTCTTCTTTGGTGCGTCCCTTTAATTCCTGGCTCACTGACCTCTTCATCCCCCTCAGTGCTAATTACAACCACCATGGCTAAGACCCCAAACATTATGAAGAAGAAGAGCACTAAAGGCATGATGATCAGTGAAGAACTGCTTTGAGACCTCACTAACAGAAAACTAAATGGGATTATAAGCCCCACGGCCATGGTCAGTATGATAAAGAAGACCGCCCATTTGGGTAGTTTTTTTCCTTTACCTGTGTGACAGGCAGATGCAGCCGACGCGGCCGCTATTGCAGGGATCCATGCCATTATTTTACACCTCCAGCGGCAAGTATATTTCGTTCCGTCCTTATGCTACGGGACATTCGTGAAGCTTGGATTAAAAAGACGACACCGATTGAACAGAACACAAAATTACTTATGCCCAATATCATCCAGCTAATCGCCAATGCCCGCAGAGTTTGGCTCTCTTGTTCGTTTTTTTGACGAGTTTCCGTCACTTGTTTTTTCATCCTTGGGAATTGTTCCCGT
>JBHLRO010000052.1:0-7675 GCA_048882505.1 Candidatus Thorarchaeota archaeon
ACCGTCATTTTCACGGTGGTTTGCGTGGTTATAAGTTACAATAACTATCCAATCCCTGAAGGCGATCTTTATGAAATTGAAAAAGCATTTGTATCCCTTGAGGATGATATTTTGGATTTTAATTCGAGCATAGGCGAGGCAAAACCCACAACGGAGCTAACGCTGATCACTGGTGATTTCAACCTTGCACCACTTGAAGCGGCCAGGGTAAAGTTTCACACCTCATTTGACCTCAACGGGCTAGTCACAGTGTATATCGGAGTGATCGCAAATGGTCCAACTGGTGTTCAGAGATGGGATAAGTACACGACCATAGAATCTCATTAAATCAGCGAACCTGGGCTTCAGGCATATATAATCACTATGGAGCCGAGATCAAAGGTGAAAAGGACTTAGGTATTTTTGGATCCATTTTATCCATACAGCGCTTGAAAACGAGTAGCCCAATCGTCAGATAGGATTAGGTTAGGAAGGAAATTAGAATCTAAGGATGTTTTGTGTGGTGGATTCGACAGTATCGTTTTATAAAGACTCTGGCAATGGGATCTAATGAGGCCCAATGTTATTCAAAAAAACTCATAGAAGGAACTACAAAAGGATTTTCAACTTTTTATTGGAACTCACACTCCTTTTGAATGTTATGATTCCTTTCCATTATGTCGCAGCCCCGATTAATGACGGGAACTCGGAAATCCAGCTGGAGGCAGGAATTGATGAGGGGTTTTTGAATATTACAAGTCAAACCGCGTACAGATACGTTTGGATTAATGTCAAAGGGACTCAGATTTTATTTTTAGCGATGATTGCGTTTGACGGGCCTTCCCCTGTTCAGGTATTGATCACCGAACATTATTATTCTCAAAACAACAGTATCGAGATTTTCATGGGGAATCAGCTCAATTATATCGAATTATACCACGATAATGTCACTAAAGATGGGATTCCTACCGGTAATTATTCCAGTAGTGGTAGGCATGACGAAATATCACATTATTTGATTTTCAACGCTTCCCGATCAATTCAAATCTTTGATGTACAAAAAACCGAGAGTGCTAACGGGTTTACCTATGCGTGGGGTCTTCGTTACACCGATCTTCACGCGTTACTAGTAAAATCAGCATCCCAACCGATTCAAGAGATTTTCGACATAAATGTCTCATATGTCCAGTTTGATTACAAGTACGAGATCGATTTAAATCAGAATCAGACCATTTTAAAGTCGTCGTTTCAATTGGGTACTTTTCAAGGGCCTGATGGTTTGTTTTTCGACAACACCAGTCTTTCGCTGCTTTATTCATCATTTAGTCATGTTTCAAATGTGTCTTCGGTTTACATTAATGGGAGTAGGTTATTCACATCCCAGAATACGAACCAATCATTTGTGATGGAGGACGTAGCCCAAGAAGTAAATCAGCAAGAAGTTTGGATTAATCGATTTAAAAGCAATTACACAGTTATTAAGCCGAATCTCACGAAAAGTTATCCCACGGTGACGGCATCTGCACCCATGGCCACTATTGATCTCAATATGCGCAGCTCGGGGTATTTAGGTGTTATGCAGCTATCGGATTACTTAGCTTCCCTTTTTCCCCCCTTGTTTACAGAATTAAAATCGATTGCCTTGGACGAAATTTTTTCTCTCGAAAAGAGCCTAGTTCGCTATAGAATCTGTTACCCCGAATGGGGTGGTCATGAACTTACCCATGATCCTTGGTTAATTGCACAGATTACGCCCAAGGACGCATTATTGCCGAGACCACCTAGTGATAACCTTCAAATAGCCATCATAGGTCTTTTTATTATGGGTTTGATTTCCCTAAGTGTTGCAATCGTAAGATGGAAGGATTTAATAGAAAAACAAAGGTTTTAAGCATGATAAAAATTCCATTTACTGAATCGATATCCAGTTGGAACAAAGAAAGCACTGCTTAAGTTGAAACTAGGTCGGTTTGTGTCACCCCTTGGAAAACGTGGATCGTTCTTCTTACTCGGGTCAAACTTCTGACCAACAGCTGGATCTACACGGATCAACTCTCCAAGTCTATTGGTACATATTAACCCAGCGAAAAGCTGCCTTTTTTTATCAAGATATTCAAAAAGTTATGGGATTTTCCAGTAAAAGCTCCGCCATTTATCAATTAGAGAAGCTATGTGAACTTGAGGTTCTTCAAAAAACAGGAAATGGATATGTAATCGTGTCCAGGCCCAAACCGCGGGCTCTTCAGTCATATTTCTTTATAAATTTTATACTAATACCCAAAGCTTTCATATATGGTGTTATGCTTTCAATAATCAATTTTTCAGTTTTTCTGCTGTCCCTAAATGGTTTAGATTTTCTTACTATTCTTTTGGCCAGTATTCCAAATATGGGGGCCATAATGCTGTTTTTTAGTGAAGCGATACTTGTTTGGAAGAATCGGCCTAAACCACCTCACACAAAAAGCATATTACAGAGTCTTAGTATGAATTTTAAAAAAAGGAATAACAGCTCTAGATCAGCAAAAAAAAATCAAGTAAAAAAATCGAGCATGACCAAAACCACGACATTCACCCGATTTCTATCACAGAGAATCCCGATATCACGAACCACAAAGCGATTTCTTCTTGCTATGGTGATAATCCTTTTCCTAACTGGCCAAATTGTCCTGATTGGAACTTTGACAGGTTTTTTTGAGGGAAGATTTACAGCCCGAATAACCACAAATACCCAAATTGAATTCCCTGACCCCTTGCCTATTCAATTACGCCCGACTGGATATGACATACAAGGATCGTCTTTATACGCCCTCGGACACTTTACAAATGGAACAACTGGAAGATTTTTATTTCATTTTGAGTTTAATAGTGATTTAACTACTTTGGAGGCTTTTTACAGCTATAAATTCCCCTCTCACCTTCCAATTATGGGGATCGGTCTTGCTTTTTACAATGCTTCCTATTGGGCGCTGGCAGAGGTGGAAAATCAAACCATGCCTCAACCACTCTATTGTTTCACAAAGGACATGTCTTCCATTCAGAATTATTCCCTTGGGGTTCCCCCGATAGTACATAATATGAATTTAAGGTTCAGTAGAAGAGATATTGTGATTTGGAATGGTTCGCTGTGGATCTTAGAGTGGTGGTTAAAACCTGGCGATGACCGATTCCGTAGTAATGTAAGCATTTACTCGATGAAAAATTTTGCACGCGTGAAAACGTTTTTTGTCCCGATTAAGGCGGAGGAATTTTCCTTTGATTCCCAGGGACAGCTGTGGCTCTGTGAATTTGATCATTATCCGGAGACTTACGCTGCTTTCATGGCTATAGCGCCTGATGACGGCACCATATTGCGCTCGATTCGACCTCTTACATTCCCTTCTTTTTTTCCATTAAATCATGATAGAGATTCCTTTTTTTCTTATTATCCCATTCTATTTAATGATTCTTTTTTGGTACCAATTGCAGACGACCTTATAACCGAGTTATGGGGTTTTCAAATCATTTCTTATGAATTGGACCCCTCATCAAGGATTACTGATTTCTTGGGGCTGCTTCTTATCACCGTTGGTCTTGAGGGAGGGGGACTTACCTTCTTATGGTATGTTTCTTCGAAACGAAAAAGATTGAAATGAATTTGCGTTAATCAGCATTCTTTTCGGATTTTTAATGTTCTGGACGCTTCATCAATTCAACAAGCCCGTTTTCCTCTCCATTATCAATTGAAAGGATATCTTTTGCGTTAGAACGAGGTAGGTGGAATTGGATTCATCTTGATGCAAAAAACGGTATATGTGTAATTTTGGGGGCTGATCACGCAACCTGCGTATCGGGAGCGAATGCGCAGGAAACTCGAACTCTATCAGCAGTTCCAGATTAATCTGGTCTCACTCTATCACGGCGATTTAGACAAGATGGACAAGATTTTCCAAACAAGGTAGAACCGGTAAATAGAAAGGAACTATCCTTCCGTGAAATATAAGAGGATAAAAGAAGAGTTGTGGAAAATCAGAGGGCTACAAGATAAACGGAGCGGGGTGGTGCCCGTTAAGAGGTTTTGGCTTGCCTAGAAAAGTTATCTACGGGTCGGTACACGTGTTCTCTCTACTTTTTGGGTTACAAACTCATTCAACGAGAACAGACTTTTAAATCGTATCTTTCAGGAGACTGTCAATTTGCCACGATTGATGGAATGAGTGAGATGAGGGATTAATGGTTAGCTTTGATGTGGATATATATTCGGAAGAAGCGACAATCGTCTTCTGGGGATTTATCGGTGTTGGCCTAGTTCTTTTTTTTCTCGGTGTTTTCGCTCCAATCCTCTTGTTCATTGGTCTTCCTCTATTGCTAAGCGGGTTATGGAATCTGCTGCGGTTGGAATCGGAAAGAAGCAAGATCGTCAATAAATATGCGCTCCAAGCACCTGGACAGAAAAAGGCGAAAACGCCGAGGTTTACACGAGACTTACAGAAAGGACTGAAAGAATACGAAGAGGAAAACTATGCTACGGCAGCAAGGATCCTCACACGGGTTATCGAAAATCCAAACACACCAATGAAACACAAAATGATTGCAAATTCGTTGGTGGCCCGCTGTCTGGCCCAAAGAGAGAAGTGGGCGGCTGCCCGCCTAGCCTCTGATGATTTTTTTAAAACCGCTCTCCTTCTCGGCATAAATCCGCCATATTTGGACTATATAGCGAGGGTTACTATTTATCTGAACCTTGGAATAGTTAAAGAAGCCTATTCTACGTTGCAGATCGCGATCAATTACCATGGAGCCAAAAGGGAATTACGTAGATTACAGCAAATCCTGATACCGTTAATATCGGATGCAGCTGGAGACTTACCGATGGTTTGTCCTAAATGTGGAACGCAATATGAAAAGGGGAAGGTACCTACGTTCTGTTTTGTATGCAATCAACTATTTCTGCAGGAACAAATGTGATTGGGCGTTTACGAAGTATGGATTAATGTGCCGAGAGGTATTATAAGGGAGTTACCCCAACTCACATAGAAACGAGCGATCCAAAGGTCAGGTGGTATGAGGAGAATAAAAAGCAATCGAAGGTGTGTGGGAAAAGGGAGCGATCTGGTGTCTGGTACCGCTGATCTGATTGAGGGTAAGAGTGAAGTAAGGTGGGATTAAATTGGCTGTTCAAAAAGAAAATTTGAGGAGGTGGGATTTCAAAGCCATCCTGGGGGTAGGCCTGACTATGGGAGCATTTGTGATCCTTGTACTCCCAACACAGGGAGTGGGCAGGTTCGACCTGTTAGGATTTCTCATTCGTGCCGGAATCGGCTTGGTTACGCTGATCCTAGGGAACTATTTACTCATCACACATGCGCCCTTCCTGCGTGTGGAACAAGGATGGTGGAAACCAGCAGAAATCTGGATCTGTCGGAAATGTGGATTTGGGAACAAAAGAACCAGAACCCATTGTGTCAAGTGTGGCGTGGAATTTCAAGCTGTCAATCGTAAGAGGTAATAAAGATAAAACAGCCGTGTCGAGAGGAGCAATCCAATCGTCAGATAGTGTTAGGAGGTAAAAAAAGAATAGCAAAGGATGGATAGAGCGGAAAGAAGAAGATAAAAACCAAAACTTTTGTTATAATTGTGAAGCAAACGGGGAATTTAAGGAGGAAAGTGACAGAATATGCACACAATCAGCGAACCTGTTTTTAAAAAAGAAAAAGAACTCGAAAAAACAATCGGCAAAGCAATCACATTCATCTTATCCCAAAACGCAAATATTGTTGACTTTTTTGCTTTTCATGGAAGATTCGATTTGTGCGTGCTCATTCATAATAACAGAAAAGTTACATATACCAGATTTATCGAAGTTAAGCATTTTTCAAGGGCAAATTCGCGAATAGGGCTAAATGGTGCTCAAGTAGATTTACTCATTCACAATTCCGAAGATCTACTGTGGTTAAATAAGCATATCACATGGATTTTTGGAGACAGTACCAAAGCTAAAGGAAGTAACCGCTTTCAAATGCTGAATAACGTCCAGGCAAAAGGTTGTGTGTATAATAAAGTCAGGAGAGGAAAACAGAATAATTTTTCTTTAAAAAAAGTTATGGAGGCTCCTTTATTTTGGAATGAGCTCCTGAAAGAATTGAACAGATTCCTTGTCGAATAGGTTTTTTTCCATAAAGTATCTTGATAATCCTTAGCTATTATCTTCGAATCTTCCCCGATATAGGATTTCTTACGATCGATTATCAGTATACGTAACTATTGCTGTGAGAAGATAGGGCAATAAACGACAACTGCACCTTCTTTTTTATGATATTTCCTATAATTTCATGATTTTACAAAATAATTTAAGAAAACCATGCGAGTACCTTTATAGTCCAATCGTCAGAATGATACTGAATCGACCCTATCAATACACATAAATACATGGATAGTATAACAGCAACCATGGCACATAAAACGATCACCATTTCTGAAGAGGCTTATAATCTCTTAAAAGCGAATAAAAGGGAAAATGAATCCTTTACCGAAGTTATTAAGAGAATTCTAACTCAGAAAAGGAAAAAAGAAGAGTTAATTGAATGGCTATCGAGTAAAGAAGATTTATCAGACCTAGCTGATTCCGTGGAATCAGTATTTGATGAAAGAAAGGAGATAAATCTCAGAATTTAGATTTCAGGTGGCAGCTATGATTTTTGATACGGATTACCTCATAGAAATTCTAAGAAATGACAAGGAAACAATGAAACATCTAAAAGGGTTACTCAAACAGCCTAATGAATTATTTATAACACACGTAACGCTCTGGGAGTTATATCAAGGTGTGTATAAATCTTCAAGAATAGAATATAATCTAAGGCAAACAGAAGAACTCATACAATTTTTCACAATAATCCCATTTAATCAAGCAATTGCTAGAAGATTTGGCTTTTTGATGAATGAGCTTAGAAACAAAGGAACTCCAATCGGTGTCATGGATACGTTAATAGCAAGCATTGCATTGGAGGAAGATCTCCCTCTAGTCACGAAAAATCGGTCCCACTTCGAGAAAGCGGGTATTAGAATAGCTGAGTAAAATATCAAATCGCAGTCGGTTTAATGTTTCTTAAGTCAAGAAAGACGTGTTGGATCTTTGAAAGGAAGGTGCCCTCAGTACGAGAGGAACGGGGTGTCGGCGCCTCTACTCTACCGGTTGTCCGGGTGGGCATTGCCGGGCAGGCACGCGCCACGGGATAAGCGCTGAAAGCATCTAAGCACGAACCCCACCTTGAAAAGAAAGATCCACTCTGCTTGTATCTGGAAAGACACAGGGGCTGGTGACGGCAACTGTGGGCAAGTAGACGAGCGCTGGGGTAGAAGACCCCGTTGATAGAACGGCAGCGTACGCGTGGAGGCTTCGGCCGACATGTTTAACTGGCCGTCCCTAATCGCGCAAGGGCTGACCGCGTTGAAATGAGCAGTCCAATCGTCAGATAGTGTTAGGATGGAAAAGAATGGTAAAAAGGAAAGCGTGGGAAAAAGGAGCGGTCTGATGTCTGGGATCGCTGATCTGATTGAGGATAAGAGTGAAGTAAGGTGGGATTAAATTGGATGTTGAAAAAGAAAATTTGAGGAGGTGGGATTTCAAAGCAATCCTGGGTGTAGGTCTGACTATGGGAGCATTTGTGATCCTTGTACTCCCAACACATGGAGTGGGCAGGTTCGACCTATTAGGATT
>JBHLRO010000053.1:0-7588 GCA_048882505.1 Candidatus Thorarchaeota archaeon
GGTCAGGAGTACGTCTCCGTCGACCACGGCTACCCCGAGCCGGTCAACAACGAAAGGAGGTTCTGCCACTGGGCCTTCGCCGACATACAGAAGTACCTCGTCTTCTTGGACTTCGAGAACGAACTCTATGGCCAAGGGAAACCAGGCTATGCCGCCTGCACGGACGGGACGGCGACGGTGGTGTTCAGGCTCGAGAGGGTCGAGTAGGCGGTCGCCATGAACAAGGTGAGGATCACCGTCTTGAAGTGCTTCACGAAGGAGGAGATCTTCGGGGACGACATCCCCGAGGATCTTGTCGACTCGGTCACTCCCTGCGAGGCGCTCTCCCCCGGCCAGGAATTCGTCATGGAGAGCATGGTCTGCCCCCCGGGCTTCTGCAACTGGGCCTTCGGAGACATCTACAGGGACATCGCCCAGCTCATGATGGGAGGGGACTTCCCCTTCATAGGGAGGCCGGGGGTGATGTTCTCCTCGTGTACGGACGGGAAGAGGCCGGTAATATTCCGGCTGGAGAGGATCGATGAATAATAAAAGACTAGAGTGTAGAAGATTGAATGATATCAGCACATACCAATTCCGGTTTACTCTCCGCATGACGGCGCTATATTTCGTATTAACGTTTGCAATAATTTGGGCAATATTGATTCCAGCGCTATCGTCGGTGCCCCTCGTTCTCTACGAGATAGGACTGCTCGGTATAGAGAGTCTAGCACCTTTTTTCGTTCTGGCAGCCTTTGGACCATTCATAGCATCAGTCGTTGTGATGGGAATAAGCGGAGGGCGATCTGGACTTATTCAATGATTACGCCAAGTCTTCAAAATACGTATGCCGATCGTTCTGTATCTGGCTGGCGCGTTCTTCCTTCCTATTGGCATTGGGGCATTACACTACAATCTATACTGGGTCCTAGGAGAAGGATCAGACATACCAACAGTTGTCGCGCGCGAGGTGTATGCGATGGACAAGATTAGGAATTTGGTTGCCAGAAATCAGCTAAAAACGTTCTTTCTTCTCACCTATGTAATTACGTGGGGTTTGTGGATTCCTTTTACACGATCGTATCTCCAAGGCGGTTTTTTTGCCGGGATTTTCATTGGATGGGGGTTATTTGGTCCCGCACTAGCAGGGATCTTTATTACGTGGGTCATAAATCCCGAGCGGAATGATAAAAGTCGAAAGAAACCGCTTTTGGTTTTTTGCATGGGGTTGGTTCTCTCGGTCTTGGTCTTTATCCTGAACACTCGGAAGTTGGTGGACTTATCTTGGACCACCGAAATCATGATCGGTGTGATCTTCATGGGATTAATGGTGGCAATTCCACCGGCCTTTGTTATCTCATCTGCTTTTACTGTCAATCAGAAAGTGAGAATATACTTACATTCTCTAATCAAACCACGCGGCTCGTTGGTTTATTACCTTATCGCGTTGTTTGTGCCACCATTCCTATTCTGGGGTGGATCCCTCATCTCAGATGTGCTTGGCCAAACCGCATATTCGAATCCTTCACCACTGATTGGATGGAATGCTGTTCATGTCCTATCGATAGCCTTCATTTACCACTTCTTTTTTGCTAATTCTTTAGGAGAAGAAGTTGGCTGGCGTGGTTTTGCGCTTCCGAGATTACAGGCTCGATACAGTCCGCTTGTTGCGAGCTTGATCATTGCGTTGATGTGGTTTGCATGGCACTTGCCTTTGAAGTGGATGACCCCGGATACATTACCACATCTTTTTTATGCCCTTAACTTTATCCCGCAAAGCATTTTCCTTACCTGGATTTACAATCGAACCCATGGCAGCATCCTGGCCGTTGGAATCGCTCATGTATCAAATAACATAGGTGGAGAAATTCTTTTCCCGATTACCAATTCTTGGTTGATCGTGACCTTTGTTGCAGCGATTGTACTGATCCTCATCGATCACATGTGGGATAAAGAATACCATGGTCAATTCCTCGAGTCACCTCAGTGCCACTGAGAATCTGTACGCGCACGGCATCTACCGCTCATGAACTATAACAATACAACTTTTGGATGGTATCTTTTCAATTTGATTCCTCTTACGTTCGTTCTCAATTGGCTGTACCTCAAGTCGCATCAGAGTGTCATCCCAGTCATGCTACTACATTCAGGTATAAACGTGATTTCCAGTTTTATTCCTATACCGGGAGATGTGCTTCAGGGACTCGGAACTTACATGTTCCTTAGAGGAATCGTTTACTGGGGTATGGCCATCGTTCTTTTAATCACGACAATGGGCAGACTGGGCTATGATACAACGGATTGCTCGAATGCTAGGTTACCTTAAAACTGATTTTGGGTTTGGGCCATAATTTTATCCCCCACACACACATTGGCCTCTGGCGCTGAGGCTGCGGGTGTTATTGGGGCTGCCAATGAATCTATGGTTGGTGATGTTGGTGAGCATGCGCAGGGTTTCCAGAGGACAATTTATTCCACATTTTATCAATAAGGACCAGGAATATCATTGAGGCTGGAACTAGTAAAATCGCACCTAATGTCCCTGGGAGAAAACGACCAGTTGTGTTCATTGAGGCATGAAACAAAGCCGCCACTAAAATGCTTCCCTTAGTACGATTGTAGAACCAAGTAATTATGACGGTTACAAACAGGATGAGCACCCATTCAACTAAAGTGTCCTCAAGAGTCTTTGCTTCTATTCCCCCGAATCTCGCTGGAGCATGCCAGACAGCCCAGAGTACCCCCAGGATAATGCTAGAGGTGAGAGGGCTGAATTGGCCTTGTAGACGGGGTAAGGCAAAACCACGCCAACCGGGTTCCTCGGAGAGTCCACCGTGGATAGCGTTCATTAAGAATATGAGTAATATCATTCCCACTGACCTTACATCCACAATTGCATATTCAGGATTCGGGATGCTCATTCCTAAGCCGCGACTCATAAACATGCCAAGGAGCCATATAACGGGAATAAAAACGAGTGTAAGGAGATAGTAACCTAGATTCTCTCTCGTGGCAATATATGTGGCGAGATGAACTCGGACGCCGGGTATACGTGAATAGATGGATGATACGACATAAGCCGGTAATAGCGCATTTATTGCACTGATGACTAATAACATGAGGCTATAGGCAGTTTGGTCTATCGCAAGTTGACCGATGAGTATTATAATGAACGCTATTATCCATGTGCTGATGAAGCTGATTGCTATTTTTTTACGGTTGCCCTGTTTTGGACTTGGATTGAGGATGGCGGACAACCCAATGCTAACGAGTGCGGGTCCGAAGACTCCTAGACTGATTAAAGGTATCAGGATATAGTAACCGTCGAGTACGAGTGGTTGAAGAGGTATCCATAGTCCCCATGAGAACGCATATGTGAATACAAAGTATGCCATAATTTGATGTCGTTTAATATAATCAGTTAAATTGGTCAAAGTAGTTCACCTTTTCCAAAGTTCCTGGTGCGAGTCAATTTTACATCTCTCCTTGTCTTCCTGCACCACATAATGGAGCTAATCACAGATTAAGACTTACGAGAAAAAGATAGAGGATGGTTTGGTTCGGTTTGGTTTGAGGTTAAATTTAACCCCCAAACCCAAACTTCTTATGCATCTACCTTTCAATTCTGTAAAATTCAGGAGCGCATGCGAAAGCCCTATTCTTTTTTCCAAAGCCTTAAAGATAGAAAAACCATTAAAAACCATGATCGATCGAAATTAAATTATTATACATCTAAGCATTATTATTTTAATTAGATAATTCTCATGGAATTTCGAAGTGATTTTTCATAGTCTACAATACGTTCACTACTCTTTTTAAAAGCTGCCTAAAAGTTTTTCTCGCGCGAGTCAACCTATATTTTGATAAGTACTATGCAAGAGATGATGGATAAGGCATTGATGAGGAATAAAGTTAGAATGAGGGTGATTACTTGTTCGATTTTTAGGAAGTCTTCGTTACAGGCCAGGCTGGAAAAATAACCAGCGTCGGTACGCCTCTGCAATACCTTCCTCTCCCGTCCAGTTAAACCCCGAGAATGAATTTGTATAATTTTTATTGATTCCAAATACATATTACTGATACAAAATTATGGGTTTAAGCCTTCTCGATAAAGACAAACCTCCCACGGATCGCGCGAGTATACCTTTACCAACCTCTGAAAGATGTGTGGGTGTATAGAGTGTGTATGTATGTAGGTAGGGGAGGGAAGGGAGAGGAGAGAGGGTGTGGCGGGGGTCGGTGAGGGAAGTGTGTGTGTGGGGCCATAATTTTATCTCCCTCATACATGCTTTTCAACTTAAAGAAATAGTTACTTGGGGTAACCGCTACTCCATTTGATCACTTGTTTATATTATTTGAATCAGATACGGTGAGAAAATGTTAGAGAAATCTCTTTAATATTGAAAATATGCGTGCGTTAGTGAAATAGAAGGAGTTGAAGAAGGAGCGTTTGATCTTTCCACCCGAGTGGCGTTTTTCTAGCTCGTTCCACACGTCGATGATGGTTGTCTTTTCGTGTCCAAACTGGATTTTCTCTTCTTTTAATCGCCTGTAGTGTTGGTTCCATTCTTCCTCTATCTCAGGGTTCTCAGCGAAGTAGTCGTTGATCCTTCCGAGTAAGGGTTCGATCGTGTTCTCACGATCGAAGAGGAGCTTTGCCTTCCCCAGGGGGTGCAGCAGGTATGGGACCGTGTCCACGCTTTGGGTGAGGACCTGATGAGTGAAAAATAGGTTTCCCACCTTTATGCCGTCGATCACCATGTTTTCTATCCCTGAGGATGGCTTTTGTTCAAGCAAGACTGTCATTACGTCGATGTCCGATTTTTCGTGGTGTGTTCCGGAGGCCACGGATCCGAAGACGAGGAAGCCGAGGGTGTTCAGATCGCCTTTCGCCTTCACGAGCAGTTGTTCGAGTATCTGGTCGTGCTTCATTTGCATACCTTTCCATAAACTTGTTACGGTAAATGTTGTGTGTATTTAAACATTCCTTTAGGTTTCGCGCTCACGATTCGCGCGTGGGACATCACACCTGGTTGGGTGATTTCCGGGACTACAGAGACATTTATGGGATCGTAGCCCAAATGAAGATGGGTGAGGGTTCCCCCTTTGTCGGGAGACTAGGGGAGATGTTCTCCTCCTGCATGGACGGGAAGAGGCCGGTGATATTCCAGTTGGAGAGGCTCGACGAATAAAAAAAATTACGACATACGCAGTTGGGGCCATAATTTTATCCACACACCCGCCGCACCGCACACACCCTCTATCACACCCCCTAGACCTCACACCTTTACGAAAAGAAAATTTACCGTAATCGTTTTCGAGCTAAGCGCGCGATGGGTAGGAATAAATATTCCCGTTTAAGGTTCTGAAACAAGGTGACTGTTTCACGGAACTACACGGAATACATTGGACATAGAGCCCGTCTGATCAATGTTTTAGCACTCCTATGTGGTTTCACCTTTACTTCAACGATCATTCTCGTCACGAACCTCCCAGAACCTATCCCTCTTTCATCTCAGTTAATTCTTCTCTTCTCTGCTGTTCTACTGGATCTATTTGTACTACTACTTTTAGTCAACATGCTAAACATCTTTTTTTATATAGAAGATATTCCAGAACCCACTAGAACAACAAATTTCATCAGTGCTATGTCGGTTGTGACAATCGGTTTCTGGGGCTTTTTACTGCCATGTATATTTCTGATATTTGGGTTTGAATTTTTAGCCTTATCTTCAGGTATAATTTGGGCGTTTATTTTAGTACTTGGGATAGCACTCATCTGGAGACCGTTTGAGAGAAGACGAAGACACGTTGAAAAGCCACATTAACCGCACGCGCTGGGCATAAGAAGATGCCCTCCGATCCAACTATATCAAGTATCTCGTGCGCGCTAGTGTGTGTTTGGGTTTGGGGCCATAGTTTTATCCACCAAACGCGCGCGTGTTCTAATGAATCTCAGCTATCCGAATTCGCTACTTCTGTTGTCTTCAATGTCTTAGGCATGGTGATAAGTAGCGGGATCCTAATGAAAACATCGGCTATTATATGGAAAAGAAAGGGTGCCTGAGGGGAGATATAGGTGTACAGGAGGCCGCCAAGGATGGGGGCGGGAATCCGGAAAATCCCCCTCAGAAGCTCTCTTATGCCCATCCACCTACCCCTCTCTGACGGATCCACAAGCTCGTTCCTGTAAGCGGCTAAAATGCTCAGACTGGGTTGGAAGGTCCCCCGGAGAGCCCAACCTATTACAATCAACCGTGGATCGGGAGTATACAGTAGTATTAGGGTGGAAGCGTGGAAGAAGGGCCTCAGGAGCAATATCGTCCTTATCCTCCCTATCCTGTCAGCTAGGTGCCCCAGGGGGATGGAGGACACTATGCTGACCAGAGCCGTAGCAACCCCCATGGCTCCGATGATCATGGGGCCGGCCCCTTGCTCCTCCGCCGCGTAGACCATTATGTAACGGGCCATGACCGTGAAGGAGGATGCACTCAAAGTGTCGATAATCAGCCACCTCTTTAGAACTGGACTGCCCGAGAGCACCGAACGGAACGCCCCGATTAAGGATGGTCCAAAGCCCTGTCCGAGACTTTGTGTCCCACGAAGTTTGATGCTCACATAGACAGATATCAGTACGAGCCCTGCGAACTCGATGAGGAAGAGGACATTGATGCTGTCTACGGAGAGCCCACCTAGCTGGGTTAGGATGGCCCCAGCCACCAAGGGGATAACAATGTTGGGAATCATGGAGAGTGCTGTGACGGAGGCGAATCCCGTCGCCCTGTCATCGTCCCTCAGGGAGTTGGCAATGATTACATTCTCGACGCCACTAGCGCAGAAGAATGCTAGGGTCGACAGGGCGGTGGCCATCGCTATCCAGACCCAGTCCCTTGCGTAGAAATATGTCAGGGGAACCAAGGCCTGGGTGAAGATGGTGACGATAAGTATCTTTGCAGCACTATACCTGTCGATAAGCCAGCCGAAAGGGTAGGAGATGATGGAGTTCATCAACGCCCCGATAGAGCCTACAAAGCCCAGCTGAACGAAGCTGGCCCCAAGGAGGCGGATGTACACGTTGACATAATTAACGGTCAAGTTGTTGAAGAGGGAGAACCCAACACGCTTGATGAGGACCAGCTTGAAGTTGTGGCCCTGTCTCCTAACAAAATCCAGTAGCTCTTCAACGACCATTAGAGATCAAACGACCTTTCCAATGTAGATCCAATTATCGATACTTTGACATTCTACATACAAAAAGGCATCTCGCGCGCGGGATTAGAAGCATTCGGAAGAGTCGGCGAAGCGACACCTTTTAATTTCATATTAATACCTCAAACCACGCTCCAAACAAGAGCAATGCTAAAATTATTACGATAAACAAAATAAGTTCTTTATTATTTTCTTTAAATACAACTCTCCAATTTCTTTTTTGCTCAGGAAATAGTCTCTTCCAATTCTTCTTCCAGAAATCCATAATTTCATTTATTTCAGGTTTTACACCAAAAATTTCTGTGCCTAACGCCGATGCAAAGGTTATTGTTAGAAGGATAAAAGAAACCTCTATAGTAATTAAAATTGGTGAGTGCCAAAAAGGTACACCACGCCCAAT
>JBHLRO010000054.1:0-7229 GCA_048882505.1 Candidatus Thorarchaeota archaeon
TCGAAGCTGGATCCTGCCCTCCTTGAACATCTTGTCCAAGACCGTACCCTTCTGAAAGAGCAAATCCAAATGCTGACTAAACTCATGAGTGAATTCTGTGGCGCAGTCCTTGATGCTGGCTCTGATGGCCTTTTCTTGACAACCCAACACTTTAATTCTCTCCTCAGCGCATCTAGCCTCAACGATTTTGAGTTCCAACCTCTAAAAGCACTTCTCGATCAATACCACCATAAATCGGCCTTCAATGTGCTTCATCTGCACGGAAATTCTCCATTTTTCCATAAAGCCACAGAACTTCCTCATGTCTCAGCTATTAATTGGCATGATCAGAGAACGAAACCTTCACTTCTTGAAGCTCGTCAACATTTCGACAGGGGCCTCCTGGGAGGTCTTGATGAAATGGGGATACTGAAAACCGGAACCAGAGGCGATATCGAACAGGCCATTTACTCTATTCACAGGCAATTTAATGATTGGGGCTTAATGTTTGCCCCAGGATGTGTCCTCCCCCTCGATATTCCTGATGAACACCTAACATGGGTAGCAGAAGCAATAAACTCTCTGCAGCCCATAGGTTGACTTCATTCATGAAAAAGGCATGAGGTGTCCTTTGTTATCATCTAGAAAAAGCCCATTGCTTATGATGAAATGTCCTGCACCAATTCGTTAGTTTTTTGGCTTGCTTTAGCTACAATCACTGCAACATTTGAACCTAATATAGTTAAGATAATACCCAGATCTATTTGTGGACGGATGATCATGCCTCCAACATTCACATTTCTTAGTTCTGGGAAAAGAGTCATGAGCCACATACCTATAAAGGCTCCAACAGCACTTGCAAAAAACCCGAGAAGTGATAATTGAGTTACTACTCCCATTAGGACTTGCGCTCTACTAGTACCCAGCTGACGAAAGACTCTCAAAGTCTTGGAATTGGAAACAATCGGATGCGAAATTACGGACGCGATACTTAGTAGAGACAGCACGGAAACGATAATTACGAGACTAGAAAAAGTTGTAATGATGATATTCAATGTTGATTGCAGAAAACCAGATACAAAGTCTCCAGAAAGAACAATTGAGTAAGATTGTCCTTGGCGAAAATTAAATCCTGATAAGTCGATGACAATGCCCGCTGTAACTTGAATCGGAATTTTATCTTCAAATGCCGTGAACGAAATGAGCTGTCTTGGAAACGATTCCTCAAAGAATGTTGCCTTCACTGTCCAGTTTCCCCAAGGCATCTTATAGAATGTTACCTCCCCATTAACATCAGTAAAACCTTCAAAAGTCAAATTGTAGTAAGAATTGGTGATTTGGATGAATCCCTTGTTCATTTTTTGAGAAAATTTGTTGAGAAGCTCCAGTGTCATCCTTCCGCTCAGTTTCATTGTTTTGACGACTGTAAGGATTTGGCTTTCAGATAAGGTAATGTTTTCTTGGAGGATATTCGGCCCCTTTATGAATTTCATGATATAAGTTCCTATTGGGACTATAACTTCAGATCGCCCTTTCTTGTTTGTCCGTGATTCGGAAGAATACCCATTTTGGTCAATCAAAATTACAGAAATCCCCTCTAAGGGTACGCCATCAGGAGTGAGGGTGGTAATGTTCAGTTTTACCTTTCCCAAAGGGATTTGATATATGTGATTTCTTAACCGAATTTGGGTTGTCCTATTTATATTGTAGATATCTTTTTCCACCTGAATATTGTATTGACCAGGGATAGTAAGACTAAAGGAAACTTGACCCGATGAATCAGATATATCTGTCCCTATCAAATGGTTTGAAGCGTTAAATATCCTAATTGTTGCTCCTACAAGCGTATTATTTGGTTGAGATGCTAGTGTACCATTTACCACAATCAGATCCAAACGATAGATATTCACCAGGTCTATGGCGAGCGTGAAATCGTTTTGAAACGTAATACTGTTGTTTTGTAATTGGCTTTGGTTAGCTGGTGAAATTGCAATCACCTGGTACTCTACTCCCACTTCCACTTGGAAATCCACAATTCCATTACTATTCGTGAAATCTTGGGCGACCCTTTGTCCTTCGCTCATAATGGTGACATTGGAAGAAACTAATCCTAATCCATTCTCTCCTCGTACCCAAACTCTGAGATTTCTCCTCCCTATCTGAATGTATCTTCTAACGTGGGAATAGATGGAAGCAAACTGCCGTTTTATAACACCTCCCAATTCAAACCTAATTTCATACTCAGCAGGTTCTAAGAAAATCAAGGTACCATTTTGATAATTCTCGTTGTCATAGATCAAGGTCTGATTCGATGTAAATAGAATTTGTAAGTGCCCTCCGTTTACCTCAGCTCCCGTATTAATGTCAGTGACAATTAATTCAAGAGAACTCTCAAGTTCAAGTTCAACCGTTGTAGATTCATTTACAACAATGTCATACGATTGAAATATCTCACCATGTTCAACATAAAGTGTATGAAAAGTCGCTGTCAGATTATCAAACCTAGCGAATCCTGAGCTGTTTGTCGGAGATATATGCAAAAACCTATCCCCAAATGTTTCCCAGAGGGTCAACGACGCATTAATAGCTGCTTCCTTATTGTAAGTAACATTGAAAAAGAGGGTATACCGAGGTTCGCCTATGGTTAGGGAGACAGGGGCGCTAAAAGTTTGATTAACGAGAACAGTCAAAACGGGGCTATTTGGAAGATCGGGAGGAGTTGCGATAAATTCGTACGTCCCGAAACCCAGTGTAAAATCAATAATACTTCCTATGTTGGCCATTTGCTCTTTGACAAAAGCTCCCTGCGCGGTGTACACTACAATAGGGACTTGTGTTGCAGGTGTATTCAGTCTTGGGTCTAAGCTTTTCAAAACCACGGGCACGGTGTATTCAGTGTTTAATATCGTGAATAATTTATCTTTTGTAATTTCCGCTTCATCAATTAGTACCCGAAAAAAGGAGACATAGCCAATATCCTTGTTTGTTAGTGATTTGCCTAAGGATAACGAGACCAATATCTCTTCATCGCTAGGAGTATCAGTTTTGATGACCCCCGTTACAAAAACATCCAGCACCATATCAGTTATAGTACTTGCTAGCTTAATGGTATCACCCAGCCCAATTCCCAGACTTGACGATAAAATATACCCTATTACTGCACCTTTTGGCCGATCTATATCCGCTGTGCCATAACTTGAATCAAACCACGAACCTTCAAGAAGGGTAATTTCCGCCAATTGTGTGAAAACCGGTGTGACACCTCTAACGAGTACTGATTTTTCGTCAAAATTCTGCGCGACGGCAAAACCCAGTGTTTCTGCGCTAATTGCCCTAACGCCTCTTATATTTTCAATATCATGTTGAAGGTACTCTGGAACTGCCCCCGTAATGGGGGTCGTCGTTCCTGGCTGCGCAACAATTAAAATATCATCGGCTTCTCCTATGAGAAATTCCTCAGTAGTCACTCCGAGCATGAAGGCACCAATCGCTCCTGATGTCGCTGATACTAGCATTATCCCGATAATGAATAACCATACATCTCGGAGGGCAAATATTTTCACCCTTATTAAATCAAGAGCATTGAATGTGTTCTTCAATCTTTTACCCTACCGATCTCTCCCATGGGTCGATAACGAAAGGAGACCTGGTGACTTACGAGTAATACGAGTAGCTGGAAAAAGACCAGCAGCTATTGAGACAATATTGGATAGTACAAACAGGATTAAGATGACATCAGCATTAAAGTCAGGTGCAAAGAATCCTCCCTCAAAAAATAAGGTTAACAATGTGAATAATGAGGAAGGAATTAATATCCCAAAGAAAAAACCCGCAAAAAATCCAAATAGGCCAATTATTTCTGCAAGGAATAAGATTAGGAAAAACAATTGATTGGATGATAATCCAAACGACCGCATAATTAAAAGATCTCTTTCATATTTACGCACAAACCAGGAAATAGCGTGGGATTCCCTGATTAAGGCAATAATAAACAAAACAGTGAAGAGAAGATTTAACTTACTTACAATATCAGAGAAAAGTCCATCTGCAAAAATATCGGTTTGCTGTTCAGGTTTTATTGTTATCTCAGGAAAGTCTTCTAGAACCTTGTATAAATCACTAATCGTTTCTTTGATGAATACACCATTCTTTAGACTGATTTTTATCTTCTGGTAGCTCTTGGGTTGAGTTTCGTTATTTTTATCAAAAAGCAACTGAAATTTGTCAACATTTAGCAAGATAGAACTCTGAAATTCCTTTATTCCTTGTATAAGTCCACTAATTTGTAGGGTTCCAAATATTCCATCGGATGCATCAGTGACATTAATGATAGAAGATTCTAGAAGTGATTGGAGATCACTTCCTGCCAAACACTCACTGGTACTGGAATTCGACGAAGGAATAGATCCTGCGATCACATCTGCCTTTACGTAATAGCTCAATAGACTAGTAACATTGATACCAACAAGGCGCGTTTGAAATGTTCTATTGCCAGTTGTGATATTAACGTCTCTTTCAAGAATAGGCATAACTTGTTGTATGTTAGGATGAATTAACAAAGGGAGAACATCTGAAGATATATTTACATTGCTTGTTTCGAGAAAAAGGCTCGAGGATTCACCGGCCCTCTGGGTAATACCGAATATCTGTACAGAAAACCCTGAGATAACCCCTGAGATAGCGACCATCATTGTAATGATCAGGGCAAACCCAATAATCGACCGAAGCGAATGCTTATAGCTTCGGCCTATAATTCTCACAATATAGCTTACTAACACCTATTGTACTCCTAATATTGATCCATTCAAGAATTTTAATTCTTTCATCCGTTTTCTAGAATCATAGATTTGTTTGAGAGGAGATCATAACTACTTAATTCCGTTGAACTATCACTCCTATATGTATTGTATATTCTTAGATAAATGAAATTATATCGTCACTAAGACTATATTTAATTTCCTAATAAGCCCTCGAAGACCAAAAGGTTAATCAAATGGATTTAATACTCAATTTCCTGCCAGTCATCACAATTTTGGCTGTTGGAGGGGGAGTGTGGCAGATTTTTTACAAGTTTAATAAAAAGAAGCTCCGTATCGCCGAGCACTTCAATGTTTTCTTATTAATCGGCTCCTTTCTCCTTATTGTTCCCTTAACTTGGGTCGGAATACAACCAAACGGTGTATGGACCGTTACAGTAGGATCCCAAAGCTTGGATCTAGTTAACTTCTCAGGATGGAATTTGCTCTATTTTTTTACGGGCCTGATTATTTGCTTGATCGGGGGTTATTTTGCCCTGCGCAGGATATTGGGATCCTTTGAAGAGTTTCATATAGATTTTGCAGAACTTATCAACTATCGCACGGTTTTGATCGGCTTTCTCATCCTAGATTATTTGTTCCTATCAATTGTGTTGCCTTTGAGAGGTTTCGACACATTATATTATTATTTACCAGAAACAGAGGTCTTTCACCAAACTAATCGCATAACCGAAGCAAACTATCTTTCGTTTCTCCCTGTTGTCAAAAGTCCCATGAATGTCCTCATTTTTGTCTATGGGTATTACATAACAAATGATTTAGCGATCTACCTTATCCCCTTTCTCTTTTTTCTTGGGTTAGTGTTCCTTGTTTATGATTTTTCACTAGAACTTTTCGACAACAGGCTCCTAGCTCAAACTAGCGTTATTTTCTTACTGACATTGCCGTTATTATATTGGTTCATGGATTTTTGGGCCTTTTACCAGGATCTATTCCTCTGCTACTTCGTTTCAGTAACCTGCTATTTCAGTTACAAGTGGTTTAAATCTCCCTCGAATCAGATTAACGGGATTTTTGTTGGGATGGGACTAATCCTTTCAATCCTAACCAAAATAACTGCGTGGATATTGCCTATAATCCTCGTATGCTGGCTTCCCTCTGGGTCAAAAGGCAAAGTAATTCGAATTGGGCTTATTTTGGGATTAGGACTTTTTACTTACCTTCAAGTGGCTACGCGAATCTATATAGGTGCGATCCTCCCTATCGCGCTTGCCATCATCGCCGTCATCTATCTAATTGGAATCGAGCAGAATCCTGGGACTTCGACGCGGGGTTTTTTGCGTCAGATTCCAGTTTTCGGAGGTATGCTTATAGGAAGTTTCTGGATTCTCGATCGCATTTCTCTATCAGATGCGGTTTGGGAGGAGATTTCCAGAACATATTTCGAGGTGGTTCATGTAATCAAATGGGTTTATCCGAGTCAACCACAAGATCCTCTCCTACACACGCTTGAAGTCGTACATAGAATTAATTTTTTCTCAGCCGCTGGGATATTGTTCTTGGGATCTGCATTTGTTTTACCGTGGATTGTTTTGAAATTCTATTCACTGAGGGAACTTAAACCGATCACTCCACTTCTCATCTGGATTCTCTTATTCTTCATTGTTTGGGTCACCTACTACCTTACAGGCTCCATTCGTTATCTCGCACCCATTATCGTTCCTATGGTTCTTTGGGTTGCTTGGGGATTCCATCAATTGGTTAAAATCGTGAATCATAGGATTAGTTCCGACTTTTTACTCATTTTATTCGCCTCCTTTGGAACTTTTAGTTTTTATTATTTAATTCCTTTAGATAGCTTAACCATTTCCGATCAAACTCAAGAATCGATTGGCCTTGCTTATAACCAAGCTGCTTTGAGTTATTATTCCCATCCTGAGGTTTTGTTGATACTTGGCCTGCTGCTTATAGTCGTCTTTATGGGACTTACTCGCGAATACACAGTTACCAGGTTAAAATGGCCAAGATATTCAGTTTATTTTCAACGAATTCGAAATGGGCTCCTCTCCGCTGTTCTCATTGTCATAATCTTAACCCCGATTGCTGTCCAAGGTTACTTACTAGTGTACACAAACGGGAATTTGAGAGAATTCCATTCGATTGTTGAATATGAATATCGACCCGAGTATCAAGATCTAGTGAAAGTAATACAACAACAGAATCAACCCATCGCAGGGATCATGACCGTTAGAACGCCAGGTTTCCAGTTTTTCGTCGGTCAACCTACCCTTGATATTTATTACCAGAGAAGTCTTTTTGCCGGCAATCCATTCTTTACTTTAACAAATCTAACTGAAATTATTGACATTTTACAGAACCCTCTTGATTATATTATCGAGACTGATTTCTCTTTCAACATCTCAGTATCTTTTAATTTCATTGTTGTCCCTTCTATGGCTAATCTTTATTATGAGATCTATCTCTCGGAAATTC
>JBHLRO010000055.1:0-6798 GCA_048882505.1 Candidatus Thorarchaeota archaeon
AGGCGTTTCAGGACAACCACCAAGTTTTCGACCTGTTCTTTACTGAGGTTTCCCCCGAAGACACTATATTGAAATCGTTCAAGACCAAAATCCTCTAGGACGCCAATGATCTTCGTACGAAGACGAGTATGGTCTTGTGGGACGTCATAAACCACGATTTGTTTGTAGTCCACGAACTCGTCACCAGGAATAATGGAATGGAGAGTAGGAGGAGGTTCTCCCCAGGAGGTAATGGATCACTTTCCGAGCTTGCAGAAGGATGATCTGGTCAAGACGATACTGTTTACCATCGAATTGAAGTCGGGTTTCGAAACGTTCATCTAGTTTGGTAAAGAGTTTACTCTTCCCTAACTTGCTCAGAAGATGTTTACCATTATCTACGGTAAAATCATCGGTGATATTGAATTGCCTGGAAATCGCGAGATCAAAGACCGCTCTGTCGACGATAGGTTGACGAAATTCCTCGGCCAGATCGATAGCGAGGGAGGGGCGGCCTGAACGGTCCACATGGAGGTAACCCCCGTAAGGATCGAGTCCGGTAGCAACAGCTTGGATGAGGGTTCGAGAGTTGAGGATGACGTATCCGTAGCTGAGGGCGGCGTTAAGGGGGTCACGAGGTGGGTGTTTTTGGCGTCCTTGGAATTCAAATTTGGGGTCGAGCATAGAAACGATCGCCTGATAATAGAGATGGGTGCCTTGTCCTTCAATGCCCATCAAGTTGGTTCGGACGGTTTCCAGATCTCCGTCTATCTCGGTGGCGCGTTGGGCGAGGAGTCGTATCTCGGTAGCCGCCTCTGTGAGGGATTGGGCAACTGCGGGATTTGAAGTGGTACGATTTTTTGCGTAAGAAAGGAGGAGGTTGGCCTTGGTTTGGAGGGGGCCGTGGACAAATGCCTTGGCAAGGGTGACCCCACGGAGATCGGTAAACGCGACGAATTGCTCGCGTCGAGTCCGAACCGTGCCATGAGCATGGAATGGGTGGGTGATCCCAACCACCTTGTGTCTGTCCAAGATGACAATGGGGATGCAGTGAGAGAGTAACAGAACCCGTGCGGGATTGGTAATGTGGACATGGGATTCACACACTACCCCCGTAAGATTAATTACTGGGATTTTTTGGGTTGTTTTGACTTCGTTACCTTCTTCGTCGTATTTGCTCTGAACCACAAGGGTTCGGGAGGACTTACTTACTGAGATGCCGTACGAGAGTAACATAAGAGTGGACATGGGCTCATTCCTCACCTTGGTAATATACTCGGCCCTGGAGGTCACGTAAATTGATCCAAAAAGTCTGTGACGATGACTTCAGGAGCACCAATTCGCCTCGCGCTAGCATGACCTCGCCTGCAACTACCATGGGATAACGTGTAATTGGACAATTCATGAGAGGGATTTTTTCAGAGAATTGGGGAGCGAGGATGTCCCAATAGTCCTGTGTTAGTATAACGTGATCCAACAGAACGAGTTCAGGAAACACTTTGTGGATGTGTAAACCGATGTCTTGAAAATTAAAGACGGAAGGGGCAGAATGAGGGGCATGTATGAGGGCCTGAAGCTTGTCTTCGAAGCCCATTATTGTGGAAACCTTGAAATGGCGAGCCAATTCTTGCTCCAATTGCTGGGCCCAAGCGAGGGAGAGTGGTGTCAATCCCTCGAACACCAGGACTTCATCAAAGCCTTGGTCCATGATTCGTGACAAGTAACCTTGGGGAGCATCGCCCAAATATCTTCGGGTGATACCTACTTTGGAGTATATTCCAAGACGTCCCCAATAAATCACATATTCCGCTTGGCAGTACCGTTGGCAGAATGACTCGTCTCCGCATTGCGGGTGGTCGTGTGGATCACATGGTGTACCAAAGGGGTGGCCTGCCTGGGTGAAGAGACAACTTAATTGCAAATTAAAAGGTTCTCCTTGGCAGGAGGTACACCATCCCGTCCAGTTGGTCTCCTCAGAGGGCGTAAGGCAAGTGGTACAATAGCGCTGTTCAGAGAACAAGAAGTGTCTATACCCAAAAAAGGGGGTAAACCACAGTGTTTCATCTCGTTTGATGCGAAGATATGGGATTAGTAACCCATTCCAATAATGGTATTGGAACCCAGTCATAACCCATGGTCCACACCACTGGGAGGTCACGAATGGTAAAATTTTCTCGCTTTCCACGAACATATTTGTAGCTCTCCCTGATAGATTGGGCGATATTGACTACTGTCGGTTTAGTTCAAGCAATAAAAATATTTAATAATGTTACGGTATTATATTTCCGAAATTGAAATATATCGTTGACCATTTCTCCTAACACGAATTCTTGAATGACTCCTCAACCGGCCTTTAAATTAACTATCAAGACAATATTTACCTGAAAAACGGAAACCAAGCAAGATTTAGATCTTATACCCTAAAAAATGATTTAGTTGAAGAGTAACTACAATTCAAATTCGTAAAAGCCAATACCCAGTGATCGCGAAGAGTACCAAAACGATGACGGTACCTTTTGTAAGCAATTGGAACACTACTTCTATGTTTAAAGTGCAGTTTAGCCAATAAGTGCTATTTACAGAAAATGCCGCTTGAAGGAGTATCAGACTGGAGGCCTGAATCATGTCGGGTTGCCCGCCAGGCTGGCCTAAAAGGCAAAAAGTAGGAGAATGACGCTCCCACCCTACGGATTCTAGTTCGGTATTTATGAACAAAAGTTTATAAGGTCTTTCGTACTGGTAAATTAGATTCTCATGGTTATAGTAAAAGGAACCATTCCCGAGGAGCTAGATCAAAAGTTTCGAAAAATGGTTGCCAAACGATATGGATTACGAAAGGGAGCCATTTCAAGCGCTCTTGAGGAAGCTGTAAGGGATTGGGTCGAGAATATTTATCGATCCAAATCTCATCAGCAACTTAGGACTGGTAACAGTTTTAGGGATGAACTTATTGACAAATATCCAAATAAATACGTTATAATTGACGAAAAAGAAGTCTTGACTGTTGCTGATTCTGTCGTCGAAGCCACTCAAGAAGTCCGAAGAAAATATCCTGAAAGGGACAAATTTACATTAATTCATGCCGTTCCAAAGACGTATTCTAGAAGACAATTAGGATGGCGGATACGGAGAAGAAACCAATGATCTGTTGGGAGTTTACTCCTTCCGAATATAGAACTCCACTCTATCAGATGGAGTTAGGTTTATTTGTCACAGCGAAGGGTGAATGGGTCTCTCCCGCAATACCATTTATCGTGGATACAGGATTTGATGGGGATATTCTTCTGGAAGAAGCCATTTTCGAATCTCTAGGCTTTTCAAGGTTTGAAGAAGATTCAAAAGACTGGGATTTAGGAGAAACAATTGATGGGGATCATTTAATCTTACGAGCAAGTCATACTGTCGTACAATTAGAGAAAATAGAGTTTAAAGTTAGAATCGAAACTTTTCCTGATAATCAGGAGAATCTTGTCGGGAGGGGATTGTTAAACCAAATGATTTCGCAAATCAACGGATTTAATAAGGAGTTCTGTTGTTCAACGACGCAACAGTAAAAAGTTTAGCTTTCAAAGAGGTTTCTTCTGTTATAGTATTAAATTGATGGCCATTAATCCTTGATTGACATTATAAGCTTCCGCAAAACCGTGTTGGGAGGGCACGATCAATCCGAGGAATTTTCAGACCTGGATTTTAGAGAACGCTGGCCTGGGATGGGGCAATTCATCTCGAATTAGTGGTTTACCTCCTAGATGATTTCACTCGATATGTTTTCAGAAATATATTTATTTCGGATCTATGGTCGTTACGGTAGATGCTATGGTTCACATCAGGCAAATCCCATTAGTACGTGACCCGCAGAGTAAAAAGTATCGCCCGAGGTTTCTAACCTCTGGGGACGAAACGCGGTTGGCTTATTGCATTGCCGATTTTGAATCCCGAATCCAAGCAGGCGAAAAAGATCTTGAAAAAGAAATCGTTCTTGACAATTTTGATGATTGGAAGCTGGGAATGTGCATTTATGAGGTTCTTTCGAAGTGGTATCCTTACACTCGTCCTACGGGAGACCAACTGGGGATTATGAGCCAAAATCGATTGAAGCTGTGGGAAGTGGTCAATACCAATTATAATGGAGCAATTTTGGATCAACAGGAACGGAAAGCGGTGTTTGCCCAGGCCCAGGCATTAAATGAAGCGAAACAAAATAATACAAGCTCAAATATTAATACTTTCTTCTTCGGGGACTATTTCTACCTCCGTAGACGCATTGTACCAGCAACGACTCCCCAACCTAGAGACTTGTGTAACGGGGTTAATCTACTCATCATTAAGACGCTTTTTCGATATGCACAGCAAGTTAAGATTCTTATCCCAAAGGAGGTACCCTCACCATTAAGTTCCAAGCAGGTGAAAACCCTGTTCTATTTATCAAAACGTTTTGGGGTTTTTTCGAGCATCAAGAAACTTAATGGCGGTGGGTTGGTTGTAGAAATCACGGGTCCGGTCGAACTGATTGGCCGAAAAGAGAAGTACGGGAGAAAGATCCACTGGCTCTTCGAACAGCTCCTCAAGTCATGGAAATTTAGCCAGGATGACTGGACGATAACGATTCAAGTGATATGGGGAAAAGGGATCCGTTTAATCCATTTTCGAATTTCCCATATTATTTCGACACTCGTCAGCGGAAATGATCCAGGAGAGGCTGCACGCGGGATGGATTTTGATTCAAACCTGGAGAAACAATTCTATGACATCCTTACCAGCATTTCCCCCTGGGAAATCGAACGTGAGCCCATGATTATCTTGGAGGATGAGATTTTCCTTCCAGATTTCGCGTTAAGATATCGTAACCTTCCACCCATTTACCTTGAAGTGGCAGGATTCTGGACCGAAGATTATAAAACGAAAAAAATCGACAAATTGACAAAATTGGCCCAATCCTCTCTGAACCTTATTGTAATTGCGGATACCAATTTGGAATTCTCGAAGGAATCGTTTCCTTTTCCCATTCTTGAATATGCCCGATCGAAGCTCCGTCCGATTCGAAATTATCTATCGCGATTACTGCAACAAACCTATCTTGAGCCATATCATGCCAAACGTATTAGAGAAATCTGGAAGACGTTCCCTGGTGAAATTGAGGCATGCCTTCAGAAATCTGAATTTGGTGGAGTCATAGCAAGAATGGATCTAGTGAGCAGGCTCGGTCTTGCTGACGTGGAGAAGATTCACGACTTATTTACGGCCGATCGCACTCGTTCTTACCTTTCAAAACGGAACTGGCAATATATTTCCTTGGTTGGATTAATAAAAACGGAATTGCTCACATTCTGGAGCCAAAAAATTCGGATACGCTTTCAGAATCGATCCCGCCTGAAAATAGACGTGATTAGGCAGTGTTTCCCTTCGGACCTTCCGAAAGGGATGATTCCCCCGATCCTTGAACATTTAGGATATAAGATAAAAATGATCGATCTTGCTACCCAATATGTGGTCAACACACCAGCTCGGAAACGCACGGGCTAAATGAGAGGTGGTGCTCTCATAGGACGGAAAACTTTCAATCGTGGTAAGTCTCAGGAATCACCCGTATTAATAGGCTTTCGCGGGGACGATCTCGTTCTATCGAATCTATCCAAGGTACCTCCCGATATGAGAGGACTTCCCCACACATCTGAGCGGGATTTTTTCCGTTTTCTCCCATGCGATTTTTCGATTATACTTCAGCGGCTAAAGCAGGCTGGATATGACGTAGAGCTCGGGTTTTTCTGTGATTTCGCGTTGACTTTCCCTTTAACACCAACTTTTCGGCTCCGTAATTACCAGGAACAGGCAATAAGCCATTGGAAAACCCAAGGAGAGGGCCGAGGAACAGTAATCCTCCCCACAGGGGGAGGAAAGACAATCATTGGGCTGGCCGCAATCCATTTGCTGAACGTGAGGACATTAGTGATCGTTCCAACTTTAGACCTTGTAGATCAATGGATTTCCAGATTTACATGGTTTGAAGAGTTTTCCTCGGATTCTCGTGCGGATACAATTGGACAATATGGAGGCGGGTCTCAGATTCTTCGTGCATTGACTGTGTCCACATATGAGAGCGCACGCCTCTATTCTAAACGGTTACGAAACGAATTTGGTCTCTTGATTTTCGATGAAGTCCATCATTTAAGCGGAGAAAGATGGTCAGACATCGCCCGCGCCTATATTGCGCCTTATCGATTGGGACTGACGGCAACCTTATCAAAACAGGACATAGGATACGAACCAGTTGTTAAGTACGTGGGCCCTATCGTGTTTTCAATGGCTCCCTCCGAGCTAAAGGAAAGAGGGGCCATTGCATCTTACCAGATTAAGAAGATCCTGGTCGATCTCGACTCCGACCAACAAGCCGAATACGATGGTCAGGTGAAAATTTATCGAAATTACATGCGACAAAAAAACTTGTACGGGAAAAAAGGGTACCAGCAACTCTTATACCGCTATCGTGAGCCCAAAGCACGTCAGGCCCTACAAGCACATCGCCTGGCCCGTAAAATCGCATTCAACGCACCAGGAAAGCTCCAGGCAATACATGACATTTTTCAGAACCATCCTGAAGAAAAAATCCTCCTTTTTTGTGAGTCTATTCCATTTGTAGAAGAAATCTCCATGCATTTTTTGATTCCCGCAATTTCGTCTAATCTGTCCTCGCAAGAAAGACAGCGAGTCCTAGAATTATTCAGTCACGGGAAGATTCGAGTTTTAGCAGCGGGAAGAGTCCTCGACGAAGGCTTGGATGTAGCGGATGCATCCATCGGGATAATAATCTCAGGTAGTGCC
>JBHLRO010000056.1:0-6676 GCA_048882505.1 Candidatus Thorarchaeota archaeon
TTAACTTGTTCAGTCACCTCAACAGCTAAGACAGGCGTGGAAATCGAGGCCTTGGCAGGTGTAATGAATGGCTTGCTCGCGATTTTCGACATGTTAAAAATGTATGAGAAAGACGAGAATGGCAATTATCCCCTGTCCACACGTATCGACAACATTCACATAATCTCAAAGAGTAAGGAGAATTTGTAGAAAATTACGGTTGGACGGGTTCCATGTGTTCATACATGGGCTATAGCGGGTCAGTTTGGGTTGGATTCGACCTGAATTTCTCGTAATCTCAACATTTCGAAACAACACAATGGCCATGGGTCATGCGGTATTCCCCCAGTTGCGCATCTGTCCAGTGGCCATATTTCGCCTCGGCCTGTGCTAGTACCTGGTTGAGGGTAATCGGTTGGCCTTTGTATAATTTCGGCCACACGCCATAATTCTGTTTCCCTCTATGTTTGAATTTGGCAATCTTGGCCGCTTCAATTTTCACCCAGTCGCGAAAATCGTTCGGATAATTCCGCGCCAACCATACTAGCTCGATCTCGGAAATAAACGGACAAAGTTTGCAATTGGACGGTAAGGGTATTTGATACCCTACACTTCGAATGTAGCTTTGACAGGCCTGTCGATCCATACCCCTGTCTAGTAGGGGAAAACGGAAATGGAGGTTCTCGGTCATCCATTTCGATCGTTGCGTGGTTTTCGCGATCCGTTTCTCCTCCCTTTTCGAAAACCCGATCAAGACCTGGATTTTTCCCCATGCCCGCGTAAACTGATAGAGGCCGCGTTTTAACCCTGTTTTGAATCCGTATTTCTCCCCCATATACGCATCCAGAAATCGATAGATAGGTTGGATCTTCAGGTTGTCGGTGCACGTCTTCTTGAACCCTTTGGAGCCGCAGGTCTGTGTCCGTCTGTAGAAAGCGCGCAAACTGGGCCAAAACCTGGTGTGGTATCCGAGATCGGGGGTCAGGTGGACTAGTTCAATCCCATTCTGATGGCAGAGGATTTTCATTTCCTCTAGATGGGTGTAGGTCTCATCGTGTTCGTCCCCCGTGTCTGAGAACACTACGATCAGGTCGTGGGGGGCGTATTCGGCGCGAAATTCCGCATCTATGACCGTGCACTATCGCCCACAGAGGCCAAGGCCTTATACGATTCTTATGATGGAGGTTGGTACCAAACCCGCGAGGATCCTGCAATTGACTGGAGTATTGCGTACAATCATGATGTCATCGACTATTTTGATGGGACAGACAATCTGTTGACCCCCGAAACCCCATACAGTGCCAATTGGTGGGATAATGGTGACAATACCGCAGGAATTACTCATTCAGTGGCTCTCCCTTCAACGACAGACTGGCGGATTGATGTGGACTTTGTCTATGATGCGGATAACTTTAACTCAGGTTCTGGCATTAGTCACTCTGGACTAATGCAGATTTATTTCCTTAACGCCAATAAAGATCCTGTGATCAAGTTCACCTACATGGATAGTGATTCATCCTACAGTGGAGGAACTTTCCCATATGGACGAAGTATGGCATTTTCCGCCTATTGGTATGACATACTGGGGACAGAGAATCTGCTTTTATATGACACTCCAATAAGCGGTGCCAGCTCAGTGGACGGTGTTTTGAGTCTCCAATATATCGATGGATTCGGAAGTTATCGTTTCCCTGACGATCCCTCTTATCCATTCCCCAATGCAGATACATGGCAATCAATTCCATCTAACGGCTTCGAACGAGGCCCTATCACCTATGTAATGTTCCATTACGAAACCGATGTTTACAGTCCCGTTGAAATGGGAGTACGGTCGGTAACAGTAGAAAGTGAGGGTACTCCAGCGGAAACACAAATACCGTGGACAGACCCCGAGACAGTAACTGCAAATGTTGATGGTCTTGATACGGGAACATACCCCTACACCATCAGCGCCTACAACACAGGTGGATATTACAATGATGATACCGTCACCGTTCAGGTATCTAATCCAATTCCGTTACTTACTGGCAGGGATTCACCAGTAGAACCGTTGTATTCCGAGGCAGGAGCTTCAAATATTCTTTCTATGACATTCTTTGATACAGATGCAGATTATTACAAGATCTTTGATGAGGTGAGTCAAACATGGATAGTAGATGGTACAAGTAACGGATGGACAGGCGGATCTCCCATCGATTTCGATCTTGCAGTCCTCACCGATCCTACTCTCGCGCAACCGTACACAGAGTATAATCTCATATGGTATGCCTATGATTCAGCAGGACAGTACAATGATCATCTCGAGGACCATCCTACACGTGATGCGTCTATCCAGGTACGTATTACCGACAATCCCCCCACGATTAATACTCCAGATCCCATAAGAATGTCCTCAGGGGCAGTAGGCGTTTATATCGAATGGCAGGACGCGGATGATGGGAATCCCTCACAATACCGAATAGGTCATTGCTTGGGATCGTCTTGTAGCTATCCAGGTACCTATACTTTTACTGACAGTTGGAGCACTGACTGGACCACATGGGCTGGAGGAGCCGTTTCAATGTCTTTGGATGGATTGTTAGGTGAAAATTACTTCGTAGCCGAACTCAAAGACCAATCAGGGCAAATCTCTCAATCTGGAGTCACCCGTGTTGATGTAATAGACTGGGACATTACTATCAACACGGACTTCACCGTTCAATATACTGACAGCTTAGCTGCTCTTCCTGCATCTATCGAGGTTGGATATATCCCTGAAGGATACGGTCAAGTCGTTGTGGATGTCTGGGTTGAGGAGGCTCCCATTAACGGTGAACCCGATTGTGGACAATCTCCCTATGAGCTATGTTGGCAAGACATCGCATACAATTACTATGACACTGGAACCAAGAAAGCATATTATGACATACCCACAACAGTCTGGAGTACAATTGCTGGAAAAGGTCTCAGCAGTGTAGGAACGTGGACACTGCGGGCCCGTGCTTACCATCCGGATCCAGGGTATCAATACATCTACGACGGAGGTAACAGGGATTTCAACATTATCAAGGAGAATCTCGTTATAACCTTTGACGGAAGTTTCCCCTACACAATGAAGCGGAACCAAGCCGAGCTCTTTCTAGATGGATTTGATGCTACTATTCGTGATGACGATGGACAAACAGTAGATGCAGGTCTCAACTTTAATATGAAAGCCCGAGCAACACAATCTGGGGACGAAATATTGCCCCATGCCTATCTTTGGACCAATCTGAAAAATGCTCTTTATGAAGATATAACTGGTGTTTCCTCTACAACAAGAATAATTAGCGGTAATGATTGGCAAATGAGACAGTTTTATTTCGGAACAGAGTCTAACTACTATGTCAGTTGGAGTGGTTCTGGCTTTTCAAATTATAACGACTACAACCCAGGAGGTAATAACTACATCACTATCACAGCTCCATTATCACCGACGACAGTGCCATTTGATAATTTAAACGGATTTACAGCGTGGACCAGTAGACCAGAGGTGGGCATTGGCATAAGTTCCCAAATTTCGTGGCCTGAGGAGGGTGGTAATAGTCTAAAGTGTTGGGGTACACTTTTCGACGCAGGTTGGTGCTACGCAACTTGGGACAATACCCCTATTATTAACTACAAACTGGGTAATCCTCCAGAGAGAGGGTTTTATTTGGGTTACTACGATGAGGAAATCTCTGTGGATATCGATAAGGGTGAGGATATATTCTTCTCCATCTACTGGGCTCCCCAAACCGTCTGGACCGAAGAGCGGATGGAGATCCACACTGGTTCGAATACATATGTTCGAATACGGGCCAGCGATGTAGAGGTCTACTCCTTGGGGTCACAGAGATTTCATTATGATCTACAAGATAGTCAGGAAATGAAGTGGTGGGGTGTAGAATTGCGGTTAACTTCGAATATTCGTCGGTATCATCCTAACTTCTCTCCAACTATGGGTTGGGCCTATGCTGATATCGCCATTGTCAAAAATGGTGTCCTAGAATGGCGGTCAGATATGTTTGGCGATCTTGTCGATCCTATCAATATGGGACATTGGAATCTATTTGATAACCCCACTGCACAAGGAATCGTGGAACTAAGTGCACAAGTAGGGACGTTAACATATACTGATGCCTACTTCGACACTCTGACTGTTTCTGGAACCCCTGCTTTCAATGTGTGGTCTTCTTCCCCACCTGTACAAACTGATGGGGTGGTTTCAAATACATTGAAGAATGTCGTAGAAAGGAACGATAGTATCCTCTGGACAGATACATTTAATTTCAATGGACTCCAAGATATTGTTGAACAAGGATCTATACTAATTTCTCTGAACGGGACTCAAGAACAAGCTTTTGGTACGAATTCTCTAAACTATCAGATCGAGAATGATACGTGGCAAATCTTAAACATAGGGAAGATCTCAGGAAATATTCCTGAGGGAAGTGTACGAGTTAACACCTCATATGACCTTCTAATAAACGGAAGTTGGACAAACAAAGTCTTAACTCACCCCTTGTACATAAACGATTCTGCTTCATCTTTCATATCGAGTTATGACTTAATCCAGATAATCCCTACCTCTCTCCAGAACACCGACTTTAATGCATATTCCACAGAGGAGAGACTGACTCTATTATCTCATATTAGGTATTTGGCCGATTTGGTAAACCATCAACGTTACAGTGACATCCAGGACTACATTGGAACAAATACTAACATGACAGAAAAAATCAGATCATATCTTATAGGTGGATCGGACAACCCCCGGCTCGCCATCATTCTCGCCAATGGTGATAATATGTTTAACACCATCCATAAGATGGGTGCAATTAATAACGAATACCTAGATCAAATCCGGTTTTTCAAAGAGAGAAATTACCATGCATATTGGTTAACAAATGAATTTCTCACCCAAGACAATTTGGCCCTCCTCCTCAATCGAATTGAGAGTTACGAGACTCCTGATCTTAATTATTCACTCGTCATAACCTACATCGGTCATACCATAGACGTTGATGGTAAAGGTTATGCTAATGAAACACAGGGAATCGTCCTAAATTCGGGAAGGATCCTAACAGATTCACAAATAGCGAACCTATTTTCACCATTAGAGAGTAATCAGTTCTTTATAATAAATTCTTGCTTCTCTGAAGGGATCCTTCATGAATTGGAACGAGCAGACAGAATATTGTTGGGATCAAGTAAGGATGATCTTCCTGTCAGAGTGGGGACTTTCTCACCATACAGCCCGTTCTACGATAAACTCCATACCCTTTGGGATGACCAGCTCTCTATTGAAGAAAATATTGCGATTTTATTCCAACAATTTGCCCCCAAAACCTTGGTTTTCGTAGATGGCAACCCCATGGTGGATTGGTATCTCACCAAAAACGGGTTCACATTTTAATTCCGTCGTTTTCTCCATACAGAAATGAGGAGCATCCCAAATAGTAAATTGACTGATATTAGGAAGCCAGAACTCGGATTTTCCAAGCGTAACTCATTCTTCTTTCTATTCAAGCCAATAGAAAAGATTCTGTCGTTGGTATCAAAAGCGGAAATACCTGCCGAGTCCGTAGCGACGATTTTAATATGGTACCATCCATTGGGAACTAAATTTGAATCCCACATGAAATTTGATGCCACCAATTTTCCCGTCCCTACCGAGTTCCATTGAATACACTTTTCTGAGTCGTTGATTGATTGATTACAGATTCCATAAAACACATTGTAAGAGATAGAATGATCATACGGATAATCTTGTGAGGGTTCCCACGTTACGTTCACTAGTCCTGATAATGATTCAAAACCGATTGGAAAGAGAAGACGAGGGGGAGTAATAAAGTGTAAATTACCCGCGGTGAGATGCTGCTTTGGAGCGGTCAAGGGGGAGGAGTCTTCGTTGTATACGTTTCCCCCGATTTTAATGGGGAAATCCACGACTTGATCGTTATCAAGATCTACCACAGTTTCTCTTCCCCAGTAATTTGATTCAATAGTATTCTTGGTACCAAGCTCATGATATTCATGTATTTGAGATATATTGTCTCGGACATCCTGAGCGGTGAGATCAGCAATGTCAATCCATTCATCATAAAAAACATCCAATCGATTTCCTATTACATCATTCCACTGGATTGCAACATTAAGTGAGTCCCGAAGCTTAATTGCCCATAATTCATTATTGTACAGAGTATTATTCCTAATATGCAACACGCTGGAGTTCTGAACCTCTATACCGAATGAATTTTCGTGAATAACGTTGTGAATGATAGATAGGTTCGGATAGTCGTAGACACGAACCCCTGTGGATTTTCCTGAAACAAAGTTATCTCGGACAAGTACGTTTGAACCACCGTAATGTGTCCTTTTTCCATCCCAATATTTCCCGAGAATTTCCATCCCATGTCCACGATAGTTATCCTCGGTCTGACTTAAGTTGTTCGAGGCAATCGTCACATTATTAGCCATTAAAGAATAAATGCCATGATTGTTATTCGCGAAATTATTCAGCATCATAATTAGATTATCTGAGTTACGTATGTGGATCGCTTTGCTATTATTATGGAAATAATTCCCTGTAATCTTAATATCATTTGATTGTACGATATTTAGGGCTCCCTCGTCTAAATATGATGAAAATAATTCGTTATTACTTATCGTGATGTTATTTGCATTGTTTAAATTG
>JBHLRO010000057.1:0-6326 GCA_048882505.1 Candidatus Thorarchaeota archaeon
AACGCGTTGGGTGATATCATGGAGGAATTATGACAAGACAAGAATAAAGACGAGAAAAGGAGATTTCTTTATTCCCTTCTAAAGTCCCTCAAATCCAAGCACAAACCATTTATACCTCATTTGGTATTAGGAGGAATTACCTCAATTAATTATATATAGTACGGTACACTAATATATGAGGCTTTACCTGATGCACCCGGTGAGGATTTTTTCTTGCCGGGGAAGGGTAAGAGGGTGAGGGTTGGAGACGGCCTGAACCTTATGATTACCGATTATACGCAACCTGGACGTATGTTGAGTCGACATGCTAGCGGCTAGCTACGTCATCTGGGGGATGGCTCGGCTCGAGGGCTGATGAAGGTCGTGCCAAGCTGCGATATGCGCTGGTCAGGCGCAAGGAGCCTTAGAACCAGCGATGGCCGAATGGGACTTCCTAGGCTGAGCCTAATCCCTTTGGGATAGGGAACGCGGGGAATTGAAGCATCTTAGTACCCGCAGGAAAAAAAATCAATAGAGATGCCGTGAGTAAAGGCGATCGAAAGCGGCATAGGGCAAACCGAATCCGTAGTAGAAATATTATGGAGATGTGGAGTTGTAGACTCCGTTACCTCTTCGCTTGAAAACTCGAAGTGTGACTGGAACGTCCTACCAGAGAGGGTGAAAGTCCCGTAGGGGAAACCAAGAAAGAGGATTTCGGAGATTCTTGAGTAGCATGCGTCGGATATCGCGTGTGAATTGGGAGTCACTAACTTCCAACCCTAAATACTTCTCGAGACCGATAGTGCACTAGTAGCTTGAGTGAATGTTGAAAAGTATCCTTGACGGGAGGTGCAAAGAGCCTGAAACCAGATGATTACAGCCTGATACGGCATGAAAGCAACGAAGCTCTTATGAGTGGAGCAGTGTCGTATCGTCCGTTTCGAATAACGGCCCATGGAGTTCTGATCAATGGCGAGGTTAAATGTTAAAAGCATGAAGCCACAGCGAAAGCAATTGTTCGCAGGGTCCTTGTGATCCCAGGAACATGGTGTGCTCGCCACAAGTCATTGGTGGGATACCCGAAGCCGGTCGATCTATGCGTGGGTAGGTTGAAGCCTCTCGAAAGGGAGGTGGAGGACCGAACCGGTAATGATGTACAAATCTTTCGGATGACCTGTGTATAGGGGTGAAAGGCCAATCTAGACCGGCAATAGCTGGTTCCTCTCGAAACTACTCGTAGGTAGATCTCAGTGGAGGTCGATGGTGGGGTAGAGCACCGATTAGATATTTAGGGGGAGAAATCCCTCGGTATTTTGTCAAACTCCGAACCTGCAATCACCGTAGATACTGGGAGTGAGGGCATCAGGGGTAAACTCGGTGTCCAAAAGGGGAACAACCCAGCCTGATGTTAAGGTCCCTAAATACCGACTAAGTGTGAAAGGTAAAAGGGTGTCCGTGGTCCCAGACAACTGGAAGGTGGGCTTAGAGGCAGCCATCCTTTAAAGAGTTCGTAACAGATCACCAGTCAAGATTGCGGGCCCCGAAAATGGACGGGGCTCAAGTCGGTTACCGATACATTGGGATTCCTAAACGGAAATTCAGTAGAGAGGTGTCGTGCGTGGGTAGAAGCTGGGCTGTGAAGTCCAGTGGACCGCGTTCGAATAACGATCATGGGAGGAGTAGCAGCAAAGACGGGTGAGAATCCCGTCCGCCGGAGGGGCCAGGGTTCCTCGACAATGCTCGTCAGTCGAGGGTTAGTCGATCCTAAGGTGCCTCTTAATCGAAGGCGTCGAAAGGGAAGCAGGTTAATATTCCTGCACCATGAAGGTTTTGCTTAACATTTTAAACATCTGGGTAAGCTTTGCAGATTTGCCTGTCTGTCCAAGCGTATAACCCCGGGGAGAGCCGTAATGGTGAGAACCGGGCGAAACCGTGATGGGGAAGGCGTAAGCTCACTAAGCTGATCCCTGGTGTCCGTGAAAGGGATGTTAAGGTCAACTTCATGTTCGTACCTAGAACTGACACAGGTGCCCCTAGGTGAGAAGCCTAAGGCGTGTCGGCGTAATTCATGCGAGGGAATTCGGCAAATTAGCCCTGTAACTTCGGGATAAGGGGTGCCAACTACTCTTGCTTGCAAGATCTAGTTGGTCGCAGAGACCAAGTGGCTCCGACTGTTTAATAAAAACATAGATGACAGCTAGTCCGAAAGGATGTGTATTGTCGTTGAATCCTGCCCAGTGGCGGTATCTGAACATCCGGTTCAACGGAACGAAGGACCGCTAAACGGCGGGGGTAACTATGACCCTCTTAAGGTAGCGTAATACCTTGTCGCTTAATTGGCGACTTGCACGAAGGCCCAACGAGAGCCACACTGTCCCCGCATGAAAGCCGGTGAAACTGACATACTGGCGCACAGTCCAGTTCCTTCTACCTGAAAGCGAAGACCCCGTGGAGCTTTACTGCAACCTGTCGTTGTGATATGATTTTGAATGTGTAGGGTAGGCGGGAGAAGTTTGATGTTCCAAACGCCAGTTTGGATCTATTCAACGATGAAACACCGCCCTTTTGAGTTCGTATCACTCACTTTTTCGGAAGGACACCGATAGGTGGGCAGTTTGGGTGGGGCGCCACACACTCAAAAAGATAACAAGTGTGCCCAATGCTCAGCTCAGATAGGTCAGAAATCTATCGTAGAATGCAAGGGTAAAAGCTGAGTTGACATGGTTTGGCCCAACAACAAACCATGATGCGAAAGCATGGCCTAGCGAACCAATCAGCCTTCTTAGTGGGGGCGATTGATAACAGAAAAGTTACCCCGGGGATAACTGAGTTGTCTCCAGCAAGAGTTCATATCGACCTGGAGGCTTGCTACTTCGATGTCGTCTCTTCCTATCCTGGTGGTGCAGCAGCTGCCAAGGGTGGGGTTGTTCGCCCATTAAAAGGGATCGTGAGATGGGTTTACACCGTCGTGAGACAGGTGTGTTGCTTTTCGGTAGAAGTGTTTTGGTGCTTGAGGGGAAGGATCCTTTAGTACGAGAGGAACAAGGATTCGCAGCCACTAGTCTACCAGTTGTCTGGCAAGGCACTGCTGGGCAGCCACGCTGTAATGGATAAAGGCTGAAAGCATCTAAGCCTGAAGCCAACCCTGAAACGAAGCACCTTATGACTCTTATAGAAGATAAGTTTGATAGGACTGGGGTGTAAGTGCGAAGCTTCGGCGACGTATTAAGCCCGCGGTCACTAACCGTCACCTAGCCGTGCAACGGCATTGTCGGCTCGGCAGTTACACAGGTTGCGTATAATATTTCTATTTTTCAATTAGGAACATAAACTAGCGGAGCAACCGTGTAACTGTAGTGCTTATTCGGATCTATCGTTTTGAATCTGAGAATGAGCACGGACCAGTTACACAGGTTGCGTATAATACTTCTATTTTTTTGTTTCGGAATTTTGACCTAGCCCCGGGGCATTCCCACAAAATCTTTTTAAATGAACATTGTATCTAAATAAAATGGTCCAAGGCAACTATATATGGAGGAAGGTCAATTCTTAAGAAATATGAAATCATAGACCGACAAATACCAAAAGAATACCTGATTTTGAGTGGTTTGATAATGGGTCTCATGATATTTATTGGATTTTCATATTTACCTCTAGTGGTGGCCCATGGGAATCAGAATTATCCTGAGAATAATATCTATACACTCCAGGTTTTCTATATTTATCTTTTCATGTGTACAGTATTTACCATAACATTCATAGGTTTAAATTTTTATCAGGAATATTGGGCAAGAAAACATGGAATGATCTATAAAGACTTTAAAGAATTTGCACGAGGAAAGGCGCATTGTATAAAATGTAATAATCTTATCAAAGTGAGCGCATCCTTGATAATGTGTCCGAACTGTGGATATGAATTTGGAAAGGAATGATAAATCATAGTCATGGATAGTGGAATTAATGAGCGTAAATTATTGCCCTAAGTGCAATGAATTAGTAGATGTCTATAGCTATTGTCCTAATTGTAATGATAAAGTGAAAGAAGAATCTTATTGTCTTTCATGCGACAAGATCGTTGATGTATCTAGAAGAACTTGTGTACATTGTAAAACCGAAACTGTAAGGTTTTTTGGGTATACAGAACGGGTTGCACCTTACATAGCTACTATTTTATTGCTGTATATTGGTGGAATAATAGGTTTAGTATTAATATTTGATTTTTTAATAATGTTTATCGGGATTTCAATATTCTCGATCTTATTTGTGATTGGTATTTATGCTTGGTGGATTCCTCATTCGAAGGCTTATGACAAGGATCTTGAGAAGGGGAGAAAGTTATTTGACGAAAGGAATGAGGATTTGAAAGAAGACATATAATTATGTTGTGAATTAAAAAAGAGATTGTTGAATCGAGTCTCCAATTAAGTCATCCCATATCATTTTCATCGATTTTCCCTCAAAACTTTCAACCCTAGACTTTAAATTTTCGATAATACCTTTATAAGTTTTCTTTCTTGAAATATGTAATAGGTGATAATAATATCGATCGCTTCTATCTTTACCGATTCTAATTTTTGTTACATAAACTCCTCTTTTTTTTATTTGAGAAATATATTGATCTAGAACTTCATCACAATTTGAGCAATTTTGTAGTGCATCAAGGGATGAACCAAAATATAATTTCTTTTTTTGGTCTGGAATTCTTTCAACTAGACGAGTTTGAAAATTCAGTATTACATCAAACATCGTTAAGTTTAATAACATTTTAAGTGAATCCCATTTAAGTTGAAAACCACTTTGATCTAAATACGCAAAAACATAATGATTTTCATAATTATTACAAGCTGATTTTATCATATTATTAGCATCATTTTCTTGAATAGATACATTACATTTAAAATAGTTATTTGCAGTGAATATATCTGTCAGTGTACTAATTGATTTTTTGGAAATATCACCATAAATATATGATTTAAACCTATAATCTGTCATTGTTGTGGAGATTATTGGTGATCCAAGGGTCCATGATGTTTTGGTACCATTGGGGTTTTTAAGTGGTGTAATACCAGATCCACAAAAGGGGTCTAAAAACAATGTCTTTTTAATATGATTGTTTTTAAGGATTTTTCCAAAAGGTGTTAAACAATATGCTAAGGAGATGTTTTTCAGAATAGTCCAATACCCGACTTGATAATCTTGGTCTGAGATGCTATCAAGATATGACAGAATAATAGGTTTGGTAGGTCCTTTATAAATTTCATCGGATTTATTTCTAAGGTTCCCTGAATGTTCATATGCCCATTGCATCGGGTTTTTTTCACTCCCATAATAATCTCCCTACCCAATACAATTGCATTTTATTTTCTTATAATCCAAATGCATTTCCTTCCACATTCCAACAGTTTCTTTACACATTGCTATCTGACACTTATTATCGTATTGTTTTACCTTATCTATAAGGTGAGAATACATATTAAATCTTATGTTATCAGGGGCTTTTAAACCCCAATTTGAGCGGTCATTCAGGTATTTAACCCAAGTTTTATCTTCACAATTATTAATGGTACTTTGTAATCCTCGCAAGGTCCCAAAAGTAATCCTTTGAGGTTTTAGGTTCGTATATATAAGATCTACCAATTCCTCATACCGCCTTCCCCAATTCTTAACCGGGACCATTGGATCTATCCTAACTCTGATAGTGTAACCTGCGTCTACCAACTTCTTTGCAGCTTTTAATCGATAAGTCGGGGAGGGTGCCCTTTTCTCCCATTTTTTTGCAACAGGAAGGGCATTCAGACTAAAACTGACAATTACATTCTTTTGAGATTCAGATTCCAACAACCCCTTTACAGCAGCTGACTTTGTTAGAATCAAAAGTTTATGTCTTCTTTGTTGTTTGAATATAGGAATGATATCTCTACTTAATGAAAATCCATTTCCCTCATATACCAATGAATCTGATAATTCACCGGAATTGAGAACCGTTGGTTCTTTCTCGGTTTCCAGAAATTCCTGAAGATGAGATATAATTTTATCCTTGTTTTTTAGATATGGTGCTTTACCCATGGGCCGAAATCTCATTGTTCCATTAAGATAGCACCATGAACAATCAAATTTACATCCATTGGCCCATTTTAATTCAACAAAATGTGGACAAACCACATCATTATCATTTACTGGGTATGGTGTTTTATCGAACATTTTAATTATTGAACCGTCACCAACAGCAGTAATCCTCTGTTTGATATCTCCCTTGATGGTTAAAACATTCTCAGTACTTGGAAATTAGTATTTAGACATAAGTGCATCACCATTTGAGAAGATACTGGATGGGATGCACTATGTCC
>JBHLRO010000058.1:0-6237 GCA_048882505.1 Candidatus Thorarchaeota archaeon
CTTGAGGCGGTCGTTACGGTCACGAGGGCATTTATAAAGCATGATTTTGACACAATGCTGCAAAAAGTCTTGACAGCAATTTGTGATATGGTTTCAGCAAAATATGGAGCCATTTACCTCCTTGAAAATCGAACCGTCACTCTTGCGGTAGAAATTGGTGCATCGGAAGATCTAATAAGGACGATTAAGAACCAGAAGTTGCCTGAGTCTCAGAATATATCTTCAGAACAGCCCATTGGATTAGCCGCGCAAACTATTCTGAAGCAAAAAACGATTACTCTTGGTCATGACGCCATTTCCTCCTTTATGGAGGAGAAAAAGTGGTCAGAATATGCTGGTGAAGTAGTTCGTAGCCTAGGAATCACTGATATACTATCCACGCCGATTTACTCAAAAAACAGGAAATTTGGGGTGATTCAGCTCTCTCGAATTGTCAACAAACCCTTTTCCTTGCAGGAGATCGATTTAATTGAATCTTTTGCTCAGGAATTGGCCATTGTATTTGTAGAAAAGGAGACCCGACGGGAGACAACGGAATTAAGAAAAGATTTAGATTTTTTCATTGATCTAATTTCCCATGACATTTCCTCCCAGGCGATGATTACTCATTCTTGTCTCGAAGAATTACAGAGATTTCTTGGGACTAACCGTTTGTTTGAAAGTGAACCTGATCTCAAGTTCTTTATGGAAGCTTCTCAACAGAGCATTTTGCACGTTCAGCATATTATAGATCAAGTAAAACTTTTGAACAGAGTTAGACTTCTCATTCCTGAGGAAATAAAAGCATTTAACTTAACTCAATCAATCAAGAGAGCAATCGTCGCAATAACGAGTATGTATCCAAGAGAGGACATACATATAACTTTAAATAAATCTGAGGCCGAATGTTGGGCCCGGGGCTCCGAACTGATAGATAATTGTTTAATTAATCTGTTTCAAAACGCAGTTTTAGCGGATCCTAAACCTGCGAAGAACATTGAACTCGAAGTGTCGCTGGATAAGGAAAATGAAGAGAATTGGAGCATAGAAATAACCGATCATGGAGAAGGTATACCTGATTCAGTAAAAGCCAAGATATTCGACCGATATTTTAGATCTCGTACTCGGTCCAAGGGTTCTGGCCTTGGCCTTTATTTGGTTCGAAGGATCTTAGAAACACACGGAGGATCTATTCGGGTGGAAGATAGAATTTCTGGAGACTACACTCAGGGAGCGCGTTTTATTCTTGAGCTTCCTCGATCTGACAGAGGAGCTTAATTACTTGTGAGTTCAGTAGAAGATTAGGAAAGGAGAATATAGTATGGGAGGTAGGGCCTAATCATCCCACAACTTCTTCCTTAATTACACGCCGTAATACTTTACCAACCATACTCGTTGGTAGAGATTCACGGAATTCAACGGTTCTTGGACGCTTATAACCTGCCATTTTGTCCCTACACCATTCTATGATTTCTTCTTCAGTTGCTTTTTCACCTTCCTTTAAAACCAAAAAGGCCGCAACATATTCATTTCCAGGCTGATTCTTATCAGGCAAGCCCACAACAGCGGCTAATTGAACCTTTGGATGTCCATACAAGATATCCTCGATTTCTCGTGGATAGGCTTTTAGACCCCCTACAATCACCATGTCCTTTTTACGATCTGTAATCACAGTAAATCCTTCCTCATCTATATGACCAATATCTCCAGTTAAAAAGAATCGATTACCGTCTATCTCCCGAAATACTTCTTTATTCACCTCAGGTTTATTCCAATAGCCTTTCATAACTTGGGGCCCGCTCAAAGCAATCTCGCCATCTTCGCCGAGAGGAAGTTCGGTGAGGCCGGTTTCCAAATCCACAATCTTTACAATAGTATCTTGAACTGGGAGCCCTACTGTGCCAAATTTTCTATCTACCCTGTTCGTGGGATTCATGTGGGTTACTGGAGATGTTTCACTAAGCCCGTAACCCTCTACGATCCAACTGTCTGTAATATCCTCGTAAGTTTTAGCTAATTCAGGAGCTAAAGGGGCGGCTCCTGAACCACATCCTATAAGCGATGTCAAGTCGAACTTATCAACATTGGGATGGTTTGCGATTCCGCTGAAGAGCGTAGGAACGGCGTGTAGTATGGTTGCTCTGTGGTTTTGTATTGCCTCAAGGAGAACCGTTAACCTCGGTTTTCCCGCGGTCGGATCAGGGATAGCAATCATGGTAGCAGCAATGTATATTCCACAAATCAAGGTCAACGTCAATCCAAAGGAGTGATACCAAGGTAAAGCACCCACAAAAACCTCCTCGCCGTAACGAAATGGCTGGGGGTTCCCTGTTTCATATGGATCGATCCTGACGTACCCATATATCTGTAGAATGTTCGAATAAAGGTTCCTATGGGATAACATAACCCCTTTGGGTACTCCTGTGGTACCTCCCGTATAGATTAGCATAGCTAGGTCTTCATCTGGATTAATTTCCATTTTCGGCTTTTTGGCTTCGTAGGACTTGACAATGTCTTTATAGAAGTCTGTAATCCCTTCTTCATAATAAGGACTTTTTGGAACTTTGCCTATTAAACCACCAACTATTCCCTTTAATTTGGAAAGAAATTCCTTGGCACTACAGACAACCACCCGTTTGACCTGCGTCCCTTTTATTGCATTATACGTGGAAGGAGTAAAACTCTCATGATCGAATGCAAAACAGATTTTTGCTTCAGAATCCTTCAATTGATAGTTCAATTCCTCGGTTGTATATCTGGGATTACATGTAACTGCAGTAGCACCAGCTTTAAGGATACCGAAGAAGATAATCGGGTAATGTGGAGTATTGGGTAAAAAAATAGCGACCTTATCCCCTTTTTTAATACCATTTGAAGCGAGATAGTTAGCGACGCGATCAGCAGCCGTGTTTATTTCAGTATAGGTCGTTACGGTACCTTGGAAAACCGTACAAGGGAGATCCCCGGATTTCTCCGCAGTATTCTCCAAAATCTTAAAGAGAGGTTCATTCGGGTATGGTTCAAGTGTTTTTTTGACTTTTGAATACCACTTATGTTTATGCCAGATCATTTCTTCCATTTTCTAATCATCCAGGATTATTAGTGGAGAATCTAGACGAGAGTTAATACATCGTCGTGATTCTGTATGAGGGGAGGGCTATCCTTCAATTTTTTTTGAATTTTACTCCGAGAATTATTCATCTGCTAGTTGTTAGAATATTAAAACGAGTGATAATCTAAAATTCATAATCTCGCAAAAATCAGCATAGACAACGTATAAGTGAGTTTTAGGGATAATTTTGTGCAAAATACTTCCCTTCTTCCTGATAAATTGAGTCAAGTTCCTCAAGTTCATTCAAGTGATGTTCAATATGATTCTGTTCAAATACCATCCAGATGTCCCTGGGAGTGGATGATACGAAAGGTCCATTGCCATAAATGAATGCTTCGTTAGCTATTCGTGTCGGCGTAACCCCTTTTGGATGGTTACAAATAAATTCCCTGATCTTTCCCTTTCTTACATCAAATTGCTTTTCAAACCGATCAAGGTATTCTAAGGCCTTGATTCTTTCTAAGGGACGAGAATGGCTAGTTAAAACCCAACGTATATCTTCATGTTTGTCCAAGAATGATCGTACGTAGTCAACCGACTCACGAAATGCAGGAAGAGAGGAGTTACGCCAGCCATACCAAGGACCAAATCTTGCTGTAACTACTATATCACAAATGAATAGGATGCCATCATTCGGTGAATAAAAACCAGTATGGCCTGGTGAATGGCCAGGTAGGTGTATAAATTCTAAAATTGTCTTTCCAAGGTTCAGAGGGTTGGTGTAATCGGTAGGCTCTAGGTTATCAAATCCTAACTCATCCCATGACGAGATTCCATCTAATCCCATGAAAGTCATAAATCTTTCAGCCCACTGCTGAAACCTTGACTCGTCTACCTGATCTGTATTATAGCTAAAACTAATAAAATCTCTTAGGGAACCTAAGGCCTTTCTTTCAACGGAATGAACACGTTTTGGATGATCCTTAAAGACCCAGGACCCAAACGTATGATCGATGTGATAATGTGAATATAAAATTAAACCTAGATTGGATAACGTGCGTTCCTTTAGTTTCAGAAGCTTTCCGTCCCGAAATTGAAAACCAGTATCAATCAGAACATTTGTTTCGTCATTTATCAGAATCGAATTGGAACTTAGCGCACGATGTCGATCGGGTTGGATTAAAATCATATTGGGGGAAAGATGCATCATATTACTTGATATTCCAGAGTTGGTTGGTTCATGGCGTGATGTATCTGTCAGTTCAAGAATCTCCTAACCGATCTAGGTAACTAGACAAGCCTTACTCACGTTGCGGAATGCAAAATCTAGGTTCAGGCCTGATTAGTATGATTCAATCGGATCCTATTCGAGAGAATCTGTTTTTTCGCTGAGAATAATTGCCTTGCTTTGCTAATCAGATCACCTATTCTGATAAAGAATCGAGCTCACCCTGTGAACAGTTAATCGATTCAAATGCGATCAGAGTAGAAATCCAGTATTTGCGAAAAACTGTTGATGTACGACCGCGTGTATGAATCAGAGTTAACGTGTAGCCATTGATTATCTCTTAGTTCATCGCTAATGATCACTAGAGAAGTTAAACTAATTCTGCGGAAATTTGCAACGGCAAAAGCGGCTGCAACCTCCATGTCAATCGCAAGTACATTTTTTTTACGTAAGGTTTCAATCAAGGTATAAGTTTCTCGAAAAGGGGCATCAGTTGAACAGATTTTCCCTTGGTAAACTTGAAATTCCTTTTTACTTAAGAATGAACTCAGCGCCTCCGTCAGAGATTTTGCGGGTCGACATTTCGAAGTAGATGGCAGGTAATGGTAACTAGTTCCTTCTAATCGGATTGCTTCAGTGATTAGCAGCCTATCACCTATTGAAATTTGTTGTATGGATCCTGCGAAGCCTAGAAAGATAACTTCTCTGATGCCTAGGGCAATCAATGTCTCTAAAAACATCACAGTTGCGGGTGCCCCCATAGTCCCTTGGAAATATACTATATTATCTCCAATGCGATAAAGGCGAGTTCCCTGAAATATTCTAGGTAATTCCTTTACTTTCAGCTTCCGTGATGTATTCGGAAATTTAGAAAGAATGATAGGAGAAAAAATCAATCGGCTTGGAAGAGGTTGAGCTGCCTGGTAATAACTTACTTCTGGTTGGATATATGTTGTCTTATCAGGGTCAAAGAATTCCAAAGCAATAACCTAACCTTCAAGGACGAACAATGTTCTTAATAATCAAATGTTATGGTTTGTGAAGTTATGGAAACAAGACGTCTCGGACGAACTGGATTCAACGCGTCCGTTCTTACCCTGGGAGGTTGTGCTCTAGGTTGGTTACATAAGTCTGATGATACTGAGGAACCTCAACGAGAGGCTAATGAAGCCATAGACACTGCAATAAGCCAGGGCATAAATATTATTGACGTGGCTCCAACGTATGGAGAGGCTGAACTTCGTTTAAAACCCTGGCTTGAAAAAAATCGGAATAAAGTGTTCTTGGCGGGAAAAACTATGGAACGATCAAAACAAGGAGCGTGGCAGAAGTTAAAGGCTTCATTGGAAAGGCTGGGAACGTCAACACTGGATCTATATCAATTCCACGCTGTTTCCACCATGGAAGAATGTGATCTTATTCTTGGGAAAGGGGGAGCGTTAGAAGCAGCCATCGAAGCCCGTGAAACGGGAATCATCAAACATATAGGCATTACAGGCCATTCAGATATGCGTGTTTTACAGGAGGCCCTGAATCGGTACGCAGATTTCAGTACGATCTTGCTACCTGTTTATGTTGGCGCAAAAATTCGTCCTCATCTGGTTAATGATTATGAATCCATATTAAAAATAGCCATTGATCAAGATATTGGGGTTATTGCCATCAAAGCCATTTCAAAGCGAAGGTGGACTTTTGCAAAGAAATATGGGACATGGTATCAACCTATGGAGGACTCTGACTGGATCAAAGAAGCAGTGGCTTTTACTTTATCCCAGGAGGGTGTGACAACCTATTCCTTGCCGTGTGATCTTCGATTGTGGCCGATGGTTCTTGGTGCAGTTCAAACAGTGAGGAAGCTCGACAGAGACGAGCAGGCTGAATTTATTAGACGGGCCGAAAAGCATTATGTTCGACCTCTATTTCCGATTTAATGCCACGATTTATCGCTTGATTTCTTCTCTTCATTCCATTCTTAAGG
>JBHLRO010000059.1:0-5885 GCA_048882505.1 Candidatus Thorarchaeota archaeon
ACGGATCACGGGAAAACACGGTTTGAAGCATATATCGCGCAATTTAAGCAGATGTTAAACGAATTTTGATTGAGGAGCGATCCTTTCGTCAGATCGGATTAGGATGCAGGAGCCATCAAAAGCAATTGAAGCGGGAGCGGGGAAACGAAGCGGGCTGGTGTCTTTTTGTAGTGTCTCTTTGGATATTAAGAAGGGATACTTCGGTAGAAACATGTTCTTTATACAAAAGAAGGATCATACCTGAAGTCGGAATTTTGCTTGTTTAAGTAAGAATTTTTAAGAGATGAAATCGAGCAAGCCCTCACGGCGATTAAGCAGTTGTGATAGATGAATGTCTGATGCTATCTTAAAGGAGATCTTAGAGGGAATAAACGCGTTAAAGAAGAGAATGGATCGTTTAGAATGGCTTATCATGGAGGCGAAGGTTCCTGAAGTAGAGCCAACCCCTGAGGAATTAGAAATTATCAGGGAGTATGAAAAAGAAAAGGAAGAAGGGAAATTAGAGTTTTCTAAGTTTGTTTAGGCGAATTGAGTGCAGATTCTTATCTCCAGAAACGCTGAAAAGCAGCTGGAAGGGCTGCCTAAAGAAGTCCGAGCGAGAATCAAAGAAATTTTTGTGATTCTGCGCGAGGAGGGGATGAGCTCAGCTATTGAGATTAGGAGGCTTCGGGGGTTGAAAGGTCATTATCGCCTTCGAATAGGGAAATATCGGGTACGATTTGAATTTGAAAAACCAGATACGATTAAGATATATTGGATTGGACCAAGAAGTCAGGCATACAAGGATTAATTACAGGATTTAACCTGAAATATTTCAGCTGGATATGGTCGATAACCTGCTTCCAGATTCTTCGTACGGGTTGATAAGGTGTTCAGTGCAACAACCAAAACAACCCTTGGGCCAATTTGTCAGCGACCAGAATCATATTGCTGCCAAACTAACTGACAAGATCTGCTTTTGGAGTCTTCCAGACTTTGAAGAGCAATTCCTCTTCGATAAGGAAGAATGGATTGGTTCATATCTACTCCATGAGGGCCACTTGGTGATTGGGACAGATTGGGCCTTTGATCTTGGAGAACCATGTCAAATTGATGTCTGGCGTTTATCAGACCTCAATCGGATTACCACTTTTGGGAAATTTGAGGATGAAACGTGGGCATTTCATCTCAAGTTGTATCATGACCCTAAAACAGACAAGGTATATCAGGCTCCATTCTTCTCACCTGAGGCAAACCCTCGTTCTCAGCACTGAAATCAATCCTTAAAAAGGATCATCCCTATCGACAGAGAGATTTGGTGCATGATCGATGACATATTGAAAAAATCCCTATTTGAAATGAGCAGTCCAATCGTCAGATAGGATTAGGAGAAAATAGAAGGACAATGGAAAGGATTGAAGGGAAAAGGAACGGTCTGATGTCTGTTGATCTTGTTTTCCTTTGGGGAGTAAATTGTCATTAAACTGGCGATCATCGCTTACCAATAAATATTCCCAATACTCGTTCGTATAAACTTCATTTATGACATAGAAAATTCGAGGGAGGAAAATGAAAACTACCAAAATAGCAGATTAAAGACCCAGCTCATTTTGTCGATAGAGTATCAGCCAAGGATTTTCCAGTCACCAAATAGGATTATGGCGAATAATTATCAAGATCAGCCGAAATGTTACTGGTCGAAGTTAATCGCGTGACGGCCTTCTCTTAAACAATATCTCCAGAAAGAGGCTGTTATGTGCTAAGTATTTGATAAAACTAGATTCAAATCACCGTATGAAATAGTTCAAGAGACCCTGGTGTTTGAAAAAGAGTTCAAAGCATTAAGAAGATAAAAAACAGCATTTTGTCATGGTGGCCAATCTTTGGAACAACATTTCCTCTCTATTTGGCATACACCTTTGGTCGAAAAGAACAGTCCAATTGTCAGGTAGGATTAGAAAAATCCGTCCGCGTTTGATTCAGTTTCCCGATTCAAATATTGATAACCACCCAGGATGAGACAAAGAAACCCCAAAGCCAGTGAGACATATTTGAAAATCCCGCCAGATTCTACATCCAAATAGGTTATTGGCGCCAAATGAGTAACCGTCAGATGAAATCCCCCAATTAGCATTCGGGTAAGTGGAAACAGTAAAGCGTCTAAAAAAAATGTCAGGATGGAGGTCAGAAGACCGGAAACAATCAGAATTAAGTCGGTTTTGACCTGGAAGTAGGTCAAAAGTTGATGACGAAAAATGAGTAGAAGTCCAGCAAGCAAGGAAAAGTAAGTCGGAGCTACCAGGAACCCCCACAATATGCCGACGCCACTGGGCGGGGGCTCAATTTTATAAAATCCCAGGGGAAGAAGCAGGGTACAACACTGAAATATCCCGATAAACGTCACAGTTATATCCATTTTAGTGGGATGGGGCACTGCCATTGCTTCCTCAACAGGTTATTTTGGTCATTGGTTTATTCTGAACGTATTAGAAACCGAGAGTCGCACTTCATACAGAACCGTGCCTTTTCGACGTGGGTGCTGCCCCAGGAAGGACAGAATTCAGAATCCTCAATGACACTTAAAGAGATTTTGACTTCAAGGGATGGGAAATTGATAAACGGGTTATGGAATCTGCTGCGGTTGGAATCGGAAGAAAAAGGAGCATTCTGATATCAGTTGATCCCCTTTTTTGACCAATTAAAACAAACTTAAACACCTGCGATTTCGACGTATATCCTCAAGGTTCAAACCCATGAATATCAGAATCGTTTTCCTTCCAATTCCTCAAGAATATACTTCCTCATGAGCTGTATCTAATATTTGGAGGCTTTTTCATCTTGTTCGGCTACATGGCCATATAAAGTGGATATTCCTGGATCTATCTGATTACACTAAAAAGAAGATATCCTGCTCTATCACGAAAGGTACTTGAGTATTTACAACAGAAAACAGCTCGATTTCAGGAAGATGTGATGGATGATTCTGATACAGGAAACCCAATTGCCAGATAGTGTTAGGATGTAAAAGAAGAGCAACAAAGGGGAGAGAGGGGAATGGGAGCGGTCTGATGTCTGTATATGGTTATTACGAAGACGATCTTCTTAAATTTCATACTCGTAAAAATTATTCCGAAATTGGCTCTCCGCATTCTATACACCGATCTGGTAAGTCAGGGCAATATCTTGGCATATATAGATCATTCGTTTTCTAGCAACGGGGACACGTATAGGGATTTCGTCTCGTTGGTTCATCATAGATCTTCTGGATTTTTTGCCCTAGTTTCTCCCACATTGAACGCTATTTATATAGTCTTTTCTCCTGTATTCCTTACAGCTTTCCTTACTGGAAGTGATGAAGCGGAGATCACCTTTCTGTAAATTATCGTACGAATTTCAACCGAAATCCACGGTATTGAGGCTTCAAGGAGTTAAACTCGAAATGGAGAGTCGTGAACTAAAAGGGAGAGATCTGTTGATAGTTCTACTAGCGGTTTTAATTGGAGGACCGTTAATAGGGTTTCTTGTGCCCATCCCTGGATTTGAAGGATGGGCAGTAATAATTAGCCTAGTAATAGCGCTATTACTTGAGGATCAAGAACCGCTGAAGTCATTAGGAGACTCGATTAGAAATCATCCGTACTTTACAGTTTATTTTCTAGTGATCCTCGGATTTGGAGGGGTCCAAATTTTTTACTCTCTAGAGGGGCGGATTAATGTCGATCTTAATACTTCGCTAATCCTTTATCCCATTTACATCGTATTATTTGTAGGACCCGTATTTATAGTAATAATTCCTCGAGAAAAAAATTTGTTGGCCACTGGCGGTTTTTTCATAGGTTACGGAGTTTTAACAATCATCAACTTCCTCGCGAGCGATTTTAATGGCGCTAATCCACTTATTCTGGGAAGTATCTCATTCTTGACCGGGATGCTACTTTTCTTATATGGATTCAAATTGGATTATCCCAGCAGAAGAAAAACCATTGAAAAATGGCGAATCTCGACCCGTGTCCCTATAAGCAGAGCCCCACAGGTGCAATCGAACAGCTTTCAAAACGAACTCCATAGGTACCGCCAACTGAGCGAACAGCTTTTAAAACGAACTCCACAGGCTCAGACGCCAACACCGAGGACTTCTACACCAGCAGATGCCCTAAGTGAATTATTAACTCCAATTCTCCAACAGGCTATGGAGCAAGTCAATCCCGTTTTAAAAGTACGACTTTCTTACGATGCTCATTACATTGTTAGCCGAAAGCAAAGAGGGCCAATTCAAATTTGGGATTTGAACTCGCAGAAACTCCTTCATGCAGTTTATCCAGATGGAGAGGAAATTACAGACATTGCCATTTCGCCAATCGATAATGAATTTGCCTATTCGACTAAAAGCGGGACAATAACCGTAATAGACATGAAAACGAAAGGCCTAGTAAAAACACTTAAACAAGATTCGTCTCAATTAATAGCAATTGCATTTTCTCCTACGAAGAAATACCTGGCTGCTGGGTTAGCATCGCATGCGATTAAAGTTTTTGAATATTCAACTGGAAATCTAATGAAAATACTGAAGGGGCACGATCCTCCAATGTTTGAAAGTATTGTTACAGCTGATTCCCCTTTTCTAGGATTACAAGCACATTTAGCCTGGGGAATGGCCTTTGACGGCAATTGTTACCTTTTAGAGTATTTTTCGGGGTCTTTGGGCCCACTTGCAGCTTTAAGTCCTACTATTTTAGAAGCACAAGCTCAAGTAAGACAAGGGGGAATCCATCCTCCTTCACTTGTTATAGCGTTTACATCAGAAGAACGGTTTCTTGTTAGTGGAGGAGCAGATGGAAATATCTGTGTTTGGGATTTCGACTCCAGTAATCTCAATTTAAAAATCAGGAGCCATATTGGCCCAATAAAAGCTATTTCCATTCCCTCAGATAACCAAACTATAGTCTCAGGGAGTATGGATGGAACCATCAGAGTTTGGAATATTCACTCGGGAGAAGCAAGAGAATATATTGGCGCAAGTAAGATTATGAGAAATTATCAACAGTCTAACACCGTATTTGCAATCAATGCGGTTAAAATTGATTCTAGTCAAAATAATGTCCTTTCTGCCGGAGCGGATATGAAAATTGAGATTTGGAACTATCACCAACCTCAAATGAATTGGACATTAGAAGGGCACTCTTCAAGCATTGAATCCCTGGATACAAAAGGTAATATTGTTGTTTCTGGAGAATTAACTGGAAGTATTATCGTTTGGGATTTAGAAACCAGAACCAGGAAGGTTACTTTGAAAGATGAATGAAAACCGTGTTGAAACGAGCGGTCCAATCGTCTGATAGGATTAGGATGAAATTAAAGAACAGTCAAAGGAATAGAGCGGAAAGGAGCGGTCTGATGTCTGGTTACGACCAAAAGCGAGTATTCCAAGGGCCAGGAAGGTGGGATTTAAAATGAATATGTATTCATACAAGGAGCGGTAGCTTTGAGATCTCGTGGGGGCTGGTCTTCGGAAAATTATGGTTATGCGTACTGGGATAACGTTCGAATTTCTCAGTTTCCCACGGCAGGTTAATTAGGTTAATAAAGTGAGAAAGCGTGAATCCAAGAGTGGTCATCCGTCGATTTAAAACCTCATGGCGCGAACTTTCAGTTCCTAAGAAGATACTCTTCAGTGGCATTCTCCTTGGGTGCATTCTAGGCGGATGGCTCACTCTCCACCTCATGTATGTCTCATTTCCAGAAATCTTTAATCCCGTAGCACACGATCTGTTTCCACCACGACTGACTTTATATCTCAATATAACCGATGAAGCAGTCTATGGGAATGGGACCGTCATTTTCACGGTGGTTTGCGTGGTTATAAGTTACAATAACTATCCAATCCCTGAAGGCGATCTTTATGAAAT
>JBHLRO010000060.1:0-5767 GCA_048882505.1 Candidatus Thorarchaeota archaeon
GCCGAGCGTTAGTAAGACAGGTAAAAGCCGTGCATTCGGATCGGATGGGTTTAGGATTTTGAAACGACACCATCCAGTGAATCCTACGAATCTGAGAGCCTTTCCCATAGCAACCTCCCGTGTCCTCAACTTGTAAGCGCGGGGATGGACATTATCGGTGACGAATTGGATGAACTGGCTTGGATCAACGATCACGGTGAAGATTTCTAAGGCGGTAGCAATGCGGATCAAATTTCCGAATATCAATCGAGGTTCAGGGAACAAAGCAATCTGGGATGATGACATACGATTAAACTGAGTCGGAGTGAGAAACTGAATAGAAAAATGAGGAGCTAATGGAGACGGAATTAAAGTTTGTTCGGTGTACTGGTGTCGTTCGAAGCCAACACGTTCTAAAAGAAATGATTGGTTTGCAAGGGTGATGGTGGTGTCTGTAAGAGAAAGGATACCTTGGATAATCGCCTGATTGACTTGCGGATTTACAGTATTGAGCCGAAATACAACGGGACGGCCTGGATCGAGGATGACCATCCCTTGAGACGTACGTGAGAGTGGACCTGAAGGATTAAAGAGTGTAGTGACGCTATAAGGTCTCACATCATTTTTTCGATGAAGAAGTGCAGATATCTCGGGATTGGCACTTTGGATAAGGTGCAATGTGGCCCCGCGTACTTGATGCCCGGTAAATGGAGGGAGGATGGTATTAGGATTTAGAGCCCGGAGATGAAACGCAAAAGTATAGGCATTAAAATTGATTTGAGTGGTTATTCCAGTCATGTTGCCTCCTCTTCAGTTTTAGAGCAGGATAGGAGTCACGAGATTGTTTAAAGGATTTTGTTGTTGAATCATTAAGAGACTACTCGAAATCATATTGATTGTAGGTAATAATAAACATTGCGAATGAATGGATTTTTAGGCTGGAAAACCTTACCCATTTTACTGACTATCGAATGTCCTTCTTCAAACAGCCAGGCATCGTTTAATATGGCTCTTCTATCTTATATCTGCCTACAATGCTGATTACCGAACTGGTTACCTTGAAATAGATCAAAGATCCATCCTTAAGAAGTTCTGGGATTCAAAATTGACCTACTGGGAAAAAAAAGGAAATAATATTATTATATTAAAGAGCATTTACAGGAAATATCGTCAAATGAAACAATTAACTCATTTCGTGTAATAGAAACCATAATTAGAACGTCATCACCCAAGATGGCTTATAAGGAATATATAATTAGATTTAACTGATAATCGAGATCGTAGGGGTTCCATACCTCAGTTGTTGTAGTGAAGAGTTGTGTGACAGTGGACCCGTTCGGGGCTGTAATCACGTCTTCGACAAAGGAAATTACAGGGGTAATACTTCCAGACAGATTGGCAAACTCCCAAGATTCGTAGTTAGGGAGTACAAAACTGCTTGGATCTTCCTTATCACTCCAAAGCGATCCCCAGTCAACCATTATTTCTTGATAGGGAAGATAATTGTCTTCTAAGGAGGGAAACACGTCCGATACACGTTTGAAAGAGAGAGGTGAACCGAAATATCCATCCGTGTTGGTCTCAATCCATTGCGAACCTGGAAACGACATTGTGTCCGCCCACCTTATGGAACGAGTCTGGTTAGCAAGGATGGCATGTTCAAACTTCTCCATACTACTATTTTCCGTTAATAAAGAGTCGGAGTTAAGAATTGGAGTTAATCCGAGTTCGGAGAAAGGGGAGTAAAGATTATACTCCGCAGCCTGAAGGATCCCCCAATATGTGTCCTCCCACTGTGCACTATCGACTTGCCAATTCAGTCCCGTACTCGCATAATGGTTGAAGACACGGTTTTTGACTGCAGTTACCAATTCTGGGGAAAGTCCATCGATCAAGTCCAACATGTGCAAGGCTTCGATAGATTTACGAATTGTCCCCCACCAATCGATGGTTCGGGTATTCTCAACCATAACCTCCTCACTCTTCGTGATCTCCGTCCCATTGACCGTTTCAGTGGTGTTAACCACCTCGGTGGTATAATGGTACTCATCTACCCGTTGTCTCATAATGAAAGCGTTGATGTGTTGCTTTTCTAACGGTGAGAGGAGACTGGATGCGTTTAGACGTTGCTGTGTTTCCAATGCATAGAAAGTGTCCTGCCAGTTGGGATCATTCGTACCTCCAGCGGTGAACCCGCCCGCCCCAAGAGTCTCTCGATAAAGTTCCTTTACTCGGGAGGCAATCAAATCTTCTAGAACAGGTTCATTCTTCTCTTTTCCCGCCGCAATCGGGATGGCGGAATTAAAAAATAATAGGAATGCCAAACCACCTAGGATTATGAGTTTATTACGAGGACGGGCTCGTACGCCCTCCAAAGAACGTCCAAGTGCCTCTTGACGAGATCCCTTACTTAGAAAATATAGGATCAGAAAGAGAACCACTGGAACAACCAAGATCACGCCCCCAAATGGGACAATTACCGCTCCAAGGGACTCTAGGGACCATATGAAAAGTCCGAAACAGGTTAAGTATACCGCATAAAGAGGTAGCTTTCGATGGAGGAGTTCCTTCCACGGGTCTGGAGGCGACCTCATTATTAAGAACACCAAGACTGGTGGTCCTAAAAGCATTAGACCTAGGAGGGATATTGAAGGATTTAAGAAAAAAAAGAATAGGCCCAATGTGATTACCAAGAGGGGATATTTTGTTGAATAAGGGGTTTTTAGCTCTTTTAAAGGCGCCTTATGACCCCTATTGCGAACAGATAAATTTTCATATTCTAAGGTGTGATCTATTGGCATTTCAATCTCCATCTGAACTTTGCATGACTGTTCCACGCGATTTCGAACAAGTCCGTTACGAAAGACATCCAAACTGTCTGAAAGTTAAAAAAACAATGGGAACGAATTTGTCTCCTTCGAGACAAAATTGTTCCTTATACCCAAAAATCAATTCGTTGAGGAAAAGGTCACGACATCCCTATTATTGGTTATTACCCTATGATAATGGTCGGGATCTCCGGTGTATTCTGTCACAGAGGGAATTAGGATTCTTAAGAACCGATTGAGAGGATGAGGGGGCGGATTCGGGACAATCACCGTTTTTAAGGTTACTGGCACATCGTACCCAATATGACTATGTAGGTAGATGCGGGTCAGGTTGGGACAGGTGAATAGGGGACTAATGTCTAACTCAGCAACCTGATTCGCAAAAAGCGAAAAGCTTTTGAGCAAAGGATGGTGAGCGAATGGGGTCAGGTCTACAGTCTGCACCCGATTATAGTTAAACTCGAACTCCTCCAGGGCAGGCCACGATTGAACGATGGAAAAATCGAATGTATCGATTCTGCTATTAGATAGATTAAATCCCTTCATGTGTTTGCACTCCCGTAAGACCGTCACATCAAATTCAGTCAAGGGGTTGTCCCCCCATATCCCGAAATTCTCAAGGTTTCGACAACTGCTCAATGCCTCAAGTTCCGACAACTGGGTAACCCCTGAGTGCATGAGGGATATGTAACGCACCTTATTATAGGGAGGATGCTTGAGACCCTTGAGTGAAATCAGTGGATAGGGCGTGTCTCCCCACACGAACTCACTTTCATCGGAGGGATCATACTGGCCAACTTGTAGTTCCAACCATGACCCGTCATCCGACAAACGAGCAATTTTGGTTAAGTCCACAGGAGTCTGCATGAGATCCAACCTAATCCCTCCAACATCCTTATTTAAATGTTCCTATAGGTCTCAACTGATCAGATCTATGGTTCTGTTTCTAGTTTTTACGCGGATCAAAATAACCACTTTGAATTTGGTTATAAATTTCCTGTAATTTCGCTATCCCGACTCTCCTCGGATGTGTAGGTTCACATTAAACCGCGATGGCTAATGAAATGAAAGACCCAGACCGTTTGGGGCATTTTCCGAAAAGAGCACGAGTATTTTATTTTCGTTTATAATCTCCTAAGCCTCTTAATCGCGTGAGCTTCCACGTTTTACCCGAATCAAACAACAGCTGTGGCTTGGTCTAACGCCGCCTTACCACCATTTTCTTGCGCAATCTTGGACATAGCCGTAACTACCTGGGCGAACTTTTTGCCTTCCGCCGCAGACATCCATTCGATGATGAATCGATTATCATCAATATTCTGCTTTTTCATCCAACGGCGAATCTTTTTCTCCCGTTTCAATGCCCAATCGTTACCAGAAATGTAGTGGCAGTCTTGTGGATGACAACCAGTCAACATAACTGATCCTGCGCCTTTTTCAAAGGATCTCTTGATGTAATCAATATCGACACGACCGGAACACATGGTTCGGATAATTCGGGTATTGGTGGGGTATTGAATTCGAGAAGTACCTGAGAGATCGGCGCCTGCGTAAGAACACCAGTTGCAGGCGAAAATCATGACTTTTTCTTCGGCATTGTCACGCATAGCGATGTCAATCTGTCGGAAGATCATTGCATCCGTGAAATTCATCATGGTGATACAGTTTTTAGGACAGTCTGCTGCACATGTGCCGCAACCCTTGCAGAGGACGGGATTGACGCTTGCTTTGATTTTTCGTTTTTTATCTACAGTAATAGCCAAGTAGGGACATCGTGTGGCACAAAGCTCGCATGCGGTGCATTCATCGGTATCTACAAAGGCATAAAGGGGTTCAACATTGAATTTGCCTTTGGTAATAAGTCGCGTGACTCGACCAGCCGCGGCGCTTGCTTGAGTTACGGTTTCTCGGATGTCTTTAGGAGCTTCAGCACCGCCTGCGATGAAGATTCCATCGCTAGGAGTATCCACGGGCTTCAGTTTTGGATGTGCCTCGATGTAAAAACCATCAGGATCTCGTGAAACCGGAAACGGAATTTCTGTTTTGTTTCCTTCAGCACCGATTGACAGAACAACCAGATCAAAATCCTCTGATACCAGCGAACCTTGCATCACTGCTTCCACGGTAATCTGCAGATTATGGGTTTCTGGATTTTCTTGTATCTGCGCGGGGCGTCCTCGAATATAACGCACTCCTTCTTCCCGAGACCGTGTATAGAGCGCTTCAAAGCCTTTTCCAAAGGCTCTGATATCCATATAAAAGATTGTAACCTCTACATCGGGCCAATGTTCCTTGATAAGCAAACTATCCTTGATGCTCTCCATACAGCAGAAATTGGAGCAATATGGGTTATGACGAACGTCTCTTGAGCCTGTACAATTGATAAAGGCTATCTTCTTGGGACGTTTAAGATCAGAGGGACGAAGTAGGTCTCCTTCCGTAGGTCCCGCGGCATTAATCAATCTCTCAAATTCCAAAGTCGTTATTACGTTTGGATAGCGGCCCCACCCATATTCAGGAATCTTCGATGCGTCAAATACGTCAAAGCCAGTGCTAATTATGATAGATCCAACTTTGTATGTGTAGGTCTTTTCGCTATCTTCGTAAATGATCGCTTCTTTATCGCATTCCTTGATACACTTTCCACACGCCAATGGAGAAAGACCCAGACAGTTCTCTTCATCAATGATATAACTGGCAGGGACAGCTTGAGGATATGGGATATAAATTGCTTTCCGCCATCCAAGATTTCCAGAATATTCATCTATAACATTCACCGGACAAATATCCACACACTCATCGCAAGCCGTACAAAGGTCTTCGTCTACATATCGGGGCTTTTTGGTAATTGTGACCTCAAAATTTCCAACGTATCCATCGATTCGGGTTACTTCCGCATTAGAAATTAGATTGATATTCTTATGGTTACCCACGTCAGCCATTTTTGGGCCAAGAATGCA
>JBHLRO010000061.1:0-5662 GCA_048882505.1 Candidatus Thorarchaeota archaeon
GTCACAGAAGTAGTTCCTCATTAAAGAGGATTGAAATATAGAGGCAAAATATAGGGAAATCAAACTTGCTCTAAGGGTCACAGAAGTAGTTCCTCATTAAAGAGGATTGAAATGTTGGATACATTGCTTTCTTTTCGGGATCGGCTTCTCGTCACAGAAGACGTTCCTCAGAATAGACGATTGAACTAATAATTCAACTATATGAGGGTTTTCACACCTTGAAAAAGATGAGGTTGAAGACGGGTGTCTCTGGTTAATTATTCAAACTGGATAAGTCAGTTGGAATCCATTCGAGTAATTCGATACTTTAATAAACCTATGTATACCTATACACATATGGATATAAAATGGCACGTAATATTTCACTTAGTGAGGAAGCGTATGAAAAATTAAGCCAAATCAAACGGAACCATGAAAGTTTTAGCGATGTAATTCTTCGGTTACTCTCTCAAAAAAAGTCTTTGAGAGAGGTCGCAGGAAAGAACATACTCCCTGTGTCTTTTTCCCTGAATACAGTCAAAGATCTTGGTTCTCAAACATTGAAGCGGTTGGAGCATGAAAGTCCTTGATACCTCTGTTTTGATCGATATTGATCATAATACTTATCCTTCTAGTCTTAATATCTTAAATCAAGAAGAAAGATTATTGGTTAGCAGTGTCTCCGTCTTTGAATTCTGGTGGGGGATCTGTAATCATTATCAAGGTACTCTCCTCGCCCCTGAAGAGAAAGTATTAAGTTTCTATGAATTTTTTTCGGCCTTCGATGTCGTCCCTGTTACTTTTGAAATTTCCAAACTAGCAGCCTCTTTTAGTGTTCAGTTAAAGTATGAGGGTCATCCAATTGACCTTCATGATTATTACATTGCTGCTACAGCCAAACTTTTCAATTCCCCTCTTGTGACCAAAAACATTCAGCATTTTAGTCGTCTAAATCAAATCAATGTCCTCGAGTGGCCACTCTAAGGCCTAATAAGAGATTTTTTTTAATAGCCAAAGTGGTTTGAGCCTTGTCTTTGTTTTCCCCAAATAGTGAACCTATTAATTCCTTGTCAATGTCAATTCTGTCCCAGAAGTAGTCCCTCAGTAAAGAGCATTGAAATTGGAGAAAGAGAAGGAATGAGAGGGAAAGGCTCTATTGTCACAGAAGTAGTTCCCCATTCGAGAGGATTGAAATTTGCGAAAGGCGGCCTCCACCTGTTCCCGCACCTTTTTGGGTCATAGAAGTAGTTCCTCATTCGAGAGGATCCAAATATCGAGGAAAAGATCAGGAAGAGGATGAGGGAAGATTGTTGATATCGACGAGAACAGGAAGCCTTGTGGCCACACCAGTGACATAGGCGGTGCCTGTAGGGATAAATGGGAGGAGTTTGGTCTCAGCGGTATCAATCAGATCAGAAGACGGAAGAAGAGCTTCTACGTCGGTTTGGTTGTTATGTCGGAGGATAATCTTGGTGTTACACTGACCGATGGTGATCGGGTCGAGATTGCGGGTCATTTGGGTGACAATACCGAGACCTACACCAAACTTTCTCCCTTCACGGGCGACTTGTTGAATCATAGTGCCAGAATAAGAGGAGAAGTTCCGAGGCATAAATCGGTGCGCCTCTTCAATGAGGATAAAGACTGGGAGATGGAGTTGATTCTGGCGTCGGAAGATAAAGAGTTGACGAATCAGGTGGCCTGCAACGGTCCGACGAACACGTTCGCGCATAGGAATGGAGAGATCTACTATGATAACCCTGCCAGGGTGGACCAGGGAGAGTAAGTCTATCTCGGCCCCAAAAATGCCGAGTTCTTGAAGGGTTAACAGGCGTCTTACGGCAGCGACAATGGAGTTGGTATGGAATTTCCAATGACGTCCTGTAGTCTGGATATTTTGCGTGAACATGTCGATAGTAAAATCAGAGCCGTGCTCAAGATAAGCATCTCGATAGGCCAAGTGGATAAGATCTTCGGCAGCCCCCTTGATTCCAGCAATTTCATTGATTTGCTCAGGACTCAAGGCCGAGAACTGAATGGAAAACGGGATGCTTTGAGAAGGTTGAGAGGTAGTGGTTTGTGGACTTACGGTAATGATGTCAGTTTGCGACCTAGACTCTAATTGAGGATTAGCCAAGGACAGAGATCGTTGAAAGAGGGAGTGATATTCGCCGTGTGTGTCTATGACAACTACGGGGAGACCTTTCTGGAGGATCCCGGTGACTACGATGGCGGCCGCGTGGGTTTTTCCTGAACCTGTACTGCCTACAACAAGTAGGTGTTCCTCCATCAAGGCACGCATATCCACGCTAAGTGGGAGTGAGGTGCCGTGTAGAACACCGATGGTTAATGAGGCGTTAGATGAGTCAAAGACATAGGATAAGGTGGACTGTGAGATCGGATAAACACTCTCACCTGGATCAGGTGGAATCTCAGGAGGATTTGAAAGGGTATTTTTGACAACGCTGAGGATTTTTACTCGGGCATGCCGATAATTTTTGGTCTCAGTCATGTACCGATCCGCAACTTGTACACCGTCACTTAGAAGGGATTGAACAAAATTTAGATTCTCATAATAGATGTTCTGGGCCTGAATCTCTGTGATTTTACCAACAAAAACAAGGGTACCACTGGGAATTTCCACAAAGGTACCAACAGATGTTTCGACCTCGGCATCGAGCATGAAATGGAAGCCAAGGTGGTTAGGTGGGCGAGGTTTTGTGATAACGATCCCTAAACGCTGCATTATTCCTCCTCCAGATATTTACGCTGAAGATCTACCTCAAAATTCTCCTGGGCTTTGGCGAGCATGTGATTGATGCCGTAATGGATAGCGTTCGTGATTTCATCAGAGATCGTTCCTAATTTCTCCTGCGCAAAAACGTCTGCCTGATTGGTGACGCTGGGACCAGCCTCTCTGGGCTTCTGGGGGTGGAGCGTAAAGACAGGACGGAGATAGCGAAGGATTTGCTCGCGCTCAATAAGAGGGTTGTTAACAGAGTAGAATTCGATTTTTGCTACATCCTGCTTCTGACGGGTGTAGAATTCGTAAACTTGGGATAATTTAGGTTTCGACTTTTCTTTTACACGTTCGATGAGACACGTGACATCTAGGTCCGCCATGATCTGTTTGAAGAAATTCAGATCATCCATCTGGCCGATATCTGCTTTTAGGAGGTTTTTAGATAATTTAAAGAACACATCATCACGTGGATGAACGGTCACCCCTACCAACAAGATGCCTTCCTTTCTAACTTTCCCAATTAACTCATAAAAAGCTTTCGTGGTTTGTTTTTGGAGGTTAGATAAGGTTTTCCCACGGACGATGAATCCATGAGGGGATAAGGCCCCTTTTTTGAAAATAATGGGCACCGCTTGGTTCGTTTTCCTTTCTTCAAACCATTCGGAGTTCAATAGATCAAGAATAGTTTGAATATGAAGTTGTTCACTTAAGAATCTAGATGCGATCGATCGGCCAGCCTGCAGGAGCTCTGGGAAATCATGATACATATCATAAAATGGGTCGACTCGTTGAAAAGGCTCTGTTCGGACGAATCGCTCAATTTGGGGCCGTGTTATAGCATAGGTCTCTCGAATATCGCGTTTATTCTTCTGAAAGACCATGGCCACTCCAGATGCTGCCAGAAATGAAATGGTCATCAATGCGAAATCATAGATTCTGAGGATGTCAAGCTTATAGGTGGCGGCCGATCCCATTAGAATAAAATCCTCCAATGGATCGGGTAAGTGAACGAGTGGCTGAACGAGTCTGTCCCCCAAGATGGAATCAACTCGATATTGACGAAGAAGGCTTAAATCAATGTCTGCCACCTTTAAGGTTTTGACCTTGTCGCCGAGCGCCTCAGGAAATCGAAATACTCGCTCCATTTTCGTAAAGATCTGTTCCACCTTTGTTTGGACTAGGTTAGGTTCACTGGTGGTGAGAGCGCTTTTCTTATTCAAGACTCTTTGCAAAATTGACGGTTGGATAAGGGACGGTGTGTTGAGGGGCGCAGGTTCCTCCACCACACTTAGGTTGAACGCGTATTTGTTATCCCCTTGGTATTGCAATACATCCAAGGTTAAAAGGTCGTTTACATATGTGCGAATCATACGGTCAGATAGGTTGAGCTCGTTGACCAGATTTTTTGGATTGATAAATCCCTGTTCCAATGATAATCGATAACAAAGGTTAACGAGGACCTCTAACCTCGCCTCGTACGTAGCACCTCGACGACCCATTAATATACCCCAAATCTGGCAATATATTTCCTAGATTACTATAAATACTTTCGTTTTTATCTTTATGAACCACCCTTTCGAATTGCTATTTTTTTCGAGAAACATGTCATAAACTAGACCAAGTTCCGTTTTATTGCCTCATCCATTCGAGGGAATTTGAAATGGAGCTGTTTGGTCTAGATTGAAGTCCAATTTTAGTTAGCGATGAGAGGTTTCAACACCACAGACATGCCTTCCCTTTGACGAGAATTAGAGAATCGAATAATCTTATTCATTTCTTCATTATCGGTGAGTTTTAGAAGGCCTTTCATCATACAAAAGATTCAAGCATCAATTCATGACACGGGAAGGATGGCTTGACGGCCCCTATGAGGGGTAATTCATCTTATGGGAAGATGATTAGCAAGGATCGTCTGTTTTCCCTTTATTTTATTATTTTAATTTGATTTAGATGGTTTACTAGACAAAGATTACAGATTCGCAAGATTGGATAATTGAGTTTGTGCCGTTTCACCAGATAAAGAGCTACTATATCTCACTCCAATAATAAGTTGGCTTCTCTTTAATATGGTACCAGGAATAAACCTTCTAATCGTTGATTTGTCTAGTGATGAGGTCAGCTACTCCTCGATCAATTTCCCTCATGAAGATTCTCATGGTTGATGACAGACGCGATTTTTTTGGCCAAATTTGGGCCAATAACTTCGAGAGCCTGGAAATCAGTGAGGGAAGCCTTGTCAACCGCCACGATGCTGGGATACTTGGTACCAAGAACCCGCGCTCAGTTCAGTCCGGCCCCTGGAATCATCCGTAACACGTTAACCGTGACGTTCTGCTGGTGACCATGCGAGAATCGCCAACTTCATTAGCGAGAATGGGCCTGCAGACACTGATATTGAAATCGCGGAGTTCGTGTTAGAGCTTCTTAGGCTGGACGTAGAGGTAGTAACCAATGATATCTCCTCACCCTTCTTAATCCAATTTATGGTACGATACTTAGGGATTCCTCCAATGAGATCTCTCCAATTTTCCTTTAACTATCGTTAATCTAGAACATTCGATCCAAAAGCCTTTTTAAGCTGTTTTCTAGATCATTCAATAAAATTCTCGAAAAATATTAAGAAAAATGATCAATTAGCGGCTTTGACTTAACAATAGAAAGGCAAATTGCGAAAAGTAATATTACTGATTGGACCGTTAGGACTACTTCGACCAAAAACGGTCGGAAATCTGACCAAGGAAAACTAAATAGTGGTGACTGGCGAATTAAACATGGCTGCCGAAAGTATTGAACAAATTGATCCTCAGATTGGCGTGTTTCTCTATATATATGGGGATATGATTTATTTACCGGGGATAAAACATGGATATTAACGAGATTAAGAATCAATTGCAGGTATGTTTCTCTTGTGGGACGTGTAGCGGATCCTGTCCCATATTC
>JBHLRO010000062.1:0-5439 GCA_048882505.1 Candidatus Thorarchaeota archaeon
CCCTTTGATGCGAAACACCTGGCCTGTGGTGACGGGGGCGTGAATGAAACGCTCTTTGAGAAGGGAGGACGACACCACCAACGTGTATTTTGGATCAGTGGGTCGAAACACCACGGTACGAGCGACTTGTTTCCGAATACCTTGACACTGCACGAAATCACCTACCTTCACGTTCAAGTTGTCACGAATCATTCGATCCATCCGAATAATGGGTAATTTGTCATCCACCCCTTTCGTGGCGAACACTTGCACCCCGATCCTGGGGTTTTTGCCCTCGGGTGAGATTGCAAGGTAGTCAGCGCGGTCAAGGCCGTACAGGAGCATTTGGGAGGGCTCCATTCGTACGAACCCCTGGCCTTCATCGCTCGGATAGGCGTGGGCCAGATCAGATACAGCAGGGAATCAATGATCGCCAATATCTATTGATACTATTTTGGAACAATTCTTGGTTTAAGATCGATAATCCAGTATTTCTTGTTTCAATTTCAGGTTTCATGATCGATGTGATGTTTTTTAATAGACTCTCCATACTCGGTGAGATCAGGTTAATCTTAATTTTTCTTGTCATATAATGATAGTAAATCACCAATAGGAGATATGCATAAATAATGAATCGATTTACCTCTTCTTTTGATACAATCGTCGCGTGAGTTCCTTTCTGTGCAGCTTCCTAAATGCTATCTAAGCGGTCACCAAGGAATTTGATATGTGATCCGACTAAATCATTGAAACGCTTCGATTCACTTGATTCTTCAACAAAGGCCATAATTCTATTAATATAGTTGCTTTTCGCTAATTTTAATAACTTCTCTTCTTCATCAATGACCTTCTTCTCATCTTCACGAGGAGAATATACCGCATCTGCTAAATCCTACTAGATTCTTCTCAAATTATGAACAGCATTCGATCAGTCTACTGGATTTTCTGATTTTAAATTTGAAGGGGAAATGAGTAGGATAATTCCTAAAATTTGTTTGCTGCTAAGCACCTCACTTATTTTTATTCACTGTTTATTTATGGTTCTACACCTTCAAAATAATAAACATCTACAGCGTCCACTGCTCCACTTCCATAACCATATATACTATCATTTATCCAGATATTTACCCTGATTATTTTCCCTGTATATCCGAAAGTATATGATTGCCATGAGGTTGTAAGAGTAAATATCTCAGAACCACCACCGCCGCCGCCTTCAGTATAAATATGTAATCGTAATTTCATTGTGCTATCAGGTGATAAACTTTTAGATTTAACTTTTAACACCCAATATTCACTCGGTTGCCCAGAATAAGTTTGAAAAATCTGTCCTGCGGTAGTTATGTTTGCACTATAATCACCTTCAAAAGCATCAGTACAACGTGAAGTACTTGAAGACTCACTCCAATATACTAAATCGGAAGATGAGTACCAAGACTCTAAACCTCCATCATTTACTATTGAAACCTTCTTAAGAGCCTGTGTTTGTATGGGAAAAACCATCAAAAGAGCTATTCCTATAAACAGCGCCATAAAAACATATCGTCTATTTATCATCTTCTCAGCTCCGTTTATGGATCTACTTCCAGCCAACCAAAATCAAGGGCATCTATTAGAACATGAGGTGTTATCTCATAACATCCAACCATGATTCCAGTTGGAATCCCTGTATAACTGTTTGAAAAAGAAGTCCACGATGTTGAAGTAACATCTTTGGTTGAAGAATCATATCCACCTTCATATAAAATAACTAATATTATCCCCGTATAGGACCCTGCCGATTCCAGCCGGGCTTTCAATCTTAATGTCCAAGTACGTGAAGATAATCCAGAATAGTCTTGGGATATCCATTCTGCTTGAACATCGAATTCAACACTATAAGACCCACTGTAAGGTATAGGATTTTTTAAATAAGTCCCACCTACATTTTTTTCATCCCAGTAAGTCAGGTCATTTTCATCATTCCAGTATTCGACACTACCATCAGTTATTATTGAATGCCATTTGAGAGCTGATACTTGTGTCACAGGAAATGACATAAAGAGAGCTATTCCCAGAGATAACGCCAGAAAGGCGTTTCGTTTTGTCATCAATTTTTGTATTTTCATTTCTTTTTCACCTATTGAATTTCACGTTTATTCTGATCATGGATCCCAGGCTTTTTCACGCATTGGTTTTCACTGTTTATGGTCTAAGATTGCAGCACTAGTAGGACTCGCGTGAATCCCTACAATAATTCCAAGTATTATCAACAAAGCCAAGAGTTTAGGTGTTCTAGTTATCGAATGTTCCATATCCTGCGTCCACCTTCATTTTGATCAGGGGTCACTTCTTCAAATCCCCGTCTCGGTTTCTTCATTCTTCTCTGAATGAAATCGAATTTAAGCACCTTAATTGTGGGATCAAAGGCGCTACTGATCCTTTCTAGGATCTGTCTAGATTAGTATGACTCCATTTAAAAGCGATAAAGGCCCACTTTTTCACTAGGATTTCATGAAAATTAGTGAATAAATCACCAAATGCATCGTCTAGATTTTCAAGAAATTTAGCATTTTGGGTATGATATTTGTCAAACAAAGACATCTGATAGACCTGTTTTCCTTCCATTACCTCAAATATGGTCATGCTTTATGGTCATGTTTGGTTCGGTTTGACCCTCTTCTGGTGTTTGACGAGCAGGTACAGCAGCGTGATCCGTTGCGTGTCCGTGGGCGCAGTGACCCGTACCACAGGCGCTAACACAATCCTCTGCAGGGGTTCCGTCTCGCTCATTCCTCTTCACTGGGTACCTCGACCATGATGGTGCGCGTGTGGGATGCTTCGTCCCAGTAAACTTCATGATCCAGGCTGAAGTTCGAGAGTAACTCCTCTAGGATTTCCGTATAGAAACAGGCCCGCGGTTCCTGACATAGATGGCAGTTCTCACACTCCAACACGTACTGCGTATCGTTCCGATAGATAAAGTCGCCGTCCACCCGACTGAGCAGTCTGTCCACGAGACTCAATCGGCGCTCGATCTGCTGAGCGTGTCCGTAGGTGACCGCCTGGCGAACTAATCGCTGTGCTATCATGGCCGCTCGCTCGAACAAATCCACCTCCACAATTTCCTCTTCCATGAGCAGCCGTTCCTCCACTAGGGTGAGGATCAAGTGTAACTGAACATCGATCCCTCGCAGATAGGTCACCGCCTCCTGTTTAAACGGATCAAATTGGGTGACATCGAAAACAATGGACTGGTCGGTGTCGAGGGGAATGGTGGGGTATTGGTGACAGAACGTGTCGTGGAGGAGGGTCAGTGGATGTTCCACCCACTGGGGCCGTACTCGAGCATCGAGCACCAAAACAAAGATGATCCCATTCTGGCAGTAAAATAACATCTGCTCCCGTCTCATCTGGATCGATTGGAGGACATCTTCCTTCACCTGGGCGGTGAAACTAACTAACGCACTGACGAGATTGGCCTGGATCAGAGCAGACTCAGGGGCGTTCAGCTCAGGAAACGTAACGTGGAAGAGCAGCCCCCCATGTTCAATGATCGCAAATAAGGCTTTAATATGCGCGCCTCCACCGAGCGTGTCTGGGGAGGTGATCTGGTTGGTCTCCGGGCATTCACCCCCGCGCGCTTGCCCATCTTACCAGGTGAGGAGCGAGTCCCATTTTTTTCCATCGGTCACTCCCCTATCCTCCTTATCTACTCGACATCCCTCTATGCCATGGATCCGATTCTAACATCTGCCTTCAGATCAGAAAATCCGACCCTTAACCCTTTGGAATGTCCGTTTAAGCAAGGCCCAATACCGCCGTGAGCGGTCCCTGACAATGGGGACAAACTGGTGACTCGATGAGAGTAGCGAGTGTGGCATAACAGGTGCCGCACAGGCAGATCTCACATTGGGGACACCAGTAGGCAGACTCGTGCGCGGCGTGCAGGCGTTCATCGATCTGGCAGAGGAAGGGCAGTTCCAATTGCAAGTCATAGGGGATGGTCAATTTCGGGAATCTTAATGCCAGAAGATTCTGGCTTAAGAGGTTCATTCCAACCACCTTCGCTGGATTCTTTTCATCTACCATAGGACCGAGTCCCTCTTATAAACCTGGAATAAAATCTGACACCCCTGGATCAACCAGGGATGCCTCGGCTAGAAGCTCAACGAAGGACCGCCCTGCGACATTGTTCTTCGTATCTGGCCATCTCAGCTGTCGCTTCGACCACCCACGGGCATCCCCAGCGGCGTGCATTCTCCAAGACTTCATAGGCGTACTGGTTAGTCCGACACCCCTGGCGGATTATAACGGGCTCACAATCCATCGTCCCTTCGAACACGATTTGGCCATCTTTGAGCGTACCTTTGGGCGGTTTATCACACTGCAGTTCAAAGCGGATATCCGCGAACACCTTGGGAATTTGATCCCAGATTCGTTTATAGGACTGACACATCCGTTCAGGTAATGTCTGCGCAATTTCGGCGCCTCTCTCGTATTGAAAGAGAATTTGGGCGTCCCGCAGGACTACTCGTTCATATTCTGGCATATACCAACCACCTCTCATCTGTTTAGTAGAAGAAAAGGTATGCATGCTGTAAAAACCAGCAATTTGATACCTAAGTATCCTTCCTACGATGATGCCCTATATTAGTTTTACCATCCGAATTATCTACTCCCCTTTTCTTTTAAAGCACGATTCATCTAGTATACCTACTTTCAAGCCTTATAGGAGGGTGAAGGATTTACACCAAGAGGATTCTCAAGAGGATACAAGATGAGGATTAATCTTACTGTAACATTCCCTGATATATCAAAATCATGCAGATTAAATTCCTTATTTCAGCTTTTTAGATTAATTGATTCCTTCTTGCTCTCGATTCACTGATTGCAGGTATTTCTCAGATCACAAGGATCAGGTCTAGCAAAAAAAACCTCCATAGATCAAGACAAATAAGCTACCAAATCATTCAAACATATATCTTTTATAAGGTATCTAATAATAAGCTCATAGGTATTTGTATAACAAATTTCAGGTTGATAGGGAGTTGAGAAGAGGTAGAGAATGACAAGTCCCTGTTTTCGATTGAAAATACAAAGGCGGGAAGATTAATATTCTTCCGATTCACAAGGGTTCAATAAGGTTTCTAATAGAATGATTTCTGACTTAGACACAATATCAATTTGAAACAATCTTTGGATTGATCATACTACGAAATGGAGAGAAGTTGCGCATTGGTTTCGGGGGATAACTGCGTAGCCCTGGGGGCGCATCACTGACTGTCACGGTTAGGTCCAGCCTTTGATAACCTGTAAGACGAATTCCATCACGTCGATATCGGTCTGTCCGGGGCCGTTCTCAGTAAGGAAGTTGGCAATCTTGGCGTGATCTTGGATGTCTAGGTTATCAAACACCTGGGGATGAAGGCGTTGGAGGCGGTTTAGCAACATGGCCCCTTGCGTAACCTGAATCAAACT
>JBHLRO010000063.1:0-5232 GCA_048882505.1 Candidatus Thorarchaeota archaeon
ACATTAACAACAGCGACCATTGGTACCTATATCGATATAGTAAGTATGTCCCAGAACACCAATATCTTTAGTTTCGCTGTTCTCCCCCTGATCTCTCTTATTTTGGGGATTTCGGCAATAGCAGATGAAAAGGAGAATAAAACCATTAGTCAACTCCTTTCAAGACCCGTTCGCAGAGAAGAAATCGTAGTGGTCAAATGGATAACAGTAATTGTGTTAGGTGTCGTTATCGTGAATCTGGATGCCACAATAATACTCCTGGGAGTATCTTTTATTGTTCAAGACTTTTCCTTGCTCTTTAACAATTTTAATGTTCTCTTTGGGGTGTGGCTCTATCTAGGATTGTGGGTGAGCGTCTATGGCACAATCTTTCTTTTCTTGGGAATCATTTTCGATAAGAATGCGCTAGGCTGGGGACTAGCCGTGGCATACTTCGAGGCTTTTTTTGGACAGTTTATCTTTGGGATTGCCGCAGGTGGAAATTCACCGTACTCTATAGCTAACCATTTGAACTATGTTGCAGCTGAATTCTTTCTTGCAAATTACATTGATTTTCAGATACAGGACCTTGATCCCTCAACCTCTTTATTAATATGCATAGGATTGATAATTGGTTTTTTATTATTGGCTGTATTCACGATGAGAAAAAAAGATTTCCCCTGATGCACGTATCATCAAAACTAGCTCATCTAAGGTGATTTGTAACCTATCCAAGACCCCATTTATCATTACTCGTCACTTAAAATGACTTATCATCCGAATGCCAGGATAAAACCCAGCACTTGCATTCTCGGCAAGACAACTTATCTATTCAGACCAAACCCAGTTGCAAGCTGTACATTTGTAATAGGTGGTCGTTTCCCATTCCTCTTTTTTGCGATTTTCAGCTTCCCAATACCGGGCTTCATGGTTTGAACAGCGGGGACAGGCAATACGAGTGGTAGGCCTTATATCAAAGTCTACCTGATCCTCAATAACAGTCAATAAATCCTCTTCCGTGTGCCGAATCTTAGATTTCACTTGGTAGGAATTTTCAGTGAACTGATCTTCAAATTGGGTGTCGCATACCTTGCAATAAAGGATTACCTTACCATCATCTTTCCTTTGTGGAAGAAGTAAAGAACCACAGTTCTTACAAAAGCTTACCATTTTGATACTTTCTCGATTTTTTTATCTCGAAGGATTATTCTTAGCGCTGGGCACTGAAGAGTTGACGAATCGGGTTCATAAGTAATGTTTTAAATTTGGCGAAACGAAATACTACAGCTCTGACCCACTTTTAAATATCTCATGCTCAACTGGAGAAAGAAGAGTCGATCTTTTTATAACGGGATTCTTGCCCTGAAAAATCACTTGATATGTTTGTACTGTGTATTTCAACCTCAGGTAGCTATCAACCAATTCTTTCTTTGTTTTCTCCATTTCTCTAGAAAATATGGAGGGAGGCATGATTATAGCCCTAACCTCATTACAATGAGGTTATGGCTGATAAAGAATCAAGACAACAGAAGGAATTTAAAGCTGGTGGTATGGCCCTTATTCGATCAACATAGGTATTTAACTTTGGCCAAATGGCCCTTATTCCCTTTAATTGATCATGAACTGCATTAAGATAGAAGTTCGATAATTATTTTTTTAGTCATTACAGGTGACTAGTTGGATGACAGTTCCCTGTCAAGACAAAACCGTGACAATCTATCAGCAGGAGGATTATTGAACCCAATTTTGCAATTGGATATAAATCGGAAAGAAACTAATTAGGAGCTGAAAAAATGGCCCAGAAATCTATTTATGAGCTTGCAGCAAAACAATTGCTTGCAAAGGAACTTCCAAAGTATTACCCCGACTTTCAATATCATGGAAAGGTCGTTGTGGTTACACCAGAGACTGATCTTGACCAACTTACAGGTAAATACCCTTGGTTGAAAACCGAGAGATTGGCGGCAAAACCCGATCAACTCTTTGGAAAAAGAGGTAAAGCCGGATTATTGTTGCTTAATGCGGGCTTTAATGAACTAAAAACGTTTCTAGACGAGAAGTTGGGAAAGGAAATAGCGGTCAGCGGAACAACTGGAGTTCTTAATCGTATTCTGGTAGAACCTTTTGTTCCTCATGAAAAAGAATTCTACGTTGCTTTCACTTCAGATCAAGATAACGATATAATCCACTTCTCTTTTGAGGGAGGAATATTCGTTGAAGAGAATTGGGATAAGGTCACTCATGTCCCTATCCCTATTGGGACGGACATCAGCGCGATTAATTTGACCGAAAAGCTGCCAGATCTTGGAGATTTAAGAGATGCACTCATTCCGTTTATAAAAGGCCTTCTTCAAGTCTATATAGATCAGGATTTTGCTTTCCTGGAAATAAATCCCTTCGCAGTTACTAAAGATAAAGAAATCGTTCCCTTGGATCTCAAAGCCCGTTTGGACGATACTGCGGCCTTTTTACACATGGATTCCTGGGGAAATCCCGACAATCCGATAGAATTCCCACGTGGATTTGGGCAGGTGTTATCAAAAGAAGAGGAGTTTATCCGATCGCTAGATGAGCAAACGGGAGCCTCGCTTAAACTTACTATTCTAAATCGAGACGCCCCTATTTGGACCATGGTTGCCGGAGGCGGTGCTAGTGTTATATATACGGATACAATAGCCGATCTGGGCTATGCTAGGGATCTTGGAAACTATGGGGAATATTCGGGCAATCCAAATCGAGAGCATACCGAGCTCTATGCCCAGACATTAATCGATCTCATTACTGAAAAGCCAGATCCTCAAGGAAAACCTAAGATTCTTATCGTTGGGGGTGGCATTGCCAACTTTACCGATGTCAAGGCCACCTTCACGGGAATTGTTAGTGCCTTACGAAAGTCTGCAGATAAGCTCAAGAAAGCAAACGTGAAGATTTTTGTAAGACGGGGGGGACCAAATGAAAAAGAGGGTCTCAAGCTAATGGAAGCGGTAGGAAAAGAAATCGGAGTCCCTATTGAAATCTATGATCGCTATACCCATATGACTCGGGTTGTCCCACTGGGTATAAAGGCAAGAGAATAGAGGAGGTTACAAGATGGACAACTATGAATTGTTTACAGAAGATACACAAGCAATTGTATACGGTTTTCAAAGAAATGCAATTCAAAGGATGCTGGACTTTGATTTTGTGTGCAAAAGAAAGAAACCTTCAGTCGCGGCAATAATCCGCCCTAGTCAAGCAGGCGCGGTAGGTTACCACAAGGTTTTTTGGGGTGGTACAGAAATCGTGATCCCAATTTACCGGCGTCTTTCTCTTGCACTGAAGAATCACCCTCAGGTAGATGTGATGGTGAATTTCTCTTCGTTTCGATCGGCCTTTCCTACCTCCAAGGAAGCTCTGGAATCGGATACAATCAAAACTGTGACTATCATCGCAGAAGGGATTCCCGAACGTCAAAGCAGAGAACTGAAAAAACTTGCGGACGAAAAGGGTAAAATGATCATTGGACCAGCAACAGTCGGAGGAATGAGAGCTGGCGCTTTCAAGATTGGAAACACAGCTGGTACTATTGAGAACATTGTTTTATCCAAGCTTTACCGTCCAGGAAGTGTGGGATTGGTTTCAAAAAGCGGTGGTATGAGCAACGAGCTCAATTTTATGATTTCGCAGAATTCCGATGGAATATATGAGGGAATAGCCATAGGAGGAGATCGATATGCAGGATCTTCTCTCCTAGATCATTTGATGCGTTATGATGCCAATCCCAAAATTAAAATGAGTGTTTGTCTCGGAGAAGTTGGAGGGACTGGAGAATTAGAGGTTGCTGAGGCTTTGAAGGATGGCAGAATCAAAAAACCATTGGTAATGTGGTGTATTGGCACAGCAGCAAAGCTCTTACCGTCCGGACTGCAATTTGGCCATGCGGGCGCTATGGCAGGCACTGATCGGGAGACTGCAGATTACAAGAATAAGGTATTGGCGGAAGCAGGAGCTATTGTACCCCCAACATACGATGAACTAGGTGCGAAAATTAATGAAACTTTCAAAAAACTACAATCTGAAGGTAAGATTGATCCTGTTGAAGAATTTGAACCTCCAAAATTGCCTATGGATTATGCCCAAGCATCTAGATTAGGTATCGTGCGGCGTCCTACTGATGTAGTATGTACAATCAGTGACGAGCGGGGAGATGTTCCGATGTTCTCAGGAGTAGGTTTAGACACAATTGTACGTGAGAAAAAATCCATCGGATATGTGATTGGGCTTTTATGGTTAAAGCGTGAACTCCCACAATTCGCTCAGGACTTCATTGAGATGACTGTGAAGTTAACCTCTGACCATGGGCCCGCAGTCTCGGGAGCTCACAATGCAATCGTAACGGCCCGAGCCGGGAAAGACCTAATGTCATCTCTTGCGACGGGTATTCTAGCAATAGGCCCAAGATTCGGTGGCGCAATTGCGGGAGCGGCACGGTACTTTAAGGAAGGACGTGATAAAGAGATGCATCCGATTGAATTTGTAGATTATATGAAAAATGTAGTTGGAATCAATATTCCAGGAATCGGGCACCGTATCAAGTCACTTCAAAATCCAGATGTCCGTGTACAGCTACTTAAAGAGTTTGTGTTCGAAAACTTTGAAAAACATCCCTATCTTGATTTTGCCCTCGAGGTCGAGTTACTAACAACTCAAAAACGTAACAATCTGATTCTCAATGTTGACGGTTGTATCGGTATAACCTTCCTGGATCTTATGGAAAATCTCGATATGACTCCAGAAGAGAAACAGGATGTAATCGAGAGCGAAGTATTAAACGGACTCTTTGTACTTGGTCGTTCAATTGGGATGATGGGGCACGTATTCGATCAAAAACGCCAACGAGCAGGGCTTTACAGACAACCGTGGGATGAAATTCTCTTTGCAGAATAAGATCTCTGCATTTCTCTCTTTTTTCTTTTATATAAAATATGGAAGGTTCCAAGATACTTTGTCGCGAATTATTTGGGCTTTAAACCCATATCTATCCAAATTATTTTGATTTCATCGTAATATTGCCAACTACCATATTTGATGAAGATATTTTTTCTAATTTCGCTAATAGGTATGAAAACAGAAATATTAATGATTAATTAATACAACCAAAAGGTTGTCTTTATAAAGGGAAACCTGAAGTGTAAATCAGAAGTAGATAAGAGATTAGAAGTTGTGGGGATTCATTCGGAGTTATTCACACCTTTTAATTTTAATATCAAGACA
>JBHLRO010000064.1:0-5189 GCA_048882505.1 Candidatus Thorarchaeota archaeon
ATGATATAGCGTCCAACCTTGATACTTCCAACCTTTTTGGGTTCATAGGCCATTTATAAATCACCAGTATAGCAGATCAAATTTTGAAATCGACCCCTTAGTCTCGAAGAGACTTGTGCGCAAATATTTCATGATCTCAAAACCATATCAGCGTTATTAAGCTTATGCCTCTCCCCCCACAGCAATATTAAAATCTTTCTCGAGCATTTCGATATTTCACACCCAGGACTAATCCAACGTCTTATACAAGTTAAAGGGTTGAAGAGTAGTTAAAAGGTTATTGAGCTAGTATTGAGAAGCTACACAATACGGCCATGGGTCATATGGTACTTTCTGAGTTGTCTATCTGTCCAGTGGCCATATTTAGCTTCAGCCTGCGCTAAGACCTGCGTGAGCTTGATCGGCTGGCCTTGGAGCTGCTCGTAGCTCGTCGGATGCCCAGTCGGGGTTTTGATTCGGCACCAGTTCCCGAGTCCTATACGGAACTCGATCCTTCTTGTCCTTCTCTTGTACCATTTTTTCCTGGGTTTTTGGTATCCTAAGGAAGACTTGGCGCCCTTGCTCCCACAGCTTCTTCACAAACCGCCAGCTACGGGTATTGAGTAGATACCCCTCGTAAATGCTTTCGGTCTTTCTATATTGTTTCACTGTCTTCCAATACAGCTTCTTTTCTTTAATGTCCTGCTTTTCTTCCTTGGTGAGGTATTTCATCGCGGGTGGGTCAATTTGCTGTCTAGAACAAGGTCAGTTAACATTCTGTTTGATTGATCACGACGGGAAGAGAAGGTGTTACAGAAGTCCAAATGATCCGAAAAAATTTAGGAAAACCTCCTCAGAACCGATTGAGTTTTCTTCATCCGTGCAAATTCATCTCCTGTTCTAGCTCAAAGTTAAAATCTTCGGAAAAGCAAATAACACAAGTTTCAACATTTTTGGAGACTTTAAGGTGCCCCGCTTCTGTTCTTTCCCCAATATTTTTTCGTTTAACCATTTAAGCCACTTTTTTTCTTCTAATTAATATCTCTAAACTTGATTTAATCGGTAGTAATTTGAGATATGATTCAGAATGATAAACAATTCTTTCAAATCTTAATCTTTATATAATTAATATGTCTTAAAAACAATAGAGGTGATTCAATAGCATGAACGCTCAATATTCACAAATCCCATATCCCACCCCATTAGACCTACTTTCAGGGGTTTTCTATATGGAAGACGAAGGCGCAGAATGGCTGAGCGTGGCATCAATTTTACGACACTTCGACTTAAGCGCTGCGGAATTTGGTTTATTCCTCAGGCAATATTGTCGGATGAATGATGATTGGGAGGATTTTCCTTATTTTGACCGTTTTGGGAAACTAACAAATGCTGTATATTCATTTATCCAGTACAAATACGATAACCACCTAAATGTCAAACTAAAAGATCAATCTTTTGACGAAATTAAACGTCTACCATTTCCTCAAACCCCATTACGTCCTGAAGCGGTCGTAGAAGGATTTGGGGCGGAAAACCGACGCCCTTTACATAAGGAAATTTCCGAAAACTCAAAATTCTTAGAGAATCTCAAGGTTTTTCGCATTAACTATCAGGACCAGCTTGCACAAGACCCTTTTTTAGATGCCTTATGCACATTCATCCAAAAGGAAGGCCAGGTTTGAAATCCCATGCCTCTTGCCAATAAATTCACAGTTAACCCGCATTTAAATCACGCCACACCGGCAGCCGAGATCCTAATTGGGATTTTAGGTATGCCTCCCTCCTCTGAGCCTAAAGTGGAACGTGTAGCATCTATATTCGGATTTTTCAGTCGTTTTCACCTCCATGGACGTAAAGGAGAGGATTTCCCACATTTCAAGTTTGGACTGAATGATTTTGTCCATTTCGTATCACAGGTTTGTGGTAAGAAGTATCTCTCTTATTTATGGAGCAAGAATCCGATCGATTTAGAACAGCTGACTTACCAATATTTAACGATGAAGTATGAACAGGCAATCCTACACCTAGATCAACCCCGAGTTCCCATACAATACGAAAAACAACGCCTAAGCCGGTTTTTCGTATTTACCCAAGCGACGAGGAGAGGTTTTGACACCTTCTTACAAGAACTAGATCTTATTTCATCAACCGAAGGGGGAGTTCGACCTGATGAAGAGACTAATTCGGTAGAAGTAAGGTATCTATTCGCTCTTCGGGAATTCATGGAAATTGAGCACAAATTAAAGAAGACCTCATCAGAATCCATATTTCATGCATTCATATCTAGAAATCCAGTGGTGGTTGATGAAATCCATAGAATCCTGAAACATTTTTCCTTAAGCATGTTTGATTTCGGCCTGTTCTTTCGAGAAAGGGCTAGAAGATTATATTATGGAAAATTATCCTCTGAAGATGAGTCAGAATATCGGACCATTCCTGCAAGTATTGTTGTACAGATTCTGTTTCAGTTTTTAGATTTCATAATCCGAGACAGGGCATATCGCTATTATCGCCTTGCGGCTAAGTCAGTTCCGAGTCTTAAAATAGAGCAAGCAAGCATTTTTCTTACAGACTATGACCTTGCAGATCCTATACCCATTCTGGAGCGGATTTTAAAGTTTAACATGTATAATAGAGGAAGTCGCGGTTGGCTGTGGAAGTCAAAAGACGAAAACCAAGGCTCCCCCATTCAAGAACTCATCTTCGAGGAAATATACCGTCACCCGAAACCATTCCAAGATTTAACAGAAGTATTCCAAACTTACAAAGATAAATTTGCTTATTTTCAAAAAATCCTTATCGATAATAGTGTCGAGATGCTGGCCTTCCTAAATACCATCAAAGAAAAACACCCCAGAGTGAAAAATGATGAATTCATGATTAAACTAGGAAATTTTGTGAAAGATAGATGTAAACGGGAAAGGATCCTAAGTTTGTTGCCCTCGCATCTTTCCTCTCAACACGTGACCCTTATTGAGTCATTGGACTCCCCATATCCTCTACATAAGCTTATTTATGATCTAAGATATCATGATATCCAACTACTGAGTCTTAATGAATACGAATTTAGAAGAAAGTACTCATTACCTGCAGGTCTTACTAAGGATCAACTAAAAACTTTAATTTATTTCGTCTTTCTCGATCATCGTCCTGTTCATGCAGCAGGTATCGTTCAATTCCTCAGTGAAGTAAATTTCCTCAGTAAAGTGATTTCTAAGGGAATTATCACTCAGCTTCTGATAGAAATGGTTGCGGAGGGATTAATGACTACTCTCCATCCTGAAGAACCTCCTAACTTGAGACAATACCTATTTGTTACCGATGGAACCCAATGGAATGTCTCCCTAGAGCCAAGCAAAATGATACAAGGGGATGACCATTCCATACTACGGGGAATTGTTTTTCCTCTACCTCTGATAAATGCTTTATCGACACAACAGAAATTTCTCCTATATATTCTGTCCGAGGAATTGAAATACAAAGACCTACCTCTCCTCAAGAAGGAGGGGATCCAACATTACTACCAGACCTACTGCAATGCCTACGGCCAACCAGCTATTCTAAGGAGCAAATTCCATAATACAATGGATCTTCTCGAGAGATTGGACTTGATTTATAGACCTACTCCCATACCTCCAGAGAAATATAAGAAATTTATTACTACTAACCCTCTCCTCCGCGATGTCATCACTCTGGCACAATTTAGGGACCAGCTATGTAAAGATGGCATTAAAGGTTTGCAGTTTCACCGAACTTTGGGCATTGCGGGTAAATCGTATCTGAAAACTCATTAAAACATGGCGATTGAATCATGGAACCAGATATTAAGATACGATCTCCCCGTTGTTGCCGTGTCTATGTCCCTTGATACAGCAATGGATCGCAAACCTGGCCTCCGTGGGCGTTGCGCCGTTGTCGAGGAGAATGATTTCGCGTCGAATCTCTGTCCCCTCACACCACGGACAACGGTCTGTATCGGGGGATACCGAAGTGCGACAATGTGGGCACTGGACGAAGAGGGTGAAATCCTTCCCCTTCCTGAGTTCCTTGATGAGATCTAACGGAAATGGGATTGCTTCGTCCCCCTACAACCGAACAATCTCACTCACCATGTGCGGCGGAAGCTCGATGTCCATGCATTGTAACAACCGAGTGAATCCCACTGCATACACTTGGTGATCCTTCGTCTCCTCAATCAGCGTCTAATCACTGGTTTCTCCATTATATATGCCTTGTCGTCGGTGGGGTCGAAGTAATAACGCCCCTAAATTCTGAGATCCCTTTGGAGGGCACCGTTTGGATTAAACTGGATATCCAGGAGAGGCGAGAATGTGAACTCTCGGGACACAATCGAGTTTGAATGAGGATTTAGCCAAATCTGTCGGTCGTAATAACATAATCATTTACCCTCTATGTCGTGATCCAACCTCTCGTTTTCGGGATATGAGGTAACTAAAACTAGAAGGACAAAACGTCATAGATTTCGTGACTATGAACAATATGGGAAGTGATGTATAGAATTAGCTTTCATTCTTTTGTTAGTATAAAAGCATGTGTTGGAAATGGGGGTAGAAAATATGGTGTTTCATTATGATGTTGTTTCGAAATCTCCGTTTCCAAGTTTTTGATTTTTTACTTGAAAGTATGATACTTAACCATATATTTATGGGATTCTTATGCCTTCTGTTTGCGATTTTTCCAATATCTGTCTGGGAATCACAGATTACCCAATCCCCATACCGTTGGGAACAGTAATTTCGGATAAACGTGGTAGCCGTGGTCACATACTGGTTCCGTGTCGGTAAATTGGTCACCTCCCAGTGCTGAAGCACCCCAATAAAATCTGTCACATATTTGCGGTACTGGTCGGGGTACTGGCTCACCACCTGCGGAAGGCGCTCTACCAACAGTTGCAGAAGCCGCCATTTACGTTCCACGTACCAACCCACCAAAAACTACCCTGATCCATGACTGCCCCCCTAAAATATTTTACCAAATAGTGGAGTGAAAGTGACCAAAATCGCGAAATCTCTAAGAAGAACTCCTCTTTGGGCACCTAACGGGTCAAACATGATTTCATGGGTAGCTATTTTAAATCTTAGAAGCTTAAAGGCTCGATGGAACCGTACTAGCTCAAAACACCCTGAAACCATGCGCATTTGCGGTCCGTCGGATTCGTTCTCTAAATTCCCCTTCAGGGACATTATAAT
>JBHLRO010000065.1:0-4997 GCA_048882505.1 Candidatus Thorarchaeota archaeon
GAAGGGGGTTTCGACGTGAATATCCATCCCCAAAAACGGGAGGTACTCTTTTTCGATGAAATTAACCTAAGGACTGCGATTAGCTCAACGATTTCTCTCAGCTTTAAGAGCGCGGATCTTGTCCCCAATCTTACCCCTTCCGAGACGATAGTTCCCAGAAAACCTCAAACATCTAACGTGAGCGTCACAACAATGAAATCAGGAGAAATAAATAATATCTACCCAGAATACAAACATTCTGAGCTTGTGATGGCTCCAAGGGGGGGAGAGGCATTAATTTCTGCGATTCCAGGAAAAAATATCGTTTCCGATTCAAGATCCCTCTTTGGTTCCGATGTGAAGTTTCGGGGTCATCTAGGGAAGGAATTTATTCTCCTTGAGGGTCTTACTCACCATGATTTGATCATTCTGGATTTCCATGCTGCAGATGAGCGTATAAATCTCGAAAAACTTGTTCAGAGCCATAAAACGGGAAAAATTGTGTCCCAGACCTTTCTTAAACCCTTTCGCTTTCAAGTACAGTCTTACCAGCTGGACATGGTAAAAGACACCATTTCCGATCTATCTTCGTTGGGGTTTGATTTAAGGATACCCAAGGGAACGTCACGGCTGATAGAAGTACATGCAATCCCTAAGCTCCTAGCTAAAGCCGATCTCCAGGCGTTTTTAACAGATCTCCTTGAGACTGAAATGACTCAGACCGTTCAAAAACAACTCCAAGATGTGTTAAATCTCATTGCCTGTCATTCAGCTCATCGTGTAGGTGAGACTTTGTCATTTCCTCAGGCCAAAAGGCTTTTGTCTGATTTGGCAAAAGTAGAGAACCCACACATATGTGCACATGGACGCCCCACGTTCTTTCGAGTTAATCATCATGACATGCTCCGAAAAGTACGAAGAATTTGACCAGAATCTTTTTCTCAGAAATCAATACCCTCAATGAGACCAGAAGAATCAATGGAATATTCCTGTTGGGACAAATATTGGTCTTTCTCAAAGATTGATACGCGGAGGATGTTGGTACCCTTTTCTTTTTCAAACAGAACGTGCCAATCAAGATAATTGAGAACCAATTCGTGAAACAAAGGGTAGACAGAATCAGTCTTAATAGATCCGCGTGCTTGATTCGTAATCAGAACGGGAAATTTGAGTATTTTAGCGAGGTTTTTTATTAGAGTCAGGATTAATGATGGAAAATACCCCTGTTCGGGACTTTTTCGGCGTGCCCTTCGAAATATATCATCAATTAATAGAATAGAATTTGATGGAATACGAGTAAAAGCTAGATCATCTAAGGCTAGGGCTTCTTCTTCAATAGTCTTTGGATGAAATACCACCACCTTTTCCAGCAACCGTTTCTGCAATTGAAGCCTGAGAATTGGGAAATTACCGCTGATATCAAGTAAATAAACTCTGGCACCTTTTTTGATCATCTGACGGATCACCTGTAATAAAAGGGTAGTTTTGTATGTTCCAGGCCGCCCCCATATCTGAATGGTAGTATTTTGCTTTCGTAATAACTCTACCAATCTGTTTTGCACGGATTAAACTTCCTTTTCAGATCTCAATGGAGGTTCGATTAATTAATTTGCTTGGCTCAAATGTTTCTAAATCAGACTCAAATCCTCTCATGTCCGGATATTCCTAGCTATTGGTGCTTTAATTATTATGCGAATCGCCATTCAGACAGAAGAGATGCGTTTTTATTTCAAACTCCTCAAACTCTTCGAGAAATCTCGTTTTCCAATCAAGAGCAAATTCTATCTTCCGACTCAGTCGATAGATTCGAGCAGTTTTGATCTGGTGATTCGTACACCTAATCCATCGTCAGCGGATATCCTAAGAAAGAGCGAATCAAATATCTTACATCTATCTTATAATGAACTAACTCCTTACACGGTCTCTCAACTGTTAGGCCTTGTCCTAAGAAAATATGAACCTAAATTTCAAGAAGTAATAATTGGGGTGGATCCAGGAGAGCATGTCGGGGTAGCTGCAATTTGCGATGGTATGTTTCTGGCTGCTAACACAGTTAATCTTGAAGAACTCAATGCAACGATTAACAACTATCTGGCTACCTTTCCAGGTGAAAGAGTGGTGATTCGGGTAGGAAACCTGCCGATGTCAATTTCGAAAACAATCTTTAATCATTTGCACAAAGTTTATGGTAACTGGAAGAGCTTATCTTTTGAAATAGTAGAAGAATCATTTACCAACTTACCAAAGGGTGCACAACGTACTGAGTTACCCCGAGATGCAGCGGCCGCTGTCGCCATTGCACATAGACCAGGGAGAAAAACCGATCACCAATTACGTAATGAAATCCCTTCTGGACGAATCCGCCAAATCCAAAAATGGAGTCGAGAGAAATCAGGAAACCAAATCACATTGGATAAAGAACTGGCTCGATTGGTGGCATTGGGACAGTTGACTCTTGATTCAGCTATCGATCTTAAAAGAACGAGAATGGGAGGCCAAGACAAATGAACGAAAAGAGGGCTCTTTTTGTAGGTCGATTCAATCCATTCCATCTCGGCCACCTCCAAGCAGTAGAAGAAATTTTGGCTCAGGCCGAGGAGGTAATCATCGTCGTGGGAAGTACCCAAGAGTCACATACCTTTTCTAATCCATTTACAGCAGGAGAACGCGTTCTTATGATCAATGAGGCTTTGAAGGAGGCTCATGTATCGTTAGATCGGATCTATGTTGTAACTGTCCCAGATATCCATTATTATTCTTTATATGTCGAACATTTACGGAGCTATTGTCCACCTTTCGACGTTGCCTACTCGAATAATCCCCGCATGAAGCGATTGTTTACCGAAGCTGGCATTCTTGTTAAATCCACAGGAGATTTTAATCGGAAGCAACTCCAAGGAACGCGAATTCGTGAATATATGGTAAAAAATGACGAATGGGAACGATTTCTCCCCCCTGCTGTGGTTAAAGTAATTAAGTCTCTGAATGGCATCCCTCGGTTGCACGATATTATTTCCGCGAGCGATTGACAAATGCCATCTACAAATCCATTTCGCGCCATTGTCAATATTCCCACAGCCAAACAACTGTATTCAAAAGCAGAAACTCAAGCTATGAAGAGATCTGTAAGAGGGGCATCGGAATCTGTTCCTCCCCTCCAACGATCCCGTAAAACGGAAGCTGCCCGCATTGAGCAGTTGTCAAAGGAAATTCGTTCTCGTCTTTTCCAGATCGTCTCCGAATTCCCTCGACTAGAGGCTCAATCGATCACGGGATTTTATTTCGAAATCTTGGATATCAGTTTTGGCGTGGATAATCTCCGTAAAACATTGGGTTCACTTTCTGGGGCGGCCAATGTCATTTGGCGGATAAGGCGCCAGCATCTTGGACATGTATGGCACGCCCGTTCCGTTTTAGAGACCAAAACTGTTCGTCGGGCAGCATTCGGGCGGATACGTTCAGTGGTTCAGAAGTTGGATAAACGACTACATTTTCTTGAGACCGTTAGAGGACAAATGCGTTCTATGCCTGGAATCGATCTCAATCTTCCCACATTTTGTGTAGTAGGGTATCCAAATGTTGGAAAAAGCTCCTTGGTCAAAGGTATCACGGCTGCTAGTCCCGAAATCGGAGCCTATCCATTCACAACAAAGGAAGTTACATTAGGACATCTTGAAATCCCATTGCACCTCGAAGGCAGATTACCCGATATACATATCGATGCTCAGCTGGTCGATACACCAGGGATTCTAGATCGACCTCTAAAAGACCGAAATGAAATTGAACTTCGGGCAATTGCCGCAATGAAGACATTAGCGACCGCAATGATTTTTTTATTTGATTTTACGCAGCAGGATGCGTTGGAGGCCCAAAAAAATCTGTTGGAACAGGTCTTTCAAGAATTTAAAATTCCAATTATCGTGTTAGGAACCAAGGCTGATCTTTTACAGGAAATTGATCTGATGAATTTCAAAGAATATTGGAGAAAAACCTTCCCCCATACTGGTTTTCCTTCTTTAATATCAGTCTCATCTAACCCCAGACACGTAATTAGACTTATTATAGAATTTTTTCACAAACACAGCGTACAAATTCAACAAACCATCCAACAAAGGACTGATGAGATGCGGGGACATGAACTATGGTCAAATTGACCAAGTACGCCCTTTGTGTGGGCTACTTGCCAGTTTTGCACTATTCGGGATTTAGTGGGCAGATTCATGACTCAGATAATATCCTTACAAAGGTACATGTCGCTCTCGAGAAAGCCCGTATGCCCTCCTCAGTACAGTTTGCAAGTAGAACTGATAGAGGTGTTGGGGCCATCCACCAGGTCATCACCCTTGATACTACTAGACCACCTATACTCAGCGAAGTTAATGCTTACCTCTCCAAGGATATACGGGTGTTAGGGATTACCCCAGCTCCTCTTTCTTTTGATCCCAGAAGGGATGCTTCTTTACGAACGTATTCGTATTTTCTTAACACCGAAATAAACAACGTCGCTATAAAACTACAGCCTATCCTTCAAGATTTTCAGGGACGTCACAATTTTCAGAACTTCACGAAAAAAGATCCCAAAAGACCCCACATCAATTATTCTCGGACCATTGAAAAGATCGAAATGAAACTGGTGACAGACTCGGTCTATCAAGTTCAATTAGTTGCAAAATCGTTTTTATGGCAACAAGTACGTCGTATTGTCGGTTTTTTGATCGAGCTAATCAATGGTCAGCGAAATGATATGGATATACATGTTCTCTTAAATCCTGAACCTTCTCCAAGCCATCCCTCGATAAAAAAACCTGCACCCGCCCCCGCGGAATATCTAATTTTGGAGCACATTCAATATCCCCATATTAAGTTTCATTATGACGAAAAATCGGTTCAGGATTTTCGAAATACCTTGATAAGCCATTTAATTTGCACACGATCGAAGGCAGCCCTATTTCAGTTCACATTAGATACAATAGGAGCCTTAGTCTCCCAAAATTCAAGGTAAATCGATCTGTTGGTGA
>JBHLRO010000066.1:0-4898 GCA_048882505.1 Candidatus Thorarchaeota archaeon
GGAGGCGAACAACAACGAGTAGCAATAGCGGTAGCGCTAGCTAATAGGCCACAATTACTCTTAGCGGATGAACCAACGGGAGTATTAGACAATCATACTACTGCAGTAATCATTGATTTGTTAAAAGACTTAAATCAAGCTTTAGGAGTAACGATAATCATCGTTACTCATGATAAGAGACTCTCACAAGTAACAAGATCGACCTTTAAAATTGTAGATGGCAGACTTGCGGCCTATTTATCACCCTAAAGTGGGCAAGCTTCAAAAGGATAGCAGCATTTATATATTCGAATTGTGCATAAACTCTGTAAAATCAGAAAAGAGGTGGAACTTTGGAGATGAGGAGAAGCTCGCTTATTATATCTATACTGGGATTGATGATTCTACTGCCAATAGAATTGGTAGATGCTGTTTATTCTAATACAGTGTATAATGACGACTCATGGGCGGATGACCATGGTAGTGGCACGTGGGGCGATGAGAATTACAATGCAGCAACGGATCAATATGAACTTAAGGCATGGAATTTTTGGGGACTGGATGGTTATGCATGGTACGACTGGGATACTCAGAAAGAACCATACGGTGATGGTGGTCTTACCGCCGAGGAAATTGGAACTGCGACATTAAAAATCAAATGGGAATTTGATGGGGAGCTCAAAACAGCTGGAAACGGACACCTGAAATTCACCTATACAATGACGGGACCCGGCTCCCCCACACTTTCTAGCGGTGGGATTATAGATTACACGGAAGACCAATCATGGACAGACCAGGTCATTTACCATACATTTACAACCTCAACCTTATACGATGGTGCAACATATTACGTCCAGTGTCATATCTACCTTCTCAATGATACTGGTGCCGCTAGTGATTTAATGTCAGGTGGGGATGGATTAAAACTTATTTGGGTACGATTGTACAGATAAAAAATCGTGGCACTCCGTTATACTATATGAGGCGACCGCGCAGAATTGTTAGCCTCTAGGTTTGTCCGTGCCTGTGCTTCTTAAAGTAGTCATCAATGGAAATCTGATTTAATCCAACACTCAATAAGATTGCATAACTGTTATTCTCATAATAATTTTTGCGGGGATAGCCCCACTCTTTGGATTCCAAATAAATTAAGATTTCATGCCATTTTCTGGTTTTTTTAGATATGTACAACTCTGCTAATTTTTTAATCTCTCTCTTTGGAGAATCACGAAGAATGGTATCTAATCCTTGAGGTTTTTCAGCTAAGCGTTCCAAGATTCTACAATAACCAATGAACCCACCTCTTGTTTGTTTAATGTTAGTTAGAAATCGAATCAAATAGTCTAATCTATTACTTGCAAGAAGTATATCAAGCCACCGAACACTAAGAGATCGTTTAGACTGAATGGCCACGATTGGAATAGGATGTAAGAGGAATTTGTGAGTATCATGCAAAAATGCTCTTTGACAGATACTTTCAAGGTGATCCAGAAAAGCATTTTACTAGAGAACCAGAATTGACAACTAGATCTCTGAGCTGACAACAAGAAAAACGGTGTTAGTGAGAAAATCCCCATATAAGGAAGCTAATTCGCTATAGAACTCATGAACATGTCCGTTAATGCTTTTCTCAATAATAGTCTGGCATTTCTTCGGTAGCGGGAAGATATTTTTGTTGGTCCTCATTAAAAACATAGATCCACAATCCAGCGAATTTCTTTTCCTCAAATGGTCGTATCTGGACTTGATAGACGACGTTCTCCACCTCATTTTGGTTTGCGTCTCCTAAGGATATTATTCCAATCTTTTTTCCATTTTGCGAGGCATGCGCCGCGTCTGCATATATCTGTGGAAATATTTTGAGGCATGACTTGAATGGGATTGGAGGTTTACTTTATTGCATTGGAATGAGCATATGATAAACATGAAATTCATAAAATGAACCGTTTGGTGCATAATTGTTCAGATCGTTATCTTTTTTCTAATACGGAAAAGGCCCTAGGATTAATACTAGTTGAACCCAAAGAAAATATCAACAAGTATGAAAATGTGTTTCAAGACTGGGTTTGAAAGCAAGGGTATCAATAAATTTTGTGCTCCCCTTCGCATCCCCTCTCCCGTGAACTGAAGTATTGTTTGTTAAGATTGTTTAAGAGCCACATAAAGGATTGATCAGGAATATCGACTGCCGTTGGGAGCAAGCCACGTTCGGTCACCTTGGTATCGAGGGGTTGAAACAGATCAATCTCCCAGCGCCCATACTGTTCGCCCTGCCGCTCCAAGGCATATTTTCCGTGCCCAATTCGATTGAAGTCATACGTGACACTACGCTACAACTCGTTATAGACTGCGACGTAATGATCATTGAAGAATGTCATCAACTCCCCTCGATTCCGACAGTTAGGGAAATTATGGCCACGTACCATCAGGAGGTTTTGCAGGGCAGGTTGGGCCGCATAATGGAGGTCAGTTTGGGAGCGGGTGACTAAGGCATCAAGGAACTTTTGAAAACCGACAGTGGGTGGAGCTAACGTGGTGCCGTGTGAAAGGTGTAGGGTTTTGACCGGTAGGTCACAAATGGGCGGAGGAGCGGCAACGTCCGGAGGGTGTTTTCCAAGAATTCTAAGGTTCGGGGACTGAGTGTAGGTAGAAGACTGGCGAGGGGGGACTTAAAATCGCGATAGCGATCATAGTCAGAATCCAGTCGGATGAAGGTCGGATAGCCGAACAAAGCTATGATTTCATCAGAAGTTTGTCTCATTCGACCCGAGGGACTCCTTCGGTATGTAATCTCGTGGAGAAGTGACCCCACATGCCGTTTATACTCCAGGAAGTAGCGATACCCCCGAATGTCACGATATCGGTTCATGACAGTAAGGTAGAGACTCCTGTTCATATCGACCACCGTATTGAGGGCACTTAAGGTCACATGGGGTTTTGCTTGGCGATCGTGGGGAAGTAAATCAGATCCGAAACTTCAGTCCCAAAATTGGTGATAACTAGTTTGAGGATCCCCCCTTCCGCTTCGAACCGCATTCGTGGCAGGCCAATGTGCACTTGGATAGCGCCCTGATTCACATCCGCCGTGGAACGGGTTTCATACCTGCGTAGCTCCCAACCCACCTCAGAAGACATCTTAGTAAAGACGGCAATCCCAACGGTGGTACCATAAACAGAATCTTCCCCAGGGATGATATTTAGGTCGAGATCGGTGAGTGTCGTATTTGTGTAGCGCATCTCTGGGACAATCGACTGGGTGGGGAACAACGGGATGACCCCGGTAGCCTCTTGAGGATGTTCGATGTATTCCGTGACCAAAACGTCTCCCATGGTCGAGGGGTTGACCTTTTGGTTAATATAGTTATTAAAATACCAGACAAAGTTCTGCATGTTCAATTGTCCCAGTTCTTGGTACAGCTCGGTGTTATCCCCCCGAAGGAACCCTCCCGCCAGGGCGCCGAGGACGAAAAAAAGGCAGAGACAAATATAGAATGTCTTCTGTTGTATGAGTTGCATACCGGCAATGCACTTCCTGAAGCTTAGAAGACTAAGTTAGAAGGAAGCCATCTGCCTGCAGAATTTAAAACCCGCTGGAAATTTTTTTTTCCATACTCCCCTCTCGTCATCGCCCTTAGAAGGGGTCACAGGTGTTCTTCACTTAGCGAAGATGTCAATGTCCAACGAGAAACGGCCGAGTTACTGGAGAGGTCGCCGCCGTTCAGACCGAGCTAAATTGTATCTGGACAATTTAATATCTTCCCTTCGTACCCCAAAAACCAATCCTGGACATGTAGGATTGGCAACGAATTTTTCAAGAGGGGAACTAAGAGGAATTGGAACTATTCTAGCTAGCATTTCCTTAATAGATTTTCTTCTCGTCTTCTAATGAAATCAACTGTCACTATATTGAACCTTTTACAACTGTGGAAATCTCCCTAGGAAATAGCCATTTATATTACAGGTTTTCGGAATTCTAGAGGGTTCATTTTTCGATTTTCTACCAATAATCTTAAATTGCTCAAATCAGGTGAACAATCGAGAGTGATTGGCCAATGACGTCTCTAGCCCTCCAAGAGGTGGGGTCTCAAACCCTCCCGTGATGATGATTTTGAGTTCCAAGGCCGCCTCTCATTCTTCTCCTGATCATGGTTTTTTCAAGAGGATCTTGCCTGATCGTCTTTGCGGATTCGGGTGCTTCTTTCTAAGGTACCATCAGGGCGAGTAACGGTGGGACATATAATGATCTTTAGTCGGTTTTTATGTGATTTCACACGAGAGTCATTGATTGCAATTGCTCCCGAACACGTTTCCTGAGACACTACCAAGGCTGCCAGGTCTGATTGCTCAGCTAGCTTCCTATCCATTCCCGGTGAATCCAAACGCGAGAAATTCACTTTCGTCTGACGGTTTCGAAGGTGATCCTGAATTTTTTTTTCCCGAACCTGGTACGGTTGTATTAATTCTCGATACTGCTTCTTGGAACCATCCAAATAGGTCGAGGTGGTCAACCCTATATGGACGATTTTGCCATAATAAGCAGCAATATCCAAAAATAGCTTGTGGCCTTCGTGCAACCGATCGAATGTACCTCCCATTCCAACACTAACATACTGCCTTTTTCCTGACCTTCGAGCTGGAAGTGAACGGAATTTCATTACAAAATCTAAAGTCCAAAAGTCTTTAATAATGCATCTCTTGAATATCCCTTGGAGACACTCTTCTTCTTTTTACGAGGACAGGATGAGTCGGGCTCCGCCCTCTATGATTCCGCGTGCAAACAAGAAGAAACATCCCATAGGCATTTCTCCCCCACGATTCGGAGACGGGCTCTCGCTAGAGGTAGGATGTGTCATCCACCGATGAGCGATTCTGGGTCAACCCTCCCAACCAACAGGAGAATGCGGGATCGGTACATGCCC
>JBHLRO010000067.1:0-4874 GCA_048882505.1 Candidatus Thorarchaeota archaeon
GTTATCTCAATGGCGGAAACGTTACTCATGTTTCCTTCCCTAGTCTCAATTTGCTCAGTTCCGATTTCAATATTGGTTACATCTACTTGACCCGTCATGAATCGGCGTCTAAGAACCTCGGCCACATCGACAGCTCGACTGATGGCACGACCTCTCGCTTTTAAGACTATTTGTTCAGCATCTCGGTTAAACTGAGTAACACAAGCCATTACATACGCTGTTACTGGTTTATTGCCAATGAACACTACGTTTTCCTGATTATTCGCTGACATACTGAATAGACTCCTTTGTATTCTGTCGTGGGGTGGTATTACTGATTTTCGTGGGATAGTCAGTTAGTACTGCTAGCTATGTACCATATTTTTCGAACGAGTTGAAAAATTTTTCTGATTAATCCAGATCGACAAAAATGAAAGCTCACCAGGCCGATAAAAACTAGGGTTTCCATAGATGGTTATAGGGGAGCATCTTGGATTCCTGTAAAGTATCCGAAGAGGTTTGCTGCAATATGGGTTATGAAAGTAATAGGGACGAGTACTAAGAACCATACAATCGGAACAGGAATCAAAGGATAAACGAAGATGGTCCCCATAAGTAGGAACCCCAACTGATCCAAAAAAATGAAGGTGTGACCACGTTCGATACCACTCCGACGTTTGATGAATGACCCGATAATATCACCTGTTAATCCCCCAAATGACATAATGAAGCTCGCCACCAAACCAAAGAGAAGGGGATCCGAAAGCAAATCCTCTATCTGGAAAGCCCCAAGAACCTGGTACAGTGAACTTGTTGGCCATAGGTCAAGATAATAAAGTCTAAGATAAGTTGTTGTATCCACCGTGCTTCCGTGTATTAAAATCCCCTCGAAAGCAGGGACTAGGATAGCTACCAAGCCTCCTGTCAGGGTTCCTGACAGGACACCCATCCAAAAACCACGAATAGTTTTACCAGCCCCCAAAATCCTGCGGCCATCCCGCCAAAGCCTACCACCATCAATAGGTGGCCCTCCACCCAAAAACGTGGGAGCCGCATTGGCAACCCAAAGTGGGAGAATGAAAATAATGCTGTCAACAAGGATTTGGGGAAGTTCTGGCATCTATGTCCCAGGTCCTAAATGGTGTTGCCCCATAGGCCACAAGGAGCCCAGAATTCAACGGATTGAAGCGGGAAATACCGTTTTTATTTGGCTTTTGGGCACTTTAAAAATCCGATTGGAGACCAATTTCACGTTATCTAGGTCAAATCGATAAAAATCTGCTCATCGCCCCCGACAATGTCCCCCTTGGACATATAAAATGTCACCCGGGTCTTATCCAGGCTTAATTGGTGAAAAGAGCGGGATATTACGCTATTAATAAGTCCTATCGTAGTCTGCCAGCACGAGATTGCAGGATAGGCAAGATCCTCAGGTTTAGCATACAAATGTATTTTATTGATTTTTCCATCCTGCAGAATATATGGTTCGGATTGGATTTTAAAGTTAAGGTACGGGAAGATACGCCTATTTTTCCGGAATTCCAATTGAATTTGGGAAATAAGCATTCGGGTCTTACGATCATTAACCCAGAGGGCATCCGCGTCAATGAAAGCTTGAAGATTTTGACGAATGACTTCAATTTCACCTTTAAGCGCTCCAGTTTCCTTTAAATAAAAATAGTTTTGCGCAGGATCGTGGTAATAAAAAAACAGAGCCTGGAAAATTCTACGTGGACGAATCTGAAAAAAGCTCTCCGCAAAGATGGGCCGTTCCTCACGCATCAGGGGTTCGCTCGCAAACTTAAGCATAATTAAAAAATCTGGAGTTATTATAGTTTCCAAAGAGGTAGATATCAATGGATACACTGCTTTCTGGGAAAGTTCCTTGGAAACTGCTAACGGAATTACTAGGTAAGATGGGATCTAGTTCAAACAAAGGGGTGGTGCAGCCAGCAGAACCTGGAATTGATGTAGCCGTACTGGCGCTCCAGGAAGTCTTTAACCAAGTAAATACAATCTACGAAACAACAAGTATTCCATATCTAGTTTACAAGGCGGATCCAATCACGTTTCCAACCCCCGATCCCTCGAAATATTTAATCACCGTCAATATGAATGACCTAGCGACTGCTGGTGCAATTCCGTATGGTATAACAGTAACGATTCTCTTACCTCCAGGAACAAAAAAATCAGTTTTGAGGAAAACGCAGTCCCGCCTATCTGAGGTTTGTATCGAAAACAACATTACAATCCTTGGAGGACATACAGAAATAACGAATGGTGCTTCCTATCCCCTTCTGTCTGCAAGCATGATCGGTTTTGTTCCCCCAGAGTACTATATACCACGAAAACCACAGATCGGTGACGCAATAGTTTGTTCAGGATGGGTCGCGGCAGAGGGAACAGGCATTCTCCTTGCCGAAGGAGGAAGATTCTTGCGGGACCTCGGACTCACTAAGTCAGAATACGATCAAGGAGAATCGATCAGTCAAAACCTCGCGATAACCTCCCGTATTCTGGAATGCAACAAAACTCACCACGAATCTTTACATCTTGTCCATGATGCTACCGAGGCGGGCATTTTGGGCGCACTATATGAATGTCTGGCGCCAAAAGGAGTAGGATGTGAGATTGAATCCAAGATGATTCCTCTTGCTTCGGTTACTCGGAAAATCGCTGATATTCTCGGGATCGATCCATACAAGCTGATCTCCTCTGGTGCGGTCCTATTGGTGTGTGATCCTGACAATGTAGGCGAAGTACTTTCCACGTTACGTCAAGGTGATCAACCTGCAGAGGTAATTGGATACATAACGGGAAAAAAGCACTCGCTTACTATTGAAGGTGGTCCAATAAGTCCCCCGAGCGCTGATCACGTTATTCAAGGACTAGAGCAGCTAGAAAAATTACGGAATACCACGTAAACTGTTTATCATTTCTTAAAAGGTTAAGTGTTCCTAAGAATGCGGTTTATCTCCCAATCCATCCCCATCGGGTTTCATTTTTTTTAAATTGATAACATTCTTGCCCTGTTCGGTCACGGCCTGGGTTGTCCTTGACAGTGGGTACCAATTCTGTCAGGCGGCCGATCAGCAATTTCGGCCCTATAATAATTGACTGGAATAATCTGTGTCTGTAAGGTTTTAAGCAGAAGGATGCGAAGGCCTATTGATATTATGACTCCAGCAACGATCAAAAAAACTGATGTTTCGGGGGATCCTTTTTTTTTAGTAGAACCCCAAAACGGGTTTGAATGTCTCATAACAAGCATGCTAGCCGCATTAGATGTTGGTTTAGGCGAGGAACAAATCATAAAGAACGTGAAATCAGTCATCGACGACCTGGAGCTAATCTTTGACGGAGAGTTGGAAACATCAGTCAGATCTAACCTTACGAATCTAACAAGAAAACACCTCCTCATACAAGATGTGGTAGGAGATTATTGGGTGTCCGAAAACGGGAGAGCGGTTGGATCAGAACTTCTCTCTCGTTTCCGACTAAAAATGGCAGGATGTTAATTAACCGATTCTTTAATCCGAAAGTGTCACATTTCTCCCCTCTTTAAGACGTACCCGCTCATCGAGACTTCGCCTCGCGGGCATAACATTGCGTTGATTAACGCCCTTCCTTTTCCAATGTCTCTCTTTTAGTAATCCCAGTCTTAACAGCAGGATACCATTATAAGTTATGAGCCAATATCCGTCTTAAAGTAGAACAGCAGCCTAATAAGAGAATGGAAGAAAATTAGGATTATGGTGACATCTCGTGACACTCCGTATTGAGATAGAGCAATTAGATATGTTTTCAAAAGTGTTAAACGCTGCAGCGGCCATCCTCGAAGATGAGGGGACATTTGTGATCCGGCCGCAGGATGGAATACTCCTCAGAAACATGGATAAAGGTCGTTTTGCCATGGTCGACCTTAAAATCCATCCCTCATATTTTGAAGGCGCGGGCAGCTTTACCTGTGATAAGGAATACGTTATAGCGGTACATATGCAGGATCTCAAGAAGGTGCTTCAAAGGGCCAGGAAAGATGATATGCTTACAGTAGAGCTTGATGAGAACAAAGAAATACTCAAATTAGCATATACTGGACGGGGAACAAGGGACTTTATTCTTCCCCTCTCTGCGCCAGAAGAAACCCAATTGCCCGACCCTTCGGAATTAGATTTCGGTGTAACAGCCGAGTTAGTTGGAGGAGCTCTTTCTGAAATTGTACGTGATGTTTCGATTGTCGGAGATCTTGTTACTATACGAGCAGATGCAGGAAAAATGATCTTTAGCAGTTCACATGATAAAAAAGAGGTCAGTGTTGAGATGGAAGTAGATCAACAGGGTAATTCCGCACTCACAAGCATATCGATGGATAAAACCGCTGAGTCGATGTATCCGACTGACTACTTTAAAAACATCATTCTAGTGGACAACAGCTTTGCTTCGGCCAAACTATGGTTCGATTCTGATAAACCCCTCAAATTGCTATATCAATATGAGAATAATCTTGCCCTAGGATACCTCCTTGCTCCCATGCAACAGGATTATGAATCGGAAGAGCATGAAGAAGAAGGGTCCTATGATGATGATGATGACGAAGAGTGGGAGGACTATGAAGACGAAAATGAAGACGAAGAATAGCTATAGAATTCATTCGTGTCTCCACCTTTTGGGTATCTGGGTGAAATAGTGGTTACTATCGAACGAATGTGGACTGAGTCTTTCCGTCCGCGGAATTTAGGCGATATTGTTGGCCAAGTGGGAATTATAGACCGAATTAAACAATTTGTACGACGCGTTGATTTTCCCCACATGCTCTTCGCTGGTCCTCCTGGCATAGGAAAAACTACCACCGCAGAGGCCATAGTTAATGAAATGTTCCAACCCGGGGACCGAAC
>JBHLRO010000068.1:0-3260 GCA_048882505.1 Candidatus Thorarchaeota archaeon
ATTTGCTCTTTCAGAAGGGTACGGTCTTGGACAAGATGTTCAAGGAGGGCAGGATCCAGCTTCGAGGCCACCATAAAGGGAGAGAAAATGGTCATCATGGCAGGAACCTCGTTGTCAAGTTCATTATGAATGAGTTGAACAGCCCTCACCTGGGCTCCAAATTCACCTGCATTCGGATCTACGGGTTCTAAAGTTTCCCAATCGTCCAAGGAAAGGATCGGTTTTCGCACGCAGATCCGAGAGCCAGAAACAGGATTATAGTCCCCAAGAACACCCCCGAAATCGACCACACAATAACTCCCGTGTGGGGAGATTTTCATCAAATCGGAACCAAATTGTCGTTGAAAATTGAGTTGAGCTTCAGCCAATCCTTCGGGAGTTTTATCAGCTTCAATGAAGTGCTTCCATAGTGAGAAAGGAACTTTTTCTGTGGGCTCTCGATTGAAAACTGCCTGAACTAGGGCAAATCTATCGACCTGAGTCATCTTTGATCAAATGGAACTGAGATTAGAGATCTTGAAAAGAGTTCCTCCCGATACCGATCCCCAATGTCAATGATCATAAGGTCTAGCTGGTACTAATTGATCAACTCCCTTTTCGGGTACTTGCGACCTTAAAACAATTATAAGGGCTGGTCATGGTTTCATTATTTTCCCCGACGCGACAAGCTGAATATCTGTATCTTTTGTTTTTGCTCCATAAATATAAACATATGGGGAGGTACCAATTGGCCCGATACCTTCAAACATCCGATGCGCGAGTTCGTACCTTATTAGGGAAGTTGGTACAGAAAGGGTTAATAAAACAAGCTGGCAGGAGGATTGGTCATCAACTTACAGAGAAAGGAGAGACATTGTGGGCTAATCTTCAGCGAGTGCTCTATATTCCCGATCCTGCCAAACGGTTTCATTTGGGATCTCGCTATACTGTGGGCACGAAAGACGCCCTTGTCTGTGTAGAGGGTACAGATGATATTTATTTTAGTACTGTGATCCTACGTGATGAAAGCCTCATGAACGGAGCCATGGGATGTACCGTTTTTTTCAGGAACTACGCAGAGGATATTTACCTATTAGATGCTGTATACCCCCCTCTTCCAAAGAACCCGATATCCGATCGAAAAGCTATTCGAAAACTGAAGCGGATGCTCAGTGAGATCGAATGGAAACAAACTATCCTCGTTGTGGGGACGGCAAACACGATGATCACAGCACAAATGGGTGCAATAGCATCAGCAATGCTGTTAATACCTGAAGAGTACAAGATTATCATTTAATGAAGGTAAAATAAGCGTATATTGTGATTTGGAGGGAGATCCCTCCAGCTTAGGTGTCTAATCGCTTTTGATTTTACATGATAATAGGTCACTAACCCCTATAAATTCATTTAGAATGAATGTCCCTACAGTATTAACAAGTCACATCTGGGTATCTCTATGAAAGTACGCCAAATTACAATCATTTGCCTAGTACTAGTAGGTTCTATGATTTTTGCTCCCCCCGTTAAATACATACTCGCGGCTGACGAGCAAATATCGCGCTGGCAAGTCGTGCAGTGGAATGATGAATTCATAGGCTGGTGGAACTGGCCTGATGTCACGTTTCAAGCATCGAATGGGTCATACTTAAATTATACAACAACTCATTATGAACCAGCAAATTTCACACATCCAAGTAACGGAACTATCGCGTTTGGGAACCTAACGATCCAAGCTACGAACAATAAGACTGCAGAAGTCCTGGTTCTATCCATCTGGCCGTGGTTACCAGGTCTTATCACGTCCACAGATTGGGACATGCAGGAAGATGTGGGTAGGGATGCAGCCAACGGTTTATTCACCAAAGGATCCTTCTCTAGAGTAGATACCACGTATAACGTTCTAGGTCTCTCAAGACAGGCAGTGAATTTCACTTATGGGCAAGATCCCAGTGTTGGGAACCAAAATACAACCTTGATCTATGATAGGAATACTGGTGTTTTACTAGAAGGCTATACTGAATTTGTATTCGAAATTCCATACACATTACACCTCAAGCTTGTCAATTCAGATCTGATTGAAACAGCAAGTCTCACTCCGGTACTGCTGGTTCCCTCATTCGTTGCGCTCCTTGTCAGCGCAGTTATGGCCAGAAAACGGAAAAAAGATGGATCGTCATCCAGGAGATAAGACTAACTGATCTCAAGGTTCTTTTGCAGTCGGGTAGTTTTAAACTCAAATCAATAAGAAGGCTTGAATCTGATGAGTATTGACCGTGAGAAGATTCGTACGGATCTATGGAGGGAGGTTCACGCGATTCAGGTGTTTTCGACAAGTGTGATCTTTTCTGCAGCGGCAGTAGCGAGTTCCACAATTCTTCTGTTTATCCCGAACCTAGAAACCTTGTCCTTGTTTTTCTTCATTGTAGGATATCAATATGGCAAGAGCACGGGTGTAATGACGGTTATTACGTCTGTAACCATCTATGAGATGTTTGCTGCCCAGGTCTACGGAACTGGGGGACTGATTCCGTTCCTATTGAAATTTCCACCCTTTCTACTTATTATGGTCATTGGTGCGTACTTCCACAATCTTAAACAGCAGAATCCACATCAAACTTCCAAGCTTTTGCAGGTTCATGAAGATAATTTCCATCCGATGGGCGAAGAAAAGGCCCCTCAGCTATATCGCCCCCCTAGTTCGTTAAAGATAGAGGAGACGACATTTTCGATGTACGAGCGTCTACTGCTGGCACAACTGGGGATAGCGTTGACAATGGTCTACGATGTGGTTACCTCCTTGGGAATAATAGTGTTTGTTCCCGATTGGGAGGCTTTCATTATTTCCTTCTTTGCAGGAATCCCATTCTTGATATTTCACCAAGTAACTAACTGCCTGCTATTTGCGACCATTCCAGCTCTAATTGTGGCTCTAGAAAAGGCGAGGCCCTCCACATGACTGAACGAACGAACTACAGGAAATACGGCGTGCTTCAAGGGTTAATCCTAGTGGTGATTGGAAGTTATCTAGTAGGATTCGTGATTGGCCTTCAGATAGTGGCCAATCTGACTTCTCAAGATACAAATTCTCCAGAATTTGTCACCGTTCATCTTATCATCCAATCCAACCATCCGACCTATCCCCTAAATTATTCCAAAACATCAGTGGTTCCATCAAACCTAACTTTAATCGACCATTTGAACCAAACAATAGGCCCCGATAACTGGAGTGGGACGTACAGCGAATCCCTAGGATGGTTTATTGAAGAAATTTTCAATGTAAG
>JBHLRO010000068.1:3360-4762 GCA_048882505.1 Candidatus Thorarchaeota archaeon
ATTGTACTTGATAAGGGCGAGGTAGTTCTCCAGGTTCCGCGTAATCGATTTTTTTCCGAGCAGACAGATATTATGGAAGGTCGACTTCGAGTTCCTGAATTCTATTCTATAGGGGCAGCCCTCTGCAAAAATCGTGGGCTTTCCCCGAGGTTTGGAACCGCTGACGAGCTGATGCGATTATTAAGGGGGAAAAGTATTGACTAGCTTGCGTTACTCCAATGTCTCCTTTTCATACGAAGATGATAATCCAATTTTGCATGAAATCGACCTAGAGTTTCAAACAGGGCAAATAGTGGGAGTGATTGGGCCAAATGGGTCTGGGAAATCCACCCTGCTTAAACTGGCAAATGGATTGCTCCGTCCCCGAACGGGTACCGTTACGATCGATACTGACGATATCCGTCAAATTCGAACTAGCAAACTTTCTCAGCAGATCCATGTGACTTTCCAGTTCACCAGACAACAGTTTTTTACGTCAAGTGTCGAAAAAGAGATCCATGTAACCTTGGAACGTTATGAAGCAGAGGAATCAGCCCGTAACCACCGAATGATGGAATTAATTAGTGAGTTCGGTCTAGAAAACTGCCGAACTCTGCATCCGTATGTGTTATCGGGAGGAGAACAAAGAAGACTAGTTCTAGCTCTTGCACTGGCCAGTTCCGCCCAGTTCTTCCTTCTAGATGAACCTACTGCAGGCCTTGACCAGGAAACCATTCAATTATTGCTTAATACATTGCATAGGGTTAAGAGAGAACAAAGGGGTGTAATAATCGTTTCCCACGACATTGATGCTGTATTGAAGGTGTGTGATAAAGTAATAGTCCTAATCGATGGAACCGTAGATTATTTAGGTTCAGCTTCTGAGGTAATTATCAAAGCTAGGGAGGAGCCATGGGATTTTTTTGATTTACCAGAAATTTTTCACTTTCTGTATGCTCTTGACGTGAAAAAGGGCATGTCAACCGTTATTGACCAGTATATTGCCAAGGAAACCCTCGTAGATAAAGTTAATTTCCTATCAGCAATTCTGGAGGAAAAAGAAAATGTCCCTTGATCCTCGGATATCACTGATTTTCCTACTCGTCTATTTCAGTGTTGTACTCTTGTCTCCTAGTCAGGTGGCCGTTCTAGTTGTCACGTTAATTTTTATCATCTGGTATGCCCGAGTCACTCCATTTGGGCGAGTCGTGAAGGCAGGAATATTTCTCCTTTTGCCTACTCTGTTTATTGGGCTTCTGAATTGGTTCTTTGTTACGACAGAGCTTGATTTCGTGGCATTGATGGTGTTACGTTTCTGGGGATTAAGTTGGTTGTTCAATTGGTTCCTGCATCAGGTTACTCCCGATGATCTTGCCCAAGCTCTCTGGGCATTCCATATCCCATATCAATTCGCCTGGCAAAT
>JBHLRO010000069.1:0-4682 GCA_048882505.1 Candidatus Thorarchaeota archaeon
GCAGTCCTTAGGTTAATTTCATCGAAAAAGAGTACCTCCCGTTTTTGGGGATGGATATTCACGTCGAAACCCCCTTCCATTTCCAAGAACAAATACGCAATTGGAAACTCACGTTTCATCAGATATGCCCTACACCCCTCTTCTAAGGCTGATTGGATTAGTTCAGAGCTAATTGGCCGCCCATTCAAATAAAAGTATTGAAATTTCCGGTTACGACGATGGAAACCAGGTTTACTCACGTATCCATACAAAGTTATACCATTTCGCTGAGAAATTCCGATATCTATGAGAGAATTGACGATTTCTGAGCCAAAAGCTGCTTGAATCGCAGGAAGATGTGAAACTTGCCCTTTAATGGTTTGAAACTCCACTTCATCTTCAGAAACCAAAGTAAACACGATTTCGGGATGGGCCACCGCATATCTGGCACATACGTCATAGACATACCCTTGCTCTATTGAGGCTTTTTTCAGAAATTTCCTACGAACAATAAAATTATGAAACAGATCTCGGACGCGAATAAGGGTACCGGGCGAAGCCATCACGCTTTCTGTGATTTGATAGACTTCGACATCCCCATCACACGACAAAGTAGTTGCTAGCTCATCGTTTGGTGTTCGAGTTGTAATAGAAAAGCGTGAAACGGAGGCAATAGAATAAAGAGCCTCTCCGCGAAAACCCATTGTAACGATAAAATCTAAATCCTTCTCTGACCGAATTTTACTAGTTGTATGACGACGAATCGACAAAGGGAGGTCTTTGGGAGTAATTCCGTGACCATTGTCTTGTATTTCTATTAGATCCTTCCCACCATTCTTTATTGTGATTCTTATCTCATTAGCTCCCGCATCTATGGCGTTCTCCAACAGTTCCTTAACTACACTCGCTGGTCTCTCAATAACTTCTCCCGCAGCGATTTTTGAAACACAAACGGCATTGAGAACCCTGATTCGAGCCATACTATTTTCCTTCGAGCTTCTTTTCTAACTCTCGTAAATCATTAACCAATTCTCCTAATTCTCTTAAAGCATCAATAGGGGTTTTATAGTTGACATCGATGTTAACATAATTTTTTAGGACGGCTAAGATCTCCATACGCAGATTTTTGAACTCCTGCTCCAGTTGCTGTTGACTAACATTCTTGGCTAATGCCTCCGCCAACGACATCTGTCTTGGTCGGGTTGGGTCACCTTTGATGGGTTTCAAGAAAGAATTAGAACCTGAATGTTCTTCCAATTCTAGTAATTTCTTTTGTGCATTAGTGATAACTGGTTTAGGTACACCCGCCATCTTTGCAACTGAAATTCCAAAGGAATGATCTGTTGACCCCTTCTTTATTTTATAAAGTAATATGAGCTTCCCATTACGTTCCGTCGCTGTTTGATGATAGTTTTTTATGATGGGATAATCTTGTTCTAATTCAGCTAGTTGATGATAATGTGTGGCAAATAACGTTTTTGCATTCAAGCTTGTGGCGATATATTCCGCAACACTCCAAGCCAAGGAGAGCCCATCAAATGTACTTGTTCCACGACCCACCTCATCCAAAATAATTAGTGATTGAGGGGTGGCATTACGGAGAATGTTTGCCGTTTCCAACATCTCGAGCATAAACGTGGATTGCCCGAAAGCCAACCGATCGAAAGCTCCAATACGTGTAAAGATCCGATCTACAATCCCCATGCGGCATGTGTGGGCAGGAACCCAGGAACCTGCTTGGGCCATCAACGCAATCAAGGCCACTTGTCTGATGAACGTTGATTTACCACTCATGTTAGGTCCAGTAATAATATGGAGTTCGCCGTCATTTATCAGTACATCATTAGCGACAAAGCCAGTCTCACGCTGCAGCTGTTCTACTACGGGGTGACGGCCACCCTGGATATCAATAGTAGGTTCATCATTGATTTCAGGACGACAATAGTTATTTTTTCTTGCAGTGAATGCAAAACAAAGCAAAACATCGAGTTCTGCGACTAGATCGGAGAATGCTCGAACTCGTGCGGCAAACGGTGTAATTTGCTCCCGAATTTCACAGAATATCTTGTACTCTAATGTGCTAATTTTCTCATCAATGTTAAGGATACGTTCCTCAATTTTTTTTAGTTCTGGTGTGATAAACCGTTCCGCATTTACTAGGGTTTGACGACGTACATATTCTCCAGGAATCCCGGCTTCTCCTGCTTCTCGAAGTTGGGCTTTGGTTGCCTCAATATAGTAGCCGTGAACCGAATTATACCCCAACTTGATATTGAAAGAAGTTCTCTGCTGTTCCTTGGTCTCAATCTGCTTTAGAATGGCATCTTGATTGTTTTTTACATCATAAAGCTCAAGAAGTTCTGGATTAAAGGAAGGGTTGATGATTCCTCCCTCTTGAAGTGTAGTCGGAGGAGATTCGTTGATCGCCCGCCCTATCAAATCAACCATCGCCTGTATTCCCGATACATCATACTGTGTTATTCTTGTACAGATTTGACAGGGCAAGGCTTGGTCCTGAAGATAAGAGGATAACTCGAGTCCAGTAACTAATGAGTTTTTCAATACGACGAGATCACGAGCATTTGCTGAGTTGTATTTTACCTTTGATACTATTCGATGAAGGTCTGCAATCTCATTCAGGTAATCTCGAATCTGTTCAGATGTTCTGAGATCTTGAAAAAAAGCGGCTACAGCATCCAATCGCGCAGTGATCTCCATTTGATCGCGAAGTGGTTGCAACAGCCATCGGCGGATTAAACGGGCTCCCATATTGGTGCAGATATCGGTGTAGATCGATAAAAGACTCCCCTCAATGCGTCTGTCAAATGCGTTTTCTATAATTTCTAGATTTTTTTGTGTTGATGCGTCAAGAACTAAATATCGTTGGTCTTGTAACACCTGTAAAGAGGTTATGTTACTAGGATATTCTTTTTTTAGCATCGCCAGATGGGATAAGATGGCTCCCGCTGCACGGATACCTTCATTAAGGGTGTCTATACCAAAGGCCGCCAGTGATTTAACTTCAAAATGATCAAGGAGTGATTGCGTGGCCGTATCGAGATTGAACAATGTCTCGTTGATGGGGGAAAGGATCGCTTTCGACTCCGAAGTGATGATATCTTCTAGGGCCGTGTGCAGTTTACCTTTTCTATTGATGGAGTCAGGAACAAGGATTTCTCGAGGTTTGAATCTCGAGAACTCATCTCGAAAATGCTTGATTAAATCATCTGCAAATTCTGTAACAAAAAAATCGCTGGTTGAGATATCAATAAGGGCCATCCCAGCTGTGTGTCGTCGTTCATTTATCACAATGCTCATAAGAAAATTATTGGTATATCTGTCCAAAATTGAGGTTTCAAAAACTGTTCCTGGGGTAGCTACCCGTGTTACCCCCCTTTTTACAATCTTTCCCGAGGGTATTGCCTTAGCATCCTCTAATTGATCCACAATGGCGATCTTGTAACCTTCTTGAACCATTTTTCCCAGGTACTGATCAATTGCTTTTACGGGGATACCTGCGAGGGGGATTCGCCCCCCATCACCGCCAGCACTTCGGGATGTCAGCGCAATTTCGAGTACCTTTGACGTTATCTTTGCATCCTCATTGAATGTCTCATAAAAATCTCCTAATTGAAAGAATACAATTGTGTCAGGGTAATCACGCTTGATTCGCTCATATTGTTCCATGGCTTTCGTTTTTCGACCGAATTTGCGCTGTTTCATTCTAACTACTACGACCAGCTTTGGACAACAGTTAATTGTAACATGTATTCTACAGAACAAATCAGTGAAAGGTTATTAAATCTTCCGTCTGAGACGCGTAAGCGTTATCTATGCAATCGAACTACTTATCATCGCCCATAAGTTTATGTAAAGCGGGGGTCTCCAAGCCAGGTCAAAGGAGCTAGGTTCAGATCCTAGTCGCGTAGGCGTTCGTGAGTTCAAATCTCACTCCCCGCATCATTCGTCAAATTGGCTGCCGAGGTAGCCCAGCTCGGTACGGCGCCAGACTCGAGCGATTCACCCAGGAGATCTGGTGTGCTCTGCACTCGTGGGTTCAAATGGTCATGAAGGGTAGCTTCTGAAACGGAAAATCCCACCCTCGGCGTCTTATCTATAATACGGTCTCCGATCTAAATCAGTGAGAATCATATAGAACTAAATCAAAGTCGAAATATGTACATTGTAATTTGAGGTAAATCATCGGGTTTGAGCCTTAGCCTGTTCGACTACCCGAAAAAATAAAAGAACATAAGCGAAGCATAAACTTCCGTAGAAAACTATGTAGATGGAAATGATTGGATTTCTCAGGCGATTGTGGTTCTGCGAAATCACATTCATGCTGATATACATAAATCTAATCCTATATTTGTTAGGTTAGTGATTATACTCTTTACTGATGCTTTGGTGAAGTAAGTGGATATTGTACAAGCCATTACGGACATTCAAACCAAATTTGCGGTCGTCGGACGCGAACAAGTCCTCCGGAAAATGATTCTTGGGGCAACAGCAGGCAAGCATATTCTCCTAGAAGGACCTGTGGGCGTGGGTAAGACAACGCTTGCACACGCGGTAGCGGCCCATTTTGATCAGGGATTCATCCGTATTGATGGGGATGAAAGATACACTGAAAGTAAGTTGGTTGGCCATTTTGAGCCACCACTGGTTGTGGAGAAAGGATGGGTCTGGGACAGCTTTGTTCC
>JBHLRO010000070.1:0-4594 GCA_048882505.1 Candidatus Thorarchaeota archaeon
TGATGTCCAATATCGCCTTAATCAGACAGTTCGATAGGTGAATCTTCCACCTCATATGTATCGCCCGAGATGAAAGCATTAGATTCTGAAGCCCGTGCGGCAGGGGTGATATTTTTGAATGAGATCGGAGTCGATCCAGGTATCGATCATATGAGTGCTCAACAAATTATTGACCGGGTTCACGATCAAGGGGGGAAAATCCTCTCATTCAAATCCTATTGTGGCGGTCTGCCCGCTCCCGAGGCCAATACGAATCCGTGGGGTTACAAGTTGAGTTGGAGCCCTCGGGGGGTAATTCTTGCAGGACGTAACGCTGCAAAATACTTAGAAGGGGGCAAGATAGTTGACGTGGCAGGCGAGGATCTATTTGATCAGAATTTCCCTTATCCAGTAGAGGGCCTGCAAGGGGAGTACGAGGCATATCCTAATCGAGATTCAACGCCTTATATCGATATTTACAAAATTCCTGAAGCCCAAAACATTTTTCGTGGCACCATTAGGAATGCGGGTTGGTCACGTGCGTTAAAAAAGGTGGCCGAAATTGGATATATGGAGATAGAGGAGAACGAATATCCAGATGGGTTTACCTATGCTGATTTGACTGCAAAATTATTGGGTGTCAAAGATCCTTCAAGCGTGAAACAAGAGTTCATCAAACATTTCGATCTAGACCCAGAGGACGATATTGTAAAACGGTTCGACTGGATGGGACTTTTCAGTAACATATCTATACCCGAATCCAAACTATCTCCCTTGGATGCTCTATGTGCCCAATGGGAAAGACATCTTCAATATGAAGAAGAAGAACGAGACATGCTACTCTTAATTCATGAGTTCGAGTATGAATTACCTTCTGGTAGGGAAAGATTAACTGCCAGTATGGTGGACTTCGGGCATCAGGATAAAGGAGGTGACAGCTCGATGAGTCGTACTGTTGGCTACCCCGCTTCTATCGCTGTCCGACTCATTTTAGAGGGAAAAATCACCGAAACGGGTGTTCACATACCAGTTAAGAGAAGTATCTATGAACCTGTTCTCAAAGAGCTTCGTGATATGAACATTGGATTTAACGAGAAAAAAGAAAATCTATGACATCATATGATATCGTAATTTAAAGTCATTTCAAATCACAGTAGGTGGCGAAGACTTCTCCAACGCGCTTAAAGCCAAGCTTATTGTACATGGAGACCGCAGGTAGGTTTCTCCTCTCTACCCAGATAAAGATTTTCTTAATGTTATAGCGAAAAAACAGTTCATTGCAAAGGGTTTTGACCGTCATCTCTGCGTATCCTTGCCTACGTTCCAGGATCTGCGTTTCTATCCCGCGTAAAAGAGCGAATGAATAGTCGGAACCATGGATCGACCGTTCTAGGATGTGCGGTGCGGCTGCAAAGCTCACGATTTTGTTTTCCTTCAACATACCGAAGTTAATCCCGCCGCGGAGATGTCGATACCTTTTGGGGAGAGAATGATCTGGGAGCTGTATAATCTTAGGGTTGTCTCGGCCTGGGAAGTTAAACGTCTTTCGAGTCAAAAGAAGTATGTTATAAGTGTTAAAACTGTCTATCGGCTCATTCGTTTCTAAACTTCGGAAATTTGTAAAAAACTCGGCAAGATCAGGCCAAGAGTCCGATCTCTCGAAGATTAAGACGAGATTTGTTTTAAACCAAGGTAACTGGTTCATAAGCGGTTTGAGATTTGTTGTAGTGCTAATAGAGAAGTGATACTTGTTTTCATATCTAAATATCCAGTCAAAGGGATCTTTCAGAAAAATCAGGTCTATAAGATCAGGGGCATTGACACAATACCAGATAAGATAATTTGAAATATGGAGTGGATAATCTGCTGGGTGTGATAACAAGAGTTCCAAGAAAAGCTGTCCCTTTTTTGAAAAACCTTTAGGAACATTTCTTCTTCTTTTCCACATTAATGTCACCCAAAGTTAATCCTGGGAAAATTCCATTATCTAATATTTTCCACTACGGTTTATCTATTCGACCGATATGATTAGTCGTCCTAAAACGGGCACCCAACCCTGGATCATTTGCTAGGTATTCATCCACTAATTACCATTTATCTTCAGTACCTATCTTTTATATCGAGCTCCATGGATCCAAATATTGCCATTTTATGATTGGTAAACTTCCAAAATCAGTTCTCCTTACTACGACCGAGGAATTGGCAATAATTAACCAAAGAATATATGAATCCGATATTAATAAATATCTGGATTCGTTTCAGTAATTAGAAACTATTCGAATTAAAAAAGTCCTGGTAACGGGAATCAGGGAAATGGTCAAAACAACACAACTGATTTTTTCTGGCATCATAATTGCTATATCTGTGGGGGCAATTTTCTTACTATTGACGGAGTCATCCATACCCGTATTTACAGTGAGGGAAATAATGGAACACCCAAACTCCGAATCCTTTTTAGATCGAAAGATCCAGCTGATTGGTACTGTGGCCGATGTAAATAGCACGGGATTCTACATTTTAGACCCGGATGATCCTACGAATTTATCTCTGATGATCTACGTAAATTCAACTAATGTTGGAAAACCTAACGGGTTTGAAACGGGGAAAAATGTCCTCGTTGAAGGTAAACTCATATCCACGTCCGGCTTATGGTTGTTTAGGGCCAATATGATTAGTACCAAGTGTCCCAGGGAATATTCCAACAGTTAGTCCCGAGCCATCAATAACCATCTCATCCTTACTCAAACCGTAGACCATTCTCTATCTCATCCAATTCAATTGAAAACGGACTAGGTTACTGATTGATTAGATCATCGGTGATAGCAAGGGCGAGCGTTAGGAGGAGGATCGCATGGAAGAAAAGAATGAGAATGTTGTTCGTCACGAATCCAGAATCATTATATAGCACTAAACTCGAGGTGGCCTGTGTGGCAATTAAAATACTAGGCAGAACGATCGGAAAGAAGAGAATAGGAACAGCTAAGGTCTTTGATTTTGCGTATATTGTTAAAAAAGAGACAATACACCCTCCAATCGCAAGATCAAAGGATCCGATAACTAAAACTGCACCAAAGAGCATAGCTTGGTTTGAAAATCCTATCCGCATAAACACAATCGCTAAAGCTATCGTAATAACTTCAATTATTGCGAGAATAGCACAAAGATAGACTAATTTGGCTAGAAAGATCGCTTGAGGTTTAATAGCTAGTGAAAGGAGTGCATCGACTGTACTTTTTCGAACTTCTCGAAGAAAGATAGAGGTGACTCCCAACATGACAGAAAAGGTTATGATGAACCATAAAGAAGCGGCAGTAATCGTTTCTCGGGTCTCTTGAGAAATATCTGCCAGATTGAAAAGTGTGGAGAATATCAGTACTGAAGCAAGGGAAAACAGCCCCATGGCGAATAGAGTTTCCTTTTTCCGGAACTCTAAAGTCAGATCCTTTTTCGCAAGAAAGTAGATATCTGAAAGTATTGTCAGTCTAGATCCCTTCTACTCATGCGGATTTTTCTAGGAAAAAGTCAAACTCAGATTTTTCCAGTATCTTGGAGATATTTCCTTTTTCCAGATATATAACTCTATCACATAGTTTTGCAACAGTTCTGAAATCGTGAGAACAAATTATGACCGTTCTGTCGGACGGTCGATCTGTTATTAGGTTGATCATTATTTTTCTGTTCTCGAAATCTAGTCCAGCAAAAGGTTCATCCAATAACAGCAATCGCGGGTAAACTGGAATAATTACTCTTAGGATTTCAAGCTTTTTTGCCATTCCAGTTGAAAGCTCATGGGTTGGACGATCAATGTACAATCGCAGCTTATGATCAGAAACAAGTTTATCTACTACCGAATCTCGATTCATCCCTCTTTTATTCATTCGCATGTAAAATTCTAGATTTTCTCTTCCACTTAAATCCTCATAAAAAAATGGAGTACTAAGTAAAACGCCAATATCTCTTTTAAGCAAATCTTGGTCTTCTGCAACATCTTTTCCAAAAAGTGATACGTGTCCCTTGGTAGGCCTCATGAGAAGAGAGATGATTTTAAGCAGGGTACTCTTTCCTGCTCCATTGGGGCCCAAAAACCCTATTGTTTCCCCCTCTGTAATAGAAAATGTTACATCTTTAAGGGCATGAGAAAATCCGAAAATCTTGTAAATGTGCGATACATCTACCGATTGAACAGCCATGGTCAACGTGTTTTATCCCGCTTTCGCTGGTTTTGTGCCAATCAAAAAATCATTGATTGAATTCGAGTAGAATTTGAGGATGTAGTGAAATTCATTCCTCAGATTCAAAGAGTAGTAGCTCTTTACGTAATCTGTTCATTCTATTGTTTATATAGAATATGTACACTAGAATTAAAATCCAAACTGCTATAGAAATCAAAAACAGTAAACTTAATTCAGATCCTAGTAGATCATCAATTATGGTTACCATAGCGATCATACAATCCTTTTTCTTTGTTACATCTGGTCTAGCTTTAACATTCTTATATTCTTTAATTTAAACTCGATTTCATTAGTAATAAAGGTTTGGTATACAAGAATCAACGTGATTATCCCTATAAACAGGAAATTTAACATTAAAATCATACCTACGCCTTCTCCAAGGG
>JBHLRO010000071.1:0-4186 GCA_048882505.1 Candidatus Thorarchaeota archaeon
GTGGATAAAGCCAAACGGCATTATCGTGCCACTTCAAAGATTCTATTAGACGTCATAAAACGTGTTCCCGAGGTACCGTATTGGAAGCTTCAAGGTAGTACAGTAACCATTATTCCACACGTAAGCATTATAGGGTCCCCGCTACATAAAAACGTCCATGTCACTGTAAAGTCGAGGGCGTTGTCAAAGACTATTAATGTAGACTCCTTTTCTTTCTTGGTGGATTGCCCCTTGTCATTGTTTTTCCGGCGAGAATACTAGCAAGGTGTTCTTCCCAATTTGAATGGAATAAACCAACTACTGCTAAAGTAGAAGGGAGGGAACTAAACAGCTCATTATTTTTTTTTCGGCCTTTCTGAGATGTTCTTCATATGTTCTACGATGGATGTTCATCTCTCTAGCCAGTTTTTCTAAGAAAACACTCCGTGGTAACTCATAATATCCCTTTCTATAGGCAAGCTTAAGCGCTTCTTGTTGTTTTGAGGTTAAGTCATTTTTCAGACTCTCCAAGGGAAGATAAAGTGGATATGGTTCAGTAGCGCTCTTCAGAGGTGCGAGTTTCAAAACATTCACTTGGGCGTTTGGATCTTCATTACGGATATCTTCGAGGATTAATCCTGCATCTTCTGGGGTAACAATAAGATTGCTAATTTCTCGTCCTGCGAAATATTTCACTGGTGGAAGTTCAAGACAATTATATCTGTTGAAAATTTTATCTAAACGAAGCACATCATAAATACAAAGGTCAACAACGAGTTGTACATGACCTTGATCAGGGAAAATGGCAATAACATTTCCTAGGCCCTTTTCCACATCCGTGATCGCGGCTTCAAGATCATTCTTTTCTCCTTTTAATTCAATAATGTCATTTTCAGTATTACACCAACGTTGGATTTCAATCCTCGGATGATTTTGTGAAAAGACTGAAAATTTGCATTCGTGTTGAATTTCAAGTATAAAGGTGTATAACATCGAACTCTCCAAGGAAAAAAAGGGCCTCTCCTATATAACTTTACCGACATATGACTATTTGCACAATTATATAACCCGTCATATGGAGGGTATAGTTTATTATGTCTCGAAGCATGGTATTCAACCATGCAAAAACAAGAAAATGTTTCACTTCCAAATAAATCGTCCTTAAGTATCTTCAATTTCAATACATTGTCATCTCATCGCAGTGCACAGCTTGTTCTCTTTCTCGCCAATGTTATTTGGGGAATCACTCCACTATTTATTGAAGTATCATTAGGCTATTTCACACCCCTTCAAACAACAACCCTCAGATTTGGAGTAGCGGTATTGGTATTTTCCGTCATCATAACTCTGATGAAGGGGCGAAGCGGATTTTCAATGCTATCAGGAAAAACAGTAATCACATTAGGATGGTTAGATGCGTTAGCGTATCTAACAGTCACCGTTGGACAGGATATTACCACACCAGGCCTGGCTTTATTGCTTTCGTCCTTTTATATCTTCCTTGTTCCATTTCTTGCTTGGAAGATTGAAGGAACTGAATTAAGCGGGAGGGTAATAGTGATTGGAATCGTTGGGCTGGGAGGGATTTTTCTAATCAGTTTTAATGGTGACTGGACAAATTTTTCCAATTCTTCTATAATAGGGATAATTATCTTGCTATTTGCTGCCTTCATATGGGGTTTTTACACCGTTATAACGGGAAAATTTCTGAATAAAGCAAAATCAGAACGTAAAGAAATTGATCTCATGAGTTTTACTTATGCGAGTCTCTTTCACACTTTTCTGGCATTGTTAATTCTCTCAATAATGACTGGTGATGTATCTTTTCATTTTCATCTCGAATTACTACCTTATATCTTATTCTTAGGGATTTTCCCAACTATTATTGCCTTAGGTTCATGGAACTGGGCTATGGCTAGGCTAGGTTCAATTAGTACTTCATTCTTGCAATTAGTTCAAATCATTATTCCGTTTATTTTAGAATTCATCTTTTTACAACAATTCTATTCAATGTGGACATATACTGGGATTTTTCTGGTATTACTATCTATCATTTGGATAGACAAAGGAAAAGACTATGGCATGGAAAAAAAACAGGAGATAGAAATAAAAATGGTGGAAATCTATCGAGTGAAGGAGAAGATGATATGAATATATTTTTATCAATTGTAATTGTATTAGGATCGTTACTGACTCTTTTTCTTGGATTACTGCTGTATAGGGTGTTTTTGAGATATTCGACCAAAATAGACTCACCAAATGGTATAAGTTCATTAGAAGAACTTACGCTAGGCGGTATGAAACAATGGATCTTTATCAGAGGTATAGATCAAAACAATCCAGTTTTACTCTTTTTACATGGCGGTCCAGGAGCTCCTTTACTAGGAATATCCAGCTCCCGTAAAAAAGATAACGAACTGATTAAACATTTTACCGTAGTGCATTGGGATCAACGAGGGGCTGGTAAATCGTATTATCAGGATATTCCGGCTCATTCAATAACCTATGACCGCTTTGTCGAGGACTGCAATGAATTAATTGACTATTTGCTTAATAGGTTTCACACCCCAAAACTGTTTATCGTTGCACATTCAGGGGGGACTGTTATAGGCATGAAAGCCGTGCACAGATATCCGGAAAAGGTATATGCCTATGTTGGAGTAGCGCAATCTATCGATGGGTACGAGGAACAAAAAGTCGCTTACGATTTCGTCCTTGAACAAGCTGAAAAAAATGGTGATCTAAGAAGATATAATGCAGTCAAGGCCATAGGCTCTCCCCCTTATGACTCGCCAAGCAAGTACTTAAAACTCGCAAGGCATATTGGGCGTTACGGAGGCTTTATAGCTGATTCAGGTATTAAACAATATCTTACAATGGGAATCTTAATGAGCGACTTCATCACCTCACCCGAATATTCATTATCAGAAGGAGTTCAAACGTTTCTAAATAAAGGATTTACTTTTACTATGAGGGCGATCTGGGAGGAATACAAAAATATCAGTCTGACAAAAGAAATTCAATCAATTAAAGTCCCCACGTACTTTTTTGAAGGCAAATATGATATGACAACGCCCACTGTTCTTGTTGAGAGATTCTATGACAATTTAAATGCTGAAAAGGGAAAACATCTCATAATTTTTGAAAAGTCCGGTCATCTTCCCATGATTGAAGAAAAAGAACGATACGAGGAATTATTGATAAATACTGTATTGAAAAAGACGCAGCACGTATAATCAACGATTTGCCAAATGAACGGAGCCAATACTTCAGTATTCTTCATGGAGTAAAAACATAAAAGGTGGAACGACTCAGAAATGACCTAAATCCACTTACCAATCACGGATTTTGCGATGAGGTCTTTTATGAAATACCTTGTAGCCTATTATTCGAGAACAGGAAATACTAAAACCCTTGGAATTGTCATTGGGAAAGCCCTTTTAGCGGATATCGATGAGATCTTTGACACGAAAAAACGCGTTGGAATAATCAACTGGATACGAGCGGGACGCGATGCCCAAGGTAAAAAGCTAACAGAGATTCAATTCGAAAAGAATCCGCAGGACTATGATGTGATCGTAATAGGATCTCCTATCTGGGGTGGTAATCCAACACCAGCTCTTCGGACCTATCTGACCATGCACGATTTGAAAGGGAAGAAAATTGGGTTTTTCATTTACTCAGCTATCGACAGATATGCTAAGGTCTTTCATCAACTCAAGGAAATGACTCCAGAATCAGAACATGCTGGCATTTTTACCGCATCACGATTCAGAAGAGGTGGCTACGAACCCAAACTTAATGCATTTATTGAAAAGCTCAAATGATGTGGTCTTGGGTTGTATTTAAGTCGAAATGTCATCGAGAAACATGGCGGAAGGCTGACTGCCTCTAGTGAAGGCGAAAACCAAAGTACCACATTTACGTTTACTCTTCCGCGTGAAGAATTAGAGGGGAAATACCTACACTCACGTTCTACCTCCTCCAGTGGAATGAGGTTCTTTTCTCCGAAAGCCTTTCTTTGACTCAGAATTTGTAAATTATTCTTTGGTAGCTTATTAGGTTGGCTTGCCCACATTCAGTGATGAGTGAACCCAAGTCTACTCCTGTGCAATTTCCTGTTGCTATCTTCAAAGCAGTGGAACATATGCTTCGGGGGATGAACTACGATCAGCAACACGAGGTGGATAAAGCCAAACGGCATTAT
>JBHLRO010000072.1:0-1998 GCA_048882505.1 Candidatus Thorarchaeota archaeon
TCCAGCTTTATGAGTCCCAAAGGCTTCAGTATATCGAGGAAGAGAAACTTTTGCATAGGTACAAGGGAGTCAGAGCGGCTACCAAAGATGATCATGAGGTTCAGCTTAATGTCAACCTTGGATCTTTAGAAGATTTAGAGATAGCAATAAAGATCGGTGCCGAAGGAGTTGGCCTTCTCAGAACAGAATTTATGTATTTAAATCGAAAGAATCTTCCAACAGAAGATGAATTATTCTTAATCTTCAAAAAATTTCTCATAAGAATGGGGAAATACCCTGTAATCCTACGGACATTGGATATAGGTGGGGATAAAGACCTAAATTATGTTAATCTTCCAAAAGAAAGAAATCCATTTCTGGGATTCCGAGGTAGCCGCTTGGTAAGGGATCCTGAATTTAAAAACGTACTCATCACCCAATTAAGGGCCGCATTAAGAGCCTCTGCCCATGGAAACCTTAAAATCATGTTTCCAATGATAACCACTGTTGATGAAGTCAATAATCTACTGATACTGATGGAAAACACAAAGCGGAACCTGCATAAGGAGGGTTACAAGATTGCCGAGACAGTAGAAGTGGGAATTATGGTTGAAGTTCCATCTATTGCGATCTGCGCCGACATGGTTGCTCCAGTTGTCGATTTCTTTAGTATAGGGACAAATGATCTAACTCAATATACCCTCGCCTCAGATAGAACCAATGAGTCCGTTGCCTACCTATATAACCATTATCATCCTTCGATTATCAGATTAATTCAGAGGGTAGTTGAAGGGGCCCACAATCATAATAAATGGGTTGGAGTCTGTGGAGAATTGGCTAGTGACCCCCTGGCTGTTCCCCTTCTAATAGGATTGGGCGTCGACGAACTAAGCATGCAATCACATTCGGTTTTAAGGGCCAAGGAGATTATTACAAAAACAACTTATACAGAGTGTAAGGATCTAAAAAATCAAGTACTAAAATTAGGTACATCCAAAAAAATAAGAAAAAGACTTTTGGATTTCCAGAATCGAATTGCTAGAGCCGATTAAGAAATGAATAATCATTGATCTCTGCGTTTCTTTTTGCGTTTGATTTCGGCCTTTTCCTTGAAATATGCACGCCATGAAATAGCTTCTAGTTCCACTGCAACGTGGGCCTTTTGCCAAAGCTTTTCAAAATTATCGATTACTTTCAGCCTTTTTGTATTATCTTTGATTTTCTCTATTTTTACTGGCGTATTTATGTCCATCTCTTCAAGCAAAAGCTGAGTAACCCAGACATCATAATCATCTAGGATCAAGAAGGTCTGTTTGATATCTTCCTCTCCAGCCTTTCGGACTAGAATATCGACCCCGCTCTGCCTCCAATCAGCACATCTTTTTAGATAGGTCTTAAATTCTCCAGCAATTTTGCTAACGACCATTTTAATTGCTGGGCTTCCGCCTTGAAATCCTCTAAGTCCATCGTAGAATCCTAAACGCCCAAATGAGGTCATGATTTTTGCTTCTTTTGATGGCCCCAGTATGGTATGAGGAGTCGAGAACATTAACTTAAACGTACCACTACTTCGTCCCATCAACCGCAATCCTTTGTAATCATCATAGTTGAGGTGAAAGGGATAGGATCGTGGTTCAAATTCTCCGGTAATAGCAAGAGGTAAGAGTTGAATAACCAAATCATTAGCAATCCGTTTAAATTCGCCCAACTGAGCTTCATTATCTTCTAAATATTCCTTAGTCTTTTGTCGATGTTGATACCTAACTATTGCGGTAACAACGACCGATGCTAGTGTAGTAAACACATATAATGGATTAGAGAGGAGAGCATCAGCCCAAGAAAAAATACTCCAAAAGGATGATAGTATTACAGTAACGAAAACGATCAATAAAGCCGCTGTAATCGTTTCGGCTGGCGAGAGCATACGTTCCAATAATGGAAAGTTGTCAGGAACTTGAAGATCCCGAGCTATCTTAACTGATCTGTTTACTTCTTTAGAATACTTCTTAGATCCAACAG
>JBHLRO010000072.1:2098-3661 GCA_048882505.1 Candidatus Thorarchaeota archaeon
GTTATCTCTTTATAGTGCAAATCGCGAGGATTTATTTTCATGGATGATTGAGACTTTGGAAACCCGGCAAAAGCTACAAATCTACCATGTGGTGCAAGCATCTGAATACCTTGTTCAGCGGCGGGAACACTGCCTGTTGTGTCAAAGACCACATCGACACCATCTTCCGTTATGTTTGAAATAAAATCTACAGGATCTATATTTTGAACGTTAATTGCCGAATTCACTCCTAATTCTCGGGCCATCGCAAGTCTATTATCTGAGAGACCAGTCACATAGATTTCTTTTACTCCATACTCCCTTGCCATTTGGATATGAAGTAAGCCAATCCTTCCGTCCCCTAAAATGACTATTTTATCTGAAATTGTGACTCTTCCTTGATTGAAGCTTCTGATAACACAGGCAAATGGTTCTATATAGGTAGCTTCCTCAAAAGTGATTGATTGTTGCAATCGGATTAAGTTCCAAGTCGGAACCTTAACATACTGAGCAAATGCGCCATTAATCGGTTCAATTTCCTCGGTACCATAACCAATTACTGATAATTGGGTGCAGAGATTGTATTTAGATTGAATGCAATACTTACATTGAAAACAGGGAATATCAGGGTTTGCACTCACTCTTTCCCCAACTTTGTATCCTCTGACATCTTTTCCTATTGAAACAATCGTTCCCGCAAATTCGTGGCCCAGGATGATGGGGAAACTACAAGATGAAAGACCAGTATATTTCTTTACATCGGTCGCGCATATACCCACCGCTTCAACTCGAACAAGGACTCCGTTATCGTCGGGTGAAGGGGTGGGTACCGTTTCAATTCGAACATCCCTTGGTCCAAATATTAAACCTGCTTTCATTTTAGAAGTAATCATAAAGATCACTGTTGTCTAATGCGTCGTTTCCAGGATTTTCATCCATAAAAGAGTTCTAGCTGTTGTTTCTAATGATTCTAAAGCGTAAAACGTCTGTTTGAGATTTTTTCCCGCCAATAAGACTCCATGACGTTCTAGTAAACAGGCAATTGCAGGTTGATTCGTTGGAGGATGAAATCCCTTTTCTACGGTTTTTAATGTTTTTCCCACAATATCTGCCAGAGCTTGGGTGCCTGGGTCACGATAAGGTGCAACAGGAACCATTCCAATTTCCTCTTCCGCAAACGTTGTTGCAGCTTCAATGGGTTTTCCACTTGTTGCATAAACCATAGTATAAGGAGAGTGAGTATGAATTACGGCCTTGGCGTCCTTAATATCCCGATATACTGCAAGATGCATTTTAGTCTCACTTGATGGCCGGTTCCCTTGTGGACCATGCAGAATTTCCCCTTTCCTATTTATAGTTATGAAGTCTTTAGCCCGCATATCGCCAAAGCAGAAATCGGCCGGTTTAATTAGGAACCGGTCATCTCCGATTTTTACACTTATATTTCCACCCGTACTGTAGGTCAGGCCTTTGTCATAGATTTGACGACTAATCGTCGCCATTTCGCGTTTGATTGTCAGAATTGATTTTTTACCCATAGAGAATCCTACCAGTCATATATGATCTTTCATCTTGTCATTTCAA
>JBHLRO010000073.1:0-3568 GCA_048882505.1 Candidatus Thorarchaeota archaeon
TCTCATTCGTAAGTGATATTACTTTTGAAACAGAAACCACTCCGACTGATACGACCGCTGATACAACTCCATTCGAACTATCGCTGATCCTTTCAATTGCTGTAATTGTTATGCACAATAGGTGGAAGAAAAAGGATAACCAGCACAAAGAAAGGTAATGAGTCGAGTTCACGGGCATATAGGAAATATGTCCTTCGAGTAGATTTAATCCATTAGACCGTAAAAGTATAAATTCTGTCAAAAACGATCTCAAGTCTTCTGGATTTAAGGTACAGCGACCTTAGATATTGGATTCCTCCGTTCCCTTTTTGTTTCATTTTTCTGATCTTTTTTTGATAGATAAAGACCATAATATCAATCCCAAATGCCTGGATCTTTAGCTTTAAACCACAGTTTTGATTTTTTGGTTTTGTTGGCATATTGTCATGAGGTAGGACAGACTTGCTCTCAGAAATCATTGTGACACAGAATCTGTCAAAGTTTTATGGTACCGTTTGTGGAATTGATGATGTGACCATTAATGTTCCATCTGGAGGAGTGGGCCTGTTGGGCCCAAATGGAGCAGGTAAAACCACATTAATCCGAACTCTTTTAGGAATCATTCGCCCAACAAAGGGAACGGCTGCTGTTCTAGGTTACGATATCCGGAAAGAAATCAATCAAGTGAGAGATAATATCGGGTACATTCCCGAATATAACACGTCCTTTGTTCCAGATACCACTGCTATGAAATTTGTCGCATTCTGTGCTCGAATGAACGGTTTATCAAACTCCGAAAGTAAGCAAAGAGCCAGTGATAGCCTATATTATGTCGGGTTGGGAGAAGAACGTTATAGAACACTAGATACGTTTAGTTTGGGGATGAGACAGAAAGTTAAGCTCGCGGTTGCATTAGTTCATGATCCTGAGATTATTATTTGTGATGAACCGACCAACGGTTTGGACCCTGCGGGGAGAGTCCAAATGCTGGAACTAATTCGGGATTTGCAGACAGATCAAGGGAAACATATCATTCTGAGTTCACATCTCCTACGTGATGTAGAACAAACCACTGATTATGCAATTATCATATCGCAAGGAAAAATCCTAGCACAGGGAAAAATAAACGAATTAACACAAAGAAAGCGGACGACAATTAGTGTAAAAGTAAAATCAAAAGAGGAGGAGTTCTTAAGTGCTCTAATGGAAAAAGGACTTCAGGTATCTACGGAGAGAGCCTATATTGAAGTGGAAATTACACCTGAAATCGAAAGAACGCTATTTAAGGTCGCTTTTGAGGTCGGCGCCGAAATTCGTTATATCGGTAGCAGATCAAGTACTCTGGAAGACGTTTTTGTCGACCTGTTTGAAACTAAACAGGAGCTGATCATTTGACGGAAAAATCAAGCGAAGTCTACGTTCGAAGGTTTTCATTTCGCCCCTATGAAGGAACTCGCAGAGGGCGCTTGTATCGTATCTGGTCAATTTCATGGTACTGGTGGAAGCATCAATGGGACAGATCAAGAGCTGTAAAGATTCTTTTCGGATTTTTAATGTTTACATTGATCCTAACAAATATGTTCATCTTGGCCACTAAAGATCTAGTTTTATCAACGAATCCGCTTACGGGGATGGCTTTTCTCACCCCGATGGAATTGATGGAAAACACGCTTTTATCATTGGTGAGAGGTATTGTTACCTTCCAGACCACTTTTTCAACGGATAATGGGAACGGGAATGGGAATGGGAATGGGCCTTTCGCAAGTACATCATTTACCGTTGGCGGAACAAGTATTTTCATCCTAATCATGCTTGTACTAATAGGGGCGGGTTTGATCGCGGATGATATTTCCAACCAAACGAATGAAATCTATTACTCAAAACTGGAAAAGTACGAGTACGTTATTGGAAAATTCGGAGCTTTCGTCATATTTGGCAATATTGCTTTAGTCTTACCTTATATCATTGAATTCTTCCTATTGTATATGGGAATAGGTGGTATAGATTTTGTTGAAGCGCTCCCCTTATTGTTTCATGTCGTCATTTTTACAGAAATCATTACAATAACCTACGCAGCAATGATTCTCGCGTTTTCATCCTTAACGAAACGCAGGCTTTATTCTGGTTTGGCAGCTTTCATGCTCCTCTTTATAATCAGCATGATAATTCCTCCATTGGCTTTCGGTGAAAGCGGGGAAGAAGGACTCCAACTATTGCTAGATATTCTCACGGTTCTCCTTTTGACATCATATATTCTTACTGGAGCAACAACGGTAGAATATGCGAGTTTCCAAGGTTCTTACACTCTTAATCTAGCAGATGGGATTGGAATCGATAGTTGGATGGTTCTAGGAGCCCTTGGACTCTACATATTGATTGGGCTGGTAATTGTTATTATCCAGGTTTATCGGAGGCATTCAAGATGATTAAAATTAACGAGGTCTCAAAGGCCTTTGGAGATGTCGTTGCGGTATCACGATTGAGCATGCGAGTGAAAAGAGGATCGGTTTCAGGTTTTCTAGGGCCGAATGGCGCAGGCAAATCAACAACACTGAAATTAATAATGGGGGAAATATCACCAGATGCTGGAGAAGTGCGTGTTTTCAATGAAGATCCCCTAAATAATGCTAAACTCAAAAGACGAATTGGTTATGTCTCAGAACACGAGGATACGTATCCTTGGATGCGCGGTAAGCAATTTGTGACATCATTGGCGAAACTACTCCTTCCCCGCCAACAAGCGGAGGCTGCAGCAAAGGAAGCACTTCAAAAGGTAGGCCTGGCTGTAAAAGGGAAGAAGATTGGAAATTATTCAAAAGGAATGAAACAAAGATTAAAAGTTGCTGCGGCCATTGTACATAACCCGGAGCTACTTGTTCTGGATGAACCTTTTGGAGGCCTTGATCCCTTGGGTCGTAGGCAGATGAAACAACTTGTGTCGGATCTAAATCAGCAGGGGGTGACTATTTTAATCTCTAGTCATATTCTCTACGAGCTAGATCAAATGAGTACTCGGTTGGTTTTAATTCATCGGGGGCAATCGTTGGCGGAGGGACCGCCTGATGAGATCCTTAATTTAATAGATCAGTTTCCACATCAGATTCTTTTTCGAGCTTCTTCTAATGAGCTTAAAATACTTTCAAAACTCTTGATTGAGGAGAATATCATACATTCTATGACTTTCAACGTTGATAAAGGTAGAGAAGACCTTATAGTGGTTACAGAAGCACCAAGGAAATTTTATCCAGCCGTAACAAAGCTAATTGTCGAGAACGATCTGTTAATTCAGCATCTGGAAAGTACTACGGATAATATTGAAGCGATATTTGATTATCTAACTTAATACAGAGATGGTGTAATGTATGGGTTCTAATCTTTCAAATCAAGTTTACGCTCCTTCGATAATTGAAAGGGGACGTTTTTTGGGAGAGATATTCTTCGCAAAGGTTCTTTATGACAAAAAGACATACTTATTAATATTTATAAGCATATTGCCGCTCCTTCCAGCAATGACATTAACAACAGCGACCATTGGTACCTATATCGATATAGTAAGTATGTCCCAGAACACCAATATCTTTAGTTTCGC
>JBHLRO010000074.1:0-3562 GCA_048882505.1 Candidatus Thorarchaeota archaeon
TCTCATTCGTAAGTGATATTACTTTTGAAACAGAAACCACTCCGACTGATACGACCGCTGATACAACTCCATTCGAATTATCGCTGATCCTTTCAATTGCTGCAATTGTTTTGCAGAATAGGTGGAAGAAAAAGGATAACCAGCACAATGACAGGTAATGAGTCGAGTTCACGGGCATATAGGAAATATGTCCTCCGAGTAGATTTAATCCATTAGACCGTAAAAGTATAAATTCTGTCAAAAACGATCTCAAGTCTTCTGGATTTAAGGTGCGACGACTTTAGATATTATATTCCACCGTTCCCCCTGTGTTTCGTTTTTCTGGTCTTTTTTTGATAGATAACGACCGTAATATAGATCCCAGATGCCTAGATCTTTAGCTTTAAACCACGATTTTGATTTTTTGGTTTTGTTGGTATATTGTCATGAGGTAGGACAGATTTGCTCTCAGAAATCATTGTGACACGGAACCTGTCAAAGTTTTATGGTACTGTTTGTGGAATTGATGATGTGACCATTAATGTTCCATCTGGAGGTGTGGGCCTGTTGGGCCCAAATGGGGCAGGTAAAACCACATTAATCCGAACTCTGTTAGGAATCATTCGCCCCACAAAGGGAACGGCTACTGTTCTAGGTTACGATATCCGGAAAGAAATCAATCAGGTGAGAGATAACATCGGGTACATTCCCGAATATAACACGTCTTTTGTTCCAGATACGACTGCTATGAAATTTGTCGCATTCTGTGCTCGAATGAACGGATTATCAAACTCCGAAAGTAAGCAAAGAGCCAGTGATAGCCTATATTATGTTGGGTTGGGAGAAGAACGTTATAGAACACTAGATACATTCAGTTTGGGGATGAGACAGAAAGTCAAGCTCGCAGTTGCATTAGTTCATGATCCTGAGATTATTATTTGTGATGAACCGACCAACGGTTTGGATCCTGCGGGAAGAGTCCAAATGCTGGAACTGATTCGCGATTTGCAGACAGATCAAGGGAAACATATCATTTTGAGTTCACATCTCTTACGTGATGTAGAGCAAACCACAGATTATGCAATTGTTATATCGCAAGGAAAGATCCTAGCACAGGGAAAAATAAACGAATTAACAAAAAGAAAGCGGACGACAATTAGTGTAAAAGTAAAATCGAAAGAGGAGGAGTTCCTAAATGCCCTAATGGAAAAAGGACTTCAGGTATCTACGGAGAGAGCCTATATTGAGGTGGAAATTACACCTGAAATCGAAAGAACGCTATTTAAGGTCGCTTATGATGTCGGGGCCGAAATTCGTTATATCGGTAGCAGATCAAGTACTCTGGAAGACGTTTTTGTCGACCTGTTCGAAACTAAACAGGAGCTGATCATTTGACAGAAAAATCAAGCGATGTCTACGTTCGAAGGTTTTCATTTCGCCCCTATGAAGGCACTCGTAGAGGGCGCTTGTATCGTATCTGGTCCATTTCTTGGTATTGGTGGAAACATCAATGGGACAGATCAAGAGCAGTAAAGATTCTTTTCGGATTTTTAATGTTTACATTGATCCTAACAAATATGTTCATCTTGGCCACCAAAGATCTAGTTTTATCGACGAATCCGCTCACAGGGATGGCTTTTCTCACACCGATGGAATTGATGGAAAACACGCTCTTATCATTAGTGAGAGGTATTGTTACCTTCCAGACCACTTTTTCATCCGATAATGGGAACGGGAATGGGAACGGGCCTTTTGCAAGTGCATCATTTACCGTCGGCGGAACAAGTATTTTCATCCTAATCTTGCTTGTACTAATAGGGGCGGGATTAATCGCGGATGATATTTCTAACCAAACGAATGAAATCTATTACTCAAAACTGGAAAAGTACGAGTACGTTATTGGAAAATTCGGAGCTTTCGTCATATTTGGCAATATTGCTTTAGTTTTACCCTATATTATTGAATTCTTCCTATTGTATATGGGAATTGGTGGGATAGATTTTGTTGAAGCGCTCCCCTTATTGTTACATGTCATCATATTTACAGAAATCATTACCATAACCTACGCAGCAATGATTCTCGCGTTTTCATCCTTAACGAAGCGCAGGCTTTATTCAGGTTTAGCAGCTTTCATGCTCCTCTTTATAATCAGCATGATAATTCCTCCGTTAGCTTTCGGTGAAAGCGGGGAAGAAGGCCTCCAACTATTGCTAGATATTCTCACGGTTCTCCTTTTGACATCATATATTCTTAAAGGAGCAACAACGGTAGAATATGCTAGTTTCGAAGGTTCTTACACTCTCAATCTAGCAGATGGGATTGGAATCGATAGTTGGATGGTTCTAGGAGCCCTTGGACTCTACATATTGGTTGGGCTGCTAATTGTCATTATCCAGGTTTATCGGAGGCATTCAAGATGATTGAAATTAACGAGGTCTCAAAGGCCTTTGGAGATGTCGTTGCAGTATCACGATTGAGCATGCGAGTGAAAAAAGGATCGGTTTCAGGCTTTCTAGGCCCGAATGGCGCAGGCAAATCAACAACACTGAAATTAATAATGGGGGAAATATCACCAGATGCTGGAGAAGTGCGTGTTTTCAATGAAAATCCCCTGAATAATGCTAAACTCAAAAGACGAATTGGTTATGTCTCAGAACACGAGGATACGTATCCATGGATGCGCGGTAAGCAATTTGTGACATCACTGGCGAAATTGCTCCTTCCCCGACAACAAGCGGAGGCTGCTGCTAAGGAAGCACTACAAAAGGTAGGCCTGGCTGTAAAGGGCAAGAAGATTGGGAATTATTCAAAAGGAATGAAACAAAGATTAAAGGTTGCTGCGGCCATTGTACATAACCCTGAGCTACTTGTTTTGGATGAACCTTTTGGAGGCCTTGATCCCTTAGGCCGTAAGCAAATGAAACAACTTGTCTCGGATCTAAATCAGCAAGGGGTGACTATTTTAATCTCTAGTCATATTCTCTACGAGCTAGATCAAATGAGTACTCGGTTGGTTTTAATTCATCGTGGGCAATCTTTGGCGGAAGGACCGCCTGATGAGATCCTTAATTTAATTGATCAGTTTCCACATCAGATTCTCTTTCGAGCTCCTTCTAATGAGCTTAAAATGCTTTCAAAACTCTTGATTGAGGAAAATATTGTACATTCTATGACATTCGACGTTGATAAAGGTAGAGAAGGCCTTGTAGTGATTACAGAAGCACCAAGGAAATTTTATCCAGCCGTGACAAAGCTGATTGTCGAAAACGATCTGTTAATTCAACATCTGGAAAGTACCACGGATAATATTGAAGCGATATTTGATTATCTGACTTAATACAGAGATGGTGTAACGTATGGGTTCTAATCTTTCAAATCAAGTTTACACTCCTTCGATAATTGAAAGGGGACGTTTTTTGGGAGAGATATTCTTCGCAAAGGTTCTATATGACAAAAAGACATATCTATTAATATTTATAAGCATTTTGCCGCTCCTTCCAGCAATAACATTAACAACAGCGACCATTGGTACCTATATCGATATAGTAAGTATGTCCCAGAACACCAATATCTTTAGTTTCGC
>JBHLRO010000075.1:0-3497 GCA_048882505.1 Candidatus Thorarchaeota archaeon
AAAAAGGGAAAAGGAAGGGAAGAGGAAAAATCTATCTCCCGAAAAAACTAGGAATGAAGTTTCTCCTCCGAGATCTTCGTCGGTTCGTCCTTCAAGTACATCCAAAGAAGGATGTATCCAACCCACCAGGCAATATCGATTGCAAACCAGACCAAATAGCCTAAATCTGTAAATAGCGTAGTCCATTCTGCGAGCGGGAACAGCCAGAAGAAGAGTAGGATGATCATCCAGTGAACAGTGTTACTTCCTGCGTCAAGCGATGTTATGGTCAGATTTGTACCGAATAAAGCGGTAAGACTAGGATCGATTGTGTATGCGGCTAATGTTCCAGCAGCGGTCATTAAGGGGGCCATGATACCAGCGGTATATAAGATAACAACAAGTTGAATTGTACCTGAGACAACTCCGCGAACGATATTACCCTTGGATGGCATTACGGCTAATACCGAATAAAACACCATCCCGGCTAAGTCTGCGAATGGAAGGACTACAACTCCAAATGGAGCTGGAAGGAAACTGAGTACATAGGCCAACACAATGGATATAGGAATCATAATGAGGGCTACCGCAATGACAGCAGGATATCCTACGATAATTGCCATATCCATTCCTATAATGAACTCACGACCAGGATACTTTTGAGTGATATAGTCCCGAATACCTTCTGAAAGCGGAATCAATCCTTCCATCAAAACTGCAACCATCTTGGGTATCAAATACATAACTGCAGCAGCTGTCATAGCAACATTTGACACTGTCAGCAGAAACTCCAAGAGATTGTCTACTGTGAATGGCGTTAGTAACGGGAAGTAACCTAATATCGCTATGAAACCTCCTATTACCAATCCAAGGAATATTGGTTCACCAATAAGACCAAATCGTTCTTGAACTGATTCAGGATCCGCTTTAGCAGTTCCAATAACTGGTATTTTGCGTAGGACTTTATCGATCCCAAAGGCATAGGGTGCCATCATGGCATTTCCATGTGGAAGAGAAATTCCTGGAAGATTAAAGTTCTCAGGATCAGCCATACATGGAGCGATCCAGTCCGATATCTTGTAAGCCATTATTGCATGGATTATCGCGGCTATCATTGCAACTATGTACGCTATCAGTGGATCAAGGTGATTTGATATTACGACATACGTAAGAGCAGCAGTAAATCCAAAGGCCCAATAGTTCCACAAATCTATGTCCAGTGTCATTGTTCCAAGACCGACTGATCGACCACCAAAGACGGGAACATTTTCAGGAAATTCTATTTTCCTAGTTCCCAATGCTAGCATCACTAGATTGACCAGAAAACATACAACAATTACTCCAAAGGCAGTTGGCATTGCCCATGTGATACTGCTAGCTAATCCCCAGCCAGCATCAATTGCCGTTAGGTTAACTCCAGTATTTTCAACGAATGCCGCAGCGGCGGGACCTATTTGCCCTCCGAATACATCAAAGGCAAACGTGAAAATTCCTATGAAACCAATACCAATGAGAATGCCACTACGTATTGACTTGGATAAACTTTGTCTGAAAATGAGGCCCATGATTACGATAATAACAGGCATGAAAATCACGGGGCCGCCGTTGAACAGAAAGTCAATAGGTAGTTTTAGGATATCGTTGATGACATCAAACTGCATTATTGCCAATTTTTTTTCACCAAATATTATTTTTACACGATTCAATCGAATTCAGGAGTTTAAACTCCTGAATTACAAATCCAAGAATAATAAAAAACGCATATTTAAAGCTATCTAGTTTAGATTTTGAAAAAAAAACAGAGAACGCGCTACTGCCTATATCACTTCAGAAGAACAGATTGATCGATGAATTAGGTTGAAAGAAAACCTAAATTACCTGTTGAACTCTGTAGATGAAAATTTTGAAATCCGTAATGTCATCCAAATGCTTTGTTTTTAAGGATTTTCTTGGATATCTTCCAAATTAACCGTTTTTCCAGATGTGAATTGGAGATTCACACACGTTCGCTATCTCCTATTTTCCAAATTCCTTTAATTGGTTCGAAAAGATCAATGATTCCAATAGATTGACGTGAAATCTTCCTAATAACTAAACCTGATACCAATTCGCTACTTTTTCAACAGCGCAAGTTATTGCATCAAGGTCATTAGATGTTAAATTTGGACTACAACCCGTTAACCAAATAATCTGATCAGAATACGTCTTTGCTGTTGGGCACATACGGGAATAATCTAATTCTTGAGGGGATTCATAATATTTACACTCCCAAGGACATTTCGTCATTCCATAGACCCGTTTCTCGAGGAAAAAAGGTTGGAGATTATCTGGTACTACTGGCGCGGCACTCAATATTCCTTCAGCTTGTATTGCTTTTAAAATCTCATCTCGTGTGGCAGTAAATTTATCTCTTTCAATGATAATTGTATATTTCCAAAATACCCCTTTGGTACCTGAGCCATTCCCCCATTTGGGTTCTTTGGGTGTTATAATCCCTTCAATATTGAGTGAATCGAGTTGTTTCGTTAGGTACGCCGCGTTAGCTCTACGTTTTTTCACTAATTCATCGATGCGTTTTATTTGGGCACACCCCAAAGCTCCCATCAGCTCGGTCATCCGGTAATTATATCCCAATCCACTAAAATAATCCCCTCTTCCTGGAACCTTCGCAAAATTTCCGTACTGCCGGGCTTTTTCGGCCAATTCCTCATCCTGGGAAACCAGAAATCCTCCCTCTCCGGTTGTTATTACTTTATTCCAAACCGTCGAAAAGCTGCCGAAGGTTCCAATGGTACCGATTTTTTTGTGTTTATAGGTCCCGCCAAAACCTTCGGCTGCATCTTCAATAATGGGAATATTGTGCCTTTCCCCAATTTCAAGAATGGGATCTAAATCAATTGGAAGGCCCCATGTATGGACTACACAAATGGCCCTTGTACGTTGGGTGATTTTTTTTTCTATGTCTAGTGGATCTATGAACCCATATCTGCTATCTGTATCTGCATAGATAGGAATTGCATTTTGATACAAAGTAGGAGTACCTGAAGAGATCCATCCAAGAGGAGAACAGATTACTTCGTCTCCTGGACCGATTCCAAGCGCAATCAAAGCCATATGAATTGTGCTTGTCCCATTATTCGCCATTACTATATTTGAAGATCCCAGGTATTCTTGAACCAGTTTTCCAAATTCTTTTGCCCAATTTCCATGTGTGAAGACTAGTTTTCTGGATTTTAGAACCTCTAATACATTTCTTGCCTCTTCTTCTCCGAGGCTAACGTCAAATAGAGGAAGTGGGGTTGAAAGAGCTGGTTCTCCACCAAATAATGCAGGTTTTTCCAAGTGTGTCATCTCCTACTAAGAGATTAGTTTCAAATTCTCTAATTATTGCATTTTATGTCTATTTTAATTCGACGATCAGGTTTCACGGCTTTTTAAGGACACAAAACCTACAGTATTCCGTATCTGACTGGTTTGTAAATCTTCTCAAGAATCTTAACCGGTAACCTATCCACGAA
>JBHLRO010000076.1:0-3259 GCA_048882505.1 Candidatus Thorarchaeota archaeon
CTTGACCAACTCAATCTTGACCCTAAATGGATCAAGCAAATACCGTACGATGATGTGTTCCAGAATACGAGCGGAACCTTGCTCATCGATACGACCAATATGGGGTTGGCAATCATGCTCTATGATTGGTGGCGAAAAAAACACACCTTTCACACCATAAACCAGCCCTCACATGAGGAGAAGGAGGATTGAGGTATGGCCGCCAATCGTTTTGAAAAATACATGTGGGAATATACCTTCAAAGTTGTTATTGTCGCTGATCTGCATCTGAATGGAACCCCATGGATAATCGATGAGGAAGAGGTGAATTTCCGCGACTTCTGCCACCAGATCGTTCGTCCACTCACACGGGCCACGTTTATCATTTTTCTCGGGGATACGGTCGATCAAATAGGAGCTAATGATTTCCACCAGGCACAACGACAACTCCATCTTCTCTACAAGACGTTGGCAATCCACGAAGTCTTATACAAGACCATTTTCGTTCAGGGGAACCACGATCCGAATTCTCGGTTTTTTCTGTGGCACAAACGAATCCATGTTCACCCCGTCCTCCGGATCCCTCTCCCTGAATATCGCTCTCTCTGGCTATTCCATGGAGATAACACTGGACTGGACCAACTGATGAAAAAAAGATATCGACAGAACAAACTCAAAGCAGTGGACGTCGAAGAATGGCGTGCTAAACTACGTAGTCCGATTGACCCACGGACTCAGCCATGGTTGAAGGATTACGTGGTCGCAGGACATACTCATTTTGGGGTCTGTAATCGGAAAACATACACCTTATTCGTCCCCAGCGCACGCAAGCACTGGGAATCCTCCTCGCGTACTGATCATGGATGGGTTGGATTTCTAGGATACGGAACATCGGATCATCCCGCAAAAGAGTTAATTGCCATTGAAAACCCTCTTGGACAGGTTTAACCATTAATTCTTTCATACTTGCTTTAGATCGCTGAGTGTCATGACGGAACAGAAATCGAAAGTATTATAAGGGTTATATTCCGAAACCGTGTTTGGTAACGTCATTTTATCAGATTTCAACAAGTCGTTGCTTGTTTTTTTGTATTCCATCTGACGGGGTGTAACCACACACCCTCTATCCCGTCTGCAAATGCGTTCGGGACTGCTTTTCTCATAATATTATAGCCCCCATTCACATCGCTATTGATGAGAGTACCTGATTTCGCTTGAAACATCCCGCGCGTGATTCTTTTACCTAAATAATGCTGTTTTCGGGTAACAGGTTCCCTATCGAGGAAGCTGCACTTACTGGTATATGCTTCGTCGGTGTATATCACACGAATTCCCGCATCGGTAGCTTTGTAGTGGATTTTCTGTACTAACTTCCAGAACGGAATGAAAACGAAATTCTGAGTAGTACGTTTACCTAAATGCAAGTGTTGTTTCCAATTTTTATTACGGCCGATGATGAGGGTATCAATGTCATGGGCCTGGCACCAATCCACCACAAATCGACTGACCTCATGGAAGTAGTGGTTAAACTTCCGTTTCCGCTTAGCATTGAGCTTTAGAAGTTTAGTGCCTGTGGGGATGCCTTGGCGAGCATACACCCCCTGTAAGCGCGCCCGTTCCTTATTGTAGTATTGATTGATCGATTTGGCCACCCCACCTTTTACAACAATTGGTTGTTGACCAATGTTGTTGACCAGAGTTATAAGGTTGGCCAAACCCAGGTCAATCCCTGCCACATGAACGGAATCGTCCGTGGGGATCTTAGATACTGGTTTTGTGTACAAAACTTCAACTACATAGCCTACACCTTGTGGGACAACTCGGACGCCAATGACAGTTTGAAATGAAGAACGCCGCATCTTTACACAGAGGTCAGCTATTGATGGAAGGTGAATTCGTCCATCCACACATTTGAGTTGAGCCTTGGAAAACCATAGTAGGAATTCACCGTCTTTCCGTTTATATTTGGGAGGTCGGGGTCTCTGGAAATATTTCTCAGGATGTGATTTCCAATCTGTGACCGCAGCGAAGAAAGACTTCCAGGCCCGCTCAACAAGTGTTAGGATCTTTTGTGCGGTTGACTGTGATAATGCCTTGAAGTTGGGAGAGTCCTGGAGCCGAGAATAAAGTTCTGCGGCTCTGATCCAAGCTCTGGTAGAGAAGTAGGTTTGCCGAACTAGATAATTGGCCTCGTTGAAGAGGTTCTTAGCAAGGTGACAAAGGCAACTCAGTTTTGGATGCGGTTTAACCCAGATACGTTCTGTCCGAATTATCATGAGGCTAATTTCTCACCATCAGTCACACAAGAGAAAAACGCTACTATCTGCCGATTTTCCACGTTTATGGATGCTTGTGCTTTGATAGAAGTATGATGTTCTCCTTAATAAACACCTGAATAAGACAAACATCACAATGATAATTCAGACTGGTTCTGAAAAGGATCAAAATATTTGTAGGAGCCTTTTTTAACCAGAGCAGGAACTATTTAGAGCCGAGTAAAGAGCAATCCATGATTAATTACATTGTAGAAGATTTAGAAGAATTCATTGCTCAATTAAATGAGAATAGAATAAACATTATTGGAGAAATTGAAGGTCATAAACAAGGAAGATTTGCATGGATTCTAGATCAGAGAACAATAAAATTGAATTGTAATAACCGCGGAAGGAAAAATCACATTAGCTGGATCGTAAAGATCGGAGAAGTAGAGGGAAAATCTCGCCAGAATATTTCTCGTGGATACGATATTCTATCGGATTGCTGATATCATTCTGTTCGACGTAGCCTGCCCCTACAAGACGATTAAGTTTAGTTCCGCCGCTTAAATACTAAAAAAAACTAATACAACATCTTTCGAATAAAGGCCTTGGCTTGTTTCACCCAATGTGTATTGTTAAACGGAGGATCATCTGCTTTTCCTGATATATACTGAAAATATTTCTCAAAAATATTGTGATTACCCATGATTTGGAGCCACGGCTCATAACTCTGGATCCATTCATATAGATCGGCTCGTTTAAGACTCCTTAAACCTGTCAACACTGCATAGTGACGAATAATAGACCCCAATGTGGCCATGATTCTGAATTCCTTTGATTGATCTTTCCTTCTATTCCGTTCATGCATTTTCCTTATCCATTCTAACCTCTCTTTTGCAAATCTAATTGGCTCTGGAATTGTTAAGAAGTTTGTAAGAAGATCATCACCCCACAATAAACGATTATGGGCTAAAAAATCAAAAGCAAAAAAAGTTAGGCATTTATGTGGTCCAACATCTGGC
>JBHLRO010000077.1:0-3202 GCA_048882505.1 Candidatus Thorarchaeota archaeon
TTTCAGTAGAAATTCAGGTGGGTGGGCGCTACGTTAGTTATGGTATGTTTATCTTGAATAACACCACGAGTTCAACGAACCAATTCTCACATTATTTTCTATTTATAAAAACACTATTCTTACCAGGTTGATGGATAAAAAGCGACCTGGTAAGACAATCAAAATCCGTCTTTCAAAGCCCATGCATTTAGATTTGAATGTTATGTTAAAGCAGAGTCACATCACATGAGTGATAGGCAAGTACTTCCTCCAAAATTGTCGAGTTCGGAGAAAAAAGTTGTCACGATTGTAGGTATAATTTACGCGTTTCTTACGAGTGTTTGTTGTTTCTCATCAGTTGTCTTAGTCTTTTTCGGATTTTCAACGGTTTCCCCTGCAACAACTCTTTCCCATCTATTATACCATCAGTATCCTTGGCTGTTCCTCTTAGCAGTACTCCTTTTTACACTGGTGAGTATTTCTTGGTACTTCTATGTAAAGAAAAATGTTTTTACCTCAAGTAAACTACGTAGGCAAATCAATGTGTTATTAATTTATTATCTTTGAAAACGATTTCTGCTTTTATGGTCTATTTTGTCTGGGTATAAATCCTTGTGGAGTTAATGGGTAATATTCTTGGAATCTGGTGAAATGGGAGATATCTAGCGGATTAATCAATCGGATCAAATTATTAAAAACACAGAGGCACTTAAAACATGGAAAGAGGCCCATGCTGTGGTGGTTTTGTGACGGTCAATATTGCCCATCGTGGCGGAGCGGGTTTAGCCCCTGAAAATACTTTAGCCTGCTTCAAACGAGGGATTCTATACGCTGATATGTTGGAATTTGACGTGCAACCGACAGCTGATCGACAGTTAGTCGTATTTCACGACCGTTCTGGCATAGAGAGAACCACAAACGGTCACGGTTTGATTCCCAACTTGACTTTTGAGTACTTACGATCTTTAGACGCAGGTGGTTGGTTTGGTTCCGAATTTATTGGCGAAAAAATTCCAACCTTGGCCGAGGTTCTGGATTTTACAAAAGAAACAGAGGTTCAGCTCAACATTGAACTGAAATACTATGATGACTCATCCGACTGGTTTGAAAGGGCGATCATCAATACAATTGGACAATATAAGATAACACAGAGCACAATTGTGACAGCGAGATATCCCGACAATATACGACGAATCCAACGGATCAGTCCTCAGTTGAGATGCATCCTTCTCCAAAAGGAAAGGCCAAACGATGAATATCTCGCACTCACCTTAGAACTAGATCTGAAAACGATGCAAATTCGTCGTCAAGGTCATGATCCCATGTTTATCCAGGAGTGTCATGATCACGATATCCAGGTCTATTATTACTACGCGGATGACCCTAATGACATGCGTAATGCTATTGAAATGAGGTTGGATGGAATTTTAACGAATTATCCAGATCGTTTGGCCCAAGTCCTAACGGAGACATCCTAACATTGGCAGTATTTAAGTTCCTTACCATGGAGACCTGAGAATTTTCATTAGGGCGCGCGGAACTTCCTGATAGCTGCGTACACTAACATATCGTCCGCCTCCCAGACGTGCAAGGTCCTTACAAACTCTTTCACCCCATTTCTTGCCTGGTAAATTCAGCACATGCAGTTTTTCAAAATGCTTACAGAGATATCGGGGATCTTCTCCCTTATTATAAGCACCATCGGTCATCAGGATGGCCCATTTAAATCGCGTTTTCATATTCTTGATCTGCAAAGCTCCCATTTTTAACCCATCCTCAATATTCGTGTAACCTACTGCTTCCAGATCAAGAATTTTATCCATAATATCCTGGATTGGAAGATCGTCTTTGATACCCTTTATCAGGAATGCCCTAGTATTAAAAGCAATGACACCAAATTTATCATGACGCATAGAATAGGCCATCACCGCCGCAGACAATGCTGCATTGATGTTTCGTTCCCCCATCATTGAGCCGCTTGCATCCAGAATTAAAACTCCATTTTTCTTTCGTTCCTTCCTCTGGATGCCAACGATATCGCCACGTCGTAATGCGGGAATACCCGTGGGATATTTCTCTAGGACTTGCGTCATTGTCTCCTCCAAGTCAAACTCCGCATCAGGTTGGTATTCGCCACGGACAGGCAGATCACCACGCAGTCCCTCGGATGCAATTCGTAGCGACATCTTCAGGATAGACATTCGCGTGAGACGTTTCAGTATTTTTCGACGTTTAGTGTCCATAACACCCCGCATTACGAAAAATAGACGCGGAGTATAGATTCCCCCAGATCCAGCTACCCGCCCAAGGGAAACCAACCGTTCAGGATTTAAGGTGTTTGATACCGCATACTTATTGATTTTAGCCAACGACATTAAAGCGGGTAGATTTTCATGTTCAATGGCCGATTCGGTTAACCGTTCAATACTGGCCAAATCGAGCTTATCGAGCTTAGGTAGGGTGTCCCCAGCCATGATTGCCGCTTCGGCCAGGTCCTCCAAGTTGAGTCGACCAAACAGACGAATGTTCTTCTTTAATTCCCGGTATGATTCCCGGGATTTTACACTAAAAAACGATCTTCTTCTCCTGAAAGAATTGCTTCAACGATCTCGTAAATTACATCCTCAATGGGCCTTTCCACACCGTCTTCCAGTTCAATTTTGGTAGCCAAAGTCATGATAGCCATTTCAGAAACCGTTTCCAGAGTCATGCTCTTAATTAGATTTAGAATTTTGGCAAGATCTATTGCACCACGTATAGAGGATCCCCGACGGATATCCGAGTGGTTTCGAGTTGCCCGCATAATTTTGGTCGCGGTTTCGGCAATTAGAATGTCTTCCGCGGCAAGCTCGGCCTTTTGACGCACTATTTCTAGCTCATCCTCGTAACTCTGATGTTCCAGCTTGATCCATACGAATCGATCCTTCAGTGCCTCAGAAAGGACCGTTGTTCCAATGTAGGACTCGGGATTTTGGGTGGCCACGACTAGGAACCCATCCATCGCGTTAATGACTCCCAACTTTGGCAAAATAAGGATGCCCTCGTCCATAGAGGGAAGGAGGACGTTTTGAGTTCCTTCAATGAGTCGATTGGCTTCGTTAATAAATAGGATCGACCCATTCTTCATGGCCAAGGTAAGAGGTCCGGGAACAAAGCTGTCCCAGACCCATCCTTTCTCCACAACCAGTGGTGGCTCAAAATGGCCAACCAACTTACTTTCAGT
>JBHLRO010000078.1:0-2989 GCA_048882505.1 Candidatus Thorarchaeota archaeon
GGCAAGTTACCAGATATTAAAAGCCACTGGAGTGTCTATCCATATCGTTGATCTAAGAGACCACTTTTTTAAATATCCCTTTGCCATGCTGAATTTTTCTGAGCGAGAATGGTCAAAATACAATCCGCCCAGTAATCTCAATAGATTAAGATATTGGGATTATAAGAGTATTTTCTCTGGCATTTTTCCGATGAACGAATTTATCATTAATGAGGTTTTAACTAAAGAATACAAGGAAAATGAATTTCGCGTGCATGGAGATTTTCGAAACAACTCGAAATACAAGGATGTATCTAGCCTAACCATTGTTTCGAGCAAATAAGATGACTTTAAAACTTATTAGGTTTAATTTAATGTGTATCATATCCCAATATGGTGAGCTAGTGCTCTTTTCGGACTTTATACGTGTCTTGAGGGTCGATTGCTGATCTTGTAAAGAGCTCAGCTATAAATCCGGTTAAGAGGATCTGTAGCGCAGCAATACACATCATTACTGAAATAAAGAACGCAGGTCTATCGCTTAGGGATCCGCTCAAATACAGTCTTTCATAAATCATATATACGCTAAGGATAAATCCAGTGATAAACATTGGGATACCAATTATTCCGAAGAGAAGGAAGGGTCTACTTCTATAGCCGTAGAAAATCCTCAATGAGATTAAATCCATAAAACCCCTAATTAATCTTCCAGGTCCATATTTTGATTTTCCTGCGTACCGAATACGGTGATTAACGGGTATTTCAGTTACCTTATAGCCATGATACGATAAAATGGCAGGGATATAGCGATGCCCTTCTCCGGTTATCTTAAGATCTTTTGCTGCTTCAGAAGTATAGGCTCGGATTGTGCAACCAGAGTCATGGATGTTTATACCATTCAAACGGTGGTTCAGGTAATTTGATATCCTGGATGGTATTCTTTTGAAAATCGAATCCTTCCTATGTTTTCTCCATCCACAAACAACATCATAACCTTCATCTAGTTTTTTCAAGAGTCCTGGGATATCATTTGGATCGTTTTGTAGATCTCCGTCCATAGACACAATGATATCTCCCCTCGCCCGTGAAAAGCCAGCGAGCAGAGCTGGCGTTTGACCAAAATTAGTTCTTAGTTCTAAAATCCGTAAATTACCCAAATCCGGATTTTTTTTTTCGTGTTTCAAATTATTAAGCGTAGAATCAGTTGACCCATCGTCCACCACGATGAGTTCGAAATCTTCTCCTAATCCGTTCATAACGTCATATATCGAGGTGAGGAGTTTGGAGACATTCTCCTCTTCGTTAAACATTGGGATAACTACAGAGATCATCAGAAAAAACCCAAAATAACCTTTCATTGACTAATGAAAGATGAATAGTGATTTTCAAACCATTCAAACGTCATTCGTAAACCCTTTTTAAGACTGTACTTTGGTTTCCATCCTAAATTTGTAATTTTACTTGTATCAAGTAGTTTTCTAGGAGTACCATCAGGTTTATTGGTATCATAGGTAATCTCCCCGTCATAATCCACGACCGCTTTAATGAGGAGAGCAAGCTCTTTTATAGAGATATCCTTTCCTGTACCAACATTTATAATATCAGGGTCATCGTATGTTTCAAGTAAAAACACAGTGGCCCTAGCTAGGTCGTCTACATATAAAAATTCCCTTTTAGGAGCTCCTGTTCCCCAGATAGTTACAGATGGGGTGTTTTTGGTTTTAGCGTCATAGAACTTTCTTATGAGTGCAGGTATAACATGGGAGGATTCTAGATCGAAGTTGTCATTTGGGCCGTATATGTTTGTTGGCATAAGGGAAACCGCATTAAATCCATACTGTCTGTGGTAGGCCTGGCAAGTAGCTATACCTGCGATTTTTGCCACTGCGTATGCTTTATTCGTCTTTTCTAACTTTCCTGTAAGCAAATACTCCTCTTTGATTGGTTGAGGCGCTAGTTTTGGATAGATACAAGAACTACCCAAAAAAACAAATTTCTTTACCTTAAACTTCTGTGCAAAATGAATTAAATTCGTCTGGATCATGAGATTATCATAAATAAATGTTGCAGGATAAGTATCATTTGCTAGAATCCCACCTGCCTTTGCAGCTGCGTTGATAACGTAGTCAATAGAATGTGATTCAAACCATTTCTGGACTTGGTGAGGATGTCGAAGATCTAACTCGCGTCGTGTCCTCACTAACAGTTTTTCGAATCCTCGCTTTTTCAGTTCCCTCATGATTGATGAACCAACTAATCCTCTATGCCCTGCAACATAAATGGTACTGTCTTTTGGAATCAAGTTATTCACCTAACAATCAGGTCGCCCCATTAGTTAACTCGTGATTTGTCCATGTAAATCCTTTATCCTCAAGCAAATCTAGTCCCTCTCCAATAGGATCCAGACCTGCCAATCTAAGGTCGCAATCTACCATGATTTTTATTAGCTCATCAAAGGATACCCTGGGTTTCCAATCAAAAGTTTTCTTTGCTTTCCTAGGATCTGCCCGGAGATGATCCACATCTGCGGGACGAAAATAACGGGCATCTATTTTTACGTGGTCTTTCCAATCCAGGCCTGCATATTGGAAAGCCCTTTCTAAAAACTCTTTCACAGAATGGGATACCCCTGTTCCCAAAACAAAGTCACCTGGTTCTTCTTCTTGAAGCATCTTCCACATGATTTCAATATATTCAGGAGCAAAACCCCAATCTCTCTTAGAGTCTAAATTTCCAAAGTAAATTGTTTCCCTTTTTTTGCTTAAGATCTGGGCTATGCCTGAGGTAGCTTTCCTTGTTACAAATGTTCCTCCACGTCTTGGAGATTCATGATTAAATAGAATGCCATTTGAGCAAAATTTCTCATACGCTTCTCGATAATTGACTGTTATCCAATAGGCATAAACTTTGGCAACTGCATATGGGCTTCGCGGGTGAAACGGTGTTTTCTCGTCTTGAGGCGGAGGAGACGACCCGAACATTTCTGAAGAGGACGCCTGATAGAATTTTG
>JBHLRO010000079.1:0-2798 GCA_048882505.1 Candidatus Thorarchaeota archaeon
TTTTAGGGCGTCATGGTCGGGATCGGAGGCTTGCCATCGAATGGTAATGGGACTGGTACTGTAAATTTCACCGCTTTGAGGGGCAAGGAGAACCACTGCGGGGGGATCAGGGATGTTGAGAATCTCCACAAACACCGAATCCATAGAATAATGGTGGTATAGATCATAGATGAGAAGTGTGTAATTATATATTCCGAGGTTTGCGGTATCAATGCTGATGGATATCGAGTTAGTAGCCTTCCAGCTTCTATTTTCAACCAATTCCCCATTGACTAAGATCTCCAACCAATCAGGATGCTGGTCATATACCTCCCACGTAATCGAAACGTCCTGAGTCCGTTCACTAATTTCCAGATCGTGGGGGCGCGTGAGAATCTTTGGTGGATCTATCTCGGGAGGCGGAAGAAAATTGGATTGGAGCAAAGTCGTATAGCGGTCAGACAGTGGATTTGCGTAATATAATAGCAATCCAGTCTCGTCATGAATATACGCCAACATTTCCTGCCCCCCATACATCGCACGATATAGCGAGAGATTGTACTCATTCCAAATGATTCTTCCTGAGTAGTTCAATACGGTATTCCAGGAATTCACCGTCAACGTCGCATTTATCCCATAGAAAGCCAAATAGAAGAAGTTCGGGGATAACCCAGAAGACCCGTTAATCGCTAGATAACCATTCACGATATTTAGAATCCCAGCATAGTTTTCCAGGGTAGGAGTGCTTGAAACGTACACAGTTTTATCGAAGATGACATCGATTTCATTGGGCCAAGATATCCCAGTGAAAATAAGTTTAATTTCCTCCTGTATCTCATTTTTCGAGTTATTTACCTGCCAAGTTGCAGAGTATCCAGGTTGGAGGGCCGTGGTGGTCCACACGTCTGAATAGGATACATTATGAAAGGTCTTAGAGGTAATGTTTCCGAACCACGATACGGTGATGTTCAGAGTGTGGGTTCCTATCTCGAACATGGGGAGGGTGAACATCTTCGCATAGAGTTGATCTATCCGAATGAGTTCGTCATTCTCTAAAAGAACCTCAATTCTCTCTATGGAGTTTAGGTCATCTGTCTCAAAACTCACATCCACCCGACTCCCGTTTAGTCCTACTTGGGATAATGGCGATATAATCTCTATCCCAAGTATTCTGACCATAGTCTCAACTTTGTTGTCAATCTGAATGATTTCACCAATTACTGCTCTGACAACTATGGTTATATTGTACATGCCGTACTTGGAAGGTATCCATTGATATGTTCGTAGTATCGTTGTATTTAGATCCGCTCCTAAAGGATTATCCACTCCAAACACCTGAGTATGATTAACATAAATGTTCCATTGGACAGATGATTCATTTCGGGTTCCTTTATTTGTAAAGGTGATGGGGATAGTAACCTCAATGTTTGTTCCCCCCGTAGTCGGCATAGTTGATGTGATCGCCACGTTATGGTATTCATAATCCTGAACTGTTGTGAAATGGATGGTAAAATTCGTGGTGAGACTGTACTCATTAACGAACTGCGAGGAATAACTCAAGTTGTGCCCGAAGTTGAGCCCCGTCAGCCCCTCCGCAATTGGATCCCGATTCAAAAACTGGATAAAAATACTCCCATTTTTGGACAAAATTAACTCCAACGTCCCTACATTCAAACTCCGAATTCCCTCACTGACATTGACATATTCGACCACTATCGCGTCTGACATTTCCCAGACATAAACAGTGAACACGCGAAAACTGGCATTCTCCATCAGGGCGATGTCAAAATATGTGGTGGCTGATGGATAGGCTTCGGGAACACTGTTTATGCTTTGACGGTCAAAGAACACCCGTGGGGATTTGGTGACAAAAAGCTGGTTAAAGGTGATGCCGTAATAAGTGAAATTGAAAGGGAGAGGGATTGCTTTATAGTCCTCATCGGATGTAAAGCTGTAAGGCACCCCATTTGTTATCGCATCTTGCCATCGAAAAGGTACGTAATATTGTGAATAGTTTACGAGCCAGGAAATATTGAGCTGATGGGATATCAGATTATCTTGAAGAAAATTCTCCACACTTGAGAGACTGGTCACTTCCAGGGTGAGATTTGTCAACTCTTCCACTGTAGGTTGCCATAAGAGGGTATGGACCGTGCAATTGCTTTCGGTAACCAGAAACGTCTGGTTGAATAATGTACTTGCATCGGTTTTGACCACCATTCTAACATCCTCTTGATAACTACCTGTATTGCCGACTAAGACCTTAATCTGTGTTTCTTGTCCAACATGGGCAATGGGTCGAGGAGAGAACATGCCCAAATTATGAATATTAAGAGATAGTGGCAAGATATTAGTGAATAACACACTCTCGTTCACTGTGTTAAGATTCAAGGTTTCATTAACATCTCGAAAAAACAAAACCCCCGAATTATTCTCGTAGTAGAGTGTTTCTTCGGGGGTCTCCACAATCCATACGGTTACAGTGTGATTATAATACTCATAGGTAGTCTCATTGATAATTTCTCCATGCATATCACCCGTTTGGTAAATATCTACCATTGACCCGTTTGCATACGATGACGTATTTACCCAAAACTGGAAAAGTCCCCCGATACCCGAAATTTCACGAGTATAGAGATCTAGGGTGAAATTCTCCAAAGGGATCTCAAGCATGAGGTTTTCATCAAAATAACTGAGTAACAATTTCCAGTGAGTATGATCGATTTTAGAGACTACTTCCCATTTCTGGTCATATTTCAGGGGAAAATTCGAATTATTATACGCCAGGACATCCCCAATAGCAGGAAATAACTGTTGAG
>JBHLRO010000080.1:0-2721 GCA_048882505.1 Candidatus Thorarchaeota archaeon
CGACGGCAGGTGGGAATTGAAATTTTGAAAATGCATCCCAAGATCACTTCTGTGGTCAACAAAGTAGATATTATTAGAGGTACTAAGAGAAAATATCCTATTGAGCATCTCGCAGGTGTTAAACAGACTCAAGGTTGGCATCGTGAATATGGACTTTGGATATACTTTGATCTGGATAAAGCCTATTTTAATCCTCGCCTGGCCGAGGAACATCATCGAGTTGCGTGTGATATCAAACCGAATTGCCGAATCCTAGATATGTTTACCGGTGTCGGACCCTTTGCCTTGCATTGTGCCAAAAAATCGCAATGTCAGGTTGTTGCTGTTGATATCAATCCTGCGGCGATTGATGCTCTGAGAAGGAGTATTGCTCGTAATCAACTTCAGGGATTCATTGATCCTATTCTAGGGGACTCTGGTCAAGTCCTAAAGGGAAATTCACAATTTGATCGCGTGATTATAAATCTCCCACAGTCTTCTGAAGAATATCTTGAACAGGCTACAAACCTAATACGAAAGGGAGGTATTATAACATTTTACCAGTTTTTTCCTAGGACAACTGGCATCCAAGAAAGGATTAAAACACTGCTTAAAGGGAAATTAGCCCATATTAACTCTTATAAAGTAATTTACTCAAGGATGGGAGCGCGGGATATTTCTCCTTCTCGCGTCCAAGTCAATGTTGACGTCCTGATCAATTGAAAAAGGTAGTGTGATATGTCACACATGACCAAGCACCGCTTCGTGGAGGAAAAAAAACGATTACTTGACAGATATAAAAGAGCGAAGTATGTTCAAAGCGAATTGGCAGCGGCAGCATTTTTGAAGGTTCCTAGAGAACTTTTTCTTCCTGAATCCCAAATTCCTTGGGCTTACAGTGATAGACCCCTCCCCTTGATGTCAACGGGGCAGACCATTTCGGCTCCTCATATGACTGTAATGATTTTGGAATATCTTGACTTAAAACCAGGATTGAAAATACTAGAGGTGGGGGCGGGTTCGGGATATCAAGCCGCACTTATTGCAGCAGTTGTTGCTCCCCCTGAATTTCCTCATCCTGGACATGTCTATTCCATTGAAATTGTTTCAGATTTAGTTCCTTTCGCTAAAAGTAATCTTGAAGAAGCTGGTTTTAGTGACTTCGTTACAGTAATAGAGGGGGATGGAACCCTAGGGTATCCTGAAAAAGCCCCCTATGACCGAATTGTTTTGACCGCCGCTGGACCACGAGTACCACCTCCGTTGTTATCCCAGCTGCGTATTGGAGGTTTGTTAGTTATGCCACTTGGAGCTCCCGGATTTTGGCAACAGATGAAGAGCTTTCGAAAGGTTTCGGAAACAGAAACCACAGAACAGACGTTATCCTCCGTAGCATTTGTGCCGCTTAGAGGTAAACATGGGATTTGATCAATAAGTTTAGCATCAGCAGTAAAAGGAAGATCAGTATGCTAAAAAAACTGATCTAAAGACTGTCGGGCGGACTCTAGTTTCAACCTCTGCCGTTTCCTGACCATAGTATTTAGTTGGCGTTCAACACGATCTTGATTAAAATCCCGTTCTTCAACTAAAAACTCTATGACCTTCGATTTGTCAAATTTTGGGAACATTATTTGGGTTGTAAGATCAACCTCTGGTGACCTGAAATACTCGAATAACGTGGAGGGAGGATACGGAAAAACTTCCTTCAAATCAAATTTGAGTTTAAGATGATTCAAAAGACTTGGCAATGTATTGTACTGTTGGACAAGTTTCAATCCAGTCTTTGGGCCTATCCCTTTAATGCCATCTGGATTATAATCAGTTCCAATCAGAAGTCCGAGCATGATGAGCTGGTCTCGGGAATTTAATCCTAATTCCTGAAGAATATCTTTTAAAAGGACTTGTTCAGGCGGTGATTCACTCCATCTATCTTGGCTGGGCTGTTTTCTTCTCTGAGTGACCGAGAGGTTGCGTAGAATTCGAGGCCCGCCAAAAAGAAAGGAATCATAATCCTGGGTTGCCATAGCGTAGATTTTATTCTGTTGAATCATAATGACTCCCTGTGCTTCAGCCTCGGAAGCCGCCTGGACTGATGGAATTCCCAAGTACTTCAGAAGTCGTTTAGCGTCTTCAATTATGTCCGAAGTGACTCTAGAAGTTGCCTGGGCATATTTCATAGCTGACTCTAGGTCTCCTCTCGCCAAAGCTTCTTGCCTGTTCTCCTCCGCTTGTTCTTTCTTTTCCTGACGGCTTTTAATCTCTTTAGCTTTGAATTGAGGCGGCTCACCATCAAAAATAAAGACAGGGCTGATATTGTGGGCAAGTAAACTGGTCATTCGATTAAATAATCCGATAAGATGCGAGGTCACATTTCCTTCCTGATCCGTGAAATATCCTCCTCCTGTTTCTCTGCTTCTAATCCGTGCCAGAAAAGCATAGATCGTGATAAAAGCATCTACTCCTATTATCTTGCCAGATAAATCCGTGAGGCTAATTTCATTTCGGCTTTTGACGATTAATGGCCCGATTTTTGTACCCATTGATATCCCGCAACGAAAGAGACGTTCGCAGCAGGTTATAAAATGATGTTTAAAGGGCTCATAAATGGGTAATAATCCAAAGCAGATGGATGAAAAATTACTTTAACCATATCAATCCCATTTAGCATTTGATGGGTCGGTGGTCTAGCCCGGTATGACACTTGGCTTACACCCAAGAAGTCGGCAGTTCAAATCTGCTCCG
>JBHLRO010000081.1:0-1168 GCA_048882505.1 Candidatus Thorarchaeota archaeon
AACACTTCAAAATCTATTAAATCGTTTGAAGACTACATATCCTCCATCGAATCTAAGAGTATCGAGTCTAATCCTTGAAAGAGGAGTCTTTTGTCAACTGAAAATACGGAATAAGAAGGGGATATATCTAAATTGCAAATTGAAAATTCTAAACACTCGTCCCCCTTACCACAGATCAAAATAATCCAACCAGCGCTCTTGTTCGTCCGCTTTGATGCCTTTTTCGGTTCCCACTCATATCCTACCTTTTCCTCCGTCCTCAACCAACTCTTAATCAGCGGATCCAGACATCAGACCGCTCCTTACTTACCCATTAACTTCTGTTGTCCTTTTTTTCTCTCCTCCTGCTATCTGGCGATTCGACCGCTCGTTTCAACGAGATACCGAGTGTTCTCTGTTTAGCTGAAGAATCTTTGCACTCATTTACTAAGCAGCTGATTAACCTTCAAATTTATCTTCCTAACAGAATTAAAATAAATTCTTTAACCAATATCCTTTCTTCTTTAAAGATCGCGATAATTAGCCCGAATAATGTAAACATAGACGCAGCTTCAGTGATTATTAGATTTAGAAAGATTATAAAGCTAGAATTCAGGATGGCATAGCATAATAAAGCATTAGCCAATAACCAGAGAGAAATTATTAGACCGATTGATTTTAGATATTCTCCTCTTTTGGATCTATGAATACGAATCGGAATTGTTGTCGTTACTGGGGGAGGTTGGGCTGCTATGGATTGGGTGTCTGGTTCGTTTGTGCGGTAATTCTCATACATAGACATCAGGAGTTTTGTATGTGCATTATGGATTTCTAAAACCTCATCTATCCCATCAATTTCAGCGAGAAATGCAGCAGTTTTGGTTTCAGCTTCCTCCTTTCGATTTGTTACTAAAATATCATAAATAGATGCCGCCAAAACTATATGATGACTATTAGTCTCTTCGTTACTAACAAAAGCAATTATCTTTCCTATGTCAAGAATAAGGATTGGGTTTAGACTAGATGACGATTTACTAATTATCAGCCCTCCTTTGTACTTCTAATACTGGTTTCTATTTAGTAGAAGCTAGTCTAACATCAGATTCCGTAACGGGTTTACGACCAGAGTGACGGGCAATCTCGACTGCGTATTTGGAAATTTCCATGCCATGATCCTTTAAAATTTCAT
>JBHLRO010000081.1:1178-2713 GCA_048882505.1 Candidatus Thorarchaeota archaeon
GGCATCCGCAGACACTCTATGTGCTCCCGCTTCCCTTATAACTTTCTCTACTCGAACTTTGGAAAAACCACCAGTCATTTATTACACTCTCATTAGACTCATATAGCGATCCACGAAAACGTTTGATTTCTGCCGATTACTCATCGAAAGTGTGGAGATAGGGAGAGAGGACGTGGAACCCGGTATCCCAGAGAGGAGGCGAGCACTGATTGGGCTTAAACCGACTGCCGCGAAGAGAAGTAATCCCATCAAAGCCAGCGAACTAGGTTTTGACAATCCCACCTTCTTTTCCTATCCTATACTCGCTATAACAACGTAATCAGACATCAGACCGCTCCTTTCCCATTGTATCCTCTCAAATGTTCTTTTTTTATATCCTAATCCTATCTGACGATTGGACTGGTTCATCTTCCAAGAGCATTAGGTTATTACCCTGGTAGATATAACAAGACTTTGAGTCTATAGGTCAAACCATCTCCTCGCAATCTTATTATCTTCTTTACCTGGTAGAACTAGGAATTTTTTTTAAGAGGCGAAGGTGTCCTTAAATATTCTTGAGGTTACACTTATGGGGAAAAAACATCAATTTTTTTGGACTACTTCTCTAATAATGATTTTTTTCAGTTCGATATTACCTGTAAATGCTGCAGAAATTGATGAAACAATTACAATCTCAGCAGGGACACATCGAGGCTATTCTTTCAACGTAAATTATGATAATGTTGTTATCACATTAAAAATTGAGGTAAGAAGTGGAAACGACATAAATGTGTATGTAATGGACGAAGCAAATTATAATACTTGGAAAGATGGAGGTTCCGCCACGGGTTATCTAAGTAGACAAAAAATAGGTAGTTTTACCACCGATGTTACCCTAGGTGCAAAGGGGCGATACTATATTGTGTTAGATAACACTTACTCAATTATTACAAGTAAATCCGTTTACATATTCATGGAAGTCAAATCTGGTGGAAATTTAGATCTTTTATTTGTTGGAGGGTTAATTGTATTAATCTTAATCGGGATCAGTGCATTCATATTTTGGAAACGTTCAACCAAACAACGTCTCGATGCATCCCCACCCATGATTACCTCTTATCCCGCTGAGAGAACCTCTTCTACGAAATGGTGCCCGAATTGCAATCACCCAAATGACCCCCATGCCAAATTTTGCGAACATTGTGGCCAGGGTATTTGACGAAATTCTATATCTTCAAATGTACTTAATTGTTTCTGTATCCTAATCCTATCTGACGCTTGGATCGCTCGTTTCTACACGGTCAGCCCTCACGCGATTCATCCTCTTGTAATACCGCGCCACACTTGCTACACTGTGTGCTGGTACCTGAATTTTCAAACTGACACATTGGACAAATTCGTGCGACTCCCGTTTCGCGTGCCCTATGCCCCCCGAGCGGGGCATGTTTATTGATCAGATAGCCACCCATGATCATCAATACCAGACCTAAAAAGAAAAATTGGTCTATTGGAGTGTGGAAAATGAAAAAATCGGGAAGATGGACTCAATTCGGTTT
>JBHLRO010000082.1:0-2699 GCA_048882505.1 Candidatus Thorarchaeota archaeon
GTTCCGCTCGTATTCTGGAACACATCATCGTACGGTATTTGCTTGATCCATTTAGGGTCAAGATTGAGTTGGTCAAGCAAGTGGTTGAGGGTATTCACCACATCGAGTGTCATCTTCTTTGGCAGATAAAGGCCCTGATACGAAAAAGTCTGGGGAGACGGGATGGTCTCCTTCTGCAGATCCTCTGTCCTGTCGTCAATCTGTGTCACTACCTCTACATGGTTTACCTGAACCAAGGAGAGCTCAGTTTCGGAACAATAGGCCAACCGTTGATCCATGAGATAGCCAGATCGTACCTCGTTCTCATAATAGTACAATTCTTGAAGAGGTTCACGTTTGACATAGACCTTGTTCTTCCTGGGTTCTATCTTGTCCACTCGGTAATTATCGCGAATAAACGGGAGCGTCTGGGATGGGAGGGCATACCGCAAAATCCAGGAAACGCTAATGGTTCCCAACTCTTCTTCCTTGGAATCAGAGCGGGATTCTACCACAGAATAACTCTCACGGTGGAAATGCTTGTAAAAGCGGTACATCCACTCCTTGATAGCGGGAGTAGGACGGATAAGGTCATCATCGGGCTCAGGCCAGATGATCCCTTCTGTTAATAACTCTAAACACATCTCATTTAAGATCTGTCCGAAGTAGGGGTCTTTACAGGCTCCAAATTCCATATGGAGTCGTTTTTTGACGTCCCAGAATCCCATAATGACCCCCATCACTAAAGCAAATTTGAGACTAATGGGAGAATAGCGGGGTGTTTTAAAAGGAGGGGCGGTTTCCTGGGTGATATAAGCCTCCAGTTTCTCTCTAGTGTGAGGAGTTGCAAGATCCTTTTCAAATGCATTTCTCTGACGTAAAATAATTTCAATTTGGCCTTCTTGTGCTGGGTCACGGTTGGCTCGTGCTCGCTGTTGGATATAGGCCCGAGGATCTGAGGGGAGGCCATACATTACCACCTTATTCACATTTGGAATATCGAGACTGGTCTGGCCAATATTGGTCATCCCGAGACACATTTTCAAGGGAGTGTTACGAAAGTCTCTCAAGTGTTTACCCAGGAGTTTCGGTTTCATGTTGCCATGGAGGGTGACGAAGTACTTATCGAAAGTTTTGGTGATGTTACTGATATCTATCCACCGTTTGTCTTTAATGAAGATTAGGTTTTTCCATGGTTGATAGGTCGATCCAGGCCGAAGTTTTTTGAGCTCTACAGAGATATCGCTCTTGATTACTTCCGTTCGGTCTTCTAATATGTGTCCAGGTTCCTCTTCGAGATAGACCTGTATAGTCGAGGGTCCACGCCGCCCCTTACCCGCGATGTGACAATATTCTTCATCCCCAAAAAAGAGCTGGGCTAATTTCTCAGGATCTCCGAGCGTAGCAGAGGAGAGAATGACCTGTAGTTCATTATTTTTCCATCGTAACATCCGCACTACCATAGCCATGCACAATAAGGTAGGAAGAGGAAACGAATCGATCTCGTCGATGAACACAATCCAGGGTGAAGTTAGTTTTTTCGCCCAGGCCAAATTGCCACTGGAAAAAATTCCGCCTAATTCTTCAAAAGAGTGAAGGAGTTCTTTCACACGTTTTTCGCGATTTTCGGCCCCCATTATTGAGAACTTGGAAAGGGAACCATAATACTTGTATGGAGACATGCTGAGTAACGCAATGTTGTCCTTTCCGTCCTTTGTATCCTTACGGATCAGAGGGTTCTGTGGATGTTGGCCGCCGTAGTAGATCACACTCCGTCGGTTGTCCTTCAATATCTTGGCAAAATGGCCAAACTTCTCATGAAGTTCCTCACCGACCAGGCGGCTATGATAAAAGGCGAGTGCAAACGTATTGTCAGGGCGAGTCTGATTTAAAATATGTAAGGTGACTACCTGGGTTTTACCTCCGCCTGGGTGACGAGAGAGAATGACATTGCGGTGCTCAGGGAGCAGTTCTAGTTCGATAAGTTGCCGCTGGTTACGGAGCTCCTTAGGAATCTCTTCTGCCGTATATGCAGTAAGTAATTCCGTTGTTGAACAGGTAGAATATTCCGAGTCCTCTGGTTCTTCTCCAGGTAATGATCCTACCCAGATGGGCCGAACCGAGTTCTGAATATTCTTGCTTCTTTCTTTTTTATTACTTTCAATCATTTATCCATCCATCCTACTTCGTGTGAGATTTCTCTATAACGTCTGAAACACCCGCAAATACCAACTTTTCTAGGATTTGGGCATGTTGAAGTTACGGATGGTTCAGCCACAGTACAGTAGCAATTTTCTGAACGTGCTTATATAGGTGGAAAAAGACAAACTCGTATAAGCTTCAAGGATTAACCTGAATCAAAACGGAAGGCTGAAGTATACTTGCTCAGATGAGAATTATATTGAAAATGTGAGTATTATGATACCAAATAAAGATTTAAATGCAAATCAGATACTAAGAAGCTTGGGTTGGTAAATCAGGGGTTGGTAGGTTCTGAAAAGAAACTTTAATCTAGCATTCATCTCCTGATAATCCAAACTCTCTGTTAAAGACTGACAAAGATTCTGAACATGCTTCTGGTGGGCTGTCGAAAATGATAACCATTGGTCGTTATAAAAAAGCTCGTGCGAAAAAAGTTCTTGACCCACTAGGCGGTTACGAAGCCAATTTACTAGACCCACGGTCGGCACGTAATAAGGGAGATGATTGTCGTCAAAACG
>JBHLRO010000083.1:0-2522 GCA_048882505.1 Candidatus Thorarchaeota archaeon
GTGAACCCGCAATTCGGACACGTATACCGATTACCCAGCTGACGACAGCGTTCACACCGGATAATTGGAATCATCCCGCAGTTCGGGCATGGAAAACGCGTGGTTCCATGTTCACTGGGCATAACCGCGACTTGACAGGGATTACAGCGCTGCATACGTATCGTTTCGCTCATTGGGGTTACCTCTTCGGTTAATAGCCCGATATGATGACCGAATAATAAATTATTCTCTGACCTACCACGAGTGACGGTCTTTTCTCGGTTTTTTAGTGTGTTGATATTCCATGATTTTGAGATTTATGGATTCCAGGAATTTTGGTTTTTATATACCACTACCATCAATACTAGTTGAGAGGTAATCAATTCCATTACCCTACCTAGTTCGTTGTGTGATTGTATTGGCGCTCTATGATCAACTTGCTGGAGAACCAGAGGACGGAAATTCATCGATGACCCGGGTACAACGTATCCTAGACGGACTCGGAGCCGTCCAAGGAGTGAGGAAGGCTCTTTTGGTAAGTGAAGAAGGATTTCCCATTTTATGTGCCAAAACAAAACCCATAAGCGATGAGGTGGAAACTTTGGCTTCAGCTATGGTTGCGGGAATATTTAGTACGTTTTCTAGCGCTTGTATCCAACTTAATCTCGGTACAGAAATCGATTTCATCCATGTTCAGACACCTCAAGGTCTAGGATTACTTTCTAAGGTCGAAAGTGCAATATTAGTTCTGATAACAGATCCAAGCGTGAAACTCGGTTTGATGCACTATCTCATTACCTCCACACGCAAGAAAATGCTCAATCTGCGTGATTTTTGAACAAAAGGTATTGGTATGAGGATTTCTTCTAAGATTTCAACGTAATGGGCCTTTCACGATTAATATGAGGTTCTATTTCTTGTCCGATCCATTGGCAAGCTGTAAATAGAGAGAGGCAATTCCCCAATTTTAAGTTGCGAACATATTGGGTGAGCATTAGTTGCCATTGTCAGAAACGGATTTGATTTTAGAACCACTAGATTGTAAAAGTGGGGGAAGAGAACCAATCTGCGTTATGGAACCAGATGATGAGTGTTGCAAGGGGGTACCACGGGAGGTTATCCCTTTTGAAAATGGGGAAGTAATTCGCCACGGCAATTCTGCGGTTGTATCCTTGAAAATCGCGATTAACGACCCTGTTGAGCAGTTTATTTTCGACCGCATACGGACGGAGCTTGCTCGCAATTCTGATCGTCACCTCACGGTAATGAAAAATCCAGAAGAAGGTTTTGAGATCTCGTTTTTCCTTTCCCCTGAAATGGTCAAAACTCGGCAAGAACGACAACAGCTCATCAAATATTGGTTTGAATTTGCTAGAAATTTACGTAGCGTCCTAACTGATGGAAAAATGGTCTTTAATAAGTATGTGAGGAGTCGAGCGGCCAATGTCCAGTTCAAATAGGGACATGTGCGTACATTATACCGGACCGGTAATATATTCTTTCGACCGATCGTGAGAGTCTGGAATGAAATAAATAAAAATAGGAAACATAATATAGCTTATTTTCCTATTCAGATGTTCGTTTTTAGAGTTGCGGTTCCTGTATTTGTCGTATCTGTTCCAATATAGTAGGTCGCTTCTATGGTGTAAAGCCCTGGCGAAAGGCCCGTTGCGAAAGTGTAGTCTTTGATAGCCCCCTGTCCTACACCGATTGAAAAGGAGTTGAATGTAGTATTAATGACGGCAGTATATGTACTGCTTTTCACACTAATGTTTGTGACTGTTACTATTTCGGATCCTTCGTTTCTGAGCACAATGTGAACCGAATTGGCTGTAAGCTCAGTTGTACTTGAATCAAAAACAAGTCCACTTCCAGGAGCCGTTATCAACGGGAGAACAACGACGAATAAGACCGCGCCGGCTGTAATAGCAAGCCCAATCAAGAGTATTGCGGCTAGAATCGGGCTTACAGCCCGCCGTTTTTTTGGGATATTTTGAATCAGTTTCATTTCTAGCGATTCCTCCATAGAATCTTATGTGAACGGTGATATAGGGATTTTGGTTTCCTCGCACCTAATGGAGCAGATGGAAATATTCAAAATGCTCTACACTAGGAAGATGATGGTTGGGTTCTATATAAGGGGCCCCAAATGAATAGCCCGAAAAGCCCTATCTTGCCCTCAATTATTGAATATTTAAACTATTTCAATAAACCAACAAATCATAACTGGCCTTTCAAGGTACCCAGTCTTTTCTCCTTGTCATCAAGATTATAGTTGACAGAGTGCCAAAGAAATTTGGAGGTAACATTTTTTTTAAATATAGACTAGGGGGATCCCGCGAGTAACAGGCTGTGTTTTTGTAATTTTGCGAGGGTCTCATCTAGAGTCTCGATCAACGTTCTTGTCCTGAGGATATCCATAAAATTCAGATCACCTCTGTAGCGTGGGACAACATGCCAATGTACGTGTCTAATACTCCCGCCGGCTGCATCACCCAGATTAAGTCCCACATTGAATCCCATGGGAGAGTGAGTACGATTTA